>ONEY01000028.1 GCA_900316965.1 uncultured Bacteroidales bacterium
TAGCCTGCCGCAGGCAAAAGTTTCTGTTTTTTTCTGTTTTTTCTGTCCTTTTCTGTAATGAAAAGAAAGGCGAGCGCCAGCGAGCAAAGTTAAGGTTAAGGTTAACGTTAGCGTTTCCGTAGGCCCGTTAAGGTTATCAAATAGTACTTAGACGCAATCCCTAAACATCCTCTATTATTAAAGCTTTAACCCTCAACAAAAAAAGTATTAAATTCCGTTCACCACCACAAAATCCTTTTTTTTGTGTAAATTTGCACTTCTAAACAAAAATGGACAAAAGTCCAACTTCATGAACATTAGATAAATAATCAAATCACCAGCATTTTTAAAATAATAATCTGAAATGAAACGTATATCCCTCCTACTCTCCCTGTTCGCGGCTCTCAGCTGCGCTATGGCACAACAGACAAAACAAATCACACTAGAGGACATCTGGGCCAAAGGCACATTCTCACCCCGCGGCATACAAAGCATCCGCTCCATGCAAGACGGCGAGCATTACTGCATCCTCACCCGCAACGGAATCGAAAAATACTCCTACAAAACCGGCGAAAGCGAAGGCCTGGTTTGCAACTTCGGAGGCCCCTCCATGGACAAGAAAGCTCGTCCGCTGCCCCCTATCGAAAGCTATGAGTTCTCCGACAACGAGCAAAAGATACTCCTCAGCAGTGGCTTCGAGCCCATCTACCGCCACAGCGGCGTCAGCGACTACTACATCTACGACGTCCAAAACAACGCCTTCGTCAAAATCTCCAAACACGGCAAACTCCGCCTCACCACCTTCTCTCCCGACGGCACCAAAGTCGCCTATGTTCGCGACAACAACCTCTACTACATGGATATCGACGGCGAAGTGGAACACCAAATAACCTCCGACGGCTACATCAACAACATCATCAACGGCACCACCGACTGGGTCTATGAGGAGGAATTCGGCATAACACAAGGCTTCTACTGGAGCCCCGACAGCCGCCATATTGCCTACTACCGCTTCGACGAATCCAATGTCCGCGAATTCACTATGCAGACCTGGGGCGGACTCTATCCCGAAAACTACTTCTACAAATACCCCAAAGCCGGCGAGGACAACTCCATTGTCGACATCTTCATCTACAGCCTCGACAAAAACTCCTCTATGCGTCTCAACACCGGGAGCGAAAACGACCAATACCTACCTCGCATGCAGTGGACCAAAGACCCCAACACTCTCGCCTTCATGCGCATGAACCGCCTACAAAACAACATGGAGCTCCTCCTTGCCAACGCCACCACAGGCAAAATAACCACCCTCTACACCGAGAACGACAAAGCCTACGTCGAAGTCCCCGACACATGGAAATTCCTCAACGACGGCAAATCATTCCTCATCACTAGCGAGAAAGATGGCTTCAACCACATCTACCTCTATGGCCTCGACGGCAAACTCATACGCCAAATAACATCCGGCGACTTCGACGTCGTCAACATCTGCGGCATCGACGAGAAAAATCAGAAGATCTATTTCCGCAGCCACGAAAGCAGTCCCATCAATACCGACCTCTACGTCATCGACTTCAAAGGCAAGAAAAAAATCTGCCTCAACTACGACGCCAACAACAAAATCAACGACGGCTTCGGCCGCGACGGCATCAAAGACAACAAATACATCCTCGGCACCTACAACGCCACCTTCAGCAACGGATGCAAATACTACATCTGCAACTTCAGCAGCGCCAACACAGCTCCTCGCTACACCCTCCACGACGCCAACGGCAAAATCGTCAAAGTGTTGCAGGACAACAGCGCTTTGCAGCAACGCCTCAACGAATATGGCAACGAGAAGAAAGAATTCGGCACCCTCAAAACCGACGAAGGCGTAGAACTCAACTACTACATCATCAAGCCCGCCGACTTCGACGAAAGCAAACAGTACCCGCTCTTCTTCTACGTCTACGGCGGTCCTGGCAACCAACAGGTGACCAACAGCTACGGATGGAGCGACTATAACTGGTTCCGCATGCTGGCCCAGAAAGGCTATGTCGTCGCCTGCTTCGACGGTCGTGGCACCGGCGGTCGTGGCGCCGACTTCAAAAAAATAACCTACCGCAACCTCGGCCACTACGAGTGCATCGACGCCATCGAGGCAGCTAAATGGTTCGGACGCAAACCCTGGATCGACGAAAACCGCATAGGTATCTTCGGATGGAGCTTTGGCGGCTACCTCTCCTCACTTTGTATCCTCAAAGGCAACGACGTCTTCAAAAGCGCCATCGCCGTAGCACCTGTAACCACATGGCGCTACTACGACAACATCTACACCGAACGCTTCCTCCAGCGTCCTAAAGACAACCCCGACGGCTACGACAACAACTCACCCATCAACTACGCCGACCGCCTCAAAGGCAACTACCTCCTCGTCCACGGCACCGGTGACGACAATGTCCACTTCCAAAACGCTCTCGACCTCATCACAGCTCTCGAAAAAGCCGACAAACAATTCGAACTCCGCGTATACCCCAACAAAAACCACAGCATCTACGGCGGCAACACTCGCCTCAACCTCTACAAACTCATGACCGACTTCATCGAAAGAAAACTCTAACTCTACTCAATAATACCAAATAGTTCGTTAGGATTCAGACCGGTATTTGATTCAAGCAGGATAATAGTTTTCAGCCAAACAACACACCTGTTGGCTGACATCTATTTGACGCTTTTTGACAAAATTTTAAAAAAATCCCGCCAAGTACGGGATTTTTTGTATCTTTGTACCATGTTATATTGGGCGAAAAATAGTCCAAAGTATTGATATATAATGTCATCAACACAATGAAGAAGATTCTAACAATCATCGCTTTTGTTTTGGCTCTCAATATTTCCGCCAAAGCTCAGTTCGTACACTATGGCGCCCGCCTCAACAACGGCGTGGCTTATATCTCCGACGACCTTCTCACTCGCACACCCATCATGGGCTTCGGCATCGGCGGCTACGTCGACTATATGTTCACCGAATGGAAAAACCCCTGGTCGGAAAACATCTACCTTCAGGGTGGATTCTACATCAACCGCCGCGGAACCAACTTCCAACGCGTATGGATCAACGAGCCTCGCTCCATTCGTCAGGGCTTCTACCACAACTGGTACATCCAAATACCTATCTTGGCAGGTTTCAAATACGAGCTGCCTCAGCTGCCCGCCGGCAACTACATCAATTTCTTCCTCGGCCCCAACTTCAACTTCGGATTCTTCGGACGCCTGTGGGACCGCCAGGTAACCCCCTCCATGCCTCAGTCGTCTAACAACTACGACACCTATGTTACCGGCAGCAAAGACGACCGCAACTCCTTCAAACACATGCGCCGCATTGATGTGGGTCTCATCCTCGGCGTTGGCTACCAATGGCGCAACTTCACCTTCGACATCTATATGGATCACGGATTCATAGCCCTGATGAAGAAAGACGACGTTTTGGCTCCCTTCGACCAAGTACAATCCAACGATCCCACTCAGCCTCAGCAAAACAACACCCCTGCCGACCGCAACGCCTACACAGGAACCAACCAGGCTTTCATGATCAGCATCGGATACCAACTCCCCATCAATAGATAGCTGTTGCGTTGAATATAGAAAACCAAGGCGGATAGCGACATCATAATCCGCCGCGACACCACACCTACAACAAACCCCAAAAAAGAAAACGCTCCGAACTCACGGAGCGTTTTCTTTATCGTTATTCTTACCGAGATTTACTTCTCAGATTTCACTTTGTCGTACTCATCGTTGAGCCCCTTGATAATCTCGTCGGTGATGTCCATCACCTCCTTACCATAAAGGATAGGACTGCTTGTGAACGACTTCGACAAGATGTAGTCAAACTGCTGATTGGCCTCGTTGTAATCACGTATAAAATTGTACACAGCGTTGGTCATTTTGTCGCTCTCATCTTGCAGTTTTTTCTGCTCTTGAGGCAAGGTGTTGGCATACTGTTGCTCCAGACGGGCCAACTTCTCATAGCGAGCCTTAAGGTCGCGCTCTTTCTCCTGCTGCTGCGCAAGAGTGAGCTTGTCGCCATTTTTCTGATAGTTTTGCAACTCTGCCTGCAACTCCTCCTCCTGCTTGGCAAAGGCGGCCTGCTTCTCGGCAGCCTGCTCCACCTTCTGCTTGAGCTCGATGGCATACTGATATTTTGCCATCAGGGTGTCGGTGTTGACATAGGCTATTCTCAAGCCACCCTCGCTGACAGCCACAGCTGAAGAGGCGTTAGCATTGCTCTTGCCACCCTTGGCGCCAATACCCGTAAAGTGGAATATATATATAAGTATAAGGCCCACAAGCAGTATACAATTGACAATAGGCAGACATTTGCATTTGCCTTTATTCTCGTTGTCGCAGCCGCATGCCGGCGCTTTCGGCTCAGGCATGATGTTTCTCGGCTCAGCGGCATTGTTTATAGTCTCATTGGCTTCGAAGGTGACGGCAGATTCGTCTTGTTTTATTTCTTCCATTTTCTTTATTATTTCCATGTTGATTATAAAGTGATTTCAGTTTTCTACTTCACCGATGGTGTCGATGGCGCGCTGCACACGACGTATGGTCTCCTCTTTGCCAAGCATCATAACCAAGGTTATCATGTCGGGACCTACCGTCTTGCCAACCACAGCGAGGCGCAACGAGTTCATCACCTGACCCATATTGAGCTGGTTGCCGAGAATATACTCGTCGAGGAGAGCTTTATGGATTGCGTCATATTCGAAAGGCTGAGTGTTAAGAATCTCAATCACCTTTGCCATGTGGGTGGTCATGCCTGGTTTCCAGCGTTTCTTGATAGCGGCGGGGTCATACTCCGTAGGAGCCTCGAAAAAATAGCTTGTCGTATCCCACATCTCGCTGATGAAGTTGATGCGCTCCTTCATCATTCCACACACCTTGACGACATACTCGTGATCGGCCTTCACACCATGCTCGTCGAGGATAGGCTGGAACATAGCCGCGACCTCCTCGTCGCTCCTCATCTGCATATATTCATGGTTGAACCATTTGGCCTTCTCAACATTGAACTTCGCGCCACTCTTGCTGATATGGCCGATATTGAAGAGCTTGACAAGCTCATCCATTGAGAGGATTTCCTGTTCCGTACCCGGATTCCAGCCGAGGAGGGCAAGGATGTTGACCACAGCCTCGGGGAAATAGCCACGCTCGCGGTATCCGCTGCTCAGCTCGCCACTCTTGGGATCGTGCCAGTCGAGCGGGAACACGGGGAATCCAAGTCTGTCGCCGTCACGCTTGCTGAGCTTGCCGTTGCCCTCGGGCTTGAGCAGCAAAGGCAGGTGGGCAAACTGAGGCATAGTGTCCTCCCAGCCAAAAGCCTTGTAAAGCATAACATGCAGAGGCGCCGACGGGAGCCATTCCTCGCCGCGAATAACATGACTTATAGCCATAGTATGGTCGTCAACGATATTGGCAAGGTGGTAGGTAGGCATGCCGTCGCTCTTGAAGAGCACCTTGTCGTCCAACAAATTGCTGTTCATAGTCACATCGCCACGAATGAGGTCGTGGACAGTTATCTCCGTGTCGGCGGGGAATTTGAAACGCACCACATAATGCTCTCCGCTCTCAAGACGGCGATTAACCTCGTCAGCAGGAAGGCTGAGGCTGTTCTGCATCTCACCACGAGTGTTGCAGTCATACTGGAAGGTCTTCTTCTGAGCCTCATATTCTTTACGCTTGGCCTCAAGTTCCTCAGGTTTGTCAAAGGCATAGTAGGCCCAACCGTCCCTTATCAGCTGGTCGGCATACTGCTTGTACATAGGCTTGCGGTCGCTCTGACGGTAAGGGCCGTAGGGACCTCCTATGTGGACACCTTCGTCAAACTTGATACCCAACCATGTAAGAGCCTCGATGATATAGTCTTCGGCGCCAGGCACAAAGCGTGTCTGGTCGGTGTCCTCGATACGGAGAATCATCTTGCCGCCATTCTGTTTTGCAAAGAGATAATTATAAAGGGCTGTGCGAACACCGCCGATGTGCAAAGGTCCCGTAGGACTTGGAGCAAATCTTACTCTAACTTCTTGTGACATTATATCTATTTCAATTATTTATTTTAGCGTTGATAAAAAAAGTTGTCATTCTAATGACCTATAAAGGGTTAATCTCCACCCTACCAAACACAACGATTATTACAATAAAATATTGCGAGCGACAAAATATATTTTGCCAAATTCGAAAAAAAAAATCAACGAGCCGTATTACATTAAAAAAACGCCCAACACTTATCTGGAGATAAAGTGAGGATGACGACGCATGTGCCGAACGTGTTGAAAAATGGAATACTAAAAAAATATTAAGGTTGTGGATTTGACTCAATCCACAACCTTATTCATTATTTACAATACTTTACCTAATACTTACTCCTTATTTAGTAAGTCCAACCAATGCTTTTCTTTCGTCATCTGATAGGCTCATAATCTTATTCTATCGTTCATCACATTTTTGTAAAAAGGAGTGAAACTACTTTCCTTCCATTTCTTTTTAGTGTACAATATTGGACTTATCGGTGCTTCAATATCCCATCCCAACTCTATGAATGGATATGCATAAATGTCGTAGTCATCAAGTGATATTTTTTCCTTTTCAAGCAATATGAGAATATCCCAATCCGATTCGCTGTTAGCGGTTTTTCGAGCCTGCGACCCAAAAAGCCACGCTTCTCCATCCTGTGGAAGTATGGATTGCGCCGCTGACGATATCTTTTGGAATTTCTCTTCGTAATTCATCGATATTAATTGATTGTTTTTATAAAAAAATCTAAAGACAACACAAAATGTCTTCTCTCATTATGTCTACACAACATCAACGTATATCGCAACATTTTATTGTTTAAGTTCGCTTTATTTGTTTTTCTGCTTCTTTACCCAGCGCAGGAAATCCCATAGAGTCTCGTCGTCCTCCTTGCTTTTTCTCTTAGGTTTCGCCTTAAGATTAATATGTCCGTACTTGGCCATACGACCCTCCACCACCGAAGTTTGGCGTTTGAAATAGGGCGTCGCCTTTGAGGGGTTGCGCTTTATGGGCGACGGCAACGTCACAGCCAGCTGAGCCGCCTCGTGGCGACTCAAAGTCTTGGCGGAATGGCCGAAATAATGCTGAGCGGCGGCCTCGCAACCATATATGCCGTCGCCAAACTCTATGATGTTAAGATACATCTCCATTATACGCTCCTTGCCCCACAGTTTCTCTATAGCCATAGTGTATCCCGCCTCAAGGGCTTTGCGCACGTAGCTGCGACGATGGGGCAAAAAGGCATTCTTGGCCGTCTGCATGGAAATCGTGCTGCCGCCACGAATGCGGCGACCACGCTGGTTCTCACGATAGGTTTGCTTGAGCTGCCCAACATCAAAGCCCTTGTGACGCATGAAACGGCCATCCTCGGAGGAAACCACAGCGGAAACCAGATTGGGCGATATGTCGTCAATACTAACATAGTCGCGCTCGAAATTGACCTCGCGACCTTTCTCGGTGAGCTGCTGGAAGAAACGCTGCACCATCAACGGAGTGAGGGGCGGATTGACCCACTTATACACAATGGGCATAAGGAGGGCGATACCCAGCAGCGTCAGCGCTGTTATCCATGTAATACGCCACAATCTTCGCAACCAAGGGCGTTTGACGACCTTTGCCTCACCCTCGTTAAGCTCAACAGAATCTATTTCTATCTCTTTCTCTTCCATCTCAGAATTTGTCTATAAGCTCTTGGAATGTGCGATGACGCATAAGATGATACTGCAACAAAAGAGAGGCATTCATGATGTGCGGCACCTCGTGGGGGTTGACAGCGGCACGCTTTGCTTTCAGCATAGGCAGCCACTCACGAAACTCCTTGTGAGCGGCAAAGACAGCCTTAAACTCGCCGACATTGCCTTTGAGCAGAAATGATAACGCCGCCACCCAGTCGAGGACAAAACGCAACGCCAGCACGCCACGCAGACGCCTGTCGGGCAGATTCTTGTAGAGCATGGCAAGGTTGTTGCGGAAATTGAGCTGAGTTTTGAAAGGCGAACTCTTGGGAAGCGTGCCGCCACCGACATGATAGACAACACTATCGGGACAATACATAGCTTTATAGCCGTGATTTTTGCATCGCCAGCAGAAGTCAATCTCCTCCATGTGGGCGAAGAACGAGCCGTCGAGGCCTCCAAGCTCCTTCCATACCGACGCCCTCACAAAAAGAGCCGCACCGGTGGCCCAAAAGATCTCACAGCTGTCGTCATACTGGCCTTTGTCCTTCTCTATGGTCGAAAAGACACGGCCACGGCAGAAAGGATAGCCATATTTGTCGATGAAGCCACCCGCGCCACCGGCATACTCGAAAGTGTCCTTTTGGTCGAACATAAGCAGTTTAGGCTGAGCCACAGCAATCTTCTCGTCACGCTCCATCATCTCAACCACAGCGTCGCACCAACGAGGAGTGACCTCGACATCGTCGTTGAGAAGCACATAGTAGTCGGCTTCAATCTGCTCAAAGGCGCGATTGTAACCGTCGGCAAACCCATAGTTACGGTCGAGACGAATCAGCCTCACCTCAGGATAGTGACTTTGCATAAAAGCTATGCTGTCGTCGGTTGACCCATTGTCGGCGACAATAACCTCCGCCACGTGCGAGGTGTGCTCGATCACCGAAGGCAAGAAGCGCTCCAACATCGGCCGCCCATTCCAATTAAGTATGACTACTGCTATTTTCATAATTTCTCAATTATTTTAATGCTGCCGTCTTTCATAATCCTGCCTTCACGCGTAAGTTTCCAACGGCGATGGCTCCAAAGCCAGAACTCGGGGTGCTCGACGATCTGCCGCTCCAAATGGCGGGCATAGCGTCGAGTGATCTCGCCCTCAGGCATAGAATCGGGATTGTCGGTGAGCAGGGTGAAACGCACCCTATAGCGACCACGACGCTCCTTGACGACATCGTATATTATGACGGGCATGTGGTACTTGCGGGCGAAATGCTCGGCGCCGAACAGGAAAGCCGTGTCGCGTCCCAGGAAAGTTGTCCACAAGCTGCGATGCGGATTGCTCGGCGACTGGTCGGAGAGCATCATGTAGGCGACGGGGATATGCCAACGGTCGTAGTACTGCATCACCTCCCTGACGTTGGTTTGGTCGACAATCTCCGTCCCATAGCGGGCGCGACGAGCCGTGATAAACTTGCCGAAACCTTTATTGTCCAAAGGTTTGCCAACACCAATGGCATGGTGACTGATGCGGCTGTTGAGCGAGGTTATCATGTACTCCCAGTTGTTGTAGTGAGCCGACATCAGCACGACACTCTTGTTGGCCAGATAGTAAGGCTCCAAGATATCAGAATTGTCGAAGACATAACGCTTGGCGACCTTCCGCAAAGGAGCGCGGAGATTGTATATGCCCTCGGCCAAGAGATCCATCATGTGGCGGTAGTATCTGCGCTCGAGACGGCGTCGGAAACCCTTGTCCTTGTCGGGGAAACAGCTGTCGATGTTGCTCCGCACCACCTTGACCCGGTACCGGAACACATAGTAGACAAGCGGCCACAAGAGCGACGAAAGGGCGTAGAGCAACCACAAAGGCAAATATGCTACAGGTAGAAGAATGTTGTACACTCAGATTTTTTTTAATCTAAAATGACACAAAGTTATGTCAAAGTTAAAGTTAAGGTTAACGTTAAGGTTAGCGTTAACGTTAAGGTTAGCGTTAGCGTTAACAGAGGCTATTGAACAAACGCGTTTGTTCAATAGCCTCTGTTAAACTGATCTCCCACTTCGCCCTGCATCTCCTCGGGGAGTTGCTGCTGGCTGAGGCGACGCTCCCAGAGAGGGTCGCGAACTTCACCCTTGGCGTTGGAGTGAAGAAGCCTGTAGAATCCCGAGCGGAACTCGTCCCAGAAGATGAAACAACGGTTGACATCGTCGCCCGGCAAGTTGTTGTAACGCCACAACTGGTAGGGCAGGTAGAATATCTGACCCTGCTTGGGCACATCGGGGCCTTGCAGGCCCACAACACGCTGAGAGGGGTCGTTGCTTTGGTTGATGGTGACGCCGCCACCCATGTAGCGTGTCGACACAAAGTTCTTTTCGTCGCGTACAAAGTCGGGCGGGCCATACTGGAGATAGACACGGCCGCGGTCGGTTTGCACACCCTTGGTGCGCGGCCAGGAGAAGTTCTTGTTGACATACTCTATCCTGTCGCGATACTCCAGCCAGGCGCTCTCGGCGTTCAGCGCCTCGCGGCGTGTCCAGAAAAGATACAAGAAACGTTGCTTCTCCTCGATGCCGGGCTTTTTGATAAGAGAGTATATGTCGCGACGCTCCACCTCGTTGGCGATGGGAGCCATACCCTCCAAATACTCGTTGAGCTTGTCCTCGTCGTTGATGCGACCGGCAAAGGAGAGCGAGACAGGAGTTTGCTCGACACCCGTATACTCGGAGGGATTGCTGCGGAAGAAAGCCACCTTCTTGTACAGAAGCTTGTCGTTGTGGCGGTTGCGGACATCGACGACGAGGTTGTAGTTGCCCGAAGGCAGCTTGCTGATATCCATTGTGCCGAAAATGGGCACTATGGTGTCGTTGCCAATACGCTGAATTGTCTGAGTAGATTCGATGACCTTGCCGGTTTCCAGCAGTTCGATATAAGAGGCGCTGTAGAGATTCTCCTCGCGCGACTCATGGTTGATGTTGTAAATCTCGCAATAATAGCTAATCTCCTTGATCTGCTCGGGGAGGAAGTCGTTCACGTAAGGCTCCATATCATAGCCGCCGCGCGACAGTATGTTGGGTTGGACGGTAGGCTTGACATTGGCCATCATCTGCAAACTAGACATAGCCGCACGCTTGCCGTCGTAGAGCATTACAATATTCTCCTCGACGACGGTGGCCTCGTCGTTGGCGTTTTTGTCCTTGAGGCTGACTGTAAGCTTGTGCAATCCCTTTTCGACGGCGAAACGCTGCACATCGAGGAAATTGAAATGGTCAGCATCGAGGCTGGCAATCTTAGGGCTGGAGAGGTCGTATTTCTTGACAAACTCGATGGTGTCGTTGCCCCCGATAGCGTTGTTGCTCTCGACGGTGATGAGGACCTCGACAACAGCTTGGTATTTGTCGCCCGACTTGACGAAGTTCAAATTCCAGGCGTCGAAGGAGATGTATGTCTCGACGTAGGGACCTATGCTGGGATGATAGAATCCGGCATACGAGAATACCGCCGTGAGATGCTTGTCGTTCTTGACATTCTGGGCGTCGACAACGGCGGCGCAACAGGTGGCGGCGAATAATGATAACAGCAATGCGATTCGTTTCATATAGTGATTTCTATTTGTACAAAAAAAAAGACGTTAATTATGATTAATATATTATAACGCCGAAATAAAATTCATATTGCATGCCGCAAAGAAAATATGGTCGCAAAAGGTCAACGCACTTTGTGATAGCTTGTTGTGCGGCCGTCTTGCTCCACAACAAGCACGGAGGAGGAGAGTTTCTTTATCAACAGAGTGTCGCAAAAGTCGCGCACACGACGATCCTGAAACAGCTTGCCCCGCATAATCATCTTGTTGCCGCTAAGCTCCCAGCTGTTGTATTGATAGGTGCTGTTGTTGACAGAGGCGGCAATACCCTGAGTGCCACACTGGAAGCCCGACCCAACGGCCGATGTGTCGGCGACCCACGCCCCCACGATGTCGCGTTTTCGCGACCCTCCAAAGAGTATGTATGCCAACAAGGCCAAAGCGACGGCGACCGACAATATGGTTACAACGGGATGTATGCTACTCTTTTTTGCCATTTCTGAATCTTGATTTATGACAATAACAACGTTTTGGGTGTTTTAGTGCATGAGGGAGAAATAATTTTTGTCCGCGGTTGACAACCCCATCCAATAGCAGGACAAAAAGTGGAAACTAAATCGGCAAATCACAAGGGCGATTTTTGGGGTCATAAGTCCGCTATGGGTCCGCTATGAGTCCGCTAAAAGTGGGGAGAAACGAAAGGAGAAAAGCAGCCAAAAAAGGAAGACGCGAACGCAGCCAATGCCACATCCTAAAAGATTGGAAAAAAGGGCGAGCCAAAGCCTCCGATCAGATTTTTAATATTTATTATCATAAAGATACAAAAAAATGATTTTTTTTGGGTATATTTGCAAAATGTAAAATCACCTAAGGGCAACTTAATACAACTAACAATCAGCAACAAACAGACTAAACCAACTTCAATGGAAACAAAAAAAACATCTGTCCTATTTGTATGTCACGGAAACATCTGCCGCAGTCCTATGGCAGAAATCATCCTGCGTCGCATGGCCACACACGCCGGCATAGCCGACCGCCTCAATATATCCTCGGCCGCGACCAGCGACGAGGAGACAGGCAACCCTATCTACCCCCTGGCCAAACGAGTGCTTGCTGTTCACGGCATAGGATGCCAGAACAAAGTGGCGCAGAAAATGACCGTCAAAATGTTCAAAGATAGCGACATAGTGGTCGCTATGGACAACAACAATGTCAACAATATCATCAACATAGTAGGCGACAAAAACGCGGACAAGATACACCTGCTGCTAGATTACATCTCAGAGTCAGGTCTCGACGGCCGCCACGAGGTGTCCGACCCATGGTACACCCGCGATTTTGACAAAGCCTATACCGACATCACGGCCGGATGCAAAGCCTTGCTAGAATATCTGAAGACCACCCTCGGAGTCACCGAGGAATAACACAACTGCAAAACAACATTTTGCGAATCCGAAATAGGAGTTTGAAATAACTTTTAGAATAACAAAATAAAAAATATTTTGTCCATTTCAAAGAAAATCACTAACTTTGAAGTCTGCATTTAAATACCGACAAATACAATAATTTATTAATAACTAATCATTTATATCTAAATTTTATGCAACCAAAAGGTAATAAATACGGTGTTCACCGTGTACTCGAGCCCAAGGGCGTTCTTCCACAGCCAGCCAACAAATTGGACAACAACATGGATGTTCTCTATGACAATGAGATCCTTATCGATGTCCAGACATTGAATGTTGACTCCGCTTCGTTCACCGACATCATGAACTATGCAAAAGAGCAGGCCGGTGAAGGCGCAAGCCAGGAGAAAATCCTTGAAGAGGTAAAGAAAGAGATGCTCCTCAATGTCGAGCTGCAGGGCAAGCACCGCAACCGTCGTACTGGTTCTGGCGGTATGCTTCTCGGCAAGGTAGAGAAGATTGGCGACGCTCTGAAGGGCAAAATCGACCTCAAAGAAGGCGACCGTATCGCTACCCTCGTCAGCCTCTCCCTCACACCTCTCCGCATCGACTCATTCGGCGAAATCCGTCCCGAAATCGACCAGGTCGACATCAAGGGTAAGGCCATCCTCTTTGAGAGCGGTATCTATGCCAAGATTCCCGATGATATGCCCGAGAAACTCGCCCTCAGCGCACTCGACGTTGCCGGCGCTCCCGCACAGACAGCCAAGCTTTGCCAGTATGGCCAAACCGTCGTCGTTCTCGGCGCTGGTGGAAAGAGCGGTATGCTCTGCTGCTACGAGGCCAAGAAACGCGTAGGTGTGACCGGCAAGGTTATCGGTATCGCCAACAGCCCCAAGAGCACACAGCGTATCAAGGACCTCGGATTCTGCGACATCGTTGAAAGCGCTGCCGGCATGACCCCCGTCCAGGTTTACGAGCTCATCGAGCGCCTCACCAACGGCAAGATGGCCGACGTCACCATCAACTGCGTCAACGTTCCCGACCAGGAAATGACCGCTGTCCTCATCACCAAGGACGATGGTATCGTTTACTTCTTCTCGATGGCCACCAGCTTTACCAAAGCCAGCCTCGGCGCTGAAGGTATCGGAAGCGATGTGAACATGATCATGGGTAACGGGTACACCAAAGGCCACGCCGAGTTCACTCTGCAGGAGCTCCGCGAAAGCCCCAAACTGCGCAAGATCTTCGAAGAACTCTACGCATAAGGTAGATTTTATAACGAAAACTGCCGGAAGAATATACCCTTCTGGCAGTTTTTTTTCGTATAGTAGCATAGCGAAATGTCATTGTAATAAGTTAAGGTTAACGTTAGCGTTGCCGTAGCCTGCCGCAGGCAAAAATTTCTGTTTTTTTCTGTCTTTTCCGTTTATTTCTGTAATGAAAAAGATAGCGAGCGTCAGCGAGCCAAGTAATATATAGCAATGGAAAGTAGCGCGCCAGGGAATCGGTTAAGGTTAACGTTAAGGTTAAATTAAAGTTAAGGATATGAAACTAATCAAAGTTCTTTTATTGCTAACGATAACCGTTATGTTGGCGGCATGCTCGTCAACAACGGCCGACAGAGTCAAGGTATTACCTGAGGACGACGCCTCAGGATTTGTTGTGCTCACCGATGTCGTGCCCGACGCAATCCTCGAAGTGCGCTATTACGGCACATACAACTTCGTGGGAGCCCGTGTCGACGGCTACCTTGAGCCAACAATACTCCTCACCCGCGAAGCCGCTGACAGCCTCAAGGCCGTAAGCGACGAAGTGAAGGCCATGGGTTACCGACTGAAAATCTACGACGGCTATCGTCCTCAGATGGCTGTCGACCACTTTATGCGTTGGGGCGCCGACGTCAACGACACCCTTATGAAGCCCTACTTCTACAGCAACGTTGACCGCAGCCGACTTTTTGAACTTGGCTATATTGCAGAAAAAAGCGGCCATTCGCGCGGCTCGACGCTCGACCTCACCCTCTTCGATATGGCTTCGGGCAAAGAGGTGGACATGGGCGGCGTCCACGATTGGTTTGGCAAAGAGAGCCATCCCGATTTCTGCGGCGACCTAGTAAGCGGCAAATGGCGCGAGGATAAAGGACTTTGGACACTCACTCCCGAACAGTTCAACAACCGCATGATACTCCGCAAAGCCATGATGAGACATGGTTTCAAGCCATACGACTGCGAGTGGTGGCACTTCACCTTGAACAACGAGCCCTATCCCGACACCTATTTCAACTTCCCCGTCAAAAGTCTTTAATAACGACCGACAACTCATGTAATACGAGTTCAAAATAGTTAACGTTAACGTTAACGTTAGCGTTGATATTGGTTAACGTTAGCGTTGCCGTAGCCTGCCGCAGGCAAAAATTTCTGTTTTTTTCTGTCATTTCTGTCCTTTTCTGTAATGAAGAAGAGAGGCGAGCGTCAGCGAGCCCAAGCAATTCGTGTTCAAAAAAGTTAGCGTTAAGGTTAACGTTAAGGTTGCCGTAGGCCCGTTAATAATTTTTGTCCATTCCAACTTTTTTTGTATTTTTGCACATTGCTATTTATGGACAACCATCCGCATCATGGCAAATATATCATTGAACGATAAATAAATAAGAAATACAATACATATGAAAGTAAATCGCAGAAAAGAGCTGTTTCCCAATGTCACCGACGAACAGTGGAACGACTGGAAATGGCAGGTAAAAAACCGTATTGAGACCTACGAGCAACTGAGCAAGTATTTCACTTTCAGCGACGAAGAAGCCGAAGGTATAAAAAAAGCCCTTGCCAAATTCCGTATGGCCATCACACCCTACTATCTGAGTTTGATCGACCCCAACGATCCCTACGATCCCATTCGTCGTCAAGCCATTCCCCAGGGTGCAGAGTGCAACATCGCTCCCGCCGACCTCAACGACCCCCTTCATGAGGATGAAGACTCCCCTGCCCCTGGTCTTACCCACCGCTATCCCGACCGTGTCCTGTTCCTCATCACCGACATGTGCTCCATGTACTGCCGCCACTGCACCCGCCGTCGTTTCGCAGGACAGAAAGACGACGAAAGCCCCAGCCAGCGCATCGAGAAATGTCTGGAATATATCGAGAAGACACCTCAGGTTCGCGACGTGCTCCTCAGCGGCGGCGACGCCCTGATGGTTAGCGACCAGAAACTGGAATACATCATCGGCCGTCTGCGCAAAATACCTCACGTAGAGATAGTCCGTATCGGCAGCCGCACCCCCGTGGTTTGTCCGCAACGTATCACCCCCGAGCTTTGCGAGATGCTGAAAAAATACCATCCCATCTGGCTCAACACCCACTTCAACCACCCCAACGAGTTCACCCCCGAGGCTGAGCAGGCCCTTGCCCGCCTTGCCAACGCCGGCATACCTCTGGGCAACCAGACGGTGTTGCTGCGTGGCGTGAACGACTGCGTACACATCATGAAGAAACTCATGCACGAGCTGGTTCGCAACCGTGTGCGTCCTTACTACATCTACCAGTGCGACCTCTCCATGGGTCTTGAGCATTTCCGCACTCCCGTCAGCAAAGGTATCGAAATCATCGAAAACCTCCGTGGCCACACCAGCGGCTATGCAGTACCCACCTTTGTTGTCGACGCTCCCGGCGGCGGCGGAAAGACCCCCGTCATGCCACAGTATGTCATTTCGCAAAGCCCCGACAAGGTCATCCTCCGCAACTTCGAAGGTGTCATCACCACCTATACCGAACCCCGCGAATACCATGAGGACTGCCACTGCCCGGCATGCGAAGAGAAACGTCGCGTAGACGAAGGCGTAGCCTCACTGCTCGAAACCGACCGCATGGCTCTCGAACCCAGCCACCTCATGCGTCACGAACGCAACAAAAAACGTTAAGGTAAACGTCTCACCCAACTTAGAAAAATTGAAATTCAATCTCATAACCAACAGAAAATTATGGCGCCCAGCATGGTGTGCCATAATTTTCTGTTTTTCTTTTTGCGGCGCACTCCACTCGCAAGAAGTATACCCCATGTACTATCCCTGCCAAAGCGAAGACGGCGGATGGGGCTATATGGACAGAGACAACGACTGGACGATAATGCCCAAGTACGACGCCGTGCTTTACGAAACCAACGGCGGCATGTACCCCGTCTCGATAGAAGGCAAATGGGGCCTTGTGGGCGTTAGCGGCGAGAGCCTCACCGAAATCGTCTACGATGCCGCAATATGCGAGATTGACTACGCCAAACACAAATACCCCGTCTGCTACGCCGCCCTACGCAAAAAAGGTAAATGGGCCTTTGTCGATGTCCAAGGCCGCTTTGTCACCGACTTCAAATACGATGAAGTACTGATAATGAACGGCAAATACATCATCAGAAAAAAAGTGGGCAAAAAGATGAAGAGCGGATTCCTCACCGAAGGCGGAAAAGAGGAGTGGAACGATTGAAGACTTCATTATGTGAACGATGTCAACAATGCATTGCAAGTCCATCATGCTGAAAGGTAAGAAATTGACAATGAGGATTGGGCTATTTGCCGCAATTCTCACTTTTCATATTCTCGCCACCCCTACGGCATCGTCACAAGTGGCAGGACTCAACACCCTTTCGCTGCTTAAAATGCCCTCCTCGGCACGGACTGCCGCACTAGGAGTCAACTACCTACCCCTCTTCGCCCCCTACGACCTCAATGTGGGACTCGACAACCCCTCCCTGATTTCGCCCCAATACAACCACCGACTGGCGCTTAACTACGTAGGTCTATTCTCCGGCAGCAATTTCGGTTCTGTCGCCTATGGCCTCGACACCCGACGTCTCGGAGCCTTCCTCTTCTCCTTCCACTTCAACAGCTACGGCCGTTTTCAAGGCTTCGACGAGGAAGAGGTAGAGCAAGGCGCTTTCGGGGCTTCCGATGTAGCCATATCCGTGGCATGGGGAATGAGCGTCGACTCCAATTTCTCGATCGGAGCCTCACTACGACCCGTATTGTCGCAGTACGAATCCTACACCGCTTTCGCCATAGCACTCAATGTCGCCGGCAGCTATGTCTCCGACGACAAACGCTTTGCCGCCACCATCCAAGGCAGAAACATTGGCGCACAGCTAGCCACCTTTGATGGCACCACAGAATACCTACCCTTTGACATTTCCGCGGCATTGTCATACAAAGTCAACAAAGCGCCCTTCCGGTTTTTCCTGGAATTAAACAACCTTACACGATGGCAGCTAAGCTATAGCGACCCACTCAACAGCGAGCTGGAAATCGACCCCTACACCGGTCTTCCTATCGAGAAACCCTGGTACGACGGCATATCCAAAATCCTAGATCAAGCCATGCGACACGTCGCCATAGGACTCGAGGCGGAAATCAAAAATGTTTTCTTTATACGTCTAGGATACCGATACCGACAAACCGTAGAGATGAGCGCCAACAGCCGCACCAACATCAACTTCAGCGGCTTCTGCTACGGATTTGGGTTGCGTACCAAGAAATTCGAATTCTCCTTCGCTCGTCGCAACTACCATCTTGGTCAAGCACCCAACTATCTGTCGCTATCCTTCAAATTGTAGAACACACTCCAATAATAATCAAATTGTGAAACTATCATTTATTGTCAGCGACCAAACCAACCCCTATTGGAACATCGCTGTGGAAAATTATTTCGTATCCCAACCCGACGATGGAACCGTCGTCCTATATCTGTGGAAAAACCGTCGCACCGTAGTCATAGGCCAAAACCAAAATCCATACTCAGAATGCAACATCGAGGCATTGAACAACGATGGCGGATATGTTATGAGGCGCACCACCGGTGGCGGCGCCGTATACCACGACGACGGCAACATCAACTTCAGCTTCATAGCGCCCTACGACCTCTACGACCAGGCACTCCAATTTGAGGTTATACGACGAGCCCTGCTCACTTTCGGGATAGAAAGTCAGCTGAGCGGCAGAAACGACATCCTCTGTCAGGGACGCAAATTCAGCGGTAACGCCTTCTCCAAAGGGCGCCACCAACGACTTCACCACGGCACCATCTTGATAAAAGGCAATTTAGACGACTTGCAAAAATACCTAAAACCCAAGCCCGCCAAACTACACAAACACGGAGTCGCGTCCGTCAAGAGTCGCGTAGTCAACCTTTCCGAACTAGCCACCATAGACAGTTCCAACATCATTCCAGCGCTTCACGACGCCTTTGAAGAAGTATATGGTCAGAAAGCCACAACCATTGATTTTCATGACATCATGAAAGAGCCGCAGGTTATAGAGCTCCACGACCATTTTTGTAGTGCCGACTGGATTTACGGCAATTGGAGCACCTTTGTGGCAACCAAGAAAGGGCAGTTTGAATGGGGCGAAGTAGAGTTGGCAATCACCGTCGACGAAAAGAACGGCGTCATCACCAATGTAGAGATCGCCACCGACTCCCTCGACACCACCATCACAGACAGAATACGAAACATCCTAGTCAACTCATCGGCAAGCCATCCACCAACAATCGACAACCAACACGAAGACACCAATACAATAAAAGACATCCTATCCCTCATATATTGAAAAAGTGTTAAGGTTATCGTTAAGGTTAAGGTTAACGTTAGCGTTAAGGTTAAGGTTAAGGTTATCGTTAAGGTTGAATTCGCCTGCCGCAGGCAAAAATTTCTGTTTTTTTCTGTTTTTTCTGTCCTTTTCTGTAATGAAAAATATGGCGAGCGCCAGCGAGCATAATAAGGATAGCGACTGACGAAGCAAGTAAGTGAGCGTAGCGAGCAAATTTCTGTTTTTTTCTGTTTTTTCCGTCCTTTTCTGTAATGAAAAAGCAAGCGAGCGCCAGCGAGCATAATAAAGATAGCGACTGACGAAGCAAGTAAGTGAGCGTAGCGAGCAAATTTCTGTTTTTTTCTGTTTTTTCTGTCCTTTTCTGTAATGAAAAAAAGAGCGAGCGTCAGCGAGCCAAGAAGTAAATGCTCGTGAAAAAAAATTTTCTGTAATAATTAAAATAAAAGAAGTACTTTTGCAAACAGATTTTTTTTAAAAAGCAGTTTAAACGCAACAACCCAATTAAAACCAAGATATTGACTAACAATACTATTATGAATAACGACGATTTTCTATACAAGAGAGAGTCATCAGAGATAAATGGTGCCGTTTATGAAGTTCATAAAATTATGGGAGTAGGACTGTTAGAGAAAGTATATCAAGAAGCCCTAGCCTTAGAGTTTATACGACGAGATATACCCTTCGAGCAAGAGAAACCCTTTCGTCTTGCATATAAAGGCACACAGTTAAATGCCTATTATGTAGCAGATTTCGTATGTTATGGCAAGATAATAGTAGAATTGAAATCCGTTTCAGAGTTGTTAGACATCCACAAAGCACAGGTTCGAAACTACCTATCCATTACAGGATATGAATTAGGCTTATTATACAACTTCAATGACCTATATATGAAGCCCACCCGAATCCTAAATCCCAACAATTTGTTACCCTAGCGCCAATTCTCATCATACCAGAAGAATATGGACTGGGATAATAAAATATAGAAGTATTAAGAATCTTGTGTCAGCGAGCCAAGTTAAGGTTAAGGTTAACGTTAGCGTTGCCGTAGCCTGCCGCAGGCAAAAGTTTCTGTTTTTTTCTGTTTTTTCTGTTTTTTTCTGTAATGAAGAAGAGAGGCGAGCGCCAGCGAGCATAATAAAGATAGCGACTGACGAAGCAAGTAAGTGAGCGCCAGCAAGCAAATTTCTGTAATTTTTCTGTTTTTTCTGTTTTTTTCTGTAATAAAGAAGAGAGGCGAGCGTAGCGAGCATAATAAGGATAGCGACTGACGAA
>ONEY01000009.1 GCA_900316965.1 uncultured Bacteroidales bacterium
GGGTGTTCACCTCTTCCCATTCCGAACAGAGAAGTTAAGCCCCGCATCGCCGATGATACTGCGCTTGTTCGTGGAAAAGTAGGTCGCCGCCAATCTTTTTTAAGGGAGTCATTTTTTTGGCTCCCTTTTTTTATCCAACATTACCTGGCAATTTTTTTATTTAAATTTTTTTTTCAATGAATAAAATATCTCGCCTTTTTTCCTCCTTTGTGGCCGCTATCTTATTGTTTTGTGCTTGTAGCAAAGATGACGACTATTTTACAGCTGTCATTCAAAACTATAATGATTCTAAAGATTATATATCATCTTCTACTGTCTTTTGGAGTAATGGCGACCTAGTCCGTATAAACAATACGGTCTGTGTTGTTTCTGTCGATGAATCTGATAACAATAAGGCAACTATTCATTCTACTGACGTCACCCCTTATGGCGAGAGTTATTATGCTTCTTATCCAGTTGATATTACCAATATTAGACCTGACGGTTCCGTTGTGATCGACCTTCCTCGTCGAGAGAATTATTCTGTGTCTGGTGGTTATCAAGTACTTCATAGTGTTATGGCTGCCGCCTCTACCGACAAGCATTTGGCGTTTGAAAATCTTTGTGCTCTTTTGCATTTCAGAGTTAATGCTTCTGGCTCTGGTATTGGCGCAAATCTGTGTGCCATTGAGGTTAGTTCTAATCAATCACTATCTGGAACATTTGTGGCATCTCATTCCGGTAGTGGATGGAATGTCACTTCGCCATCTGGAACAAATGACACTATTCGTACATTATATTTCGCATCTCCGGTCTCTTTGTCGTCAGATGTTAAGGATTTTTATCTTATTGTGCCGCCTGTGACAGGAATTACTAAATTTAGATTGCGTTATATCTTGGAAGATGCTTCATCTAATGTCGTCGTTTTTGATAAGAAAAACGTTGGTTCAGGAGGTACTGATTTCGACAAAGGCTATTTATACACATTTGAACAACATACATTTAATGGATCACAACTGCAAGTCTCAGGAGGTGCTAGTATAGAACCATTGGTGATGACAGGGTCTGCCTCACAACCTATGCTTGTCTCATCTGAATCAACTTGGGATATTGTTAAGAATTCAGGTGCATTATCAAACAGTGATAAATATATTACGCTTGTAAACGATATTACTGTTAGTAGCAGCGTCAGCACACTATGTGCTAAAATTGATGGTAATGGACACACGGTTACTCTTTCCAACCCCGAAACTCCTATGTTCAACTCTATAAATGGCGGTACTGTTCGTAACCTTATTTTGGATGCTTCACACGAGGCTTCACCTACACCTATAGTTGAGAATTCGGATCGTATATACGGGACTTTATCATACAAGGCAACAGAAGGTTCAATTATTGATAATTGCGTTAATCGTGTCGATTTCACTTGCACAATTGGCAATTACCAAGGTTATGTTGGAGGTTTGTTGGGCAAAGCAGATAGTGCTGCTATAACTAACTGTCGCAACGAAGGAAATATTTCTTCAGACGGAAGTAAAATAGGCGGTATTGTAGGCTATTTTTCAAAATTCTCATCTATTAGTGGCTGTATTAATATAGGTGATATCAATTTTACATCAGGACAAGGATACTCAAGGGAAATATCTTGTGGAGGCATTGTAGGCTACTTGCAAGGCTCTGACACAATAAAAAATTGCCGTAACGAAGGTGATATTAGACTATCTGGAGTCAATGGCGGCAATACGTTTGTCGGTGGTATTGTCGGTAACACTAATGGCAATATAAGTTGTTGTAGTAATCATGGTGAGATAATATGCTCTCAGACCTCGAATAATGATAAATATATCGGAGGTGTCCTTGGCAATAATACAGGTATTTCTTTCAGGAAGATGATTAACTGCTTCAATGAGGGTAATATCTCTGTAACCGGTGGTGCGACAAGGGTAAATGCCGGAGGTCTTGTGGGTCGTGTACAGTGTTTGTGCATTAGCAACAGCTATGCATACTGTGATATCAGCGGAAACAAGGTCGCGGGAATCGCCGGTGACGGAGTGAATATTTTTATCAGTGACACTATTTCCAATTGCTATTATTACGGCACACTTTCCGGAGACAATACTTATGGCGTCGCTGGTACTTCTCAGTCAAATAATTACCGTTTCATAATACATCATTGTTATTATCCTTCGGGATTATCTTTGTGTGGCACTTATGGTCAGGATAATGGCAATAATGCACAACTCTCTGCTCCATGTGATATTGATGGTGGTGGGAAATTGGTTGACAGACTCAATGCTGGTAGACCATATAATGGTAAGACCTGGGTTGAGTCGGATGGTCATGTGACATTTGGGAATTGATTGTCATGTTTTAATTATCATTAGTTTAACCTTATTATTTAAATAATATGAGAAAGTTTTTTGTTTTTTTATTTGTTGCTTTTGTTGCTATGACTTTGTCATCATGTAAAGATGACAGCATTCCTACTGATATATTACAAGGACGATGGGTGCTGCTGGCTAATACAAAGGGTAATGCATTAGTCCTCGATTTTAATGGCGATGAAGTAGAAGTTAAAAATGGTGCATGGGAGTATCGTCCCTTTACAAGTGACTATGTATGGGATTTCTATCTGGATCGTGATTCGATACTACATCTGTCTCGCTATGTCGGTAGTGATGATGATGGCAGCGATTATGAGTATCTCGACTTTGACCTATCTATGAGTAATAATAATCAGAGGATGACTCTTTATTATGATCCTCTTCTGGGTTCAGTACGCCATTTTACATTTATGAAGCGTAATTAGATCAGTTGTGTTTAATGAAAAGAACAGGGCGGTACCTTTATTGAGTTACCGCCCTTGATATTTATAGAATTAGGTGAAGAATTAGCTACATTTGCTCCATCCGCAGTTGGTGCAATGTTTGCATCCGCCACTGTAAACCACACTCTTCTGACCGCAATCGGGACATACTTCATCGGTAGCAGTGCCATCTTTAATGTAACGGCGCAACGCGCGGGCTACACCATTTTTCCAAGTTGTAATGGAGTCGACATCGAAATTGAGTTTTGAGATTAGGTCTACAACGTTGGGTATAGGCATACCATGACGGAGAATGCCGCTGATGAGTTTGGCATAGTTCCAATACTCTTGCTTGAAGGTACGGGACAGACCTTCGATGGTTACTTTGTATCCGTCGGGATCGAGGAATTGGAAATCATAGCGAGCATGTTCGTCGCCGGGTTCTTTGGTTCTCACAACCCATCCTTTTTCTACGCTTTGAGGAAGCAGGAAGCTAGAGGCACGGCCCGTGAATATTTCATAGGGGCGACCATCATACATACCTACTACAGCAATCCAGTCTTCCTTGTTGTTTTTGAAACGCACAATTTCCGCTTCGAGTTTTTTGGGACGTTTGGGTGCTTTTGTCTCTCCAAAATGTTGGGTATTGTTCTCGTCGGTGCTAACCAGGACACCATGACGGCTGCCATCACGATATATGGTACAACCTTTGCAGCCCGATTTCCATGCTGTCTCGTAAATCTCACGAACGGTTTCTTTGGAAGTCTCTTTTGGTATGTTGACTGTTACGCTGATAGAGTGGTCTACCCATTTCTGTATGGCGCCTTGCATTTTGACTTTGTTAACCCAGTCGATGTCTGCTGAAGTGGCTTTGTTGTAGGGCGATTTCTCAATCACTTTTTGCAATTCAGCATCCTTCATGGATAAAACTTCATCGACATTGTATCCGTTTATTTTAAGCCAGTCGATAAATTTTGGGTGGAATACATTGTATTCTTCAAACCAGTCACCGCTTTGGTCTTGAATGACCTTATGTTTGGATGTGTCTTTGTCGTTGGGATTAATTTTTTTGCGACGTTTATAGGAAACGAGGAATACTGGTTCGATGCCAGAAGTTGTTTGAGTGCAGATACTTACGGTGCCGGTAGGAGCAATGGTTAGCAAGGCTATGTTGCGGCGACCATATGTGAGCATTTCTTTGTACATCTCAGGGTTAGCTTCGGCAAGACGTTGTATGAAGGGGTTCAGTTTTTCACGGTTTGCGTCGAAAATTGGGAAACAGCCACGTTCCTTGGCCATTGTTACCGAGCTACTATAGGCTGTACATGCCAGAGTGCGTTGAACGTCGACAGCTTTAGCGGTAGCTTCTTCGCTGCCATATTGCAGACCAAGAGCTGCCAGCATGTCGCCCTCAGCGGTAATACCGAAACCTGTGCGGCGGCCTTCAAGACACTTCATCTTAATGTTGAGCCAAAGGTTCTTTTCAACGCTCTTGATTTCATCGCTCTCTGGATCTGATTCAATCTTGTTGATGATTTTTTCAACCTTTTCCAACTCTAGGTCGATAAGGTCGTCCATAAGGCGTTGTCCCATGGTGACATGCTTACGGAATAAGTCATAGTCGAATTCCGCCTTGTCTGTAAAAGGATTGCGAACATAGCTGTAGAGGTTGATTGCCAGCAGACGGCAACTGTCGTATGGGCAAAGAGGTATTTCACCGCAGGGATTGGTGCTGACGGTGCGATATCCGAAATCGGCATAGCAGTCTGGTACAGATTCGCGGATGATAGTGTCCCAGAAAAGGACTCCGGGTTCGGCACAGCTCCATGCATTGGATATGATTTTGTTCCAGAGAGCGCGAGCATCAATCTCTTTAGTTACCAATGGCTCTTTTGCATCAATTGGGTATTGCTGAACGAATGGGCGACCATCCATTACGCATTGCATGAATTCATCGGTGATTTTGACAGAGACATTGGCACCAGTGATTTTACCTTGTTCCAACTTAGCGTCGATGAAATTTTCAGCGTCGGGATGTTTGATTGATATGGAGAGCATGAGAGCGCCTCTGCGACCACCTTGAGCAACCTCGCGAGTGGTATTGGAGTAGCGCTCCATAAAAGGTACAATACCTGTAGATGTCAGAGCGCTGTTTTTTACGGGACTGCCACCAGGGCGAATATGGCTTAGATCGTGTCCTACACCGCCACGACGTTTCATGAGCTGGACCTGCTCCTGATCTATTTTCATTATGCCTCCATAGGAGTCGCTGTTGCCGCTGTTGCCTATGACAAAACAGTTGGATAGCGACACGACCTGAAAGTTGTTGCCAATACCGGACATTGGACTTCCTTGAGGAATGATATAGCGGAAGTCTTTCAACAAGCCATAAATGTCATCTTCGCTCATAGGATTGGGATATTTGCTTTCTATACGTGCAAATTCTTTGGCCAAACGGTGATGCATCATGTCGGGGTTTAGTTCGTAGATTTTGTCCCCATCGCGAAGTGCGTATTTGTTCATCCAAACATTGGCAGCCAGTTCGTCGCCATGGAAATACTCTATTGACGACTTCATGATTTCCTCAGGTGTGTAGACTCTGAGTGTGTCCACTTTTTTGCGGTCCATAATAGGTGTACTTACTTTCTTTTCAATGAATGATGTGTTTTTGGCTTCGGGCTGTTGCAATGATGTGCTATTGTCGGTTGTTTTTGTGTCTGTGCTATCGTTGTTTTGTTTGCGAGTTTTATTAGCACGCCGTTTCTGACCATTGTCCGATGGTGTTGTCGACGATATGTCTTCAAAATTCAAAAATAGCTCATTAGCTCCCATACTATGAAAGATATTTATTACACAATTACAAAACCTTATGCACATTGCCCATGCATAATTTTCGAATGCTAAGATACACATTCAGTATGTTTTGGTACTAGGTGTCTCTTATATACTTATTAACAAAATTTTAACACGATTGATAATCAGATAGTATGTTGTTGATAATAAAAAAGAGGCCTTCAATTGGGCCTCTTTTTTATCTTATGGTATTGAATCATTATTTAACTACCATTTTTTTCATTGTCTGACCGGTTATGCCATACATATAGATACCTTTGGGTAGGTTGGATACATCAATATTTAAAGTTCCTTCGGTAGCATTAATGGTGACGGTATGTACAATACGACCACTCATGTCGGCAATAATCATTGTGTTGCCCTCGATGGCATTGGTGTAGTTTATTTTTACATTGTCACATACGGGGTTAGGATAGGCAGAGAGAGTGGTCTTGGTGTTTGCTGTGATTATTCCGGCAGTGGGAGTCTCCACTGAAATGAATATCGAGGCAGAAATATTGCTATTTGCTGTGTCACGAATAGTCATTTTAAAAAATCCTAAATCTTGAGATGCAGGCATTTCAAAAACGAAGTGGCAGTCACTGTAATCCTGTCCGTTGTAAAGACGGAAAGGGGCTGAATTCATTCCTACCATGCAGCTTAGTCCTGTGCACACTTGAGTAAGCTCAATGGCACTGTTGTTTGTCTTAGTATTGGAGATCCTGGCAACAATATATTCGTTGTCACCGTCATAGCGAAAAGTTGGATAGAGTTCGAGTACATCGCTTGTGGCCTTGACTTTTAGTGTGTCATTGTTAGAATAAGAGGTTCCGTTGTAGGAAACTGTGATGGTCTGGGCTTGTGCAAATAAAGCGCAACTTATTGCTAATGCAAGAAATAGATATTTTTTCATGATTAATAAATAATTATTTTTTGGGTGCAAAAATACACGAAAAAAAGAGATTTAAATAATATGTTTAAAAAATAATTTATGCCATTGACAATAGTTCGTCGACAACTTTTTTGACGCCAGTGCCTGCTTTTTCTTGCACTACTTTGATGTTTCGAGATATTGCCACAGCCTTTGGATCTATCAGCCAGCATGGCGCAGAGCGTGGAACGTAATGAATGAGGCCCGCTGCGGGGTAAACATTCATTGATGTTCCGATCACAATAAAGAAGTCGCATTTTTCGCACATTGAGGCGGCAATTTCAATGTTGGGAACAGCTTCGCCAAACCAAACGATATGAGGTCGCAACTGAGCGCCATCGCTGGCTTTGTCGCCGAGCAAGATGTCATTGTACCCAATGTCAGTGATAAGGTTGCTATCACGTTCGCTGCGAGCCTTTGTAAGCTCGCCATGCAGATGTAACACATTAGAAGATCCCGCTCGTTCGTGAAGATTGTCAACATTTTGTGTGACTATTTGAACGTTATACTTCTCTTCAAGTCTTACAAGTTGACGATGGCCCTCGTTCGGTTCTACTGATGATAGCTGACGGCGGCGCTGGTTGTAGAAATCGAGTACTAGTTTTTTGTCTTTGGCGTAGCCTTCGGGAGTGGCGACATCTTCAACACGATACTGTTCCCATAGACCGTCACTGTCTCGGAATGTGCTTATTCCGCTTTCGGCGCTAATGCCGGCGCCGGTGAGTATGACAATACTTTTCTTCATGATTATTATCCTCCTACAATATTTTTATTTCTGTTCTACGGTTTGTGGCACGACCTTCCTCAGTGTCGTTGGGCGCCACAGGTTGACTCTCGCCGTAGCCTTTATAAGATAATCTGGACGGCTCTATTCCTTTGTTTGTCAAGTAAACCATCACAGCTTTGGCGCGTTGTTCTGATAATTTTTGGTTGGCTTCGGGTTTGCCGACATTGTCGGTATGGCCTCCAAGTTCGATGCTCAAGGTCGGATTTTTCTCGAGCAGTTCCACCACTTTGTTCAGTTCATATTCCGACTCTAAGAGTAAATCAAATCGTCCAGTTTCAAAAAAAACGTTGCGTAATGCTATGCGGCTTCCTTGCTCGATTGGTTGTAGGGCAATGTCAATCTTGATAGGCTTACAGTTAAAATCAGTGCCTTTGGGGCACTCTTGATTCTGTGAGTGGAAAAGGAATCCGTCTGCTGTTACCAAGAAGGCATAGTTGTGAAGGGCTGGTAGGCTGACGATATATTCACCGCTTTGTTTGTCGCTTGATGTGTTGGCTATGGTTTCGCCATTCTCAAGATTCACTACACGGATGTCTGCGGCAACTTTTGCACCAGTCTTAGCGTTGGACACTATGCCTTTGAAACAGAGTGAAGGTGTGGGTCTTGTTGCTGTAGGCATGTCGAAAGAATAAATGTCTTGTTTTCCAAATCCACCCTTCCGGTCGCTAGAATAATATGCTTTTTGTGCCGATGCGTCGACAATGAGGTTGCTCTCGTTAGAATTGGTATTGATAGGGTATCCCAGATTGACTGGCTTCTGCCATGAACCATCGTTGTTTTTACGCGCCATGAAGAGATCGGTACCGCCCATGCCTATGTGTCCGTCGCTACTGAAATATAGAGTTTGATCATCGTAATGAATGAAAGGAGAGCCTTCATTGCCCGACGTGTTAATAGTAGGGCCAAGATTTTCAGGTTTGCTCCATGCGCCATTCTCGAAAGTCGTCTTCCAAATGTCAGATCCACCATATCCGCCTTTGCGGTCGCTGACAAAATAAAGTGTTTTGCCATCGATCGAGAAAGAGGGTTGGGCCTCCCATGCGCCGCTATTCACTGATGCTCCTAGATTGCGAGGTTTGCTCCATTGGTCACCGCGTCGAATGCACATATATATATCACATCGACCACCGCCGTCGTTGCGTTCGCAAGCAGTGAAAAACATTATGCGTCCGTCTTGTGAAACGCATCCAGCCCCTTCGTTGTCGGTACTATTTAATGGTTCTGGCATTCTTTCGGCCATTCCCCAAGACGAACCATCCCAATGACTGACGTAGAAATCCTCTTCTCCTGGGGTACGAGCTGTGGTGTTGGCTTTGCGTGGTCCTCGACGAGTGAAAATAAGAGTCTGGCCATCAGCTGTTAGCGAAGGTAGGTATTCGTCGTCTTTGCTGTTGACTCCAGCGCCCAAATTGGATGGGGCAAAGTTGACGGGGTGGGAGATAGCCATTTGACGGAAGTGGGCTATCTCGATGCCTTTCGATGCCATTTGATGTTGGTCGGGATTTTTCTTGTCCAATTTTAAGAAGGATTCAAAATCTTTGACAGCTTGATCCCAATTGCCGTTATCAAGTTCCAAATTGCCTAGTTGTAGCCAAGCCATGGTGAAGAAAGACTCGTTGCGTTCCACCACTTCCCGGTAGTGCTTTGTGGCAATTTCTTTGCTGCCAGCGTCAAGGTTCCATTCAGCCAGCATCAGATGAGCTTCGAGAAAAGCAGGGTCAATTTTCAATGCTTGTTCAAAGCATTCAGCGGCTTCGCCACCTCTGCCTTGATACAAAGCCTGTTGTCCCTTTTCATATAGTTTAACGGCCTTTTTGTCATCGCTAGTGTAGTTTTGAGCATTAGCTATGGTCGTATGAGAAATGGAGAAAAAAAAGACAATAATGAGCAATATTTGTTGAATCCGCAGCATAGCTTCTTGTTTCTTACTAAAACGATATTTGCGTTTTATTATTGTGTGGCATCTGGAGGCTTTCTATATTTCATGAGGTTTAGATTAATGTTGTATTATATTGTATTGTTGTTTGTTGACACAATGAAGGTTGTGAAAAAATGTAGTTTCACTTTCCTATTGAGATGCAAATCAAATATAGAATTTTGTTATTGTGTGTAACTTTCTGTATATTAGTGATTATGTTAATAATTGTAAAGCTATAGGAACTTTTCTGGATGCCTATTGATGCTATTTTAATGAAAAAGTGTATATTTGCATTTTATTGCAAAAAAAAATAAAAAATATAAACTACTGATAATGAGACCTGATTTTTCAAATGTTGATTTTAAATCCCACAATGAAAAGCAAGAAAGCTTTAAACAGTGGGAGAAAGAAAACCATATCGAGAAGAACTGGACAACTCCTGAACAGATCGACGTGAAGCCCGTATATGGCAAGGAAGATTTGGAAGGTATGGAGCACCTCAACTATGCCGCGGGTATAGCGCCTTTCCTTCGTGGACCTTACAGCACCATGTATGTTATGCGTCCATGGACAGTGCGCCAGTATGCAGGCTTCTCCACAGCAGAGGAGAGTAACGCTTTCTATCGCAGAAATATCGCTGCAGGCCAAAAAGGTCTTTCGGTTGCTTTCGACCTTGCAACTCACCGTGGGTATGACAGCGACCACGAGCGTGTCGTTGGTGACGTCGGTAAAGCTGGTGTTGCTGTCGATAGTATTCTCGACATGAAAATTCTTTTCGACCAGATTCCTCTTGACAAGATGAGCGTATCTATGACTATGAATGGCGCAGTACTTCCTGTATTGGCATTCTATATCATAGCTGCTGAGGAGCAGGGCGTTAAACAGGAACAACTCCAAGGTACTATCCAGAATGATATCCTCAAGGAGTTTATGGTTCGTAACACCTATATTTATCCTCCACTGCCGTCAATGAAAATCATTGCCGACATTTTTGAGTATACCTCTAAGCACATGCCAAAGTTCAATAGTATCAGTATTAGTGGTTACCATATGCAGGAGGCAGGCGCTACCGCCGATATCGAACTTGCATACACCCTCGCCGATGGTCTCGAATATCTTCGTGCCGGTATCAACGCTGGCATGAGTATCGATGACTTCGCTCCACGTCTGAGTTTCTTCTGGGGAGTTGGCATGAACCATTTCATGGAGATAGCCAAAATGCGTGCTGCTCGTATGCTATGGGCTAAGATTGTCAACCAGTTCAATCCTAAGAATCCCAAGTCTCTAGCACTTCGTACCCACTGTCAAACCTCTGGTTGGAGCCTTACAGAGCAGGATCCTTTCAATAATGTTGCACGTACCTGCATTGAGGCTATGGGTGCAGCTTTGGGCCACACCCAGTCGCTCCACACCAACGCTCTCGACGAGGCTATTGCTTTGCCTACCGACTTTAGTGCTCGTATTGCACGCAACACACAGTTGTATATTCAAGAGGAAACCAATGTTTGTCGCGTTGTTGACCCATGGGCTGGCAGCTACTATATTGAAACTCTCACTCACGAGTTGGCTCATCGTGCTTGGGCTCATATTCAAGAGGTTGAGAAACTTGGCGGTATGGCCAAGGCTATTGAGAGTGGTATTCCTAAAATGCGTATCGAAGAGGCTTCTGCACGTAAGCAAAGCCGTATCGACAGCAATGTTGACACTATTGTTGGTATCAATAAGTATCGTCTCGACCATGAGGATCCTATTGATACCCTCGAGGTTGACAATACTGCTGTTCGTGAGGCTCAGTTGAAGCGTCTAGCCAAATTGCGTGCTGAACGTAATAATGACGAGGTACAAGCTGCTCTCGACGCTCTTACCCGTTGTGCGGAAAGCGGTCAGGGCAATCTCCTTGAACTAAGCATTGATGCCGCCCGCAAACGCGCTTCGTTGGGTGAAATCAGCTATGCTCTTGAAAAAGTTTACGGACGTTATAAAGCAAAAATTAATCTTATCAGTAACGTGTACAGCACTCAGACAAAGGATAGCGACCTTTTCAAGAAAGCTCAGTCGCTTACAGATGAATTTGCCAAACTCGAAGGCCGTCGTCCTCGTATCATGGTGGCTAAGATGGGTCAGGATGGTCATGATCGTGGTGCCAAGGTCGTCGCTACAGGCTATGCCGACCTCGGTTTTGATGTCGATATGGGACCGCTCTTCCAGACCCCAGCAGAGGCTGCAAAACAAGCTGTAGAGAACGACGTTCATATACTTGGCGTTAGCTCATTGGCGGCAGGTCATAAGACCCTTGTTCCTCAAGTTATTGAAGAACTTAAGAAATTGGGACGTGAAGACATTATGGTTGTCGTAGGAGGCGTTATTCCTCCACAGGATTATGACTTCCTTTTCAAGGCTGGAGCAGCTGCCATCTTCGGACCTGGTACAGTCATTAGTGTAAGTGCCATCAAGATGATGGAACTTCTTTTGGAATCCAGAAAATAAAACAAAAAAAAGAGTTCATAAATGAGCTCCTTTTTTGTTAAATATTAGAAAGTCCCGATTGTGATCGGGACTTTCTTTTTTCGTTATAACAAGTCGGTAAAATTGTTAATTAGCGATATGATACCTAATAGCATAATAACTATGCCTATTATATTGCACCAAAATTGTATGGTTTGACGCGTTTTCTTTTTGCCATATTTTATCCATTTAGGGATGAACATCCAAATAATTAAACCTATGGCGATGGTAATCAGTGATGATCCCATTTTAGAATCCTTTCTTTATTGTTGTTATTTAAGAGAAGCCTCTAAATCAAAAGTCGTTTTTTTGCATTTCTTTGACACCCTGACGGTTCAATATCTCTACGACCATTTTTGGTACACTGTTGGAACCATTTAGTGCTGATACTGAATAGAAATTGACTGAGCGGAACTCTTTGCAAGCACTGATGAGTGTAGCTGAAAGACCTAAGTCATTATTAATGATTTTTTCAAGAAGATTCTCACCTTCGGCGGCTTGTGTCTTTAGTGCTTGCAAATAACCCATATCCGATTTGGCTAGAGCAAAGTTGAAATCGATATCTTTCAGCTTGCGACCTGCTTGTATGATGAATTCACGAAGACGGTTATAAAGTTCGTTGGGATTGTATACGTCCGATTCGTCTCCGCCATGGTTCTTAAGCCATTCAAGAAACTCATAACTATATCGTACGCCAGGTGCTTTGGGGTCGAAACGGTGTGGATCGAGGACAAATACAATGCTCTTGACATTATCATAGAATTGTAGAGCCATTTTACGAGTATCCTCATCCATCATCTGGTTGAATGCCTCACCTGCGACATCGTAGAAATAGAGGTGATATGGTACAGGACGCCCTTCGGGTTTGAACATCATCTGTACGGCATGGTAGCGTTGGGCTGTAGCGGTTTGTATATCACCGCCTTTCTTTATGAGCTCATTCTTTTGTTTGATGTCAGTTTCGTCATCTTTGTCGGTTTGAGTAAGATTGGGTTCATACTTTTTCTCCATAGTGCTGAGTGCGGTGTAAAGCATGTAGGATTTTCCAGCTGCCGGAGCTCCGACAAGGCCGATATGGATATCAGTTCCGTAGGTGTGGTCGCCTTCGTTTGTTATGTCATTATTACAATTGTGACAACGGCGTGTCAGTTTTCCGCGACCGTTAAGAAGCATAGTTGGAATCTTTTCTCCATCAGGTGTATGTTGGTAGAAAATGCCATACATGCCAGGATGTAGGGGCACAGGGTGGACTTTACCATTAATGATATAGTCGAATCCTTTGTCGTTACCACAATAAGGGCATTTGCGATGAACTTTGTATATGGAGTTTATGATGGCTTCAGTACCCATACAGATAAGGTCGACAATAATGATAACAGCGGCAATGCTGAGGATTATAAACACTGGTGTCGCAATTATTAATAATATTGAGCCAATGTTATCAATACCAAATGCTACCACATCTGTTGACATATCCCATACATCGGAGAGTAGTTCCTCACACCATTCCACACCATCGGTCATCACCTCTTTCAGCCATCGTCCTGCTGCCAGCAACAAACCGCCAGCTATGGCAACGAGAATGCCCCACAATTGCATCGCTATGGTGCAAATAACACCTCCTACTATGGCGATCCATGCTACTACTATAATTATGACTGCTAGTATTTTAAGTATCCAACATATTAGCCAAAGAACGCCTTCAAAAGCACCTACCATCAAAAAGGCCGCAAATATTGAAATGAGTACGGAAATGAAAAATGTTCCAACATACATGTATAGTGGGGAGTCGTAAACAATCATACGGCGCATACCGTCTTTATTGTGACGGCGGTATAGGTTGGTTTCATGCCATTTTAATCCAATAAAGAATAGAAGGCAGATGGTTATGAATGATGTAACGGTAAGTCCAAGGATAATCCATCCCATGGCGCTAAAATCTGTGAAACTCATATTGTTTAAGTGATTAAGAGGTTATAAAAATGTGTTGTTTAATGTAAAGAGTTATTTTTTCTTTCCTAATCTTTTGAAGAAACGTTTCAGTTTTCGGAAGAACGAATTCTCTTTCTGAACAGCTGTGCCAAGGTCGGCGAGCTTAATGCTGCCATTGCAATAGCTAATAAAAGCGGCGATATCTTCTTTCTTCCATCCTGCCAGGTGGATTATGTACATAATAGTGTCTATAGCTGCTTGACTTTCCATCTTTGAATTCCAAATAGCTACAATATAGTTTTTGTGCTCGTTTTTACTTATTGAGCGCCAGTCAATCAAATCACAATAACTTATTACCTCTTGACGCTCACGGCGTTTGCCTTTTATCCAGTCGACAAAAAGGGCCGCTTTGTAATCTCGGTTGGAACCACCTCTGTCTATTTCAAATTTGAGGTCTTCGAAGTTTACATTGGTTACTACTTCTCCCTTCATGATTGCGCGAATGTGCTCCAAACGGGTGAGAGCATTGCTTTCGGTAGCTTGAAGTTTGAGAGCGAGAATTGTTTCTATGGTTTCCAGTTTGATTTTTGAGGGCGAAACAAAAGCATGGTCGACATACATTTTGAATATGTTATCAAGACCCATGTGACAGAACGTATTGGCAGATATCCTGTTGCATAGAGCTGCGAGAAGACGTGAAGTTTCTCCTTTCTTTGCCTCCATACGTTTTTTATAATAGGATATGGCTGTTGGAGCCAGTATTTCGGCAACTTCCTTCTTACATGCGTCGCTGGCGTTGATGAGCAGAGAAAAAGTCTCTTCTTCTTGTGCGGCGCATATTGTGATAGCAGTTGCTTTGTAGGGCTTTATTGCATCGGGATGAGCTACAAACCAGTGCAAAATCTCTTTCCAATTGTTTGAAAGTGGGAAGAAAACTTCACGTAGCTGTTCGCGATCGTTTTCGGCAAGTTGGTTTGTGGCAACCATTTCACCCATTAATCGATCTAACTGTTTTGACAAGTCATTGCCGTAGTAATGTTTGACGAATGTCGACCAATAGGATGTGAGATTGCAGTTGCGCAGTACGGAGAAAAATCGTTCTTCGCTCACGTTGCGTAGGTTGACAAGGGGAAGAATCATTTCGGGACTGCATTTGGTCGAGAAATTCTTCAAATTGATATCGCTGTCGAAGAAGAGAGATGTCATTGTGTCGACAGTTTCTTGGTCAATGTGGAGTAATGGGCATCCTTTTTGACGGCAGTAGTGAATCATGTGTATTGCGTTCACCATGGTGTTGCCGTTTTCCATCTGCAACAAGCTGGCTTTGAATGTTGCGTTAATCTTTGCCCATAGTTTTGCGGCGTCATCTTCAGGCAAAGCTAATTGTATGGTTTTGTCTATAAATATGTTGTCTATTTTAGCCAACGGCAAATCCACCGGTGTTTGTACCGATAGGAAAATATCATAAACAAAAGGGTACTCATTCTGATTTGAGAAGTCTACATTGAGATAGTAGGCCATTAGTTTTGTCACTTTTTCGGCGTCGCCGGCGGCGGATAGTTCGTCTATTTTCTCAAAAAGAAAGTTCTGTTCTATGTTGGAAACTGCGTTGTTGGTGAAATCAACATATACGTAGTTGTTGGTGTATTGTTGTGTGGAGTTCCATTCGTTTACCATTGCCAAACGGTAGTTGTTTGGCATAGATCCTTGCATGATGTTGCTTGAGAAAGGAAATAGAGCCAAGACAGAATCGGGCATGTGCGACATTAGTTTGACCAGTTCTTTGCTCTCTGCCATTGTTGTTTTCACCATCACTTTCTGAAGCATGGGGTCTTTGCCAAGCTTTTCGTTAGTATGGGCCTGAAGTAGTGCTTTTGCCAGGGTGATAAAGCGTTGATCTTTAACCCAGCTGGTGTCATCGTTTTCCTCGTGCTCAACAGACTCATGGCGTTGCAACAATTGTGGTTCTCCAGTCAATAGCATTTGCCATTCAGGGTTCTCGGGGGTGCATATTCCATTTTTGGGCATACATACACGACCTTCCACAATGTCGTTGAGCAGTGCAAAGGGTGGCTCTTGACGGAAGATGAGCATGTGGGTGAAAAAGTTGCTGCCAGCGCGTTTGGCGTTGCCGTTGCAGAAATAGCCGTATTCTATGCCTACGTATACGGTTCGGGCAATGACGTAGCGTTTGGTGCCATCACCAAGAGTTAGCATACGGTATTCGTATGAAATAGGGTAGTCGAGGACTATTTCTGGACTTTGCACCAACTGAGCCTGTGTCACTCGATGTGCCGTAGGAACAGGATAGGTGGGAGAGAAGGCTCCAGCAATTTCGTTTACCTCGTTGGTGGGCATATCGGTGGTGTAGGTACGTACGCCGAATCCTATGCTTCCGCTTACAGCCGATTTTTGTGTTGAAGAATAATAAATCTCCTCGTATGGAATGTTATATATCTTGTTCATATCGCTTTATTTAGTGGTTGATAATGTGATGTTTTTGTTGCTGATTGAGTTATGACGCTCTATCGCATGTGTTTTCGTTTTGATCTTGTTGCTAGTCGCTAATATTGAAATTGTATCCAACTTGGTCGAGAGACCAAACCAGAGGGTCAAGGACGCGGAATGGATTCAAGTTGGCAATTGCGCCGTCAACAGGTTCGCCACCAAGAGGTGATGTGCCGAAGAACTTGTAATTTTTGAAGTTGCTTTCAACATTGTTTATGAAGTTGTTGCCGTGTGCTTCTACGCACTGGGTACGCAGAAAGTACTCAATGCCTGCATGCACTTGGTCAAAGTCGCTGCGTTTGGCGCCATTGGCTCCTGGCAGTTTGAAAATACTATCGGTGCGGTTGCTGCCTATGCCGGGCATAGTGGACATACCGAACATATCAGCATGGTTGTAAATATTGTCGAATTTATTAAGAACAATGGCCATTGGCTTGTTCAGAATGCTTGCGTTTGCTTTTCCATCATCACTCTTGCAGTACTCGATAATGGTATTCCCTACAAAACCAAAGTCAAAATTGTGTTCCACGAAGTTGGGAATATTCAGACGATGGTTGACGTCCCTGATTTGCAAAACATCTATAAGGTAAATAAATGCATCGCTATGTATCAAATATTTGGCATCGTTGCCCATGCTTTTCACGTCGTGGAAGTTTTCCCCTGCGTTGTCGTAGAAGACTAGGAAAACGCTTGGTTGGCCTTTTTTGCATAGTTCGAAGATGAATGGAGGCCTTTTCTTGCCTTGTTCACGTGGCGTTGCGCTGGGAAGGCTATTATAGCGGTATATGGGGCCATATAGTTCCTCGTTGTAGCGGTACTGAGTGCTTTCATCCTCTTTGTCGGCTATTGTCGAAGCCATAACGCCGATATTGCCAAGCGTGAATCCATATCGCATCAGTTCCTCAATCAGTATTGATACATAAACTGTTTTGCCCGACGATTGCGCACCAATGATGGAAATGATTTTACCACCTTCCTCAACCATGTGTGCCGGTACTTGGTTGTGACAATGAGGGCAGATTACTTTGTATGTTTGTTTTTTGCATTCGGGACACACACCATAGTCAGGTTTGCCACCAAATAGTTTCTTTTTGGCTGGAGCTATGGGGTGTAGGTCTCTACTGTCGCCCCAATGTTCCGACAGGGCTTCGTCGTGTTGTATAACACAATTGGGATTGGCACATCTGAAAAGTATGTCTTTCAAATCGAAAGGAGTATAGCAATAAGGACAAATACGTGTTGGCATAGGATATTGTTTTTAGTATTTTTATTAAGAATAAATCATTGTCGATGACTAATAAGAATCGGCCTATTTTATGCTTTTAAATTCTGGGTTAACAATTATGGCGTCGCGTTTGTCCGCTTCGGCGGCCGAAATACGGAAAAAGAGCTCTCCTTTTGTGCGACGGTCGTATGTCAATGCAATCTCATAGGGCGCGCCAGGCATTATAAGACTTTTATCCACAGTCGTTATTGGCTGCAAATGGTCGATATCTATTGGGAAAGAGCCTTCTTGTGCAAACACTGATAGGCCACAGGGCAGTTCTGTGCCGCAGCTTACAAAAAGTGAAAATTTGTTTTTGCTAAACATGCCGCCTTTCTTAATCTCAATAAAGTTGACAAGTACTTTTTGTAATGAGAATGTTTTGCGGATATAATCGCTTTCGGCATATCCGTTACCCCCTTCTTCGCTAATCAGCGATGCAATGGCAATCTCTACCGATGCGGCATTAGGCGGTATTGAGTACGACGTGTTGTTCATTGGGTTTTTGGCCTCAAACAGGTCATAGCATTGCAATGTGCCGTTGTTTGGTTTCACCTTGATGCGAACACCATCAATTCCGTTCCACTCCCATCGGAGCATTGCTGTTGCGGTGTTGCAGTCGAGCATTACCCCTTGTGGGGGTAAAACTGACAAGAGTGAGATTTGGTCACCTGCGCAGCACATGCCGCCATCTTCTACTATGGGCAGATAATAGCGTTGACCGCAGAAATCTTTCTCTATAACAATTTGGTCGCCACGAGGAGTGATATTTGTTGCGCTGCCCAAATTGTTGATATCAACAGAGTCACCCTTGCCGTAGTTGAATTTGCTTTCAGAACAGAATATCATCAAACGACCAACACCTGTTTTTGTCCAAGTGATAACGGCTTGGCCATTACCATCATGCAGGTGTAGTGTCGCAGGCATTGGCAGTCGCCCTGTCATTCCTGAGTTTCCGCTGAAAGTATTTGGAGTAGGATGGCTGATTGGAGTTTGGTTGATAGGGCCGCTGCTTTGAGAAATGACAATGGTTTCGGTGTTAGAATCTGTTATTATTGGTACATCTCCATCGGCGTTTAACAATTTGTTGAGAAATTGGTTCCATACTTTGTTTTTCGCAAGTTCGGAAATGGGTAGCACAAATGAATAGCGTTGCTTGAACAGCGACACAAAATATTCGCTGTTCATGGTTCCGTCGAGTATGAAATCAATCTGCGACGCCTGCAAGCCGTTGTTCGTAATCGCTCTGTCTATCTCAGGTAACACATTTTGAGAGCCAGAGTCGTTGGCTAGCAAGGCGTTTAGTTTTATTTTCATCACCATGTAATCCAACGTAACCCCTTCTTTAAAGGTTATCTTACCCATGACGACTGGGTTGTTGGATTTTATTACTTGTTGAGCTTCAAGGGTTAGTAACTCCCAATTGTTTTCTTTGTTTATGACAATGCCAGGATGCTTGGCATAAATCATCTCATATATGTAGTTTGCCCCCACTCGTATACGAGGGTCTTGTCCATAGCCTTCAAGTATGGTTGTAAATTGTGCTGGTTGAGCTTTGTCGGGGAAGTAGCTAAGAAATATCGAGTCGCCTCGGCCAGTAACCGTCATCTTGCTGCGGCTACTGTTTGCCAGTATGTCGAAAAGACTTTCATTGATTGACACTTGTGTCGTTGCCTTATAGCCATAATCAAAGAATGTATCGCATACATGCCGTGCTTTTTCGCCAGCTATTTCGTTGCTAAAGCTCAAGAATAGAGGCATTTCCGAGCGTGCCACATCTATTTCTGATTCAGAAATAAAAATTTTCTCTTTCAGAAATGATGAAAGATATGGCTCCATGCCTTGCACCAAAAGTTTGTCTACGGGGAATGTACCACCATTAATGGTGAAATGGGCGTCGGTATCAATCAAATCTAAAAAGTGGGTATAGGCGTTGACATCTTTCTCTCGAGCTCTTTCGATTGCAAAATTGCCCATCTGCAACCTGTCGTTGCCAACGTAGAATGCCAGTGGCATCTCCAACTGGTCGTTGTCTAGTGGGTAATAGGCAAAGTCGTTTTTGCCTATCATGTACAAGAACTTGATGCTGTCGCTTGTTATGTGAAGGACTACGGCGTAATTCATCAATTGCTGTTTTTTAGTTTAGTTATGTTAGGTATAGTTAGTATCGAGTAGCTTATAAAAAGTGCGCCCACTTGTGAGGTGGGCGCACACTCCTTTTTAGCATTGTTTCTTCAAACTTGGAATGAGATAGTCATCATAGAACTTCATACCCTCAAGTATGATGATTGGAGCCACAAAATCAAAACGATTCTTTTCGTCTTGTTTTACAAGCTCTTGTGCAGCATAGTATTCGGGCATTGTGGTGATGTAGTCGTTGATGTTCATATTGCTGAATGCATTTTCGAAGTCTTTTTGGCTCATTTGGAGACCGAAAAGTTCGCTGCATGTTTTGAAGAACACCTCCGAGAAGTTCATGAAGCGTGGACATGGAGGCATGCCAGGTATAGGCATGTGGGTGACCATAGATCCAAGATAGCGCATCATGTCGGGTGTGATACTGTTGTCGTAGGGCAGACGTATCTGTTGCCCGTTCTTGAAGACGACAAAGCCGTCTTCGCCAAGAATCTCTATAGCGTCCTCGTTGTGGGGAACCATAACCTTGACAGGACTTGTAAGACCTTTCGACACTTCGTATTTTACATCGCGACCAATATTCTCTTGGTTGGTGGGGTTGATTACTGGCCATCCTTGCAACAGCTGTCCGGCAGTTTGGAGTCCACCCATACCATTTATAAATTGGGTTCTGTAGTACTGTTCGCCCGACTCTTTGTCGATAGTGGGCAACCACTCAAAGATTCGTGAACCCTTACCGGCGAAGACCACATTGACCAATGGTTTCCAGTTGGCATCCATTGCGATGTTGCCCTCAGGACAATTGCGGAGCTCATGAATCAGTTTTGAAGCCAACTGTCCTGCATAGTACATGATAAGACCTGTGACGTATGCGTTGACACTCATCAGCTCGGGGCACTTGCTGCTTATCTGAGAGTAGAGGAACGGTGCGTCCTCTGGTTTCAGACGGTCAAGCAGCTGGTCGTAATAGTAAGGAGCCATCTTGTTCTCAAACTTCAACGGCTCTACATTGAGGCCTTGAACGCGATAACCATTGGTCTTGCATATCTCAAGTAGCACGTCGCGCATTTTTGGTGCATACTCTGTGGCTTTGCTTATGCGTTGAGCGGCAAAGCGGATTGAGTTCTGCTTGACCATAGAGAGTTGGGTGTTGGTCTTGCCCATTTGGCAAAGTGCGGAGATATCGGTAGTGCTGTCTCCAACGTCGAAGCAGAGGGTGAGTGAGTAAGGATTCTGCGTGCTCACCATCTTTTGGTTCGCAATATAGTTTGCTACTGCCAATGCCTCGGTCATGCACTTGTCGTCGTTTAGCGAAGTGAAGTTGAAGGTTATAGGACCGTTGTCAATTCGGATGTCAATCTCTTTTTGCTGTTGGCCAAAACCACTCTTTGTCCAGTCGTTTTGGAATGGCATAGAAGCTGCTGGCTGCGGCTGTGCGGCTGCTGGAGCGGGAGCTGCTGCTGGTACTTCAATGGCTTGTACGCCGCAGTCGGGACAGAATTTGCCTTCAAGCTCTTTGCCGCATTGAGGACATTTTTTGATCATTGCTGCGGCGGCTGCTGGGGCGGGGGCGCCACAGTTGGGGCAGAATTTCCCGGTGATGAGTGTGCCGCATTGTGTGCAATGTACTTCTGTCGATGGTGCAGGCGCAGGAGTTCCGCAGTTGGGGCAGAACTTGCCGGTTATAACTGTGCCGCATTTTGGACATTTTACTGTTGCCGATGGTACAGGAGCGGGTTTGCCACAGTTGGGACAGAATTTTCCGGTGATGGGTACATTGCAATCGGGACACATCACGGGGCCAGCGGGATCCATTGGTGCTCCCTGGGCAAATACCGACTGTGCAGATTGCATGTTGTACTGTGTCTGCGACATGTTCATGTCATTGTTCATGGCGTCGGCATAGCCTTGAGGTCTGCAAATATTCAGTGCGTAGCTGATATTTGGTTGAATGGATTTGATGGGATTGACGTTGCTCAATCCTGACCATATATCCTCGTATTTCCTCACCAAGCTTGTGCTCATCGATGAGGGGTACGACCACTTCAATGTCTGCGGATACTTGTTGTCCTCAAACAGTTGTGCGTAGATGTGAAGCAACAATGTTGACAGATAGGCTTTCTTGTGAGCGTTTTCAAGCTCATCTTTCGACCATTTCATGTCGTACACAATCTCGGCAATACCGCTGCGGTCATAGCCAAGACGATATCGATTCGAGGTTACATCTTCAATAGGAAGGTTCTTCTCGAAACAGGGGAATCCACCCTTCACAGCTTGAGCCATTACCATGTCGGTGGTCAAGCCCTGCTCGTTGTTCACCACACGGCGAGTGTCGTGTAATGTTAGCATACTCTTAATAGAGTTTCCTTGGGTGGTTTCGTTTTGGAAAAAGTAAATCTCGTCCTCCAGGGCGTGTGTGACGTTGTTGTCGTGTTCGTTGACATTGAAGAGCGACACACGGCGGTTGACAAGCTCGATTTTGTCCATGCTTACGTTGGCGCGTTTGTCGAAGTAAGCTATCGACGTGTTTGTGCTGCCGAAGTCTACGCCGAGAACAACATTGGATAAGTCGCGTGGTGTGTCGAGTTCGTTTTTGGGCAATCCGTTGCGGCCGGCAATGTCATAGCGAATAATGATATAGCCGCTCTCTTTGTCGCCCGACATCAGCTGTACGCCTTTGTAGGGCTGGTTGCTTTCGTAAATTTCGTATTTGTAGTCGATGTCCGACACGCGATGGTCGGAGGTGATCAGCAGGTCGGCTTTCAAATTCTCTTGCTCCTTAGGGACGGCGCAATGTCCGTTCTTGGCAAGGAAGATGGGATGGGTGACTTTGGTTTTTCCATCGGTCTCTTCCATCATCATTATGCGGAAATGTGGGTCGTTCACGTCTCCTACAATAGGAGTAGCTTTGAATGTATTGGTTGCCGACACCGTGTTGTGGGGCAGCTCTGAATACATGAAGTAGCGGTTCCATTGTTTGCTGATAAAGTTTGGCCACAATATGATATCGTGTCCCTGGATGGCGTCGGGAACTGCGGTGTATACTACTTCTTGTGACATTTCACGACCATCGGTGGTGACAAGTAGTAATTTTACCGTGAGATTTTTGCTCTCTAGAGTCGGATCAAATATTGCAGTCAGACGCGATTTGATTCCCGAATTGGGATCTATGCCTACAAGGGCGTCGATATTTTTGCCAAATACATTTAAACCCAAAGCGCTCAGAGGTACTGCAAAATAGAAATATAGGTGTGGCATGCCTTGCACAGAGGCTTTGAGCAGCGATACTGGCTTGTCGCTGAAAGCTTTGCCGTCAATGTTGTCGTCGCTTTGACCGACACCAGCTATTATTGCGTTGCTAGGCAACAGTAGGTCGCGTGGGTCGAACGATACGGTGCCAGCTTCTACATCGGCTTCGCCATAAATGGTTCCGTCTACGCCATGAAGCACATTCGAGAAATTGAACAATGTGCTGAATGGTTTGTCGAAAAGATCCACGGGTGGAACCGATGCTCCCTCAAGCTTGTAGTTGTTACTGCGTGCATAAGCCTCCATCTCTTCAATCCATCTAACAAGGTTGTTGATAAGGTTCTGATGACGTGGCTGTACATTGGCGGGAAGTGAGCTATAGTACTGGTCAAAATTGTTGATATTGCCATGAATGTGTTTTACGTATGCGTACAACTTCTGCAACTGTTCCTGCGAGGGGTTGGAGAGCAGAGGGTCTATGAGTTTTTGTGTTTGCGAGGATACAAAAGCTGGAGTGTCAACGCTATTGGGAATGCGATAACCTACCGAGGTGAACAGAAGGCTGTCGGGTGATGTGCCACCAATCACAACATCTTTGTATGTGATGACATCGATGAAGGGTGTCTTCTCCTCGCTTTCCGACACGTTTTGGTCGCACCAAAGCGCGCGACGCTCAAACAGTACGTTGCCGAAAGCTCCTTTAGGTTCGTAGATGTTGTGGGTTTCGGTAATGCTTTTGCCGTCGGTATACTTCAGGTATATTCGCTCGGCTCGCACATTGGCGTAATCAAGAGCAATACAACCGATAAAGCCACGCCATTCGGTGACTAGCGTTTTGTAGTATGCCAGCATGCCGCTGTCAAGCTCATGGTTGTCAACATAATCCAATGCCAGTTTGAACAAGTTGGCGCGTGCGAAGGCTGTGGGCATTCCGCTTACTACTGCACCAAAATTATATCCCTCTCCAATTGTAGGTGTTATGATGTCACGTGTAAACACTTCCATGTTGGCGGTGAAATCATGCCACTTGAAGGAGGCTCCCTTAGGGATGGATTTGTCCTTAACTTTTATTACTAACGATTTGATATTATCATCTGTTGCCATAGTTCACCTCCTTAATATTTTTGTACTGCAAAAATTGCGTTGTATAAACGTGCAATGAATTTCTCCTGTGGTGTGCTAACATTCTGACGATCTTCGCCTTGTCCAATGGTTTCGTCTTCAGCGAATTTCTTCATAAAGTCCTCATAGCTCCATTTGTGCGACTCGTCGGTGTAGAAATCGCCAACATTCATACGTTTGGCTGTCAGGTCGACGGCTTGTGTCGGGAAGGCTTCGTTTTTGAATAGGAAGCGGCCTTGGTTCAGCGAGTTGCGCACCTGGTATATCCAACCGGGATTGAATTTCCCATCCGAAACAGAGTATGCGAACATGCGGAAGTATTCGTCCATCTGCTCCAATGCGTTATCGGATATTGTGGCGTATTGCTCTACTTTATTGCCTTTCAGTCGGTTGAGTATGGCTTTGGTGCCTGTGTCGGGTTGTTTGCCTTTTGCTGCCTCGTTGTAGGTCAGAACAATTTGAGCCAGCGAATACAAAGCTCCTATACGGCTAAGGAATTTGTCGCTGTCGGCTTGTCCAACAAGGTCGGCGGCACTAATGTTGAAGGCTTCGTTCAAGTACTCGGCTCTGCGATAGAAGCATTGTACGCTCAATGTTTTGAGTTCTTCGTCGGGCAAGGTGAAAAAGTCGTATGCCGCGCATGCGCAAAGCAACTCGCAAATGTGGCAGTTGTTCTTTTGCTCACCGCCACCGGTGATGGTCTCTCGCTCGTTTTTGCTTGTCGAGGTGGCTTCTATTGGCCAGCCAATGTGGTACATGCGTTTGTAGGTGTTCTGTACAGTAGGGTCTTTCTGATAGAACTGCAAGGCGGCTTGGCTGTTGATGGCAAAGAACGATGCGTCGGCAACAACACCCTCTTTGGCTTTCTGTGCCGCGTCGGGACTTCTGAAAGTAAAATACTGTGTCAGCAGCGTGCTGCCAAATTTTGTCTTCTTGAGGTCAATGCCCGATTTACCGTCGCTGCTAACCTTGATGGCTTCGTTGAAAGCAACAGGTATGATTGGTATTGACGAGGCGCCAGTGCCACCGAAAACAGATCCGAAAACAAACACGCGTGCTTCTTCTCCGGCATCACGAAGTTTCGACAAAAAGTTGTCGAGATTTTTGTCGCTATCCGACTTCTGATCCTTCGGCAACCTTGCGCTTTCTACTATCGCATGGTACATCAAGTAGCTGCCCAGGTGGGTTTGTGCCCTGTATCCGTGGTCGAGTTTAAACTCTTGTACGGTGTTCTTCTCAAAGAAGAGGTCGCTCAGCAGACGATTCTGACGTTGGGTTGTCTCATCGCCTTCCGACAGGTGCGACAGCTTTTTATAGGTGTTGCGGTCGGTGTCGCTGTAATTGGTGCAGAATTTATAGAAATTCAGCTTGGCCGAAAAGAATGTGTTGCTGTTGGGCGACCCGCCTATCTGCTCGGGAGTGGGTGTGTCGCCGTCAGTCTTTATATTGTTGTATAGGGCTATCAGTCGCTCGGTGCGATCCAAGTTGCCGTTCGTGCTGTCGGTGTCCAGCATCATCACCTCGATGGTTCTGCTGTCGAACATGCCAGCTGCGCACAAGTGCACAAACGACTCCAGGCAACGCATGCCGGTGCCGCCGATGGCTATGACAAATAATTTATCCATATATAATAGGAATCTTTTGTTATTAAATAGTGTTTCTTAATCTGTCGTTTGGCCAATTACTCTTCGTCTCTATCAATGAGCAATCATTCTCTTGGCTTTCTAGAACCAATGACCAATTTTTTTGTTCTTGAATATTTTGCTCAGAACGAAACCGAGAATGATATAAAGCACAAATGCAATGGCTATGCCAATGCCAAGCGATGTCAAGAAACCGCTTTTGGCTCTTGCGCCTCTAAGACCGGGATATATAGTGAAGAAACCTATGCAGAATGAAACTATGGGATTCAGTATGCCGAGCACCCAGAACCATATCTTGCGTTTGCGGGGGTCTTTCGGGTTTGCTCCAGGTTCATATTTGATAATGCTGGCGATGATGGCTGCGATCAGCAGTAGTGCCAAAGCAACGGCGATGGCAAGAACATAAGCGGTAACAGTTTTGTCCATAATTGAAGTGTTTTATAGGTTATTATTTTGTTATTAATTATTAAAATCTAAGTTTGGGTTCTGTTTACATGGTGTAAATATAGTATGAGTATATTGCTTTGCCCTTGGGATTTACATCTTGTAGCGCATTCCTTATCGATTGAGCGAGAGCGTCGTTTGTTCTACCTTTTACTGTAATCGATTCCCATGAGAATAGTTCGTCAAGGTTGTCGTAGTTTGGAGTGCACTCTGCTATGACGACATCAACTCGAACCAAACGGGCGTTCCTCAGCGCCTCGTTGTCGTTGTAGTTGGGGTGGAAAACAATACCAATCTCTGTCTTTTCTGCGTTTTCTTTCATGCTGTTCTCATACAGTTTTGTGTCAAGTGCCAGCACTTCGCGCAATTCTTTGATGGCTTTTGGCTCATATTTCCACTCTTTTTTCAGCGATCCGTCTGCGTTGTAGCATTCCAGAGCTATGGGGTTGTTGTTCTCTTCGTCAACCACTTTGTTGCCGCTGCCGTCTGTGGTCATTTTGGGCTTGTTTTTGGCTACCTCACGGGTCTTTACAAAGAATTCGAAGTCCTCGGTCACGTCCGATACTCGCACGTCAAGTTTGTCAATCTTGTATGCCGTAACGGCTTGCATATTGATGAAGAGATTTCTCATCAGGTGGGTAAACTGCTTGGGAGTTCCCTCTTCCATATATGCGACGGCGTTGGCATGGATGTCTTCCCAAGGTTGTGCGCTGGGGTAGAATTCATAACCCTTGTCGCATGCGTTTTTATATTTGAATCCTTTGGCTTGATCCATAATGAAGATATTGTCCTCGCCTTTTTCGTCATAGAAATTGCCGCCTTGTTTCTCCGACGGATACTCGGTGCTCATGGCAAAATTGTTGGTTGCCATGGTATAGGTCTTGTAATTGAAGTTCTTGCCCTCAAAGGCTTTCTCAACAAGGTCTTTCAATTCGCCGGCGGGTGTGCTGAAAACGATGAAATAAAGGTGCTTCGAATTGCCTTTCTCGACATAGTCGGTAATGTAAAAGTCTATGGTGTTGCCTTTTTTCAACCATTCGCTAAATTCGTCTTTTGCGAAATTCTCAAATTGCTCTCTCGCCTTACCTTTTCCGTCCTTATCTGGTACATATTCCTCAAAATCTGTAATCAGCAAAGCCTCTTCGCTGCTATTGGTGATGACTTTAAGGGCTTCCTCTATGGGAGCCATGCTGGCTATAAGATATGCGTTTTTATCTGTAACCTTATTGAATATTTGGGTGCTTGTCCCTTCAAGGGGCTCTATTTTGCTATTTGCCAACTGGAACCATTTCACCTCGTTGGTAAGACGGTTGGTCACATTCTGAATCATCTTTTGATTGTCGCCATATTGGAAAACATTGTACATGCCGTCCGAAAAGTCGATATATACATTCTTGTTTTTTGATGGATCTTCGGCATCCTTGCAGTCTTTCATGGTGTATGCCTCCAGATTTTCAGCGATTTGGGCAGGGTCGAATGCATCGATATCGTCAATGCTGCCGCTCGTTTTGCCACAACCGGTGACAGTAAGCATTGCCGCTACTGCCATCCCCATAATGTAGTGTACAGATTTTAATTTCATATTGTAAAATGTTAAAAATTAATATATCTTGCTGATTTATAGTTTGTAAGCAATAGTGTTAAAAACTGATAATTAGCACAAAGATACACTTTTTTCATTTAAAAAAAAGAAAAATAGGAGTTTTTTTTAACAATACATCTTTTTGTGTTTTTGTTAGATGTATTGTAAGTACTGAAAATTAGATACTTATAATTTAATAAAAATAAATAAAAAACACTTTCTTCGCTCTTTTGTTAAAATCACGAAGTCCTTTGAAAAAAGTAAGAAAATAAAAATTCTAATAATAAACTCGCTCCGCTATTGCTTCTTTTTCACCAGCTGGGTGTTCATCACCTTCTCAAGCGTTTTTTGCGAGTTGTGGTTATCGTTTGTTTTAAATCCAAACGACGACGAGGCTACCATGAAAATTGCAAAACCTATCAAAATACATCCCACACACTTGTTGAAAACGTTCAGGAAACGGAAGGTGATTATATGCTGAAGCAGCGATGCAAGTTTGCATTTCAATATGTCCATAAGCAAGGTGGCCGAAAGCACTCCGCCAAAAAACAGATAGCGCTGTCCCAGTGTTGTCGAATTGTCGGCATAGAGTAGCAGGGTCACCACCGAACACCAGTAAATCCATATCAACGGATTCAGAAAATTCAGCAGCAACCCTCGTATGTATACAACATAGTGTCGCGGAGCTGCTATCGTCGCATAGTCATATTTGCCGCTCGATTTCGACTCTGTGGTGTGCTTGGTTTTCAAAAACATAGTGTACAACCCAAACCCCGCTACTACGGCGGCGCCTATTATAATCACTATTCGGCTGTTCAGAAATGTCGACAAGTCATCGATTGGTATACTGTGCGATATCAACAACAAAATCGCCACAATCAGCACATCGCTCGAGCTTACTCCAAAGGCAAAAGGCACAGCATTACGAAATCCATAATGTATACTCGCCTGAATCTGCGAGAAAAACGCAGGTCCAAAACTGAAAAACAGCGACAGGGCAACGCCCCCCAATATGCCTAGCAGTAGGTGTGACATGATGTATTTTAAAAATAAGAAACGACAATTATTTGCAATTATTGTACAACAAATATTTTTTTATTGCGTTAAGCCTAAAAAAATGTTAAATTAGCGGACTCATAGCGGACTCATAGCGGACTTATGACCCTCCGCCAAACCTACATAAAATAATCATGAACGACGTTGCCGACGAATGGATCCTTGCCGAGCTGGGCATAAGCCGCGAGGTTTATCAAGAGCTATTGGTCATTATTGGCAAGGTGCCCACCGTCGACGAGGTGAGCACTCTCATGGCTATGTGGCAATCCCAGGGGCAGAAGCAGGGCTTGCTCTCGTGGCTTCGCGGCCAGCCGCACAGCATGGAACTTCATGACTATCTTACCGATAACCAGGAACCCGAAAGCCAGAGCGTCCGCGAACCTCGTGTCAAAGAGTGTATCGCCATAGCCAGGCAGCTCTTCCAACCTTCCCCCTCTCCCGTCGCGCCCAATCCCAACGCCATGGATCTCAGATCTTCGGGCAACCTTATTTATATGGTCGGCGATGTCTCGCTCTATTTCACCGGCTCGGAGTACGGCCGCCGCTATCTCCATCTCGTCGATAACCCTGTCGCTCTGGAAAGTGATGACGAGACAGCTTCCTACATGCAGCTCATCCTCGACAGTCTTGCCGCCAACAACGCCATCTTTTCCCACCATAGGATAGGGGAGGGCGGCCTTTTCGGCGCCTTGCTGGCGGTCACCGCTACTTATGGCAATGGCTTCGAGATACTCACCTGCCGCGAGGTGCGTCTCGACTCGTTCCTCTTTGGCGAGCGGGGTGTGCGTTATGTCGTTTTCCTTGACGAGCCTCGCGAGGACTTCTTCCTTCAAAAACTTGGCGAGGCACGGATAAACTGCTGTTTCTTGGGTCGTGTCACCAAAAACCGTATCGTCGTCGACGATATGGATTTCGGCAAGGTCTCCCTCTATCGTTGACGCTTTTCTCAATCTCTATCCCACCCCTCCACAACAAGGACAGCCATCAGTTCTCCGCAAATCGCTGTGTCCTTGGATAATTGTGATATTTCATAAGTTGACATATAGTAAAGCTCTCTGCCGGGTAAAATAAAAAAAAGGTCGCATAATTGCGACCTTTTCTATTGAAGTTTCTTTTTCTATTTAACCACAAGTTTACGTATTAAGTTAATTCCATCGGCTGAAGCGCGTACGAAGTATGTGCCCGAGGGCAGATCTCTCAGCTCTATCGCCGTGCTGTTATTGTCGTTGCATTTCATGACTGATTCCTCGACTGTGCGACCACTCATGTCGACTATTGTCAGCAGCACTTCGCCTTGTACACCTTTTATTCTAATGGTAGCCATCTCTTTGGCCGGGTTGGGGTATATTTCCATCGAACCATTAGAGATGTCGATCGAAGTGGCTATACCTGTTGTGGTCGTTTGGAATGTGGCGCGTTCGCTCCATGCGCTATAGACGCCTTCGCCGCACTTGGCGCGTACATACAGAGTGTACGTGGTTTCGGGTGTGAGCCCTGTTATTGTCGCGTTGGTGCTCTCTATGTTATCTATAGTGGTTCCTGCTCCTACGCTGAAGTTGCCAATGCCGTATTCAATACTATAGGAGGGGCTGTTTCCTTGCCATGATACTTGAGCCGATGTCGCCGTGATGTCGCTTATCGTAACTTCTGACACGGGTTCGCATGTAGTCGTTGTGAAAGTTACGGCGCCGCTGTAATTCGAAATAGAGCCATTGTTGGTGCAACTATCGGCAACAGCAACGCTATAGGTTATATCCTGTGAAAGTCCTGTGATGGTGAAAGGATGTTCGGTGGCTACAATTACTGTGTCTGAGGCGTTGTGGCCGAGACGCAGGTACCATACCGATTGGTCGTTTTGTGTTGCCCAGTCGAGTGTGGCGCGGTCGTAACCTACGTTAGTGACCGTGGGTGTTGTTGGAGGCAGGCATGGACGCATGGCGGTGACAAAAGTTGCTTCCGCCCAATCGGAATAATTGCCGGTAAGGCACAGTTGGCGTACGCGGAAGTTGTATTCGGTCATTTCGTCAAGATTGCTGAAGGTGAAGTTGCCTGTTATGCTGCTGGTTACTATCGACACAGGGTCGCTCCATTGGCTGTCGGTGGCTTTCTTCATAGAGATCTGGTAGTTGCGCGACATACCTTGCCATCTCACACTTGCGCTGTCGTATCCTATTGTGTTGGCGACAAGGTTGATGGGCTCATGGCATGCGGCGCCGCCGCATGAAATGAGCTGCATGAGAGGTCGTGAATTGTAACGTGACTTCATCATATACGACCCATTGGGGCTTATTGGGTCGATATCGTTCGCCATGCTGCGGTACGATATTGTCTTCTGTCCGCTGCATTGGGCAACTCCAAACTTGAGGAATGTGGCTTCGTCAACACCTGAATTGTCGTCCACAATCACCACCAAGTTGTTTACGCCGTCCCATAGATATGGTTCGTTGAAATTGAAGAAATTCCATCCTTTTCGGCAATTCATGCTACCGCTGTATACTAATAAGGCTTGGTTGGTGTCGAGCGTGATTATACTGTTGTCGTTGGCAAACGATGTGGTCGTGGTTGGCTGCAGCCAGATGTTGACGGAGTTTTTCACGGTCATTGCCACATTGTCGTTGTAATAGAATGCCATCGTCGAGAATACTCCAAGCCCGCTTAGTTCGCTTGCGTCTATGATGAATTCTGTAACCGAATAGCTGTATCCGGTGCTGAGAGGCATATAGTGGCTCGTGGCGCCCATGGGGCCGTTGGAGAACAATGCCGCGTCGTCGCAGTATGATGTGCTTACCTGCAATGGCCCTGCCCAGTCGCTATACGAGGTGTCGCCGCAATGAGTGCGGATGTAAAAGTCGTATGTCGTCATTGTGTCGAGCCCATTTATTGCGAAGGGATGGGTGTTGGCTGTAATCGTGTTTCCTGTGCCGGGGACAAAATCCATGGGGCCGTATTCTATCTCCCAGTTTTGTGCTGGCGAAGGGCTGTCCCAGTTAAGGTGTATCTGGGTGGTCGAAACAACGGGAGCTGTGATATTTGTCACGGCCAGACATTCGGGAAGGAGGTCGATGGTGATGTCGTCGATGAAGTTGGGCGAGCCATAGGCTCCCTCATTGATGTTATGGAATGCTATGATACGGCTGTTGCCTGTGTACGATTGGAAGTTGACGGTATGATGGGTATAAACTTCCTCCATATCTTCAAATGTGTCAATGGGAATAAAGTTGTCGCCCTCCATTACACCTACTTGCAAGGCGTAGTCAGAATTGTTGACAAGGTGGTATAAGTCGAGCTCCAATTGGTTCAACGGCACGGGCATAGGTGGCATACAAACGTATGCTATTTTGCCTATGAATAGAGAGTAGTTGCCGCTGTGGGCATTGTCTGAGCCATAGTAAATCTGTGGGTTGCGAGTGCCCGTGGTGCCTGTCACCTCTTGCATCCAGCATGTTGGGAATGCGTTGGTGAAAGCGGTTGTTGAGTTGGTGACGCTGTTGAAGTTCTCGAAATATGGCAGCGTCACGGGATTGCATGTTGTGCGGAATTGGCGGCTGACGGCCATACTTGTGTCGCCCTCTATGCAGAATGCTCTCACGGTAACGGCGTATTCGGTGTTTGGTGTCAATCCGGTAATGGTCATATTGGTGCTATGTGCCATTGTGCTAACATTGTTGCAGGTCACAATCCATTGGCTTTCGTCTCCGTTCGAGTTCCATGATACATATATGCTGTCGTCGAAGGGCACGATTGAGATGTCTGATGGAGTTTGGCACGAGGTGCGGCGCACAACGACATTGTCTATGGCTGCGGGGCTTTGGTGTCCTATGGCTATATAGAGATCTGTCCATGCGAAAAGCAGTCGATATACTCCAGGTGTGGTGATGTGAACTTCGCTTTCTATGGTTGTCCAACCATTGGTGTCGCCATAAAGTTGGCTCCCTCCGTCAAGGCTAATCCAGTTGACGGGTAGCGTGGTGGCGCTGAACCCCGCTGGTACATGTGTTCCGCCTTCTGGGGTGAAGGAGAGTGGCGCGAGAGCAACACGTAGATAGTCAAAGTTTGATTGTCCGTTGCTGCGCCAATCAAAGCGGTAGTTGTAGTTGCCTGTATCGGAGAAGGTGAGGTTGACATAGGCATAGCTGATACCTGTGACGTCGGTGTTGTAGGTGTTGCTAACTCCGCCATCCTGTGATATATACAGCGAATTGTTGTCTCCGTTGCCTAGTGCCGAGCCAATCACCCATGCATTGACATGCTGGCCGTTGCTCATGTTCCATTTTGCGTTGTCCTCATTGTTTGAGAAATTGCTGTAGAACGGTATCTCGTAGTATGGGTCGGCGGTTGTGAAGGTGGCTATAGTGAAAATAGCGTCGTCTCCGCATTCGGGTCGCACATAGAAATCGTATGCCGTCGATGTTGACAAGCCGGATATGTTTATGGTATTTGTTGAGCTATAGAGTGTTGTGCCATAGCCTAATTGGTAGCCATGAGGACCATATTCTATCTGCCAGGAGACGGCTGTCGAGTGGTCAACCCAAGTTAGGGTAAGTGAGTTGGTGTCTATTGAGGTTGCCACGATGTCGGAAACTGGCGGACAGAGTGGCGCGAGTTGTATTTCGATATCGTCGATAGCGGCGCCCCATTCTGTTTCGGGTCGCTCTGCCTTGATGGCGAAATGAGTGCCGAAACTAGAATAGCGGTCGAAGTATACCACGTGTTTATGCCACGATGTCGTCCCTTCGATAATAACTGTGTCGACTGCTGTGAATGATGCTCCTGTCGTGTCGTCATGATCCATCACTCCGATTATGAATGTGGGCCTTTGGAGGCTGCTGTACGAGCGCGCCCAGAATGATAATTGCAGCCGGTTGACCGGAAGTGCCGCGGTGTCTATTTCTGGTGTGACGATGTATTGGTAGTCGCCATAGAGATAATTGGGGCTTGCGCTCCATGCCAATCCTCTGAACCCCGTGCGCACATCGCCGTAGAGGGCGTCGTTTGAGGTGTAGGGTATCCCATGGTAGTCACATGAGTCGACAATCCGGCTCCAGCATTTGGCAAAGTTATTGCTGAAGAGCCCTCCTACAGCGTTCTGCTCGAAGCCTTCACGCCAAGGCGAGTGCTTTATTTTGCCGCAGATGGTGCGGAAATCGCTGGTGATGGCAATACTTGTGTCGGTGCTCAACAATGTGCCATTGTCGTCCCATTGGCCGCATACGGTGCGTACGCTGGCTGTGTACACCATAGAGGCGTTAAGGCCGCCGACAAGGCAATGGGGCATCATCAAGTTGCCGTATTCGGCTACTGTGTCGTCTCCGCTCATGATCGTCAGTATAAACCCGGCGCTGATATTGTTGTCATCCCAGTATAGGTAGACGCTGTCGGTGGTACTTAGGTCTTGGTTGACCGCGATAAATGTGGGGTGTGGGCAGCGGGGTATGTAGTCAACTCGTATATCGTCAATGTAGGGACGGCTGTATATGCTGTCGGGTGATAGGAATGTTATGTGGCCGTGACGCAGATCGTCAAATTGTTCGTCGCTGAGTGTACTGTCGTTCGCCAATATATCGAAAGGAAGTTCTATCTCTTCCCACATACCTATCTGGGTTGTTATGATGGTGTCGATAGGGTAGAAGGTGGCAATGTCGTTGACGTCAGACATGATTCCAACCACAAGAGGATGGTTGCTCGATATGGCATTGCTGGTGTTAGCGTCGCGATAAAGTTGGAAGGTGACTTGCAGCGAGTCGATGGCTGCGTCTAGTTCAGGCAATGCCACATAACTGTGGCTCTCCTCGTTTGAGAAAAGGTATAGAACCGACTGCCGCCCTGCTACGCTCCATGGAAAAATATAGGGAGTGTTGGCACCCAGTTGGCTGTATTTATACCAGCATGATGGTACGATGGGAGATGCGCCGACTGGCCATGAAGTGAAATCTTCGGCATAGGGGATGGGTTGTGCCAGGCACTTGGTGGTGACCGTGAAGTCGCTGTGGAAGTTGTCTTCACAGTCGCCAACTACTCGGAATGTGTATGTTGTCGATGGGTCGAGATTGGTTATTGTATAGCTGTGTTGTGTAGTGGATCCCAACAGAGTGAAATTCTCTTCGCCCAAAACTCTATAATATATGTCCCATGAGGTTTCGTAACCACCGGGTATAAGGGTGAAGTCTACCGTATTAGCTCCTATGTCGCCGATGAATATCATGGGAGGATAGCATTCGCTCTCTGTGCCGCATTCCGAGGTATGGAGCACAATGTTGTTGCGGTAGGGATATTCTTGGCGCTGCATAAGCAGGTAGTTGTCGAAAGTCTCATCGTCGCTGAAGAATGATATGGCTTTGTTGGTGGCGGAATGGCATGCAAAACGGTAGTTTTGGTTGTGAGCCGCTCCCGAATTATCGACCACAGCGATGACAAGGTTGCTGCGACCGTCGTAGTTGAAGAAGTTTTGGTTAAATGCAAAGGTGTTCCACCCGTACGAGCAGTTCATAGGGCCGCTGTATACGAGTGTCATCTCTGATGGGTTAACGAAATTGGTGCTGCTCAACGAGCTCAGTGAGGTGACTCCCATGTAAATCATACAACTGTCTTTGGCCGACATGGGTAGCGTGTCGGAGGCATAGAAAAACTCAATGGCGCTGATCGATCCGGCTGTGTCTATTTCGCCTGCGGTGAATAGCTGCTCGGAAAATGAGTAATTATGCCAGTTGTGTACCGGAAATTCAAAGTGGTTTGAGTTGCTTATACCGCTTATGGTGTCGGTCGCAAATAATGTGGAATCTATAACGTTGCAACTGGTCATAGCCGTCGTGAAGAGCGCGTTGACCCATTGCGAGGTTTCGTTGTTCTCGCATATGGCGCGTACGCGCACTTCGTATGCAATGTTGTGGTTCAAGTTGGTGATTAGATATTCTGTGTTGGTTGAGCTATAAGAATCCCAAGTTCCTGACATAGTGTCGCGCACCTGAATCTCAGCTCCTTGGTACTCGCCAATGCGGCCGGTTGTCCACTCTAGGAGGGCTGCGCCAGCGGTGACAACAGGTATTTCAAGATTGCGAATACGGCTGCAAAGGGGTGTCGTCTCGACGGTGACGTCATCTATGTAAACATGCTTGGCCTCACCCGAGTCGCATAGCAAAGTAATGTTGCGCCCTATACCGTTATAATCGGTCAGTGGCACCTCAAAAAACTCCATCGCTGAGCCGCTGCATACTATGGTGTCGACAGCTGTGAAAGTGCTGATGTCTGTAGGATCGTCCATCACACCCACAACCAGCGTTGCGCCGTTGCGGTTTGAGGAGCGCATCCATAGCGAAACCATCAGCGTCGACGGATTGTCTTGGAAGAGTGGCAGCGTGACGTAAGAGTAATCTGTTTCGGAAGAGTTCATGCTATAGCAGCCACTTCCGCTGTGGGCATTGCCGTACGATGTGCTGGGAGTATATATATTCGAGTTGGAATACCCTGTCCAGCAAAGGCCCGCGCCATCCTCATCCTCAAATCCATAGCTGTATGGCAGGTCGGCATGGAGAACAGAGGAACACAAAGTGCGGATTGCTCCGTTTGTGGCTTCACTAGTGTCGCCATTGCCACAAATAGTACGGATACTGTAGTGGTATTCCGTGTTTCCTGCAAGGCCGTTGAATGTTACTGATGTTAATGTGGTGGTTGTGTCTATGTGGTTCGTGTTGTCGGCATCAGACAAGGTTATTTGCCATGTTGACGAATTGAAAAGAGGCGTCCAACTTATTGTTATAGAGATGGAATCGGCTGTCGCGTTAGCGTCCGCCACAGGAAAACATGAGGGAAGATAGTCGACGGCGATATTGTCTATATAATGTGTCGTGTAGTGCACGTCGTCTTCGTCAGAACTATTCAGGAATGCGATATTGCGTCCCGACCCGTTGTATCCTATGAAATATATATTTTTTGTAAAAGTGCCGCCTGGAGTGTCATATATGGTGTCGACAGGTGTGAAAACGCCATTCTCCATCACGCCCACAACTAGTGGTGTCGGTTGCGATGCCGAGTGGCTATAAGGTGTACCATGTGTGAAAGATAGTTGCAGAGTGTCTATCCGGCTATTCATTTTTGGAAGAACAATGTAGCCAAACCCGTTCATCTGCAATCTGTTGTTTTCGATATACGGCGCATATTGCAAAGTGGAGTAAGCCGAATCTCCGGTGAGTGTGTAGCTCCATCCTCTGGGAAAGTCAACATTCAAATTGTTGAAATTCTCATAATAGGGTATTGTCACACCCGTTGTGGATGTGACCGATGTCGCAAAACTGGTGTCGCCATCGCCGCAGATGGCTCTTACATTAAAGGTATATGTTGTGTTGGGTTGAAGCCCTGAAACTGTATATGATGTTGTGGCGCTTGTCGCTGAGGGGATGTTTGTGGTGTCGGTTTCAGATGATGTGGTTATCAACCATTGGCTCTCGTTGCCGCCCGCCTGCCAGCTCAAGATTATAGAGAAGATATCTTGCGTTGCCGTCAATGATGTTGGAGGCATGCAAGATACTTGTCGTATAGAAATGTTATCCACCGCGGCGGGAGGGTTTGATCCTCCTACGTAGTCGTTGCTCCAAATAAAAACAAGCTTGTAGTATGTCACTCCTAGCGTGGAATTTTCCGGGGCGCCTATCTCCACCACTTTCTCGTTCCTTTGCCAATCAGCGGCCATGAAGAGCCCGGTTCGGCTCTCATTGTTGCTGAGACTTATCCATCCGTCGGGTAACGACCAGGCAGAAACGCCGCGAGGCAGTTCCGAACTACCTATCAATAGTGTAGTGTCGTCGGCAGGCACCAACGCGGCTATAAGCATGTCGCAATTTGCCTCTCCAACACCATTCCAGTCAAAAGAAACGATGTATGTGCCTTGAGCTAAGGCAAAGTCGCGATAAGCAATAACTCTTGAGGCTATACTGTTGTCATAACTGTAGCTGTATCCCTCCATATCCGATATGTATAGGGATTTTCCACATGACATTGAACCTTCTTGCGATGTGCAATTTGCCACGACGGTGTCAATGTACCATTTGTTGGCAATAGTCGAGTCTCCGTTCAGCAGTATCCATGCTGCGTTTTCAACAGGGTCGTCGAATCCACAATTATATGGAGCAGAGGCACGCCAATCCTGAGTGCGACCCGTGAAGGGTAATGCCGTCAAGAATGTCGCAAGCAGGACGAGAGATAAGATTTTTTTCATGATTATGTTCTGTTATATATTAATTAATGTCTTATATACAATTTCTGCGTTAATATATATAACGTAATGAAAACAAAAAAAACTACGACGGCATCAAATTATATCATAGAAATATTTAGCGACCCATAGCGAACCCATAGCGGACTCACACCTTCTCACGATGTCACTCCAATTCATCCACATCAACTTTCATCATAATGGCAATAGTTTTCTGGAGCGAATACAAAAAAATAGCGGCAGCCGTTAGGCAGCCGCTATTAAGCACACTTCTCTATCGAAAATAGAGTATAGATTAGAATCTTTTCTCTTTGATACGGGCTTTCTTACCTGTAAGGTTACGCAGATAGAAGATACGAGCTCTGCGAACAGAACCGCGCTTGTTGATGTCAATCTGCTCGATGAAGGGTGATGCGATCGGGAAGATACGCTCAACGCCAACACCGTTGGTAATCTTACGGACAGTAAAGGTCTCAGTAGAACCACTTCCGGAACGCTGAAGAACGACACCCTGGAAATTCTGGATACGCTCTTTGTTGCCTTCCTTGATTTTGTAATGGACAGTGATGGTATCTCCGGCCTTAAATTCGGGGAACGCTTTGCGCTCGACCAAATTCTCTACGTATTGCATTATTTCTGTTTTTCCCATGACTTAAAAAAAATTTACAGGTTCAACATTATTTCTTTACCATCTTAACAACAGCGGTGAAAGCCTCGGGGTTGTTCATGGCCAGGTCGGCCAAAACCTTACGGTTCAGTTCGATGTTGTTCTTATGCAGTTCGCCCATAAAAACGGAATAGGAGATGCCGTTCATGCGGCAACCGGCATTGATACGGTTGATCCACAGTGCGCGGAACTCTCTTTTCTTGTTCTTGCGGTCACGGTATGCGTAGGTCTGACCTTTTTCCCATTTATTTTTGGCTACTGTCCAAACGTTTTTACCTCTTCCCCAGTAACCTTTGGTGCGGTTGAGGATTTTTTTTCTGCGGGCTCTTGAAGCCACAGCATTTACTGATCTTGGCATAAATTTTAATTTTTTTTCATTTCAGCGGTGCCCTTGTCGCTTGTCTTTACGACTTTGCTATAAGAAACACTCTTTTGTGCTGTAAATAATGGTTAATTACTCCTTTGGGCAATTGTTGTTGAGATTACTCTCAACAGCTATCGCCGTCGGCGGGATGAATTACATACCGCTTGATAAAAGCATACGTTTTACGCGCTTCTCGTCATCGCGGCTCACCAATGTGGTGTGGTCGAGATTACGTTTCTGCGTGGTCTCTTTCTTAGTCAGAATGTGACTGTGATAGGCATGCTTTCTTTTGATCTTACCAGTACCGGTGAAAGCGAAACGCTTTTTGGCACTTGATTTAGTCTTTAGTGTAGGCATTACTTTACTGTTTTTTGTGGTTTAAAAGTTCTTTCGACCGGATTGATGGCGCTTCGCTCAGAAGAAACCATGTCGCGGCCATTATCGTGGATAGAGTTGTGTGTTTCTATTTTTTTGGCGCAATGAGCATGAGCATGCGTTTGCCTTCAAGTTTGGGCATTTGCTCGGGTTTGCCATATTCCAGCAGCGCCTCGGCAAATTTGAGCAGCTGTGCCTCGCCTTGCTCTTTATAGAGTATCGAACGGCCTTTGAAGAAAATGTCGACTTTGACTTTGTTGCCCTCTTTAAGGAATCGGATTGCATGGTTCAGTTTGAACTCAAAATCGTGGTCGTCTGTCTGTGGGCTAAGTCGTATCTCTTTGATGACAACTTTGCTCGACTTGGCCTTCATCTCTTTCTGTTTCTTTTTCAGTTCATAGTTGAACTTTTGATAGTCAACTATTTTGCATACGGGCGGCTGAGCGTTTGGCGATATTTCTACCAAGTCAAGTCCTTGGTCGTACGCCATACGCAATGCGTCGCGTGTATCCATAATGGTGGGCTCCATACCTTCTCCAACCACACGCACTGCGGGGTCAGTAATGCGATCGTTGATACGATGGTCGGGCTCTTTTTTAACAGGACCTCTGTTGCGGAGTCCTTTGTTAGGCTGTGGTTTTATTGGTGCTGCCAATGAGATTTTGAATTTAGTTTATAAAATGATTTGTTTGATTTTGTTTCTCAATATGAAGTCGTTAATGTCGCTCCCAACAATATACTATTTGTTGTCCGTCATTACTTGTTCAATCTCTTTGTTTATGATATCGGCAAAGGCATTGGGAGTCATGCTGCCGAGGTCTCCTGCCCCTTGACGGCGTACTGAGATCGTTCCGTCGTTGATCTCTTTTTCGCCAAGAATGAGCATGAAAGGATATTTCCCGATTTCAGCGTCACGAATCTTACGGCCAATTTTTTCGCTGCGCTCGTCAATGACACCACGAAGGTCCATGTCTTCGAGAGTCGCAAGCATTTTGCGTGCATCGTCAACATATTTTTCGCTGACAGGCAGGATGATAAACTGCTCTGGAGTGAGCCATAACGGGAATTTTCCACCAGTGTGCTCTATGAGTACTGCGCAGAATCGCTCCATTGATCCAAATGGGGCTCGGTGAATCATCACAGGACGATGTTTCTGGTTGTCGCTGCCTATGTACTCAAGCTCAAAACGCTCGGGGAGGTTGTAGTCAACCTGAATAGTTCCAAGCTGCCAACGACGGCCAATGGCGTCCTTAACCATAAAGTCGAGTTTAGGACCATAGAAAGCGGCTTCGCCGTACTCCACTTTGGCGGGAAGATTTTTCTCTTTGCATGCTTCGACAATAGCAGCTTCAGCTTTTGCCCAGTTTTCGTCGCTGCCCACATATTTGGTTTTATCGTTAGGGTCACGAAGCGAGATTTGTGCCTCGAAATTCTCAAAGCTAAGAGCCTTGAAAATGATTTCGATAATCTCCATAACCTTAATAAACTCCTCCTTCACTTGGTCGGGGCGGCAGTAGATATGGGCATCGTCCTGCGTAAATGAACGTACGCGGGTAAGACCATGCAATTCACCACTCTGTTCATAACGATAAACAGTTCCGAATTCGGCTATACGAAGTGGCAGATCTTTATAAGAGTGTGGCTCATTCTTGAAAATCATGCAGTGGTGAGGACAGTTCATGGGCTTAAGCAAATACTCCTCGCCCTCTTCCGGAGTCGTGATAGGACGGAAACTGTCAGCACCATAGTGATCCCAGTGCCCCGAAGTCACATACAACTGTTTTCCGCCAATATGAGGAGTCATAACCTGCTTGTAGCCATAGCGTTTCTGAATCTTTGACAGAAATGCCTGCAAGCGAAGACGCAATTCTGTTCCCTTGGGCAACCAGATGGGAAGACCTTTTCCCACAGTGTCGCTAAACATAAAGAGTCCCAACTCTTTGCCCAACTTGCGGTGGTCGCGTTTTTTTGCTTCTTCGAGCATGGTAAGGTACTCGTCAAGCTCTTTCTTTTTCGGGAAAGTGATAGCGTAAACACGGGTCAACTGCGGACGGTGCTCGTCGCCGCGCCAGTATGCGCCGGCAAGATTTATAAGCTTTATGGCCTTGATGGGGCTGAAATCAACCAAATGGGGGCCTCGGCAAAGGTCGGTAAAGCAACCGCTGTCGTAGAATGAGATTGTGCCGTCTTCAAGGTCGTTGATAAGTTCAACTTTATATACTTCCTCACGGTCGCCAAAGACTTTTAGAGCCTCGGCTTTGGATACTTCGCGTCGGGTTATAGGAGTCTTGGCCTGAACAAGTTCCTGCATCTTTTTCTCTATTTTGGGGAAGTCTTCGCTGCTTACCTCATACTTGCCAAAATCAATGTCATAGTAGAATCCGTTTTCTATGGCAGGTCCGATACCGAACTTTATTCCAGGGTACAGCTCTTGCAATGCTGTGGCCAAAAGGTGAGCCGATGTGTGCCAGAAAGTGTGCTTGCCCTCTTCGTCATTCCAGGTCAGCAGCTGAACTGTGGCATCTTCGTTGATAGGACGATAGAGTTCAATTACTTTGTCGTTGACTTTGGCAGAGAGCACATTGCGTGCAAGACCCTCGCTAATGCTTTTGGCAATATCCAGAGGGGTCACACCAGCTTCATATTGGCGTACAGAACCGTCGGGGAAGGTTATATTTATCATTTTATAGTATGTTTTCTAAATGTTAAAGATGTTCATAACAAATTAGTACAAAAGAAGATACGGCAAAAAATCGTCCTCTTTCGCATTCGTTGTCAAACTGCAAATTTACACAAAAAAAACATTTTCAAAGAAAAAAGGCCAAAAAAAGTGAAAACCACGCTTTTTTTAGTTTTTTTAACCCTAGCGACTTAGAGATACAGAAAAAGTGGGCGACAGATTCATTCCGCCGTCCACCTTTTGATAGTACTTAGATAGTACTTACACGCTCTTTTCCGCCTATCGGTTCTCAGCGTGTTGTCTGCTTTTCTTCTTGTGTTTGTTCCAGAATCCATACACCTCGCTGACGTTGCCGGCTGTGGTGAATGCAGGAATCTCGTTTTTATTGATATAATCCATCAGTTTCGAGAACTCATCTTTGTTGAGCAGAGCTTCAAGCTCAATGCTCTTCTCTCCCGAGTAGCCACCGATAACCTCATACATAGTGCAACCCCTCTGAAGGTCGTTGATTATGAACTGACGCAGACGGTCGTATTCTTTCGAGACAATACAAACTCGCTTCTTGTTGTTGAGGGTTGCGGTGAAATAGTCGACAACCAAACCATTAATCCAAGTTCCGATAAGTCCTATTATGACCATACGGAATGGATTGATTGCAAATGCAGTGCAGCAAATGACGGCACCCGCCACCGAAACAGATGCGCCAATGTCGAAATGGAGGAATTTGTTGACGATTTTTGCCAATATGTCAAGTCCACCTGTCGAGGCGTTGATGCTGAACATCAAAGCTTGAGCGGCGCTTAGCAGCAACACGAAGCAGCATAAGTCAAGCCACGGGTCGCCCATTACTGATGGGGTGCCTGTTACAGGGTTGGGGTTTGCGATGTTTTCCCAAGGGAACACTTTGGCCCAAAAGTCGGTCAAAGGTCCAAGTATCAATGCCGTATACACTGTTTTGAAACCAAATTCTTGTCCTATAAGAAGGAATGCGAGAATCAGCAAAACTATATTGATGCACATAATCCATATACCCAAGCCTTGACCATGAGAGAATATGTTGCTAAGTACAATGGAAAGACCGGATATTGTACCAATAATCAGTTTGCTAGGTACGAGGAAGTAGTATACAGCGGCAGCGGTTACCATCATGCCAAGAGTCATGATGATGAGTTCTATCCAGAACTTTTTGGTTCCGATAATATTTAGTATTTTGCTCATAAATTATTAATGTTGAGATTTTTAGTTGTCGTTATTTTATTTGTTTCAAAATGCAAAAGTACATAATTATAGGTCATACGCCAAAAGAAAAATGAGTTTTTTGTTTTTTATCACCAAAACTGATTATTAATGTGTGATGTAAACTGTTTTCATTCGCGCTGCATAATGTCCTGAAGTACAAGCGCGGCAAGATTGAGCCCGAAAACGGCGGTCACATGCGAAATAGAGCCGTTGACTTGTGCCTTTGTTTGATTCAAGGTAGGCGACTCACAATTTGAGGACTTGCCAAGATTGGGCAGAACTTCGGGCGACCACACACATTTGAATTTAGCCTCAGGGAAGCATTCCTTTTTTTTCATTCTTTTACGGAGCGCTCTTGCCAAGGGGCAGCCATCTATCTCCCAGAATTCGCTGACATGAATCTGCAAAGGGTTCATTTTTAGGGCGGCTCCCATAGAACTGTAGAATTGTGTATGCGACCTCAACTCCATTCTCCTCGTGGTGTCACCCAAAGCAATACGTTGCTGCTCCTTTTGTCGGCGCATTATATGCGTGGCGTGGAGTATGAGCTCCATTTTGTCGCTGAGGCTGTCAATGGCGTCTATTATATAGTCGTATTCTTCCAAGTTGAAATTGACTGCATTCTCTTGGTTGTAAACACTGTATATGGCATTTATGTCGGCATCTGGATTAATGTCAAGCAAACGTTCTCGCATAGCTTCGACTTTTACCTGCCCTATTGTTGATGTTGTCGCCAATGACTGTCGGTTAATGTTGGTTTCGCATACTTTGTCTCCATCCACAATAGTCAAATGCTTTATGCCGCTGCGTATCAAGCTTTCCGCACACCAGCTGCCTACGCCTCCAACACCAAAAAGTATGACTTTTGTGTCGCAAATGCTTTCCATTGTTTTCTCTCCGAGAAGAAGACGTGCTCTGTCGAATATTTTTTTTGCCATTTTTGTTAGTCGCTTTTGTGATGTAATAAGTGGATATACAGGCTAATGCGCATAGTGCGGGCTCCTTTGTTGAATGCAAAATTACATTTTTTTACCTTGATGCTTAATTTTTGACACTCTTTTTTCTTTTAATTGGTAAACACAAATGCGTGGCATAATACTCCAATCCATTCATCGTAGCGTCTATTTTTATAGAAACCAATTTATTAGTAATTTTTAAATCCTTTGCCTTATGAAAAAAATGCACAACTTGATTATCGTGGACGAAAGCGGAAGCATGATGTCAATCGAAAAACAGGCCGTAAGTGGCATGCTTGAAACCCTTCAAAGTATCAAAATGTCGCAAAAAAACACTCAGGACATTGTTCAGACGGTCACTTTGATTACTTTCAACTCAAATCATTTGAACTTCATTTACAATTGCACTTTGCCTGAGGTCGTTGACCCCTTGTCAATCAAATATCTGCCCGAAGGTTGCACACCATTGTACGACGCTATTGGATCTGGAATAAGTAGAATTAAAGAGGTCGCCTCTAAGGAGGACGGTGTAATTGTTACCATCATCACCGATGGTTATGAAAACTCATCTAAGGAATATACGTTGTCAGACATAAAACGTATAATAGAACAACAGAAAGAATTGGGGTGGACCATAGCCCTTATTGGAACAAGCAATCTTGATGTGGAGTCGATGGCTAAAAGTATGTCAATCAGCGACCATCTGTCTTTTTCACAAGATGCGGGCACTACCAATCGAATGTTTCGTGAGATGAGAGAGGCTCGTGATACAAGAATCTTTATGATGGCAGAGGACATAGAGGCACCTGCATGTTGCTCATTCTTTGACAAGTCGTCTATAAGCAGTGATGATGATGATAAGTCGGTGACTTCTGCGTCTGAACGTATCAAGAAAATTCGAGACCTAATACAAAAGGTGGAGCCGGATTCAATAAATGCTTAACTCACTGTTCTGAAGAGCTGATGTCTATGATTTGTGATCTTAGAATAAACAATTATATCAATCCGAATAATATGACTATAATATAGACATCATTTCGAAAGGCAACACAACATTGTCGAGTAGAGAAGCCTCACGGAAAAGGGGTGCGATTTCATAGGCGTCGAATCCAGAGTCGATGCCTATGTTGCTTACATTAAATTGCATGTCGCTGTTTCCCCGTGCAAAAGAGGTGAACTCTTCAATATAGGGCATAATTGTGTCTACGTCGCCTTGCATCGTTGGAATAGCGTAACTGTCACCATAAAGGCCGTTGGATTGACCACGTTGGGCACCATAATATTTAATGGCTTCTTCAGCAGAACGGCTCATAGGTATGCCAAGTAGATTGCTTTCGAAAACATAAATATTGTGGAGCGGTTGGGACGTGAATTCTGCTTCTCCAATAAATATCCTTTTTTCACTGCTTGAGGCGCTACCTAAGCCTATTTCCATTGAATCCAGAGATTCGTTAATATCGAAAGAGCTTCTGGAAGATAAGGTGCATGGGCGAAGTGCAGGTTCTTCCATATATTTGTTTGTGAATTGCGAATGCCCGATTTTGAAATATGGTATTATCTTGTCATTTAGTATTTTGTGGTAACGCTGAGATACTGCCGACGGTGTTATGCCAAGCCATCCTGCAATCTCTTTGCTTTTGTAGCCGTCTTGCAAAAAGGCAATAAGTATTTGTCTGTCAATAGCTCTGATGTCCAATTCAATGCACAGTTCGTCAATGGTGCTGCTATAATTCATTGGATCATCGTCGATATTGAATTCAATGTCGTTCATGCGTTGTTTAAGCCTTTCTTCGAGGCTTTCGTAAATCATTTTACTTTGCTGTGCTTTTATTTTGTCGAGCACAATGAAACGAAATCCGTTTACCATCCAAGTGGAAAGTTTTATCTCTTTTTTCCGTTGAGTCAAAGGAAGCCAGTCTTTCAATACTAGCGATAGATAATACTCGTGAGCCAGAGAGTAGAAGTCGAGACCCTCTTTCCCAATAAGATGGTATTTTTTGTTAAGGAGGAAATATGCTATTCGGCAGAAACCATAGAAATAGTCGCGTGTAATGGTTTCGTCGTGCCTGCGAAGCCCTTCCACTATTTGGTCGTCGTTTAGGTCCGAGAAATAGGTCATGGTTGTATAAAATATGATTATTGTGTTATGTGAGCTAAAAACGGTTGAGTTTGTCTAATGAAAGTTAAAGAGAGCCACTCATATGAGTGACTCTCTTTTTGCTGCTCGTCTAGAAGGTGAAGCTTAAGCCTCTACATTCTTTTCAATGGCAAGCTTACCTCTGTAATATCCGCATTCGGGACATACATGGTGGCGCAAAACCTGTGCGCCACAATTGTCGCATGTGGTCAGCTGTGGAGCCTCAAGTCCATCATGCGCTCTTCTCTTTCTTGTTCTCGTCTGTGAGAATCTGTGTTTTGGATGTGGCATAATTATTAATTTTTATTTTGTTTATTTTTTTTCTTGTTGTAATGCTGAAAAGGCCGTGATGTTGATTGTTGTCAGTCTTTCAGTTGCTTTAGTATATCCCAGCGAGGGTCTGTTGCCTCTTCATCACTCTCACTTGAGTCATTTTCTGTAAGGTAGTTCAGCATGTTTGGGTCGCATGTCGATTGTCCGTTTTCGTTGTCAGCATGGACACATCGTATTGGCATCTGAACCGCTACATATTCATACATCCATTGAGCCAAGTCGATTTTGTAGGCATTTTCAGGAAGTATGGCTATCTCTTCATCATCACTCTGATCCTCGTCACTAAATTTCACACACAATGTCTGTTCGCCCTCCACTGGCCATTCCATCTCACTGAGGCATCTGTCGCACTCTGTCTTCACTTTTCCTGAAAAGGAGAAAAAAAACAACAGAAGCCTCTCTTTTTTCTCCAACTTTACGTCAAAATAGACCTCTCCACCTAGTATTTTTTCATTTTTGTACTCTGAAAAAAAACTATCAGTCAGCGTGTATTTATATGAGTAAGTACCTGGTTTTAAGCCGCTGAACTGTATCTCTGTGTCTATCCCGTGCTCCATTTTCACGTATTTGTTGAGTTTGCAAAGATACAAACATTTTTTATTCTGATAAAAAAATATTTTTTATTAGGTTTTTTTTTTCTTTCATAATGCGCTTATTCCATATTTGTGATGGCAAAAATAATTTTTTCTAGTTTTGATTTTATTTGAGCTTCTGAGCAATCATAGTCGTTGGCTATTATGGCAAAACAATATCGATTCCCTTTAGCGTTAGTGATATATCCAGAATAGGCCCGTATTCCTCCCATCGAGCCGCTTTTCATCCTCACACTAACTCCAGCAGGGAGGCCTTTAAGCATATTTTTCACGGTGCCGTTTTCTCCTGCTAAAGCCAATGATTTGTAAAAATGTTCGAAATAGGAGGCTTTAGACACTTCGGTAAGGAATCGGCAAAGGAAATCTGTTGTCACCTTGTTATTCCTTGACAAGCCACATCCATCCTCGAAAGTGACACCGGAGTGTTCTAGTTTGAGGAGCTTTATATAATCATCGATGGCTTTGCATCCATTGGCGGCGCTACCCAATCCTCCCGCCTTATATCCGAGGTAGCGATGAATTGCTTCTGCATAGGTGTTGTTGGAGGTCATGTTTGTGTATTGGGCTATTACGGAGTAGGTTGGGGATGTGTATTCTAGTAGTGTGGTAATGTTAGAGGGTCGTTTCAAAGCCTCTGATGCAGCTCCAGAAACATTAATTTTGTTGCGTCGCAGATATGCGGTGAACAGATCTGCACATGCTTGCCCTGGCTTGGGCAAGGAGGCACGGACAGAGAAATTCTTATTGTCAAGAGGCATTGTGCCGCTGCAGGTGCGTATGGTTGAAGCTGGATCGCCATAGACAGTTACTCTGTCGCCTGTTTTTGCTGGACCTGTAGTCACTTCGTTGATGATGTGAAGTGCTAATCCGCTGGGTTGAGTGTGGGATACTGTGGCAGGATACCCTATACGTGCGCCAGGAGTTAGATGTATGAAAAACATGTTTTCGTGGAAGTTGAGACCGTTAATACCGCTGCCGTAATAGTTCCCTATGTCGCCCCATTGCCATGTGTCGTTGATAGGATGGTTGTCGAAAATACTTGCGTCGTACTGGACTCGACCATTTACTGCTTTGATTCCCGCTGCGCTAATGGCTCTTTTCCATGCAGCAAAGAGGCTGTCAGGCACGGTCTGTTTGTAGCGGTAGGACCCCAGCAACGGATCTCCGCCTCCTATTATGTATAGGTTGCCATGAAGTGTGCCGTTGGGGTCAATATTGCCACTATAGCCAAGAACGGTTTTGAATCGGAAGTTGCTTCCAAGTCGTTCGAATCCAGCTGCAGTTGTGATTATTTTTGTCACAGAGGCAGGAATGACCGATTTCTGTTGGTTGAATCCATATACAGAGCTTTTTTTATCGAGACTGTATACACTTACTGCAAGAGTGCCATGCTTCAATGCATCCTCTTTGCTTATGTCGGAAACAATTTTTTGAAGATTGGCAGTGCTCTGAGATTTTGCGGTATAGGGTGTAATTGCGACTGCAGCGATAAAGAATAAAGCGGTAAAGAGAAGAGATATATTTTTTTTGTTTGTTGTCATTTGTTGTTTATCATTGTGTTAAGCGATTCGATATAGTCCAGTATTTTGCTGCGGCCTGTGCCTGTCACCGAAGAGGTGATGAATATGGGTGGTAATTCCTCCCATTGTTGCTGCATTGCTTCTTTGAAAGTATTTACGTTGCGAGCCGTCTCACTTTGGTTCTGTTTGTCCACTTTGGTAAAAACGACAGATAGCGCTATGCCGTTTTGTCCCAAAAAAGAAAGGAAGTCAAGGTCTATCTTTTTGGGTGGTATACGGGAGTCGATGAGAACAAAAGTATTAACTAGGTTTTTGCGATTGATGAAATATTCGTTTATCATTTTCATCCAAGACTCGCGAGCGGTTTTCGACACACGGGCATAGCCATAGCCGGGCAAATCGACAAGATACCATTCTCTATTGATGAGGAAGTGGTTGATAAGCTGTGTTTTGCCGGGTTTGACGCTGGTTTTTGCCAGGCTTTTGTTGCGTGTAAGCATATTGATTAACGACGATTTGCCTACATTTGAGCGTCCAATGAAAGCATATTCAGGCAGACTGTCGTCGGGACATTTTCTATAATCACTATTGCTTACTATGAATGTGGCGTTTTTTATTTCCATTTTTTTATCGTTTGTTGCGACGTTCGCGACGACGTTCGCGGCGATCCTCGCGACGTTGTTTACGGCGTTGCGACGGAGTCATTGTGTCGTTATTTGTTGACATAGCTCTTTCGCGAGCTATTTTGTGCTCTCTAAGGTCAGACATACTATCGTCGTCTTCGGAGATGTTTTTCCACCAAGGCAGACGGTGAATGTTGATCTTGAATAGTTTTCTTCGCTCAAAAAATTGGTTACGTGCGTTGTATGTCTCCAGATGTCTGTCTTTCTTTTCGGGGAAGATATCACGTACTTGTATCAATATTCCTGTTTCGTCGGTTTCACCGAAAGCGTGGTTGTAGGCTGTGCCAAAAGAGCGCATGGTCGATGAAAGATTCATGTAGGCGTTTACCAGGGGAGGTACATACGAGCCCAGAGCTCTGACTTTCTTCACAAGAATTTGGTAGTCCTCTTTGTAATTGCGTCCGGTGAAGATTTCGTGTAGCTCGTTGTAGTCGGTTTCGATAACCAAAGGATCAAGGGGCCATACCAGACCATCGCGGTCTGGGAAATGTTTTTGATAGAAGTAGAGGATCAAGTCTTTGGCTTTGCGATTCATGTGAGGATACATGGTGATTTTGCCAAAATAATAGCGGGTTTCGGGTATCTCAACGGCGATTGTTGCCAGACCATCCCACAGGTTGTCGAGAGAATACATGCCTTTACGCAGATTGTTGCCTGGTTGGTATTCAGGCTGGACAAACGATCGACCCAATTCAAGGGTATAGGGTAGATAATTCTCGATGAAATCGTCGGAGTAGTGAAAGAGTTCGGCTGTAGGAGTATAAATAGACCCTTCTATTGAGCGGAACATATTGCTGCCGTGAATGAATCGATATCCGCCAACGATGGCTTCGTTTTCTGCGTCCCATACAAATAGCTGTTTGAAACAATAAGGTTCAGGCAGAGTGTCGAATTCATCAATGTCAACAGGCTTGCCAGTTCCGCCGCCTTCTGATGCAAAGGAAAGTTCTCTGAGCCGCCCAATCTCTTGCATAATGTTCGGAGAAAGGTGTGCAGTGGTGACATATATTTCTTTTCCACCGAAGTTGGTGTGCCTAAGAAAATTCTTATTCGAGAGCTCTTTTTTAATAAGATCCCTATCGACGGGGGGTATTATGTAACTGTAATCTTTCTCCATAGTTGTATATGAGTTAAATGATGATTGTTATAATTGAGGTATAGGTATAAATGTTATATGGTTTATTTATGTTGTTGGTCACTTGGTGTTGCACTTTTTAATTAATAGTATATATGGTGTCATGTAGTTCTTGGGCCCACAGTTTCGCCGGCCGGCCATCGTCAAGGCTTTGCCAACTGATAGGTACTCCAACAGTCATCTTTATTTTTTTGCCTCGCTGTGCAAACATTTCTCCGGGGAGTAGAGCCATCTCGAAGTTGAATTTTATTCCTAATTTTTTACGCAGATTGGCAATGGTGTAAAAACGGCGACGGTTTTGGGCTTCGATATGGACAGGGACAAGGTCGCGGTGGTGTTGTATGGCTTTTTTGATAACAGTTGTTTTCCATTCTAAATCAACAATCTTGCCATTTATTCGTCTTGAACAGAGTCCTGCAGGGAAGTAAAGGAGAACGTTGTCTTCGGCAAAAGACGAGTTGATTCCTGCCGCGGTGCTGCGATTACCATGCACTTTGTCGATAGGGACAAAAACATCTCGTAAATTTGGGAGGTGCATAAGGAAGTCATTGACAGGAAATTTGATATTTTCACGTACTTTCCCAACAGCGGCTATAAGAGCCATCCCGTCGGGACCTCCTAAAGGGTGGTTGGCAATGATTATAGGGTTGCCGCTAGTGGGTATGCGCTCGGTATGTGATGTTTCCACATTAACACCTATGTAGTCGATAATTGCTTGCGCAAAGTCGACGCCTTGTTTGTCACGGTGCAGGTATAGCCCCTCGTTAAGTTCATCTACGTGCAGTAGCTTTTTAAGCAGACGCACAACCCATCGAGGCGCTTTTATGCCTTTAGCGGCAAGCACTTTGTCGAGGTCTATAGTCTTTTCTATTGTCGTCTCTTTTGTTTCCATAAAAACTTGCAAATATACACATTTTTTTGATTATAGTTTTTAAAAATACTCTGGTATATATTTTTTTTGTAAATTTGCATCGCAAAACAGAGGACGTTTTCTTTTGTCTCAGAATGCTAACTTTTTGATAATTTGTTAAAACTCATACTGTCAACGTTGCGTTATTTTGGGCTAAAAGACATCGGTAGGAATTACTTACATGTTTGTGACAAAAAAAATAATATCCCTGGTTTTGGCGAAATTCTTCCATTTTTATAAATACATTTGCAAGTAAAACTGATTTAATATGGCAATGATAAAGACCCCCGTCAAGGGCATGCCTGAACAGCTGCCCTCGGATATGGAAATAAGAGAGTATGCTTTGCGCCTTATCAAAGAGACCTATGGCAATTTTGGTTTTTCCCTGATTGAAACGCCTGTTATAGAACATATCGAGAATCTTACCAACAAACAGGGTGGTGAGAACGAGTCACTTATTTTTAAAATATTGAAACGTGGCGACAAACTTCGTGAGGCCGAAGGACAGGAAGAATTGTGCGATAGCGGACTGCGCTATGACTTGACGGTGCCTCTTAGCCGCTTCTTTGTCAATAATATGAATGTTCTGCCTTACCCCTTTAAGGCTCTGCAAATTGGCAGTTCGTTCCGTGCCGACAAGCCCCAGAAAGGTCGTTTCCGTCAGTTTACCCAGTGTGACATAGATATTATAGGAGATGGAAGCAATCTCGCTGAAATAGAGCTTATTTCGGCCACTGCCGAGATGTTACACAGATTAGGCATGGACAATTTCAAAATACGTGTCGGTGATCGCCGTATTTTGAAGGCTATGGTGGCAGCATGTGGATTCTCAAATGAGAGTTTCGACGAAATATGCATTATCCTTGACAAGATGGATAAAATTGGGGTCAGTGGCGTCGAAGACCTTCTTCGCAAAATGGAACTTCCTGAACAAGGTATAGAAAAATATTGTTCAATGCTTGCCGACGGCACCGATTATGACAGCTGCAAGCGTTTTACTGATAGTCATCTTGCGGGTGCTCTTGCCGATGGCGTTGCTGAGAATATGGAAACCATAATCAGTTGTGTGAGATCCATTCTTGGCAATAAGGGAGATGTTGTATTCGACCCATCGTTAGTTCGTGGTATGGGCTACTATACAGGCTCAATATTCGAGATAGAACTAAACGATAAGAAAAACTATTCGTTCTCTATTGCCGGTGGTGGACGTTACGATGAAATGATAGGTAAGTTCAGCGAAGGCAAGATACAAGCACCAGCTTGCGGTTTCAGTATAGGATTTGAGCGTATTGTCACCATCCTTAAAGATAAAGGATTCAAGGTCGCTCGCTCTGGAGAATCTGTGGCATATCTTCTCAGACCAGGTCTTGCTGCAGGGCGTGTGCGAGAAGTTATTGTCGAGGTTAATAAACTCCGCGACGAAGGTAACCGTGTTCTTATCAGTCCTAAAGCAAAGAATATCAAGGCTCAGATTGAGAAACTGGAGGAGTATGGTTATACTCGTATTGTGAAAATAGAGGAATAGAGAGAGTCCGTTTGCCCTTGGGCAAATAAAGAGTTGATATTATTCCATACTAGGCAGTACAGATTCTGCTATTGTATATTGTCACAAATAAAGTTGAATCTTCGGATTCAACTTTATTTGTATAAGATATAATGTAAATTGTTAAAGAATTATATCTTCGAGCACAACTTTGGGAACGAAGTGAATGCCGTCGTGGCGGTAATATGCGTGGCTTTCTTCTTCATGGATTGGAACCAGTTCGATTTTTTCATTGCCTTTGCCGATGCATAGTATGGCGACGGGTTCGTATGGTAGTTCGAAGGCGTCTCTAATTTTCACTTTATTGAAGGCTCCAACTATGAGAGTGTTAAGTCCCATTTCAACAGCGCGAAGCGACATGGTTTGTAGCGACATGCCGAGGTCGATAAGAGCTGGCTTATCGTCGGCGGCAACAGAGCACACTATTATGAATGCTTCAGGTTCAGTGCCAGGAAGGGGGAGGTGCAGTTCGGGAAGAGCAGCACCCATTTTGATGTTATCTAACACCTTTTTGGCCCCAGTGTCACGAGTGACTAATTTGAATCGCAGCACTTGCCGGTTGCATCCTGAGCCGATTTTGGTATTCACAGATACTATTTGCCTGAGGAGGTCTTCGCTAACAACGAACTCTTTTTTGTATCCTCGCGTCGAGCGGTTGCGTGAGAGCAATTCGTCGAGAGTATGTCCTATTTTTTTTGTCACTTTGCGAGTTCCAAAGACTTCCTCATACCGTTTTTCAAGATAGTTGTCGGCCATAATAGTTTTTTTTTATTTAATGTAAAAGAGTTATAATCAGTCGTTATTTTTGGCATTTGTACATGCGGCAAACACCGAAGAAAAATTTGCTCTGTCTGGCTTCGAGCCCGGCATGTTTCAATATCGAAAGCATAGCCTCACCCTTTGGGAATCGCTCTATTGAATTGGGTAGGTAGGTGTATGCTTCCTTGTTACCTGCAATGCGTTGTCCTAGCCAAGGAATGACGCGCTTAGTGTATAGGTTGTAGAATGGTTCGATTAAAGGACAGTCGGGCGTTGATAATTCCAGAATAATAATGTTGCCGCCAGGTTTCAGTACCCTAACCATCTCGTTAATGCCTTGTTGTAAATGAACAAAGTTGCGTATGCCGAAAGCGCAGGTTACGGTGTCGAATGTGGCACTGTCAAAGGGCATATGTTCAGCATCGGCCAGTTGAAAGGTTGCCGAATTTGTTTTTTCTCGAGCAATAGAAACCATTTCTTTCGAAAGGTCAATGCCAGTTGTATGGCATCCGAATTTTTCTAATTCGATGATCATGTCGCCAGTGCCGCAGGCCACATCAAGAGCAATGCTATCAGAGGAGAGTGATGCTGCTTTTGCAGCATGTCTTCGCCATCGACGATCCATGCCGAGAGTCATCAGATGGTTCAGTCGGTCGTAGTTCTCCGCTATCTCGTTGAAGTCATAAGCCATAACAACAGATTACAAAGACTATAGATGTTGCAAAAGTTGTCATAACAAGAAGAGGGAGCGCGGGGTCCAGGCTCTTGCCTTTGCGACTCCATAAAAGATAGAGATGAAGGATATAGAGAGGGGCAAACGCTATTAGCCACCAAGATTGGTATGGTATAAGCATGCATGTGTATCCGCCTATGACGAGAACAGTTTGGTATAATTTGGCTTTTTTTTCGCCAATTCTAAGTGGTATGGTTTGACGCAGCCCTTTGTCGCTTTGCATGTCGCGTATATTGTTAATGTTCAGTACGCCTACGCTCAACAATCCTATGCCAATGGCAGGCCACGTCATCGCCCATTCAATATTGTGAGCAATGACAAAATAGCTTCCCATCACCGAAACGAGACCGAAGAAGATGAAGACAAAAATGTCGCCTAATCCTTTGTATCCATAAGGGCTCTTGCCAAGAGTGTAGTGCGTTGCGGCCCATATTGCTATAGCACCAAGTAAAAGTAATAAAATGAATTGTATGTTGGTTAGTGCAAAATGGTAGCTGGTCAAAAGCAATGCTAATCCAAAGACTGCGCAAATGATGACAAGAGTATTTATCGAGGTCCACATCTGTTTCTCTGTGAGTTCACCACCGGTCATGCTGTAGTTAGGACCTTCGCGATCGATACTGTCTACGCCACTGAGATGGTCTCCCATCTCATTACTGAGATTGGTTAGGATTTGTAGGCATATCGTTGTCAAGAGTAGCAAAAGCAGCGCTAATATACTGCTATGGCCTTTGCCATAAGCAAAAAAACCTCCGCAAACTACTCCAGCTAGAGAGAGGGGTAGGGTGCGGAGGCGCATGGAGTTTATGAGAGCCGTGAAAGTGCTCATCCTTTCAAGTCAACTTTAATCTGAAGTTCTTCAAGCTGAGCATCGGAAATGGGTGATGGACTGCAGCTCATAACGTCGCGGCCACTATTGTTTTTGGGGAATGCGATGAAGTCGCGTATTGAGTCAGCGCCGCCGAAGAGAGAGCATAGACGGTCGAAACCGAATGCCAAACCAGCGTGTGGAGGCGCTCCGTAAGTGAAAGCATCCATTAGGAAGCCGAACTGAGCAGCTGCTTGCTCGTCGGTGAATCCGAGTGTATGGAACATCTTATTTTGTAGGGTTCGGTCGTGGATACGTATAGAGCCGCCACCGACTTCGACGCCGTTCATAACGATATCGTACGCGTTTGCGCGTATGTCGCCCCATTTCGAAGGATCGTCGAGTAGAAGCTCGTCTTCTGGTTTAGGGGCTGTGAAGGGATGGTGCATGGCGTAGAAACGCTGAGTTTCGTCGTCCCATTCGAGCAGAGGGAAATCGACAACCCAAAGAGGTGCGAAAACCTCGGGGTTGCGAAGTCCAAGTTGCTGTCCCATTTCGAGGCGAAGGGCGCATAGTTGAATGCGTGTTTTCATTGCGGGGCCACAAAGAATGAGCATGAGATCACCTGGTTTTGCTCCAAACTTGTCGGCGATGGTCTTGAGGTCGTCTTGGGTGTAGAATTTGTCGACACTGCTCTTGAAGCTACCGTCGGCATTGTATTTGATGTATACCATTCCACCGGCGCCCACTTGGGGGCGTTTGACGAAATCGGTAAGGGCGTCTAGTTGTTTGCGAGTGTATTCAGCGCATCCTTCGGCGCAGATACCGACTACAATTTCGGCGTTGTCGAACAGACCAAACCCTTTGCCTTTGGTGACATCATTAAGTTCAACAAATTGCATTCCAAAACGGATGTCGGGTTTGTCGCTACCGTAAAGGCGCATGGCGTCATGCCACGTGATTCGTGGAAATTTGTCAAAGTCGAGACCTTTGACTTCGTGGAATAAGTGCTTTGCAAGACCTTCAAACATCTGCAAGACATCCTCTTGTTCAACAAACGACATTTCGCAGTCGATCTGAGTAAACTCAGGTTGACGGTCGGCGCGTAGGTCTTCGTCGCGGAAGCAGCGAACAATCTGGAAATAGCGGTCCATACCGGCCACCATCAGAAGCTGTTTGTATTGCTGAGGACTTTGAGGCAAAGCATAGAACTCGCCAGGATTCATGCGTGAGGGAACCACAAAATCGCGTGCGCCTTCTGGAGTGCTTTTGATAAGCATAGGAGTTTCTATCTCCAAGAAGTTGCGGTCGCTTAGGTAGTTGCGAACCAACATAGCCATGCGGTGACGCAACTCGAGATTGCGACGTACAGGATTGCGGCGGATGTCGAGGTAGCGATATTTCATGCGTATGTCGTCACCGCCATCCGATTGGTCTTCGATGGTGAAAGGTGGTGTTTTGGCAGCGTTTAGAATATTGAGTTCTTTGACATCTATTTCTATTTCACCAGTAGGTATTTTTGTGTTTTTGGATGAGCGTTCAATAACGGAGCCTTTAACTTGAAGAACGTATTCTCGTCCAAGTTTGCGAGCTTGTTCACACAAAGGAGCATTGGTTTCCATGTTGAAAGCAAGCTGAGTAATGCCATAACGGTCGCGAAGGTCAATGAAAGTCATGCCTCCGAGGTCACGAGAACGCTGAAGCCAGCCGCACAAAGTCACTTCTTGCCCCACGTTGCTAATATTTAATTCTCCACAAGTGTGTGTACGATACATAGATATAATTTTTATAGTATTATTATTAAAAGTGCAAAAATAACAAAAAAAATGAATAATAGTCTTTAATCATAAAAACAAAGTGATAAGTGAGATGAGGCGTGACTTATCGATCCTGCATAGCAATAGGATGTATCAACAATGTATTTTTTCAGATGCCAACTTTGCATTATTCGTCGAATCCTCCGTTCGAAAGACAAAGTGATATATTTGTTTCCATTATGGTTACTACACCTTCAAAATGGCTTTTCCTGTACCTATCCTATTGATAGTCTTTTAGGTGGCGTACAAGAATTCCTTTTTCAATAGATGTAAAGTCTGCCCCGATTAAAAAGTGTACATCACTTTATTATTATCGAGCTAAGTAGTGTACCGGTTGTAAGATGTTTGGATTGCAGAAAGAGAGCCAATCTTTTTTATGAGAAACAGAAATAGGTGCTTTTTTGAATTGCTATATTTGCTCATTAGAGGGTAATGAGAATTGATTTCAGTTTATTTTATGTCGATGAAAGGCACAGAATTACCCAGCATATACTGAGGCATTTTTCCGTCCCATTTTTGAACAGCCTCGTAGTTGACCAGTTTTGGATTGCGCTCAAGTGCATTGGCTTTGATGCGCATGGCTTCGGCGTCAGCCTCGGCCTTGATTTTGGTTTGCTTGGCTTGTTCTTCGACTTGGATTGTTACGTTTTTGGCTTTTAGGGCGTTTTGCTCTGCCACTTGTTTCTCTTTGATGGCGTTTTCGAATTCATCATCAAAATCTATGTCAACCAGCTGAAACTGAATGCTGACAAAATAGTTGCTATCCAAAGTTTTTCGAAGTTGTTGTTCGATGGAGCGGCGAACGGCATCGCGGTTTTCGACAATCTCGGTGGCTGCGAAGTTGCCAAAGGCCTCCTTCATGGCTGAACGGATAAAAGGCACAACAATGCGGTTGTGGTAGTCGTCGCCTACATTTTTCATTAGTTTGGATACATTCTCTCTTACAAGTTCGTAGTTGATGGTGTATTCGACTTCAGAGGTTTGGACATCGCGAGTGTAACTATTCTCTTTGCCATCAAATTTTTTCTGTTGTACGTTTACTCTCTTAATGGATTGAATGAAAGGTATTTTTACGTGTAGGCCATCGGCTATAACATCGTCACTCATTTTGCCGAAGGTGGATAGCACGCCACGTTCGGTTGAACGTATTGTATAGAATGAGGATGTGACAACAATAACGATTAGTAAAATAAGCATACCCCATTTGATGTAGGGGCGATAGTTGGTTTTTCTATATTCGTCCATATTATAAATGATTATAAATTTTATGTATTAAAACATGTATCCCATTTTGATGTAGAGGTTGCTGAACTTGCCGTTATCCTGTTTGTCGAAGGCTGTTGCCCAGTCGACGCTTAGGACAAAATTATCGTTCATGGCAACCTTTAGTCCGCAGCCGCCGCCGAAGTGTGGCGCATAGAGTCCTCTATCTATTGCATAAGGATTGATGTCGTTAAGAGTTGGGTTTGTTGTATTAAGCAAATGAATTTCATCCTCGTAAGGCTGTACCACCATACCAGCATCGACAAAAGGATTCAACCCAATATAGAATAGGTTTTTGCCGACTTTAAAGCTGAATAGTTGTGTGCGGAGTTCTATGTTTGCAAAAGCCACGCCTGGGGCAAGGATACGATTGCGCATGATGCCTCGCACTGAGTTTGCTCCGCCTAATCCTTCATAAACAACACGTTGCATGTAGAGCTGGTTGAGGTATGTATTAAGATAGAAAGGACTTACGCCAGCTATGTTGAGTTGAGTGCCAACGCGGTAAGCTAAAGTTAGTCGGTTGGCGATAATGGGCAGATAATGCCGCCAGGCAGCATTGAATTTCAGATTGTTGAATGATCCCATTGATCCCAGTCCGGCATAATATGTGAAGAAAGCGTCGGCGTGTATGCCTCGACGTGGATTTTGTTGACGATCGCGGGTGTCGAAGGTGATACCGCCGTGCAAGTAAGGGTGGACGCCACCGGTGGCTTCGCTTGGCTTAATGTAACCTGATGACACGTATTGATTGAAGAGCGTTATAGTATCGGGTAGATAATCTTCTTCGTCACGTGTGAATTTATTAAGACGGTCAATATTGACAGGACCAACCCCAAAATAGAGTAGTCCGAGGCCTGCGTTCCAGTACCAAGGTTTTTTTATTTCACCTTGTAGATCGGCGCTAAAGCGGAATAGGTCGCGGCGGTACTTGTAGAAGGCGCGTGTGATGTAGGCGGGGTCATTTTGGTCAGAGTAGGCAGGGTTGTAATAACTGTTGTAACCATTGAAACCATAGAAGTCGCACATTTGGTCGGGGAGATAAGTGATGTCGACACTTAGGCGATGGTTAGGAATCAGGTATTTTGAGTCGTATGAAGTTCTAAAAATTCCGAAATGTTTTGTAGTGTATGCTGCTTCGGCATAAAAAGAATGCAGATAATCTGGATAGGTAGAGCCGTCGCCAAAATAGTAGATGTTGGTGAGTGCGCCATACTGGAATCCGAGGTCAGCGTCGAAGGCGACACTGGGTAGGACACCGAAGTTCCATCCTGTGCGAATATGTTTAGTAGTGTCTTGTGCCGAAGCAATAGATAGGCATACTATACAATACAAAAGAAAAAGTGTCTTTTTCATTGTGATAAGGATTTTGAGTGTTTTTTTTCTTGTTTGTTTCTAGGTTTTCGAAAGATGAATATAGCGAAGAGAGCCAGGGCGACCACCATCAATCCAACCGAAATCATAGTGTTGGTCAGACTCTGAGGTGCGAAACCCATCAACAATAGAACCGGGAAACCGAATGCCAAAGCAGGTATGGTTTGCAGCACTAGGTTGTTGGCGGCAGGTGTTTCGAATCGAGGGTCGATTTCACGCAATAGAATCATACCATTTGAAGCTGTGCCGGTAAGCATTCCGAACATGGAAAAGAAAGCCTCGTAGGTATATCCTGGGTATAGTTTACGGCAGCAACGTAACACATACCAAAATGTAACAGTGGCACCTAAGAGGCATACTAGGATTAGAGGAATCCATAGTGAGCGAAGATTGTTGAAGTCGATGGCAGCGGTACCGGCAACAATCATAAAATCGAAGCATGTGCCTGCAATGCGGTCGAGTGTATAGTTGTTGATATACTCTCGTTGCATCCAGTTACTTTTGCGCAGACGGCCGATGATCCATTTCACCAATACGCCAAGAAGAGTGCCCCAAAGGAAGTTGAATCCCCAGACTAGCGGTTTTAGTGTTTTTACACCGAAATTACCTAGGTTAAGTTTCTGAACACCAAACATCAGTAGGAAAACCAAAGCGTAGACTAGCAGCACTAGGCATAGTTGAACAGTCAACTTGTCAATGGATTCAGAATGAGGAATCTCACCTTCTGACTCGTAGTCCTCAAGGGTGTATTTTTCTATATATGAGCCATCGTTGACTTTAAGCTTTCCTTTGCGTCGCAAGACGTTCATGTATATTACACCAACCAAGCTACCGACAATGAATCCTGTTGCCGCGATGCTTAGGCCGAAGTCAGAACCATGGAATGAAATCCCTTGGTCGGAGGCCCAACCGCTGAAGGTGACACCAAAATTAAGAGCCTGTCCCGGACCTTGTCCATAGCCCATAGGCAGCAGAAGTCCTGATGAGTAGAAAAAATCATGGTTATTCCACCAGAGGAAGAGAGGGACGGTGATGAGAAGTCCGCAAAGACCTTGGATGATGTATGTGCTGGCCGTCACGGCGCCGGTCTCAATGACCTTTACAGTTGATGTGGCGCTTTTGATTTTTTTGTTTTTCAACGCCATGGCAACGAAACCCAATCCCAAAGCGTGGTATGTGATGATCTCCATAACATGGCGGTCGACAATATTAGATATGAAACCTATGGGTTTGAGACATAGAATCAAAAGACCCGCCAAAAGAGCGGAGGGGAGGAGGCTGCGACGGAAAAGAGGAACGTTGCACCTGATTAGATTGGCGACGAGGAGAGCCGCGACAATAAGAAATAATTGAATCAACCAGGACCAGGCTGAAATATCGGCAAATGATGACATTGTGATAGGTGATAAAAGATGAACCCATTGGTGAGAACTCATGAAGACTCACCAATGAGTCATAGTTAATGATTATTCATTTGTTTCTGTGGCGTCGGCAGGGGATGGGTTGACATCTGGTGAGACGGCGTCTTGCTGAGCCTCAGTGGTGTCAGTGACAACTGCGGTAGGCTGCTCTTTTTTGAAGGGCAGACCAACGTATTTCAGAGTGTTGGTGAAATATAGGGCGCAGAAGATGCCTCCAAGAACCACGAGAGTGATGATGCATTTTTTCCAGAACGGCATTTTTTTGTCAGCGTATGGGTCGGGTAGCTTAACCAAAGGATACTTGGCTAGAGAGGTGAGTGTGGCGCCGAAGGCAGTATTGACGCGCACTTGGGCATTGATAGCCCATCCATTAGCGTTGAGAACGGGTCCGAGGTTGCGTTTACGTAGTTTAAGCCAAGCCAGGAACATTGAGGGGCCTGAAATAAATAGAACCACTGCGGCAATGAGGAGAATGATATTGTACCATTTGGCAGCAACAAAGCCGCCGAGTGCCGCCAACGCACCGCCAATAGCTCCGATGGCTAATCCTATGGCAGCAAAAATACCGGCGAATTTAGCTATATCAAACATCTGGGCTTTCTTCTCTTCAGTCTTGACAGCGGCATCGGCTGCTGGGTCAGGAGCGGTGGCTAGTTTATCGGTAGCGGTGTCGGCTTTTGCTGTAAGTTCTTCCATTTTCTTGGCTTCCTTGTCGGCTGCGTTCTTGGTGATCTTGTCAGAGATGAATTTTCCGAGTTTTTTGTAGGGGCTGAAGAAAGCTTGGCGGACAGATATGGGGTTGTCGATAATCTTAGTGACAGTCGCATCCCAATCTTGACCGCTGCGGTCATAGAAGAGAGCGTTCTTGCCGACACGCAGATCGTCGATGTCACCGTCGGTAAGGGCTGCCACGATATCCATCTCGGCTTTTTTAATTTTCGATACACAATGGCAATAGATGAGAAACATGCCGCTGAGACCGGCCATGTCAGCATGCTTGGACATATCGGTAACCTTGATGCAGAGGTCGCAGCAACGTTGGTCGATGTACAGCTGTCCAGCTTGAAACACTGCTAGTTTATTCTTATCACGGGTATAGAAGTCGGCAAAAACTACATAGTTTTTCAACAATTTGTAGAAGTCGCGGTAGAGGAGGAGAAACTTTTTAACTAGCTTGATGTCGGCAGCCTCCTCTTCTGTAGCCTTGTCGAAAGACTCTATTTTGGCGCTCTTTTCGTCGTCATGGCTGGCTACGTAAGCGTCCAGTTTAGCCACGATGGCATTCCACTGAGATTCGTCAATAGCTTGAACCTCTGGGTAGTCGGCAGCGATTGTGAGAGTTCTAACCTTGTCAAACGTTGCCTGCCAAGCCGGGTTGATACCTTGCGAAAGCGATAGGAGTTTTTCCTTGGTGGGGCGAGCCAGCGGATAGTCGGCGATTTGGTCGGAACATGTAGCAAGGTTTTTCTCGCTGATTGCCTGTATTTTCTCAACAGAGACATCAACAGCTTCAGAACAAGCCTCATCGAAGGCGATGAGTTTGCATCGCATGAAGTAGTCGGCGATTTTATCCTTGATGGCGGCGACGGCTGTGATGGCGTCATCGGTGTTGTCGCCGTACGGTCGGTTGTCGACATCAGCCTTGATAGCGTCGTCTTTGGCTTCAACCTTGTCGTCGAGAATTTTTTTTGCCTCAGCCACGTCATTGAGCGAGACTACCTCTTTATCAGCATTAATGGTGGCAAGTAGCCGTTTTGCCGAGGCAATGATAGCGGCACCATTCTCATCCTCTTCATTGAGGTCTTCGAGGGCGATATGGTCGACACCATCGAGGATTTTATCGGCATTTTTGACGGCGCCGGTGAGCCACTTCGAAGTAGTTACTATCTCGTTGACGCGAATTTTATCGTCACCATCGAAATCCATTAGGCGGAGAGTCTCCTCTTCGAATTCCAGACCTTTTACCGGACAGCTGAGGACAGTCCATAGTTTTTGGTCCAACTCATCGAGGTGGGCGATGTCGGCGCCATTGTTGATTGTTACACGTGTCACGCCTCCTATTGACGCGAAGGTCCATTCATGACCATTGTCTTTGCCTGGAAGGATGCTCTTTCTTGCCATGATGTTTATTATTAGTGATTTATAAATTATCTTTTTAATGTCACAAAATGCAAATTTACAAATTTTTCATTAAAAACAAATTTCGAAATACAAAAACACAATATAAAATGAGTTTTTTATTTAATTATTAAGAATTATGTATCCCGAAAAAAAGTTATTTTTTTTCACAAATTCATTTTTATAATTTTTTTTATGTATTTTTGAAAAACAAACAATAATAAGAATAGACTACTAAAATAAAGATTTATAAATAAATACATTGTCAATATGAAAATATTAGTTCTTAATTGCGGTAGTTCGTCGATAAAATATCAGTTGATAGATATGGCGAACAATGCCCAAGTAATGGCAAAAGGTTTATTGGAACGTATAGGCTTGGATATGGGAGAGTTTACCCATAAGTGGAATGGGCAGAAGCACTATGAGCAGTTGCCTATTCCCAACCATACAGAAGGTATCAAAATCGTTCTTAAAGCTTTGACCGATGAGAAGATAGGTGTTATCAAGGACCTGAAAGAAATAGGTGCAGTAGGTAACCGTGTCGCCCATGGCGGTGAGATTTTCAAAGACAGTGCCTTGGTAAATGACAAAGTTATCGAGCAAATCAAGAGTCTCGAACATTTGGCGCCACTTCACACACCTGGCAATTTGGCTGGTATCTATGCTATGCGTGAGGTTCTCCCTGAAGTTCCTCAAGCTGTTGTTTTTGATACCGCATTCCACAGCACTTTGCCTCCCAAAACATTCTTATATGGATTACCATACGAGATGTACGAGAAATATGGAATACGTCGTTACGGTTTCCACGGCACCAGTCACAAGTTTGTTGCTGAAAAGGCAGCCAAGATGATTGGACGTGACTGGAATGACCTTAAGATAATCTCTTGCCACCTTGGCAGTGGAGCTTCTATAGCAGCAATAGATCATGGTAAGAGTTTCGATACTACTATGGGTATGACTGCTCTCGAAGGTCTTGTTATGGGTAGTCGTTGCGGAGATGTAGATCCAGGCGTGATACTTTATCTCATGGATCAGGGCTATGACAGCAAGGCCCTCACCAAGATGCTTTATAAACAGAGCGGTTTAATTGGTATTAGCGGCGACAAACAGGATATGCGTGACATTCGCGCCGGTCGTGATGCTGGTGATGAGAGAGCCACATATGCCTTTGATATGTTTGCGCTCCGCGTGAAACGCTACATTGGTGGATATATGGCAGAAATGGGAGGTTGCGACTTGTTGCTCTTTACTGGCGGTATTGGCGAAAACGCTTGGTTCATGCGCCGTCCAATCCTTGAGGGTCTTGAATGCCTCGGCATCAAAGTTGATTTGGAACTCAACGACAAGACCATGGGTGAGGATGTTATCCTGTCTACACCCGATTCAAAGGTTGCTACAGTTGTGGTAACCACCGATGAAGAGTATGTCATAGCTAGTGACACATACCGTTTGGTTACCGCCAAATAGAAATAAGATTTTCTATTATAGATAAAGGCTCTGCTATTGCAGAGCCTTTATTATTTTATCTATTGTTTGGTCTCATTTTCTCATATTTTCCATTTTGTGATGGTTGTTACTTCCCGATGCAGAATCGACTAAAGACGGATGATAGTATCTCGTCGGCGGCAACTTTGCCGGTAATGGATCCAAGATGGTAGAGGGCGTCACGTAAGTCAATGACCAAGAGGTCGGGAGTGAGTTGAACCTCCATTCCTTTTTTGACCTCTTCGAGTGCATTGCACATCTTTGTCAAAGCTTCATAGTGTCGAGTGTTAGTAAGTAGCACGGCTTCTTTGCTGTAACCTTTACGAGCTTTTTCGACGAGAACGTTTCGCAGAGTGTCCATATTGATCCCTTCTTTCGCAGACAAAGCTATGACTGTCACTTCTTTTCCGTTGATGGTTTTCGAGGTCAATATGGTAAGGCTTTCCTTTTGGGACAGTTTGTCTATTTTGTTTCTTATCAAAATGATATCTTTAGGAGCTATTTCTTTGTCGCCGACAATTTGTGATAGTTGCTCATCGGCGTCAATTGATGACACATCAGTGATGTAAAGAGTTATGGCGGCTTCCTTCATGGCTCGGAATGACCGTAAAATGCCTGCTTGCTCAATACTATCATTAGTGTCCCTTATGCCGGCGGTGTCTATTAAACGGAATTCGATACCATCTATGGTAAAACGTTCTTCAATGGTGTCTCGTGTTGTTCCCGCTATATCGCTGACGATGGCTCGGTCATCACCAACTAGGGCGTTTAGAAGTGTTGATTTGCCGGTGTTGGGATGTCCTGCTATGGCGACAGGAACGCCGTTTTTGATTGCATTGCCCGCTTGGAAAGAATCGATTAGATATTTAGTTTTTTCTGCCAGTGCATCAATCATTTCGGTGAGCTTTTTTCGATTGACAAATTCCAAGTCTTCGTCGCTGAAATCAAGCTCTAATTCAAGTAAGGCAGTAGTGTCTATCAATTCTTGCCGTAGTAATTCCAACTCTTTTGCGTAGCTACCGCGCATTTGGCTTATGGCAAGACTGTGAGCGGCTTCGGAACGTGACTCGATAAGGTCGGCTACGGCTTCAGCTTGCGAAAGATTAAGTTTGCCGTTCAGAAAGGCCCTTTGTGTAAATTCACCGGCTTCGGCCATACGAGCTCCGCTATTAATAAGACATAGCAGTAGCTTTTGTTGCACATAAATTGATCCGTGGCAGGTTAATTCAATTACGTCTTCACCAGTGTAGGAATGTGGTGCGGCGAAAAGAGTGGCGACAACCTCATCTTGAAGCTTACCATCAGCAACAAAACGACAAAAAGTCGCTTTGTGGTCTTTGAGGTCGACCCTTCGCCCTTTATTGTCGGTAAGACAAATTGATGCTATGGCGATCGATTTGTCTCCCGACATGCGAATTACGGCGATTCCACCTATTCCTGCCGGGGTACTTACAGCGCATATTGTATCTGCTTTTCTTATCATGGAATGGTAGGAAATATGTTATTCTTTGCCTATGTAGTCTTTTCCGAAGAGATTTTTCATGGTGTCGTCGTCAAGTCCCATGTCGTTTTTCATTTTATACATGTTGGGATAGTTGAGAACAAGGGTTATGAAGAGGAGCATCATGAGCATTATCAGTGTGTTCTCGTGAGTGATGACTATTATGGCGGCCAAGATTGCGGATACGGCTAAAGCACCTAGGTAGATACTTCGGGCAATTCTAAGGTAGCATTTAAGAGTTTCGGGTGTGTCCTCCATCTGTCTCAGTTGTGGTATCTGACGACGCAGTGTTAACAGAATCATTGCTATATATCCCACGGCCAATACCAATCCTACATACATGAATAAGTGGCGTGTATATTCGTTGGTGGTTATTTCTCTAATCCAAACATATTTGTCCAAATAGTGCTCGGCAATGGTCAATAAGCCAACAAACAAAGTTCCGTAAAGACCGATGTTTGCCGCTTTGCGTATTTGTCGGATTGTTTTTTTGTTTTCTTCCATGTTATTAGTGTCGTTTTTATTTGAGTTTTGGATATAGATATTTTGCCGTGTAAGAGCGTTTGCATTTTAACAGGTCTTCTGGTGTACCAGTGAAAACCACTTCGCCGCCCTCATTTCCTCCTTCGGGACCCATGTCGATAATCCAGTCGGCTTGTTTTATGATGTCGGGGTGGTGCTCTATGACGATAATGCTGTGTCCGTTTGCGACAAGAGTGTTGAAAGATGTAAGTAATTTCTGTATGTCGTGGAAGTGAAGTCCTGTCGAAGGTTCGTCGAAGATGAATAGTTGTGGTTTGCTGGTATTTTTAATATTGTTGTCAGAGTTGCCTTTAATCAAGAATGAAGCCAGTTTTATGCGCTGAGCCTCTCCTCCGCTAAGCGAGCTGCTGCTTTGTCCCAATTTTAGGTATCCAAGACCCACATCTTGTAAGGGCTGCAATCTTGACACTATTTGTCGGCAAGGTGCTTTGTAGGTTTCTGCGGCATTGTTGGGGTTGAAAAAGTCTAGAGCCTGGTCTACTGTCATCTCCAATACTTCGCTGATGTTCTTGCCTGAATAAAGGACCTCTAAAGTCTCGGCTTGAAAACGAGTGCCACCGCAGTCTTCGCAAACAAGATGTACGTCAGCCATAAACTGCATTCCTATAGTGACATATCCCTCCCCTTGGCATGTTTCGCATCGACCACCCTCAACGTTGAAAGAGAAGTATCCTGCTTTGTAGCCTCGTGTTTTTGCAAGCGGTTGCATAGCGAACAGTTGTCGTATCTCGTCGAAGGCTTTCATATATGTTGCAGGATTGCTTCGAGTAGAGCGTCCTATAGGATTTTGGTCTACAAGTTCAACTCCTCCCAGCATAGCCATATCGCCGTCTACGTTACGGCAATGTCCCACATATTCGTCATTTCCATCAAACCTTTTTTGTAGCAGGTCGTAAAGCACATGTTTGACCAATGTGGTTTTTCCAGAGCCTGAAACGCCTGTGACAACTGTGATTACTCCAAGAGGTATCTCTATATCAACATTATGAAGGTTGTTGCAGTAGATGCCATGGAGACCTATTCGGTCGCGCCATGTGCGACGAGAGCCAGGTACGGGAATGCTTTTTTCACCGAGCAGATATTGCGCGGTGAGCGAATTCGCGATGTTTTTCTTTAGTGATCTCTTTATGTGTTCGTTGTCAATGCGTAGTTCTTGGTTCTCAATCTCCATAACCACCTCACCACCTAGTCGTCCAGCGCCAGGACCGATATCTATGATGTAGTCGGCGGCTCGCATAATGTCTTCGTCGTGTTCGACAACTATTACGGTGTTGCCCAAATCACGTAGATTTTTGAGAACAGTTATCAACTGGTCAGTGTCGCGTGCGTGGAGTCCTATCGATGGTTCGTCAAGAATGTACATGGATCCCACCAAGGAGCTTCCTAGCGATGTGGCCAGATTGATGCGTTGGCTTTCTCCGCCGCTGAGAGTGTTCGACAATCGGCTGAGTGTCAAATATCCGAGACCTACTTCCATGAGGTATCCTACACGGTTGCGAAGCTCTTTCATGATACGATCTGTCAGTTTGCGCTCGTAATCGGTAAGATCGATGTTCTCGATGAACTTGCATAGTTCTTTGACAGGCATGTCGGTTAGTTCTATGATCGACTTGCCGCCAACTTTCACGTATTGTGCGTCAGGGCGTAGACGAGAGCCTTTGCAATCGGGGCATGCTGTTTTGCCACGATAACGTGCTAGCATTACGCGGTATTGAATCTTGTAGCTTTGAGATTCAACCCAGTTGAAGAAACCGTCAATGCCTTCCCATGTACCTTCCCCATGCCACAGCAGGTCGCGTTGACTTTGAGTGAGTTCACAGTATGGAGTGTGTATGGGAAAATTTAGTTTTGTGGAAAGACGAATGAAATGCTGTTTCCATTCAGACATTTTTTCTCCCCGCCAGCATACAACAGCGTCCTCGTATATTGAGAGTTGTTTGTTGGGCACCACAATATCCTCGTCAATGCCAATCACACTTCCATATCCTTGGCAGCGAGGGCAGGCTCCATAAGGATTGTTGAAGCTGAAAAAGTTTGGGTTGGGCTTTTCAAAAACGATGCCGTCGGCTTCAAAGCGGTTTGAGAAGTCGTGGTTTATAATATCGATACCATTGCCGTTGTCTATAAGAGTTTGAATACGACATGCTCCTCGACCTTCAAAAAAAGATGTTTGTACCGACTCAGAGACTCTAGCCATCTGGTCGTCATCGTTATGGTGTACACTAATGCGGTCGACAAGAAGAAATGCCTCGCCATAGTCTTCGTTGTTGTCACACACGGGTAGGAAGTCCTCAATCTTGATAACAGTGCCACCTATTGAGACTCGCATGAAGCCTTCTTGGTGTAATATTTCGAGTTGAGCTTTGAGTGTTCGTTCTTTTGTCACCTCGAGAGGAGCCATAAGCATTACCCGCTCACCTTCTGGGCGGCTGTAAATGAAGTCTACCACATCCGAAACGCTATGACGTTTGACCTCAACACCTGACACGGGTGAAAAAGTGCGACCAATACGGGCAAAAAGCAGTTTGAGATATTCGTATATTTCAGTTGATGTCCCCACTGTAGAGCGAGGATTTGAGGTGTTTACCTTTTGTTCTATTGCTATAGCGGGAGCGACTCCCAAAATGTAGTCCACTTCGGGTTTGCTCATGCGCCCCATAAATTGGCGTGCATAGCTACTCAAGCTCTCCACATATCGGCGCTGACCTTCGGCGTAGAGAGTGTCGAATGCCAACGAAGATTTTCCGCTGCCACTCAGTCCGGTAATGACTACCAGCTTGTTGCGCGGAATCTTGACATCGATATTTTTAAGGTTGTTGACGCGGGCACCTTTAATAATAATAAAATTGTCTTCCTCTTTTTTCTTCACGTTGATTAGTATTCCATTATTCTTAAGCGTAAAACGCTATTTTTACCCTTTTATTGCATTTTGTGTAGCCGGAGGAGCTATAAAAATATAAGACTATGTTTTTGAGTTCTTGTTGCTACTTTACCATATCTTGTTCTAGGTGCAGTCCTCTATGTTGTAAGTTTGAAAAGAACAAATAAAGGTATGAAGATGATCCCGATTATTGTTTGTATCAAAGGAAAGAGTTACATAATATTGAAGGACGACAAGTTGTTGTCATCCTTCATTTTTTTATTGTGTTTTGTGCAAAGGTATATAAAAAACCCCGCTAAAGGCGGGGTAAAACAAAAGCGTATGAAAAAATTATTATTTTTTCTTTAGATATTCCTGGACGTTGTCAGAAGGAACGATTTCCTCTTTGAAAACGTAGGCGTTGGTCTTAGGTGAACGGACCATACGTATGACTTTAGCAAAACTTTTGCCAGTGCTAGTCTTAAGGGTTGCAACAACTTTCTTTGCCATAACTGAACTCTCCTTTTACTATTTGATTTCTTTATGAACGGTTACTTTCTTCAGGAACGGATTGTATTTTTTCAGTTCCAAACGTTCGGGGGTGTTCTTTTTATTTTTCGTTGTGACATAACGCGACATACCGGCCACCCCGCTGGTCTTTTGCTCAGTGCATTCGAGTATTACCTGAACTCTTGCGTCTTTATTTTTCTTTGCCATTTTCTTTTCGTTTTTGAGAGTGCAAAAGTACTATATTTTTTCAATACGACAATATTTTTTATCTAATTTTTTTGATAATATATTTTTATTCGTTATAAATCAATGCTTTGTGTTTTGATATATTATTGTTTTGCACTCTGTTTTGACTTAAAAATGAAGTTTGTTTTTTCTTTATTTTTACAATTTTCGTCTTGTTTTTTTATAGAAAAGTAATTTATTTGTTTTTCATACTGCCAAACATATTGTTAGGTCTTTTTCGCTTTTTATTCTCCGAAGACGGTAACAGCCTCTTTCATGCGCTGTCTTACTGGTACTCCAAATGGACACCTTTGTTCGCAGGCGCCGCATCCCACGCATTCAGAGGCGTGGTGAGAGAGTTTGTCGTATTCGGCTTGAGCCTGAGCTTTGTCTTTGTCGGATTTTGCTGCTTTGTCGAGCAATTCGTTCACTTTGGCTATGTCTATTCCTGCAGGACACGGTGAGCAATGGTTGCAGTATGTACATCCAGTGCTCTTTTCGTTTGATTCTTCTGTTGATTTGTCTGTACCACCGACTACTGCCGCTGTAAAGTTGCGCTCAGCGTCGGTTGCGTGTAAATATTTAAGGTCGTCTAGAAGTTCTTCTTTGTTTTTTGCTCCGCAGATGGCTGTAGCTACGCAAGGGTAGTTAAGGCAATAGCTTATACACTGGGTTGATGTGAGTTTCACGCCCAGAGGGGAGTCCTCTTTGAGTAGTCGACCGCCACCTCCAAATACTTTCATGACGGTGATGGCGATGTTGTTGCGTTGGCAGTAGTTGTAGAGTTCTACACGTTTGGGGTCGAGACCGGCATTAAGGTTGTCAAAGCTGCCTTTGTCCCAAGGTAAAACATCTGGTTGCATTCTGTCGAAAAGAGGATTCAGGCTGAACATCAGAACCTCAATTAGACCACTCTTGACAGCTGCCAAGGCGGCGTTGATATTGTGGCTGCTTACGCCTATGTGTTTTATTTTTCCTTCGGCCTTAAGTTGCTTGACGTAGTCCATGAAGGGGCTGTTCTCTATCTCCTCCCATTCTGATGTCTTGTCGACAATATGTATCATTCCCACTTCGATATGATCAGTTTCCAGAAGTCTTAGCATTTCTTCGAAGCCTTTCTTTGTTTTTTCAAGGTCTCTGGTTCTCTCATATTGTGTGCCATTCCAGTACGAGCCAATGTGACCTTGGATTATCATTTGGTCGCGGCGACCACGAAGGGCATATCCGATGTTGCTTCGAGTTATAGGGTTGGCATCGTAAATGTCGATATAGTTCATGCCGCTGTCGAGGACGATGTCCATGAAGGCGCGGGCCTGTGCTGTGTCCATCTCTTCAAAAGCTCCGCAGCCAATGCTTAATTCGCTAACTTTGAGTCCTGTGTTTCCGAGTTCGTTATAATTCATGGCAGGATTCATCTTGACGTTCTCTTTGTTGATTGTCGAGCAAGCGCAGAAGGTGAATGCTGCGGCAGCAATCAAAATGATGATGATTTGTTTCATGTGTTGGAATTGATTATGTGATGTGTAATTAATTGAATAAAAGTTAAATGGCCAGTAGTAGCTGGATGTCTCTGTTTTGCAAAGATACGTAATGTTTCTTTATGCAATTCAAAAACTGACATTTTGACATTGTAATAACTGCAAAAAATAGTCAAAATCGGAAATTATGACATGAATTGTGTTTTGGCATAGGATTTGATGGATAAAAGGGTGAAAGCGATTGAGATGAAGGTTGAGAGAAGAGAGAGGCTTTCAAAAATAAAGACAAACAATAATAAACAAAAAAAATAAAGGAGGACAAAACCATGTTAGTAGCAAGAAGAAACAATGACCTTATGAGCACGATGTTCAACGAACTTTTGGATTGGAACCGTTGGAATGGTCTCTGCACAACAGAAGAACAAACCACAACACCCAAAATGAACGTCAGCGAATCGGAAAAAGACTATCGTCTGGAGCTCTGCATTCCAGGAATGAACAAAGAGGATTTGACTCTGAGTGTCGATGCCGATAACAATCTGGTCATAGAGATGCAGAAAAAAGAGGAGAAAAAGGAAGAGGAAGACAAGCGTCACTATCTACGTCGCGAGTTCAGCTCGGTACAGTTCAAGCAAATGCTTACACTTCCGGAGAACGTCAAGAAAGAGGATATTGGCGCCAAGGTAGAGAATGGTATTCTTTTGGTGACGCTGCCTAAGTACACTCCAGAGGAGCAGAAGCAGTTGGCTCAAACAATCACCATAGAGTAATCACTTGGGGATAACAAAATGTAAAAGACGGTCAGTCGACCGTCTTTTTTTTTATTCATTTATGACTTTTGCCGTCAGTGTCCTTAGGCCGGCGGCTTCTGTTATGTCTATACGAAGGTAGTGATCGGGGAGGATGCTCTCAATTTTTTCTGTCCATTCAGTAAAGCAATAGTAGCCAGAATAGAAATATTCCTCGTAACCTATGTCGTAGGCTTCCTCGATTTTTTTGAGTCGATAGAAGTCGAAGTGATAGATAGGCTCGCCCTCCGAGTCGCTGTATTCGTTGACAATGGCGAAAGTGGGGCTGCTGACATTTTGTTCAACCCCCAACTGTCGGCAAAGCTCTTTGATAAGTGTTGTTTTGCCCACACCCATTGAGCCGAAGAAGGCGAAGAAACGTTCTTGAGGGAAGAGTGAGAGCAACTGTTCGGCCACAGCAGGCAAGTCGTCAGCAGTATAGTTGGAAACAGAATGTTCTGTCATGAATAATATGAACGTTTATTATGTTTTATAGATTAATAGGTGCGATGTATATTATCATATTTTCCGATGATTTCGGTAATGTTAGCGAAGGCGGTCGGCGGCACGCACTTTTATTTCGTCCTTGCGAATTGCGCGTTGGGCAAGAAATATCAAGATGACAGACACGATGGGAGCTATGGTGCCGGGAGTGAGCATATTTGTAGTGATATCGCCAGTCATAAGTCCTGTGTCGGTAAGAGCTTTAAGGTATCCGCCGCTGCCACCTGTCCCATTGATGGCCCAGAAGAATATGAGGAATATCAGTACGACGTTGAAAAGGAAAGCAAAAGCTAAGACGCGCATTTGCAAAATTCTATTTTTGAACATAAAGATACAGATGAGGATTATGACGCCGGTGAGTGCTGTCATGATGCTCAAAATCCATTTGCCGGACATGTTCACGGTGTCGTCGCCAATAAAGTGATAGTCTTGCATATCTTCGGAGAGAACGGATTGAGTATTTGTAAGTTGCAGAGCAGCGCTGATGTCGCCGTTGGGAGTGGCTCTTTGAAGCATAGTTTATTGAGGATTGTTGATTATACGATATGATTTATTATATTTTGTGTTAGTCGATTTCGAAAGGGAAGTCCTTTATTTTGTCTATGTTTTTGTAGTGCCATTTGCCTTTGACGGTGGCGTTGTGAAGTACGATAAAACCGGGGTTGCTGCGAAGCATAGCTTCTAGCGCTTTCTCGTCGCCGAAGAAGTATTCGGCATCGATCATGTCGTTTTGATACAGCAGTTCTAGTATTTCGTTTTCCTCGGCATTGGTGATGATGGCGAAGCGTATGCCGCGTTCTTCTGCCAACTGTTTTGCTTCAGCAATGGCGGAGATGCCTCTCTCGTCAACTTCGCCGATATGGTGTATTGTGCATACCAGAACAGGACCATCGGTTGCGCCAATTATGTCGATTGTGTAGTCGTTGCCGTCGGCGTCCATGAGTGGGAAAGAGACAACGCTGTCGTTTTTGGGGTCGCGTATTTCATAAGGGCTTATTGTGCTGGTACCGACCCATTCCCATTGTTCAAACCATTCTGGACTTTGTTTTGTGAGCTCTTTGGAATCCATAGTTACAAATTCGCCCGTAGCTTTGTTGCGGTAAGTGACTTCGTTGGTGGTTTCAAGACCTTCGTCGAGGTTGGCAATCATTACGTTGCCCACTTTCCATGGACGGAAATCGAGTACAGGTTCGTTGTTGATGTTGTAAAGTCCAAAAATGACCATGGCGGCGATTGCTGCTATCGACACTAAAATGTCACGCTCGAGGCTTTTACGGCGAGGCCAACGTCGAGTAATGAAGATGAACACTGTTGGCACGTCGAGGACAACATTTTTCCAGAATGTTTCCCAGTTGGTGAGTTTAACAAAGTCGCCGAAGCACCCGCAGTCACTCACTTTGTTTGAGATGGCGTCATAGAGTGTTGTGACGGTGAAGAAAGCCATCATAAGCAATAACAACCATGCCGACAATTTTCTGAACGATCCTGTTAGGAGTAAGACTCCTACTAAGAACTCGGCTGTGATCAATGCCATAGAGAGAAAAGGAGCCAAAGGTAAAGCCCATTCAAAGGATATGCTGCCAAAGCTCCATGCTGTCATGTACTCTTCCACTTTGAATGCGGTACCCAGAGGGTCGACGCCTTTGGTGAAGCTGGAGAAGATGAATACCAGGCCCACAAACCAGCGGGAGATAATTCTTAGGGTTTTTGTTGTTTTGTTTTCTGCTATCATTATTGTGTTTCCTTATTTTTTGAAATAATGTTTTATAACCTTGAAAGATTCTGATGACGATCTATTCTTTTTCTTTATTCTCGTTCTCATTGAGACGGATAAGGCAGAAGAGAGAGTAGTTAATGATATCCATATAGCCACCTTCGACGCCTTCGCTGATCAGCGTTTTTCCGTTGTTATCCTCGATTTGTTTTATGCGTCTCAGTTTCATGAGGATGAGGTCAGTCATGGAGCTCACTCTCATCTGGCGCCAAGCCTCGCCATAGTCGTGGTTTTTGGCGAGCATGAGATCGACGGTGCGTTTCAGGTGCTTGTCGTACAGAGCCATAGTGGTGTCGATATCCAACTCTTGGCGTTTGTCGTCGCACAACTCTTGTTGTATTAACGCCATCACGGCATAGTTGACCATAGCGATGTATTCATCGCGAGGGTCGTCGCCTATAATGTTTTCGCCAAGTTCTTCGATGTTGCGAATGCGGTTTGCTTTAATAAATATCTGGTCGGTGATTGACGACATGCGCAATATGCGCCATGATGTGCCGTAGTCGCGAGTTTTTTTGAAGAAAACATTGCGGCACACGTCAATCTCTTTTGCAAATTGTTGTTCAGTGACGGTCATAAAAAATAGTAAAAAAACAATATTAAAACGACCTGAACGTTGTTTTATTGTTATGACAGAAAAGAAATCTTTCAAACCATTCACAATAAGATGCGGAGCGCGGCTAATAAGCTATGATCGTCCTGCGGTTATGGGTATTCTCAACGCAACAGCCGACTCGTTTTATGATGGGGGACGCTATGGTACAGAGAAACAGCTTCTTGATCATGCTGAGGCTATGCTCAAAGAGGGGGCAGACATTATTGACATTGGAGCGGTGTCTACCAGACCTGGAGCGGTTTTGCTGACGCCCGAAGAGGAAGCCCGCAGATTAGCTCCCCTTGTCACCGCTTTGCGTAAAATGGTGTCAGAAGTCGTAATCTCAGTTGACACATGTTTTGCATTACCTGCCAAGGTGGCTGTTGAAGCTGGCGCCGATATCATAAACGACATTAGTGGAGGTGCATTCGACAGCGAAATGTTCTCTACTGTCGCAAATCTTGCTGTGCCATACGTGTTGATGCACAATCCACTTGGTTCCAAAGACAATCCGTCGGGGCGAGGTGTGGAAGGAGAGTGTGACATAAAAACTGTTGTGAAAGAGCTATCCCAGAAGAATGCACAGTTGCGCCAAATGGGAGTCGCAGACGTTATCATAGATCCAGGTTTTGGTTTCTCGAAAAATCTTGATCAGAACTATGCATTGATGATGAGCCTCGGAGAATTGAGGAATCTTTTCCCCGACAATCCACTTTTGGTTGCTTTGTCGCGCAAATCTATGATATACAAGTTGCTTGAAACAGATCCTGATGATGCACTTGTGGGAACAATAGCACTTCACACAGCCGCCTTGATGCAAGGAGCACAGATTCTGAGGGTTCATGATGTCCGCGAGGCTCGCCAAACCATTGATGTCGTCGAAAAAATGATGAAGTCAACCAAATAATTTTTTGTATTCATTTTCAATCAAAAACATTTCATTTTACAAATCATGCATGGATTTCCAACAATAACAATAGTCGATATTATAGACATCCTGCTTGTGGCTTTTATAGCTTACAATATCTACAAAGCCGTGCGAGGAACAAATGTGTTGCGTATTTTCTGGGCAGTAGTAATCATTTATGTTTTGTGGCAGCTGGCAACTTTGTTCAGCATGAGACTTACTGCCACCATATTGGGACAGTTTATATCGATAGGTTTGATATTGCTTATTATTGTTTTCCAGCCAGAAATAAGGCGTTTTCTGTTAATGGTAGGCACCAAGACAACTATCGATGGCGACAGCCTGCTCAAAAGGCTTCGTTTCTGGAGGAAAAGCATGAACACCAAAAACAACAGTGTCGACCTGGAACCCTACGTGCTGGCGTGCATGCACATGTCGCAAACCAAGACGGGTGCGCTGATAGTCTTCATACGTCAGAACGAAGTTAACGACATAATAGCCTCAGGTGAGATTATCGATGCCAAAGTGTCGTCGGCGTTGTTGGAAACCCTATTTTTCAAGAATTCACCATTGCACGATGGAGCTGTACTTGTTAAAGGCAACACTGTTGTCGCTGCGCGATGTATATTGCCTGTATCGTCCAATCTCGACATTGACCCCAATCTTGGATTGCGCCATCGTTCGGCGATAGGAGTTACGGAACAGTTGGATGTTATTTCGGTGATAGTAAGCGAAGAAACGGGAGCTATCTCGTATGCAGTTGGCGGAGAAATACACCATGATGTTACGCCTTCCCAATTGAAACAATACCTTGAGTCGGCATTATAATTCAAAAGTTTTTTTTGCCATATTGTAATATTTAGCCCTTCAGAAACGTCTTATATTTTGAAGGGCAAAAAGTATGTTATCATGTCTTCATTGACTAATTGTCGTCAATAGGTCGATTTGGTTTTGTATTGTTGTCCCCAATTACAAGAAGAGACGGACGTAAACCCAATAAAGACATAAAACAAATAGCTAATAAATAATAAAAGCATTAATATTTTGTATTCCTTAAAATAAAATAGTTATTTTTGCAAATTGGAAAATTGTCAAATAATTAAATAATCAACTAAAATTCAGTAACAAAAATGAAAAAACAGATTTTTATTTTCGTACTATTTCTGTTGGCCGCAGCAGGTGTAAGCTATGCACAGCTTGGTAACGGTGGCGGAAAAGCAAAGAAAAGCGATTTGTCGGCAAAAGTGCCTATCGACAAGAAAGTGCGTATGGGCAAACTCGACAATGGCATTACCTACTACATTCGTTCCAACAAGAAACCCGAGGGACGAGTACAGTTCCGTCTTGCTGTCAACGCAGGTTCTGTGATGGAAGATGAAGATCAGCGTGGTCTTGCTCACTTCACCGAGCACATGGCTTTCAATGGTACAGAGTATTATCCTCACAACGAACTCATCAGCAAGTTGCAAGCCAAGGGCGTACAGTTTGGTGGCCATGTTAACGCATGGACAAGTTTTGATGAGACCGTATATTATGTCAACATGCCTAACGACGACGAGATGTTGGAGATGGGTATGAAGATTCTTGACGGATGGGCTTCCAAACTGCTTATGGATCCCAAAGAGATCGAGGCAGAGCGTGGCGTTATCCGTGAGGAGTGGCGTGGCCGCCTTGGCGCTCAGGATCGTTTGCAGAAACAGTACTGGCCCATCATGCTTCAGGGTTCACGCTATGCTGACCGTATTCCTATCGGATTGGAGAGCGTTATCATGAACTTCCAGCGTCCTGTTATTATGCGTTTCTATGAGGATTGGTATCGTCCTGATCTGCAGGCTGTCATTATTGTTGGCGATTTCAATGTCGACAAGATGGAAGCCAAGGTGAAAGAGTATTTCAATGACAACAAGATGCCTGCCAATCCCAAACCTCGTCCCGATTACGAAGTTCCTGGCAACAAAGAACCCCTCGTGGCTATTGCTACAGACAAAGAGGCCTCTTCTGCTGGCATTCAAATGATGTGGAAGCATGCCAAAGCCCCCACTGGCACCATTGGCGACTATCGTCAGATGCTTGTTCGCAACCTGGCAACCGACATCATCAACTCACGTTTTGCCGAAATGGCAGAGAAGGCTACTGCTCCTTTCCTCTATGCTGGTGGCGGCTATGGCGGATTCATTGGCAAGCATACCGACGGATTCTTCCTGTCAGCCTATCCTAAGGACAATCGCATTGACGAAGCCACAGCTTTCCTTCTTAAAGAGATGAAGCGTGTCGACGAACATGGTTTCCTTCAGACAGAACTTGATCGTGCAAAAGAGAGCATGCTTGAGAACTATCGTAAGAGTGCCAAAGAGCTCAACAAGACTCAGAGCAACAGCTTTGCACAAGAGTATACCAACCACTTCCTCGAAGGTGAGGTAATCCCCGGCATTCGTCAGGAAGATGCCTACGCTCGCGAGTTTGTTCCCGAAATCACTCTTGATGAGGTTAATGCAGTTGTAAAAGACTGGATTACTGACGAGAACTTTATCTATATCCTTACCGCTCCAGAGAAGGAAGGTTACAAAATCCCCACCAAGGCTGATGTCATCAAGATTGTTGCCAACAGCAAGAATGTCACCACCGAGCCTTGGGTTGACACCTATAAGGAAGAGCCTCTGTTTGACAAAGTGGTCAAAAATGTAATCCCTGTCAAAGTTAGAGAGAACAGTGTTATGGGTTACACTGAATACGTTATTCCCAATGGCATCCGTTTTGTTGTCAAGAAAACCGACTACAAAGACGATGAAATCGTTATGCGCAGTTTCTCGAAGGGTGGTTCCTCGCTCTATAGCGACAAGGAAGCCTATATGGTTGGAAATGTTGCCAGCTTGGTTGACGATGCAGGCCTCGCAAACTTCAGCAGCAGCCAGCTCACCAAGAAGCTTCAGGGCAAAACAGTAGGTGTATCACCTTATATTGGAAGCAACGAGCAGGGATTTTCCGGCAGCTGTGTTCCCAAAGACCTCGAGACCATGATGCAACTCATCGACCTCTATTATGAAGCACCTCGCAAAGACCGTGAGTCATTCGATCGCAATATTGAGACTATGCGCACTCAGGTTCGCATGGCTGCTGCCAATCCTCAAGCCAAATTCATGAGAGACTTCTATGGCAAAGCCTATGGCAACAATCCCCGCGTTATCGTTATGCCTAGCGAAAAGGATATCGATGGTATCGACTTTGACCGTGTATATCAGATTTATGCCGAGCGTTTTGCAGACGCCAGCGATCAGATTTTCTTCTTCGTTGGTAATGTAAGCGAAGATAATATCAAGACCATTGCATCTTATCTCAACATCCTGCCCACCAATGGAAAGCAGCATAACGAGAAGCCTCTTGACAAGAGCCCACGCCTTGTCAGTGGTGTAAACCACAGCCTCACACTTGCCGGTACCGACAAGCAAGGTATGGTTCTCGTTATGGGAGAGAGCGACGACTTTGTTGCCAAGAACAGCCTTCGTGAGCGCATAGCTGTCAACGCACTTGGCGAAGCTCTTCAGATTCGCACCACCGAGGTTATCCGCGAAAAGATGGGTGAGACTTACAGCCCCTATTCAACTGTTTCCTACGATATCGATTTTGACGGTAGTGTCAGCTGGCTCTTCTATCTGCAGTGCGCTCCCGAAAATTGCGAAAGTGTAGAGAAAGCCGCTATCGACCTCGTTAAGGAATGCATCAAGAAAGGTTGCGACAAAGAGACCCTCAACAAGGTGAAACTCCAGATGATCAAGGAGCGTGAAACCCGTATGCAAGAAAACAACTTCTGGCTGGGACAAATCCTGGGTAGCTACGTCTACAACGAAGATCGCGACGAAGTCATCACCAACTATGAATCGATGGTTAACAGCATTACAGTGAAAGATATTAAACGTATTGCCAAGCGTTATTTTGACCTTGACCACTACACTGTAGGAACATTGAAACCTGAAAACTAATCATAGGTAGTGATAGTAATGTAAAGGCAACGCGGCATGCCGCGTTGCCTTTTTAGTATTAAGGAAAGTACCGAAGAGATTTAATAATCCCCATATCATCAGTAATATAGATCGCAGCAAAAAATACTGTTTTTGTATGGACTTGAGAGAATTTGTTTATTCAAAAGGTATTAAAGCCGACTACCTCGTTAACAGAAAGCCCGACAGCATGAAATGGAATTTTGGGCATGCATTGCTAGTGGCAGGTAGCTATGGCAAAATGGGAGCAGCTGTGCTTGCTGCCAAGGCTTGCTTGCACTCAGGAGTAGGTCTGCTCACTGTTCACGTACCTCGCTGTGGAGTCGAGATAATGCAGACAGCCGTGCCAGAGGCAATGTTATCTATTGATGACAACGATGAGGTTTTCAGTTCGGTGCCCAATCACTTGAATCGTTATAATGCTGTTGCCATAGGTCCGGGACTTGGCACCGAAAAAATTACCCAGCAAGCTTTTTCAAAGCTACTTCATTATCTGGGAGATGGACAAGATAAGACACCTTCGGTAGCGTTAGATGCAGATGCGCTCAATATATTGGCACAGCATCCCGAAGAAATGCATTTGGTTAAGGGTTCCGTTATCACACCACATGTTCGTGAGTATGATAGAATATTTGATTGTAAAGATCGTCAACAGATGGCCGATATGCATAAACTCGTCATTGTCGATAAGGGTCACCCCACACGTGTTTATGCCCCCAATAGCGATGTGATGGTAAACGAAACAGGCAATCCCGGTATGGCCACAGCGGGGAGCGGCGATGTGCTGACAGGAATTATTCTGGGTTTGATGGCTCAGCATAGTGCCTACTATCACGAGGTGCTGCCGAGCGATTTGCACGCTCTGGCGGCTATGGCAGTATGGCTTCATGGCTCAGCGGGCGACAGAGCTGCAGCCAAGTATGGTGAAGCTTTTATTGTGGCTTCAGATATAATAAAATGTATAGGAGAGGTGGTGAAAGAGGGCGAAGTGGGCAAAGACAGAAGGACATTGAAGTAACCTTAGTTGTGTGTGACCACAAGCTTTTTCACTATTACCCCATTCGAAGAGGAGGCGCGTAAAAAGTAAACACCCGCAGGCAATCCAGAAATATCCATTTTGCTTGAAGAGTTGCCGGTTTTCAATGTTTTTCCACAGAAGTCAATAATCTCTATTAATGCTTCATAGGGCATGTTTACGACAATGTTGTTTGCGGCAGGATTGGGGTAGATGGTGACATCATGAGATATGTCCTCAGTGGTGAGAATGGATTCGGAGGGTTTCTTTGTTATGGTTATTTCGCCAGAAGCAATTGCTTCGTTCCATTCGTTGAGAGCCCTTACGCTAAAATGATAACATCCAGGTTTTTCCCAACGTGCAACGACACGGGGACTTTCGAGAGTGTTGACAATAGCACTGTCTATTGTCCAAAAGAAAGAGTCGGCGTTGTTTGACACAGCTTCGAGGAAGACATCCTCACCGACGAAAGCTGAAGAGGGGGCATTGATAGCTACAGATATAGAATCGTGAACTATATTATCTGTCCTTACACAAACGTTATCGACACACATATAGTTTTGGAATTGGCTGCGGTGGCGAAAAGCGATATGAACGGTCATTCCTCGGAAGTTTGAGATGTCCAAATGTCTAGAATAGTAACCGTCAGAAAAAGTCTCGCTGAAAAGAGAGTCGTAAGAAACCAAGTCATTGGATTGTCCTGAGGAGACGAGAATATCGTAAGTCTCATTATAGTTTGCCAACGACCTTATACGCCATTCAAGACGAATGGAAGAGCAATCGTTGGGCAAAGACAAGGCGGGAGAAATGGCCCAATTGTCTTGTCGGCCTTGCAAATAAGAAGGTCCGAAAAGACTATACCCCGTGCCATCAGGGTTGTAGTCGGCGACAATCCAATTCATGTTATCGCCGTCGTTGTCTATGAAAGTCCATTCAGGAGCTTCGCCCAACTCAAAGTCTTCACACCAAGGAAACACAGTTATCGGCTCAGGTTGTTGAGCCAGGCATGACATGCTGAGAACAAAACCTAAGATGATAAAAGATGAGAGGCGTTTCATGAATAGAATGACGATATAATCAATATTTTAGTTATCTTGAGAACCATCTGTCCAACATGTTCTCAGCTTCGAGCTCCATGTCGGGAGTGATATTGTTTTTAACCTTTTTGTAGGCAAGAGCTATGGCGGCGGCTTCGTCGACCCAACCTAGCAAGGGGATACGTTTGGCAGAGATAAGGTTGATAGGCAAGACAATGTATGCCAAAGCGGCGTATACAATATATTTGTCTTTTTTAGAGGTGGCAGGGTCCTTCAAGACGAGGTAAAGAAGTACGGCAGGTTTTGCGGCGGTACGGCCTACACGTTTTACATAGGAACCCATATTGTTTAGAATCGCTGTTGTATCCATAGTTTAATATGTTTTAAAAAATGTTGTTTCAATTTGACTTATTTATGTACCTGTGTGTTGTTTATCGGTAATGTCAGTATTCGTAGAATAATACGTCATTTAGTCGCCGTCGGTCATTTCATTCATGAGATCTTTGTTGACTTCGAGAGGTTGATAGGGATGTTGTTTTCGGTTATTGCAAATAGAGTCGAATTTGTTGGCGCAAACACATCCAGTTCCCTTTCCGGTGTATGGGTCCATACTACTGCAGTGGCGTTTGAATTCACCTTTTTTGCGGACAAGTATTTTTATGCCCAAGCCGGCAAAGCAGAGTGCCACGATGATGAACACTATTAATAATAGTATAAAGAGCTCTTTCATTTTATTATATTATAAGCCTTGCTATTTGCTATAGTGATTATTTATGTAAAAAAATATAAGAGATAATCTTAGGGTAGGATGTTTAAATAATTGTGATAGTGAAGTTAGATGAGAGTAAGAAAAAAAACACCTGTCGAAAGACAGGTGCAAAAATACGATATTTTTTAGATATGCAGGTAAAAGAATTTTACCTGCCTTGTATAGAGTTGGTAATGGTTATCGTTTTACGAATTTTTTGATGCTGGTGTTCGATGAGGTTACAATACGCACAAAATAATGCCCTTTTGGCAACTTAGATATGTCGACAGATTTTGTGGAGCTTTGAGCGACAAGACGTCCGCCCAGGTCGATGATCTCTACTTTTTGTAAGTTGTCGGCGTTGACATTAATGGTGTTGTGTGCGGGGTTGGGGTAGATTTCGTTCTTGTGCGATGTTGTTTCGTCGACGGCCAGATGGGCACAACTCCAGGGGATGATGTTTGTGCCGCCATTGCGGTGCGCGTTGATGACAGAGACAAGTTCTTCGCCATACTGGTTGTAAATCCAATAGTTGACATAACGGTCGGTTCCGCTGCCACTGTGCCATACGCAATGTACATTTTTAGGGCCGACACGAACAATTACCGAGTCGAGGTTAGAAGAGTCGAGACGAGCCGTGCAGAAAACGTAGCCACCCTCGCTTTCGAACGATAGATGAGCACCCTCTTTCCAGCCTTCATACAGAGGGTTGGTGTTTTCCATTTTCACCATAAGGCTGCACAAATCCTCCTCGTTGTATGCTGTTTGAGCCACTTTGACGGTCGCAGTTTCCTCGCCTTGTCTGAAAACGATTAGGGCGGCTCTTTCGCCGTTGTCAGTCATGGGGTCGACATGCAGACGCACCCAGTTGGCGAGACCTATTGAGTCGTGCTCCACCACAACCCAATCGGCAGAGGAAGTGATGGTCAGAGGATTGCTGTTAGTTACGTTGATGCCAACAAGAAGAGAGTCGACACCGCCATCGGCGTTGTAGTTGAAAATAGTGTCGCTTACTTGCAGCGCATAGTCGGGTACGACGCCAGTGAGGCAAGAGTTGATCATGTTGAAGGTATATGTCACGTTGCCGCCAACGCCGCCAACGCCAGGGCTAATAGAGTCGACGGGGTAGTATCCGTCGCCGGTTCCGCTCCAGCCGAAGTTGAAATGCATATATTGTCTTGAGTCGTAGCCGTCGCAAATGAAGGCGTGGCCGCCTTGCTCAGCGGCACCGCAATAAAGGATGGGGCGGCCTTGGTTTAGTTCGTCGATGAGGAGGTTGCGCCAGCTTTCGTTGGTGTAGTTGTCTTCTTTAAAGTGAGCCCTCATGTCGCTGCTGTAGTGGAAGAAGTCTTTCATGGCGTTGTCTATGCTATGGTTATTCGACATGCTGGTTATGCCAGAGGCGGCGCTGCCGCCAGAAGCCGCGGTGCCATATTCCATATTCACGCTGACGCCACAATGGTACATAAGAGTGGCTATGGCATTAATCTCGTCGGGAGTGTCGTACTGCGAAGTGCTGTCGGGCATATTGTCCCAGTCGTATATAGTGTGGCCAAAGTCAGCGCTTTCCAGTGTTCCCGTCGTGACCGTAGTATAAGAATAGGATCCCATTCCGAAGAGAGGGAAATGCCAGAATTTCATATACATGGCCATGGCGGTGGCTACGCAACCCGACACAGTTCCGGTGGGGCAAAGGAGGTTGTAAGGGTATCTTTGGTTCCATCGAGAAGAGATTAGAGGTCCGACGACGGCATTGTCATCGTCCTTGGAAACATCGGCCGAGCCTTTTTCGAGGCGTTTCCAGTCTTCGATATCCTCGGGGTATGCGATTGTAGCTTTATTAAGGGCGTGTGCATTACGAACAGCGGAGATTTGGTGGGCGTAGTTGTTGAGCCACATTGTGAGGGCGGGAGGCATGTCGTAGGGGTCAATGCTGCCAGAGGTAGAATAACCCAAAATAGGTTTGACACAGTCGTCGGCAGCCACGAGAACCCATCCGCCGCCGTAGCGTTCGAAGAGGTAAATGCCATCATAATCCCAGCCGTTTTGGCGAAGAGAAAGTTCGACATTGCTCTTGCTGCCAAGTTGCATAGCCATGAAGTTAGAGGCCACCTTGGAAGCCCGATAAGGTGTCACGGGATCTGCATATAAGGCTTTTGCGGCCAGAAATACGATTATGAAGAAGAGTAACCGTCTCATTGTACTTTGGTGAAGGTTAAATAACTAGTTCCGAATAGTTCTATTACATCTTCATCCACAAGGTAATTATTCCAAATCAAAGTTTCATTTTCAGGGTTGTAAGTTAGTTCGATTACGGTGCTTGATTCCCCTTCGCTTTCAGGGTTTATAGTCATTGATATTGTGTTGTTGTCGACAGTGTAGGTGAAGATATAGTTTGCTTCATCGTTATAAGAACGGTCGATACTAGGAATTGAAACTCTCATACTTTGGTAACACTCGCCAATAGAATCATCGATGAAGTCGAGATTGATGACACAGTTATAGTTGACAATAGTGCCACTGTTGTTTTCTGAGGCATCCAATGTCGAAATCCATGAAGTGTTTGAGAGATTTAACTCATTGTCGACATTTTCCTGACCATTAGGTTGTGGTTTAGGCTCGATGGGATCGTCCTTGCATGACGAAACTATGAAGGCGAGGGACAATGCCATCGTCATCGTTGTAAAAAAAGTAAATGCTTTTTTCATTTCTTGTTTTGTTGAATTGATAATATAATGTGTGATTTAAATAGCTTAAATCAGAGGTGTTGATTCTGGTGATGGTGCTAATGAAACTTAATAAAGATAAGATTCATATAATATATGTCGTTTAAATGGGTCAATTTCTTACAGCGAAGAGTATTTTTTTTTGTTTTTAAACCATAGTTAATCCCGTTGGCATGCGAAAATGCTGAAACAAAGGCCTGCTTTTTTTGGGGGGGGTAATTTGTCGGCTAGGTATAAAAAAAGAGCACTGATGTCAGTGCTCTTGCGCTCCCCAAGCAGGACTTGAACCTGCGACCCCCTGATTAACAGTCAGGTGCTCTAACCAACTGAGCTATTGAGGAATAAAAAACGATTGTTTTACCAGCTCCCCAAGCAGGACTTGAACCTGCGACCCCCTGATTAACAGTCAGGTGCTCTAACCAACTGAGCTATTGAGGAAGATGTTTTCTTTCGAAAAGCGGTTGCAAAAGTACTTCATTTTCGTGATATGGCAAAATTTTTTTTTGTAAAAATGCTAATTTATGTGCATATTCCTGATAATCATATTTATTAAAAATATGTCAATGGCGAGTAAAAGGCGCTAAACAAATAGAAATAGAGATGTGTTGATTATAGAAAACAGAAAAATTGACTTATTTTTCCCGAAAAATGACAAGAAAAAACGCTACAAGAGACAAAAAAGAGAGTTGTGGGTTTTGTTATTACCTGAATATTAATATTTTTAAAGAAAAATTTTGTCAGTATTGGAAATGTTACTATTTTTGCAAATCGAAAAGACATGGAAAGATGGCAGAGCGGTCGAATGCGGCGGTCTTGAAAACCGTTGACCTTCACGGGTCCGGGGGTTCGAATCCCTCTCTTTCCGCTGAGAAAATGCTGCAAGTTGATAAATACCAAAACTTGCAGCGTTTTTTTGTGGTATATGAGTCGTTTTATGAGCCATTTTTAATCCAAACAAAAACCCCGATACTCACTGAAGAGCACCCGGGTTTTCCACTAAAAATCTTTCAAGTATATCCCTTCTTAGCCTGATTCTCGCACCGCTTCTGTATAATATTCCTGCTTTCTGAAGAATACATTTGTTGACAAAGTTTTGGGCTGTTGTTTTGCAACATCCAAGGTATACGGCAAGTCCTGCGACTCCTTTTATCAGATTGTCGTTAACTTTCTTTGAGGAATCTGCATTATTACAGCTTGAATCTGACTCCTTGACGCACAGTTATTTTCCTTCAAATGCACATTTTAAATTTGTAGCGTTTAGACTGCTGTCGATGTCAATAAGGAGACCTCTAATTACCTCTAAAAGGTCTGGTTTTACGGATATTACTGGAACGGACCTCTGTGATAAAAATATTTCGTCAACTGTATTATTTCGGCAGTCTGAAACGAATATATAGTAGAAAAGCACAGAACTCGAGATGACCCCAGCCGAATACGACCACACTATTGATCTCTATGCGGACGATGTATACCGTTTCGCATTGCGCTGCTGTGGCGACAAGTCGCTTTGCGACGACGTTGTTCAAGAGGCGTTTGCGGCGCTATGGGAACAATGCGATAATGTCATTTTCGACGATTGCAGGGGATTTCTGATTACTGTGGTGCGGCGTAGGATTGTCGATTCATTCAGACACTCCCAAGTGACGCAGTCGGCTCGCTACGAGATGTCCGTTGGGCTTGATAACGTGGCGACACCGTTCGAGGCATACGACCTCAATGACGCTATCGTCAAGGCTTTCGAGCAACTCACTGACCTGCAACGCACAATCCTAACGCTGCACGACATCGAAGGCTATGACTATCGCGAGATTGCAGGCATCATCGAACAGAAATACACCTCGGTACAAGTCAACGCGTTCCGCGCCCGAATGAAAATGAAAGAGATTCTAATAAAAATGAAAATCAGATGACGAGATATGAAAATTAAAAACGATAATATTGAACTGATCATTTTCCGATACAAAGAGGGATTGCTCACTCCAGACGAGAGGGCGCAGGTCGAAGCCGCTCTGTTGCGACATCCCGAATGGAAGTGGATGGCCGACGGTTATGACCCGAGCCTTTGTATAACGGCCAACACCACAGCTGTTTATCCCAACAAAGAACGACTGCGTCAAATGGCTGTAGGCAAGCCGCACAAAAGTGCGGTAATGCCTCTTTGGAGCAAGGTTTCGGCTGCCGCTTGCCTGCTACTGCTGGTGGCTGTCGGTCTGCATTTTATGTCCCGCAATGATGGCAGACAGACATCGGCCCCGCAGCCAATACTGGCACAAAATGAGAATGTGTTGACTCCTGTTACAACTGACTCTGTTGAAATAGCGACTGAATCTTTAGTCGCTGAAGTCACCACTGTCATCCCCAATGCGCCCAAGGAGACAGCCACTCAACCAGTCGAAACTGTAACTCAACCAGCCATCAAGCCATTTGACAGCGACCAGCTAATAACCTATATAGAAGAGGGCGACACGATGTACAGCTCAAAGTTCCTGCCGTTCGACCTCGCTTTGTCGACAGAAGAGGCTGCAAACAGTGAACCCCTTCTGACCGACCAGCTTATAACATACATCGACACCGATATCGTCACGGCTGAGCGTACAGCACGCAACTATGCCTTCGAGGATTGGGTGAACAACCTTAGGCTTAGCCGAATCGAATTCCAAACGAATCTTTATAACCAATTCTGTAAACTAATTGAAAAATAACCTAATATGAAAAGATTAATTTATTCACTCGCATTGTTTCTGACGTTGCTTGGCTGCGGACACGCTTTTGCCCAAGACAATAACAGCCGTACAAAATCGATGACTGTCCTTGAACTGCAGAACGGTAGGGTTGCGTTGTCTCAGAACGGCAAATTCAATGTGCGACAAAATATCAACCGCACCGTTACACACCTGCAGGCAAAAGGCAAAAGCCACGTAACACTCGTTTACGACACAGTCAATTACATCAATGTAAACTGCGACAGTATAGAGTGGAATTTCCGCAACGACTTCATCTTTGTCAAAGGGACGACACTGCTCATTGACGACCCCGACGGTGTAGCGGTGTATGAGATACATCTGAAACGAAATGACCTGCAATTTGTGAACCGCACACAGCAAGCCGAAATCATCTACGGAAAATCGGACGACATAGACTATCAGTTCCACGCCGACACAGTCATTGTCAACTCTTTTACAAGCAATCCGTTAGAGACGACAAGCAATATGGCATTGCGCCAGTCGCTCGCAGATGCACGTCGTCAGCTTGAAGAGGCTCGCGAACAACTGAGGAAATCAAAAGAAGAGTATAAAGAACATATCAAGGATTTAAAACGCAAACAAGCCGAAATAGTTGAAGTTGTTTCCGAGGAGTTTGCCGTGCCCGATTCGTCGGACACCACATTCTGGAACAACTGGAACAACCAGTACACTTTCGATAACTCAGAATCTGACACCGAAGATTTCGAGGACGAATTAGAAGACTTTGATGACGAATGGGGCTACGGCTTTGAGGACCGTTTCTCGCCGTCGTTCCTGTGGGCCTTTAACAACTGGGGCGACCAGTGGTACAACGGCTTGTCGAAACTCGATGGAGCCTATAATCTCAAGACCTCGTTCACATCTTGGCAGTTGGAAATGCAGTATAAAGTCATTATGACACGCCATTTCAATTTGTCATTAGGCGTTGGATATGAGTCGGATATATACAAATTTTCCGACCCGCTTGTCGACATTGATGCCAACGGCAACATACACAACACCATCGACGCCCTTCCCAATCAAAATTATAACGACTTTATTGCTGCCAACCAATGTTTTGACGGCACCAGCCTCAACGACTGGTCGAGCAGTATGTTGACACGATATATATCGATACCCGTTACGTTTGGTTTCAGAGTTGATGAGTTTGAATTGGGATTTACAGCACTACCGGCACTCGCACTAAACACCCAGCACACAGGTTTAAAGCACAAGCTTGACACTCGCAGTATTGATTATCAAGACATAACCAGCATCGGCAATCAGCTGGCGCCCTACAAAATAGACTTGCGAGTCGATATGCGTTTCTACCACATAGGACTTTTCCTGCAGGTGGCAACATCTTCCCTGTTTCAATCGTCAAATCAAGCCCTTTATCCTATCAAATTCGGTTTTATAATTAAATAACACCCACATATCAATATATCAACATAAAACAGAAAAACAATGAAAACAACAGCAATTATCTTAGCATTTGCAATGGCATTGTCTGCCTCCAATTGCTCGTCACAAACCGAAAACCGCATAGAACGTATGGCCGACCACTTTGAGTCAACGATGGAAGATTTCGAAGACTCAATGGAGTTGTTGGAAGATATGATGGACGAACTTGGCGATTACTTTGCCGATCACGCCGTAACTTTCAATTGCGACAACTACTCATACGTTACAAGCAGTAAAAAAGGGGGTAAAAAAATTACCATCAGCAAGAAAGACGCACTTGTCACGCTCAAATTTCCTGCTGCCAATTTCAATGCCATTGATGTGGGCCGCAGTTTCCAAGTGGTTATGTGCGACACCGTCGACTCAATTGTTGTGCGTGTAAATGAGAAACTTAAGAACCATCTCAATGTCCGTTACAATAACGGTACACTTGTAGTAGACCTCGACCGTGTGAGTCGTCTCAACACCAACGATGGCGCCAGATGCGGATATGTGTATATACCTTACAATCTTCGACTTGCCAAGATAACTCTGAGAGGAATTGCAACATTTTCGACAGCATTGCCAGTCAACACCACAATCTTCAAAACCGAACTGAGCGGAGCATCACATATCCAGATTCCATCTATTACGGCTAAAAATGTAGAATTGACGCAGAGTGGTACATCTATCTGTAAATCAGATATAAAATGCACCAATTTAGATGTTGATATGAGTGGTGCAAGCAAGATAAAAGGAACAATAAACGCCAATAATATCAATTTGGACCTTTCGGGAACTTCGACAGTGACATCCCACATCACCTGCAACGACATTGATGTTGATTTGAGCGGAGCCTCTGGTGTCGCCTTGACTGGCAAAGCCAACAAAGTTGAGATGGACCTGAGCGGAACATCTACTTTCAGAGGTGAAAAACTCAACGCATCCGAAGTCAGCGGAGGACTCTCTGGATGCAGCTCGGCCAAAATTGACTGCAGCAAATATATAGAGATGGAGCTGAGCGGCACAAGTCAACTCTCCTATTCGGGCAATCCCAAAACGAGCTTTTCGGCATCACGTACGTCAAAAATAGAGCACAATTGAATTAAAATCCAGCAAATAGTATGCAGGCATCATAGTCTGCAAAAAAAGAGATTTTTGAAAGATTCTGAGTGGTGCAAGCTCCTGTGGAGTGGTGCAGAGCTGATTTGAGCATTGTTATTAGCTGATTTGAGTGGTGCAAGTTGAATTGAGCATGTGATATCTGTGATTTCCGTGCTTTCTGTGTGAAAATATAACAGGGAAAAGAAAGATTATAAAAGAGATTTTTGAAAAATTTTTAGCTTAGCAACTAATAATAAAAAAAAGTTGTATCTTTGAATCTCAAATGTAGATGAATTGTCAACCAAAAACCTCTATAAGAAACAGAGGATGAGGTGAAAAAACCTTAATTCTACAATCACGGAAAGGTGCTCGAGTGGTTGAAGAGGCCCGCCTGGAAAGCGAGTAAGCGTTAAAAGCGCTTCAAGGGTTCGAATCCCTCTCTTTCCGCCACAAGAATCTCATGAGTTTATATTTAGGACTTATGAGATTTTTTTATGTTCCAGTGTGGCGAGAGAAAGCCACGATTAGGTTACGCGCGGTGAATGATTAAAGGTTAAAAAGAGCTGACGCGGTTCGAAAGGGGGAGGCGATGAGTCCGCTATGAGTCCGCTTGGGGGTGGTGAGAGGGGATGACGGGATAACGGGATAATGGGATAACGGGATAACGAGATGACGGGATAATGGGATAACGGGATGACGGGATAATGGGATAACGGGATGACGGGATAATGGGATAATGGGATAACGGGATAATGGGATAACGGGATAATGGGATAACGGGATAACGAGATGACGGGATAATGGGATAACGGGATGACGGGATAATGGTATAACGGGATAATGGTATAACGGGATAATGGGATAACGAGATGATGGGATAATGGGATAATGGGATGACGGGATTACGAGATGATGGGATAATGGGATAACGGGATGACGGGATAATGGGATGATGGAATAAAATGAGAGTGGGAGGATGTGTTTTCGGTAGTCGAGGGTGGCAGAAGGAGGACTTATGAGGTCGACGATGATGGCTTATATAGGTTGTTTTTTTGTGTTTTAAGAGAAATGTGTATATTTGCATTTCGAAATTGCCCAGATGTAAGAGAGTGCGGATACATATAATATAGAGCCCTAAAATATGAAAAAAATAGACCTGAGACATTCCCTTACCGCCCAGATAGGCATAGCCCTTTTGCTTGCTGTTATTGCCGGAGTGCTGCTTCGCAACCAGTCGGTTTTTGTGAACGAGTACATAAAGCCGATAGGTGTCATTTTTCTCAACCTGCTTAAATTTATTGTGGTGCCTCTGGTGCTGTTCTCCATTATGGCGGGTATATTGTCAATGAACGATATCAAGAAAGTGGGTCGGTTGGGGCTTCGAGCGTTGCTGTATTTCATGGTGACAACATTGTTTGCTGTCACTTTAGGTTTGGTTGTGCCGACATTGTTGAAGGGTCTTATTCCGCCGATACAGATCAATCTTGATGTCGCCGATGTTATTGATGTGCCTCGCAGGACATTAATGGATCAGATAGTGGAGATGTTTCCCCGCAATATCATAGAGCCAATGGGAACCATGGCGATGATGCAAGTTATAGTCATCGCCCTCTTGTTCGGAATAGCCATGGTGCATGTTGGCGAGAGGGGAGAGATGGCGCGACGAGTGACATTGAGTTTCAATGACGTTGTGGGCAAAATATTGGAGTATATTATGGCGTTGGCTCCTATAGGAGTTTTTTGTATGCTAACCCCTGTCGTTGTCGACAACGGGCCATCGGTGCTAGGGTCGTATGCGGTGCTGTTGGGTTTGGCATATCTTTGTTTTGCAATACATGCTGGCGTTGTCTATTCCACCGCTGTGGGAGTTTTGGGCAGGTATTCCCCATTGAAGTTTTTCAAGAACATGCAATCCGCCATGTTGTTTGCGTTCTCGAGTGATTCATCTGTCGCGACGTTGCCATATACTATGCGCTGTACAGAGAATATGGGAGTGGGCAAAGATGTTAGTCGATTCGTTCTGTCGTTGGGAGCCACTATCAACATGGATGGTGTCGCCATCTATCTGGGTGTGGCATCGGTGTTTATGGCCACCTGTTGCGGTGTTGACCTTACTGTAAGCCAATATTTTGCCATAGCCTTTGCTTCGACGGTGGCGTCGATAGGAACGCCGGGCATACCTGGAGGCAGTTTAGCGTTGATGGCAATGGTGTTTGCCTCGGCCGGCATACCTGTGGAGTGTGTAGCCGTGGCGGCAGGAATCGACCGCCTTATAGACATGGGCAGGACAGTTATGTCGGTTACTGGAGACGCGTCGTGCGCCATTGTCATGCAACGAGCCACCGCAGGGAAAATGGAGACAAATGAATGATAGAATAACTCTCAATGCTTCATTTTAGGAATCATGTGTATTTTTGCATTATTAAAGTTTATCCGTGAAATAAAATAACATACTATATGACAGCAAGGAAAAATATTGATGTGGCTTTGGTATACGATTTCGACGGTACTTTGTCGCCGGGAAATATGCAGGAGTTTGGCTTTGTACAAGCTATAGGCAAGGATCCTGAGGCGTTTTGGGCAAAGACCAACGAGTTGGCGAGGAAGAATGACGCTGACGAGATATTGTGCTATATGTTTTTGATGCTTGAGGAGGCCCGTGCAAACAACATCTCGTTGCGAAGAGAATCGTTTGGGAAGTTCGGTTCAAAAATAAAGCTCTTCAAAGGCGTGGAGGCGTGGTTTGATATGATAAATGAGTATGGCAAGACTCTGGGGCTTAATATTAAACACTACATCAACTCGTCGGGTTTGAGAGAGATGATCGAGGGTACCTCAATAGCAAAACACTTTGAGAATATATATGCCTGCTCATTCTTGTACAATGTCGACGATGTCGCCTATTGGCCAGGTGTGGCGGTGAACTATACTACCAAGACCCAATTCCTGTTCAAAATCAACAAAGGAATCAAGGAAGTTAGCGACAACACAAAGATAAACAAATACCTTGCCAAAGAGGATCGTCCGATGCCATTTGAGAGGATGATATATTTTGGTGATGGAGACACCGATATACCTAGTATGAAGGTTGTTAAAGAACATGGCGGTCACGCAGTGGCTGTGTTTGGCAATCGTCAGAAGAAGGCAACAGCCATGAGATTAATCAAAGAAGGCCGTGTCAATTTCGCGTGTCCGGCTGACTATTCGGAAGGCAAGGATATGCATGGCGTGGTAAAAACGATACTTCAGAAAATAAGGGCAGATTACGACTTTCAGCAGCTTTTGGATAATCACAAAGAGAAAGCAGGGCGGGAGTAGCTTAGAGACTTTGCTAAACATTTGGATGCTTGTTTGTTGCCGAATGATTGTCGAGAATGTCGATTTTTAAGATTTTTTTTTCTGAATTATCGAAAGAAAAAAAGTATTTTTGTACTCTGCTAATTTTGCTCGTTTGTGTGGGCAAGATTTTGAATTTCTTTGTTATAAATAAAAATATATTGTATAATAGTTTTGTGATATGGCTGTAAAAAGAGTTATGGTACTGACAGGCGGAGGCGATTGTCCGGGATTGAATGCCGTGATACGTGGCATTGTCAAGCGCGCCTCGCAGGAGAAAGATTGGGAAGTAGTGGGTTGCATTGAGTCGTTCAACGGAGTATTGCGTGAACCTACTGAGATTGAAATTTTGGACGAGAATCGTGTCGCTGGGCTTCAGATCCAGGGCGGAACGATTCTGGGAACGACAAACAAGGGCGGCCCCTTTGCGTGGCCGGTGAAAAACGCCGACGGCACATGGTCGACTGCCGACCGTAGCGATGAAATGCTTCGCAAATTGCAGTACCTGGGCATCGACGCAGTTATCAATATCGGCGGCGATGGTTCGCAGCGCATATCACTTGGGTTGTATAACAAAGGACTCAACATTGTTGGTGTGCCGAAAACTATCGACAATGACTTGTCGATGACAGATTACACTTTCGGTTTCCAAACAGCCGTACAGATTTGCACCGACGCCATAGACAAGTTGGTGACAACGGCGGCAAGTCACAACCGAGTTTTCATAATGGAAGTTATGGGGCGCGACGCAGGATGGATAGCTCTGCATTCCGCCATTGCCGGAGGCGCAGACGTGTGTCTGATTCCCGAGATACCCTACGACATTGAGAAAGTCAGGACCAAGATAGAGGAATGTTATAGTCACCCCATGGGTTCTCCCATATATCAGCGTCGTCGTGGCAACTGTATTATCGTCATTGCCGAGGGAGCCAAGCCCAAGGGTGGCGGAGTGACAGGCACTGTCACCGGAGAGGTCGGCTACCAGCACATCAAGCTTGGCGGCATTGCCGAGAAGCTGGCGGAAGATCTCAAAGCCATGGGCGTAGAGCACGACATACGCTGCACCATATTGGGACACCTGCAACGCGGAGGCACACCAATAGCCTTTGACCGTGTTCTTGCCACCGAATTTGGTGTACGCGCTATGGAGTTTGTCCTCGAAGGACGCTTTGGACAGATGGTGGCATACCATCATCCCGACATCGTTGGCGTGTCGCTAGAGGAAGCAGTACGCACACCACACTTTATTGACCCCAACGAGCGTCTGGTACATACCGCAAAAGGTGTTGGAATAGAGCTGGGAGAATAGCGATCTCAAAAGATTACGAGAGATTTTTAGTGAGGATAGAATTGTGGGAAAAATAATTCAATTGAATAACATTTGCTGAAAGATAAAGAAAAACATAGTACAATGGATACAAAAAAAATAAAAAACGCTTTAGTTTCTGTATTTTACAAAGATGGTCTTGAGGACATTGTTCGCGCTCTTGACCGTAATGGTGTCACCATCTATTCGACCGGCGGCACATACAAGTTTATAAAAGATCTCGGCATAGAGGCAGTCACAGTGGAGTCGCTCACAGGTTATCCCAGCATCCTGGGCGGTCGTGTCAAAACACTGCACCCCAAAGTTTTTGGTGGCATATTGAGTCGTCGCGACATGTTCAGCGATGGTGAGCAACTCAGCGAATATCAGATTCCAGAAATAGATCTTGTTATAGTAGACCTCTATCCCTTTGAGCAGACAGTGGCCAGCGGTGCCGCCGAGCAGGATATTATCGAGAAAATAGATATCGGAGGCATATCACTGATACGCGCTGCCGCCAAGAACTACAAGGATGTAGTCATTGTTCCCTCGGTAGATCACTATGCCGAATTTCTGAAGATTTATAACGAGCAAGACGGTTGCACCACTCTTGCCGACCGTCATCGTTTTGCCGCCTATGCTTTCGCTGTGAGCAGCCATTACGACACCGCAATCTTCAACCACTTCAACGAAGAAGAGCAGTTGCCGGCATTTAAACGCAGCTTTAACCAATGCAGTGTTCTTCGTTATGGCGAGAATCCCCACCAGAAGGGTTATTTCTATGGCGACCTCGACGCATGCTTCGACAAACTAAACGGCAAAGAGATATCCTACAACAATTTGGGCGATATCGACGCTGCATGCAACCTGATAGACGATTTCAAGCAGACAGCTTTTGCCATCCTAAAGCACAACAACGCATGTGGTATGGCATGCCGCGAGACGTTGCTCGACGCTTGGAAGGACGCCCTAGCCGGCGACCCCGTAAGCGCCTTTGGAGGTATACTGGTCACCAACCGCAAGATTACCAAAGATGTCGCCGAGGAGATGCACAAGATCTTCTTTGAGGTATGCATAGCTCCCGACTATGATGACGACGCCCTCGAGGTGCTTCGTGGCAAGAAAAACCGCATCATTTTGCGTCGCAAAGACTTCCGTATGCAGGATGTTGTGTACCGCAATGTTCTCAATGGCGTGCTGGTACAGGACAAAGACAATGTGGTGCCAGAGGCTTCCGAGCTTACCGAGAGCGTGACCTCAACCAAGGTGACACCAGAGATGGCATCAGATATGGCCTTTGCCACAATCCTTGTCAAGCACACCAAGAGCAACGCCATAGTTTTGGCCAAAAACGGACAACTGTTGGCAAGCGGCACAGGTCAGACCTCCCGAGTCGACGCCTTGCGTCAAGCTATTGCCAAAGCCCGCTCGTTTGGTTTTGACCTCAATGGAGCAGTTATGGCCAGCGACGCTTTCTTCCCCTTTGCCGACTGTGTTGAGATTGCCCACGAGGCAGGGATAACAGGCGTTGTACATCCTGGTGGTTCGATACATGACCAAGACAGCATTGACTACTGTGAGAAGAACGCGATGGCCATGGTCATTACCGGAAAGCGTCACTTTAAACACTAATGACAATATCGCGCATTGCGGGATTGTCGGCCTTGGCAAAATGTTGAATGAGAGTAGGGAAGGTTATGGTAGAGTTTAATAATTTAAATATTTTTAACGAGGAATGAAACAAAAGGCTGGCAGATTCCGTAATATGCACAAAATAATAATAAGAATTCAAAGCGCAAGATAATAGACATGGGACTTTTCTCCTTTTTCAACAGAGAACTGGCAATGGACCTTGGAACGGCCAACTCCATTGTCATCTTTAACGACCAGGTGGTTACCGACGAGCCCTCGATAGTGGCATTGGACAAGTCCACCAATAAGATTGTCGCTGTGGGCAAGCGCGCACAGCAGATGGATGGTAGAAACAATAAGAACATAGAGACTATCCGACCTTTGAGAGGTGGTGTTATCTCCGATTTTGAGATGGCGCAGCACCTCATACGAGAGCTTATCAAGATGACCAACATATCGCGTTCTTTTATGCCACCGGCATTAAGAATGGTTATATGCATACCTTCGGGTATTACCGACGTGGAGGAGCGTGCAGTGCGCGAAAGTGCCGAGCAGGCAGGCGCCAAAGAGATACGCCTAATCCACGAACCTATGGCAGCAGCCATCGGTATCGGTATCGATGTGCTTGAGCCCTATGGCAACATGATTGTCGACATCGGAGGTGGTACCGCCGAGATCGCAGTCATCTCGCTGGGAGGTATTGTGTGCAACAAATCCATCAAAGTCGCCGGCGATGAGTTCAACGACAATGTTGTGGAATATATGCGTAAGCAGCACAACATCGTCATTGGTGTTCGCACAGCAGAGAAGGTAAAGATCTCTGTTGGTTCGGCAGTTTCCGACTTGGAGAATCCGCCAGACGACTATGAGACCCTAGGTCGCGACCTGCTGACAGGATTACCCAAAAATATACTTGTCAACTACAAGGAGATAGCCCATGCTTTAGATCGTTCTATTGCAAAAATAGAGCAGGCTATTTTGGATACCCTTGCCGACACACCGCCAGAGTTGGCAGCCGATATCTACAAGAGTGGCATATATCTTGCCGGAGGTGGCTCGTTGTTGCGCGGTCTTGATCAGCGTATTGCCTCCAAGACCAAGCTCAAGGTTCACATTGCCGAGGATCCCTTGCGTGCTGTGGCACGAGGCACAGGTATCGCACTCAAGAACTTCAACAAGTTCTCGTTCCTTATCAGGTAATAATGATTATTTCCGATATAAGAAGGGCGTCGCAGCGTATGCTGCGACGCCCTTCTGTTTCCTCTTGGGTTAAGCTAGCTTGAGAGGCAGGCGCAAAGGTGTTTTTTGTTTAATAGACAATTAGAGGGCCGAAGCAATCATAGAGTCATTATTCGCAGAACCAGTCCTCTTTGACAATGCTGTTAATAATAAGGTAGTAATCGGAATCGCCGTATATGTCTGTTTTGTAAGTTCCTTTTATTTCTACCATAATTTGAGGATGTATTTTAGAAGTTTCTGATTCTTTAAATAGTTGATTTATTCTTCTGCCTGCCGCCGAATTTTTTTGCACATATAGAAAAGATGAGTTGCCGCTAATTAAGTAGTAGTTGTTTCCAAATACGTTATCGTCATCAATATCGTTTATAGATATACGAAAGACGGTGGGCTTAGTCATCTTTTTTTCCGAATAATCAGACAAGGTTATTTCATTATAGCCTTTATTGGCTAACCAGTCACATTTGAAACCTTCATTGGTTTTAAAAATGTAGTAGTCTTTCAAAAAATTAATTTTATTCGAATTATATAACCCTCTGACATGAAATTTGTCTCCGACTTTGTAATTGCTTCCAGGAATAGTAAGATTTTCCCTTTTTATTTCAAAGTGAACGCTTGATTTAGTGAATTCTTCGGGGATGTATTTCCCATATACTTCAGGTTTGTACACCATAGAAAGAAGCTCATCTCGGCTTTTGACAGAGGCATAATTTTGGATGAATTGCACAATGGAGTCCTCTTCGGTCACGGGGTTGGTTATGATGTAGTCGGGTTGCTTTGCGGCTTTCTCTTTCGCTTCGGCGAGTTCTTTTTGTAGCTGTTTGATTGTTGCCAATTGGCTATCAATAGTCTCCTTCTCTTTTTTCAAATCGTTCTCAAGTTGGAGATTTTTCTTTTTTAATATATCGATGCCGTTAAGTAGATGAGAATTGTTTTTGCGCAGTTCCTCAGTAGTCTTCTCCAATTCCTGAATTTGGGCATCCTTCTGAACAATCATCGCGTTGAGTTCTTTTTTGCTCTGAGCGAATCCTGCAACTGCGAGAATGAGCATGGAAATAAAAATAACTGAATGTTTCATTGTGGATTAGTTTTTTAGTGGCTTAGGGATTATGTAGTTTAAAGAGTTTACGAGTTTTCAAGTGTTGGATGGCAAAGATGTCGCAGATTTTTTAGGGGAGGTCACATTGAGGAAAATCATTCTAAGTATTTTGCCATGAGGTCGTGTTCCATAGCGTCGACTATTTGGACAGAGTAGAAGTTGCCGACACGCATTGGAGAGTCGGCGGGTACTAGCACCTCGTTGTCGACGTCGGGCGAGTCGAATTCGCTGCGGCAAATCCAGTAGTCGCCTTCGCATCTGTCGACGATAACCCTTAGATTTTTGCCAACAAAAGCCTCGTTGTTTTCGAGGGCAATTTGCTCTTGAATAGACATAAGTTCGTCGACGCGGCGTTGTTTTTCCTCATCGCTCACAGAGTCGGCAAGTGCGAAGGCTGCGGTGCCTTCCTCAGGCGAGTAGGCAAAAACGCCCATGCGGCTGAATCGAGCCTTGCTCACGAATTCTTTCAGTTCCTCAAATTCCTCTTCAGTTTCGCCGGGGTAGCCAACAATAAGCGTGGTTCGGATAGCGACATTAGGAATTAGCTTGCGGAAATCGTCGAGGAGTTTAATAGTAGCCTCACGGTCGACGCCACGTTGCATAGAGTGGAGGATGCGGCTGTTGATATGTTGCAGAGGGATGTCGATATATTTGCAGATATTGTCGTGTTTGGCGATAGCTTCGATGGCGTCGGTGGGGAAAGACGCAGGGTAGGTGTAGTGGAGACGAATCCATTGGGCGCCGCTTTCTGTGGCAAGTCTGTTGAGCAGAGTTCCCAATTTACGTTCGCCATAAATGTCGAGGCCATAGTATGTTGTGTCTTGAGCGATAATAATCAACTCTTTCACGCCGTTGTCGACCATGTTTTTGGCTTCGGCGATGATGTCGTCGATAGGGCGAGACACATGTTTGCCGCGAATCAGAGGTATGGCGCAATAGGAGCAGCTGCGGTTGCATCCCTCGCTGATTTTAAGATAAGCAAAGTGCTTAGGAGTGCTTTGCAGACGTTCCGATTCCAGAGTGTCGTGATATTCAGCTTCGAGCGAGCGAACCAATTCGCCCCATTGGTGGACGCCGTAGAAAGCGTCAATTTCGGGGAGTTCGGCTTTCAGCTCGTCGCGATAACGTTCAATCAAGCAACCTATGGCTATGAGTTTGCGTTCCTTGCGGCTGCGTTGTTTGATTGCGATTTGTTCCAAGAGAGTGTTCACCGATTCCTCTTTGGCGTCGCCAATGAAGCCGCATGTGTTGACAATGACAATGTCGCAATCGTTGCGGCTGCGGTCGAAAAAGAGTTGAAAGCCAGCTTTCTTTAAATGCCCCGCCACATGCTCAGAGTCGGCGATGTTTTTGGAGCAACCCAGAGTGATGATATTAATTTTCAAAGTCTATCAGAGTCAGTTTTCAAACAAAGAGTCAACAAATTCCGTTGCGTTAAAGACCTGGAGGTCGGTCATTTGCTCGCCGAGGCCAATATAGCGTACGGGGATTTTGAATTGGTCGCTGATGCCAACTATGACGCCGCCCTTGGCAGTTCCGTCGAGTTTGGTGAGAGCCAAAGCGTTGACCTCGGTGGCGGCAGTAAACTGTCGAGCTTGTTCTATAGCGTTTTGGCCAGTCGAAGCGTCGAGGACAAGGAGAACCTCGTGAGGAGCGTCGGGCACCAATTTTTGCATGACCTTTTTGATTTTGGTGAGTTCGTTCATCAAGCCTACCTTGTTGTGCAGACGCCCTGCGGTGTCTATGAGGACCACGTCGGTGTCTTTGGACAATGCCGACTGTAGAGTGTCGTAAGCCACCGAGGCAGGGTCGGCGTTCATACCTTGCGACACAATGGGGACGCCAACACGTTCCGACCAAATGGTGAGTTGGTCGACAGCGGCTGCGCGGAAAGTGTCGGAAGCGCCGAGGAGTACACTTTTGCCAGCTTTCTTGAACTGGTAAGCCAGTTTGCCTATCGTAGTGGTTTTGCCCACGCCGTTGACGCCGACAACGAGGATTACGTAAGGCTTTTTGGCCAGGGGAGCGTCAAAGTCGGCAAATTCGTTGTCGTGGTGTTGGTTGAGAAGCTCGGTGATTTCCGACTTAAGGATGTTGTTGAGTTCAGAGATGCCGATGTATTTGTCGCGTTTCACGCGTTGTTGAATGTTGTCTATAATTTTCAGCGTGGTTTCCACTCCCACATCCGACATGATGAGAGTCTCTTCGAGGCTGTCGAGGACTTCATCGTCAACGGTCGATTTGCCGATGATAGATTTAGAGAGCCTTGAGAAAAAACTAGTCTTAGTTTTCTCCAGACCCTTGTTGAGGGTCTCTTTCTTTTCTTTGCTAAAAAATGAAAACAGTCCCATAGTTTTAATAGAAAATTGGTTAGTATTCAAAGTTGCAAAGATAACATTTTTTTAGAAACTGATTTATAGTTAGTTTAATAAATTTTTGACACAATTGGAAGAGCGGGGTTGCAATGTTGTGATATTCTGTGTTTTACTTATTGGATACAGTTTGAAATATAATTTTTTTCATTTGTGATTATCAGTGTTGAAATAAAAGAAAGGAGGTGTTTTTTATTTATTATTCTTAAAAAATGATATTTATTTTGAAAAAATTCATAATTTTGAATTCTTCAATGTCGAAAAACCGATGATTTATTTTTTTTGTATATCATTGAAATGTTTTGCGTTGGAGAGATTTTTACCGACTACTAATTTCTGAAATAAACTATGAAATTACAATTTTTAGGCGCTGCAAAAGAGGTGACGGGAAGTAAGCACCTCATCACTACAAAGAAAGGGTTGAAGATATTGCTCGACTGTGGTATGTATCAAGGCAAAGGTCTTGAAACCGACGCCATGAACCGAGACCTAGGTTTCGATCCCAAAGAGATAGATTACCTCATCCTTTCGCATGCACATATTGACCACTCAGGGTTAATACCATACATCTATAAACTAGGTTTCAACGGAGTGATAGTATGCACCCCAGCCACACGCGACCTATGTTCCATAATGCTTGCCGATGCCGGTCGCATACAGGAATCGGATACGCAGACATTCAACAAGAAGCGTCAGAAGCAAGGGTTAGAGCCCGTCGAGCCCATATACACAGAAGACGATGCCCGCGCCTGTATGGGAAGCTTCATAAGTGTCCCATATCACAAGAAATTCAATATTGAGGGAGAGGTCACCGTCGAGTTTTTCGACGCCGGACATATCCTTGGAAGTGCCTTTGTGTATCTCGAAATACGCGAAGGCCGCCGCACCATCAAACTTGGTTTTTCAGGCGATGTGGGACGCTACAGCAAACATATCCTCAAAGACCCCGAGCCATTTCCGCAAGTCGACTACCTCCTGCTGGAGTCGACCTACGGCGACCGCCTGCACACCACGCTCGACAACGCCGAGCAGGAACTCCTTATGGCAGTTCTTGACACCTGCACCAAGAAGAAAGGCAAGCTTATAATACCTTCATTCGCAATAGGTCGTGCGCAAGAGATAATCTATGCCCTCGACCGTCTGCATGCCAAGAAGCTATTGCCCGATATCGATGTCTTTGTCGACAGCCCCCTCAGCGTCAATGCCACCGACATTATGCGTCTGCACACAGAATGCTTCAACGACGACATCGTCAACTATATGAAGGATAATCCCGACCCCTTTGGTTTCGACAGGTTGCAGTATATACAGTCGGTCGAGGCCTCCAAGGCGTTGAATGTGCGCAACAAAACCTGTATCATAATCTCCGCCTCGGGCATGATGGAGGCAGGACGAGTGAAGCACCACCTTGCCAACAACATCGACAATCCCCGTACCACTATTTTGTGTGTGGGCTATTGTGAACCTTCCACTCTTGGCGCCAAAATTATGCGTGGAGACAAGCATGTATCCATATTCGGTCGTACCTATGAGGTCCGCGCCGATTTGCGTCGTATAGAATCGTTGTCTGGACATGGTGATTACGAGGAGCTTATCCGCTACATCTCGTGTCAGGAGAAGCGCCGTCTGAAGAAGATATTCCTTGTCCACGGAGAGGCCGAAACGCAAGAGCATTTCAAGGAGACCCTCAACAAACGCGGCTACAAACGAGTAGAGGTAGCCGATTTCCGCGAGGAGGTGGAGATTTGATCAACGTTAACGCTAACGTTAACCTTAACATTATGGAAATATTAGATTTTTGGATTTAAACGCAAAACAATAAACCTTTATAAAATAAAATGATAACATTTGTCATTTCTATTATACTACTTTTGCTAGGTTATTTTCTTTACAGCAAAGTCGTAGAACGCCTTATTGGAGTCGACCCTTCACGCACCACCCCAGCCGTGGCGCATCCCGACGGTGTTGACTATGTGCCTATGAAGCCGTGGCGTATATTCTTGATACAGTTCCTTAACATTGCCGGAGTTGGCCCCATCTGCGGCGCAATAATGGGAGCCCAGTTCGGCACAGCATCGTTTCTGTGGATAGTTTTTGGATGTATCTTTGCCGGCGCCGTACACGATTTCATAGCAGGCTTTGTATCCATCAGGATGGATGGAGCTTCGCTGCCCGAGATACATGGCAAATATTTGGGTAACGGCATGAAACAGTTTATGCGCGGTTTCACAGTGTTGCTGATGATATTGGTAGGTGCCGTGTTTGTAAATACCCCTGCTGTGCTGCTCAACAGCAATTTCACTCCCGATTGGAATGTCTTCATCTGGGTGATTATTATTTTTGCCTACTATCTTATAGCCACGCTGTTGCCCATCGACAAGCTTATCGGCAAGATATACCCCATCTTTGGTTTCCTGCTGCTCGGCATGGCTGTGGCGATATTGGTGGCATTTGTGGTTTATAAGGTGCCCATTCCCGAGGTGTGGGAGCGACTTGACAACCAGCATCCCGCTGCCGCCACCAATCCCATATTTCCGATGATGTTCATCTCCATAGCATGTGGAGCCATAAGTGGATTCCACGCCACCCAGTCGCCCCTCATGGCGCGTTGTATGGTCAATGAGAAGCAAGCACGCCCCATCTTTTATGGAGCCATGATTACCGAAGGCGTCGTAGCATTGATTTGGGCCGCCGCCGCCACCTATTTCTTCCATGACAAACCCGAGCTTTGTGACGGCAAGAGTGGCAACGAGATGGTGGGCATTATTGCCAACGAGTGGTTTCCCAAAGCGATAGCAGTGATATGCATACTGGGAGTCATTAGTGCCGCCGTCACCAGTGGCGACACAGCTTTGCGTTCGGCGCGACTAATTGTCGCCGACTTTATGCATGTTGACCAGAAACCCGTTCGCAAACGACTCTATGTGGCATTGCCCGTTTTCGTGCTAGCCGCAGCGTTGTTGGTCTTCTCGTTGGTTGACAAAGAAGGTTTTCAAGTCATTTGGCGCTATTTCTCGTGGGCCAACCAAGTCCTGGCGATGGTAACGCTATGGGCCATCACCGTTTTTTTGGCACAGCTGAAACGAGGCGCATGGTACTTTATCACCCTCATACCGGCGTTGCTGATGACAATGGTCACGGTCAGTTTCATCTTTGTGGCGCAGAAAGAGGGCTTTGGCAGCTTCATACCGAGGACAGCGGGATACATTATCGCCGCAGTTATTACCCTTGGAATATACTGTATATTTGTGCGTTGGCAAATCAAAAACCGTAAAAATGTAGGACAAGAAAAAGACTGATATGTTGTAGTATCAAAGGGAGAGGAGAAAAATAAAAAAACATTTCTGCCTCGTTACACACAATAAAAACCGAAATAGTTAGTTATAGAACGAAAATATATTGCATAAAAATGAAAAAAGTACTCCTCCTAATGTTGGCTTTTGTGATGGTTGGCAGCTCATTTGCAGGCAACAAACCACGCAAGAATTCGCGTACCGAAATGGGTATCAATGGCAATGCACTTTATGTCATCGAGTATACATATAATATGTATGGCGGCAAGAATGGTGGTCGCCAACTAGTGTGCATCGACTCCATCACTTTCGACAAACGAGGCAATTTTGCCGACAAAATACGTCGCACCAATGGTGAATACACCTACTTTTCGTACTATTTTGATGTCAACGGTTATGCCCTTGGCTGGAACGAGTACAATCGCAGCGGACAGCTCACCGGTCGTACCGCCTACCTCAACGACAAGAACGGCAACCGCATAGAGCGCAAGGTGTACATGAAAGAGCGTATGAGCAAGAAAGAGAGCAGCAGGTATGAGAACAACCGCCTTGTTGAAGAGCAGAGCTACAGCGCCGACGGCCAGATGACAGAGCGTCGTGTGTACAAGTACGACAATCAGGGCAACAATACCGAGTTGGAGTTTTACAATGTCGATGGCGATCTCATGCAGCGTTACCTTTACAAGTATGACAATCGTGGCAACCGCATTGAATGGCGTTTCTACGATGCCGACGAGTTCCTTGTAGCCCTTACAACCTACTACTATGACGACCATGACAATGTGGTAGAAGTCAGCTCGTTCAACTATGATGAGCACCTCAACTGGAAGCACAGCTATGTCTACGAGTATGATGAAGACGACAACTGGGTGCGTCAAACCATTTACCGTAACAATTCACCTTATCAGGTCATTGAGCGCGAGATAGCTTTCCCCGCCGACTGATAGTGAAGAGGATTGAAATAAAGTAGGGGTGAGAGCCAAAAGGCGATCACCCCTATTATTTTTGCTATGCCGAGGGGTAGGGTGGACATTCAGGGAGAATTGTTTTAAAAAAAACAAAGGCTGAAAAGATTTTTTTTATATTTTGAACTATAAAAATAATAGTTGTTATTATAGTTTGAATTATAAACGTCAATAGGCGCAAAAAGATGGCGCTAGGTGATTGGCGTGGTGGCTGTGGGTTCGCTATGGGTTCGCTATGGGTAGTATGAAAAGGTGGGGGAGGAAATGTGCGAAGGTGGTATTATGGTGTTGCGGGAGGCGAGTGGAGTGACGGTGATAGGAGTCTCTTATTTCATTACAGAAGGTTTGCTTGCTGGCGCGAGCAGCTCTTCTTTATTACGGAAAAGGGCTTTTATTACCTCCCGATTTGGCGACAAGGGTGGCCATTTGGCCACAAAGTACCTTCCAAATGGGTTGGAATGCCGAAATTCCACAACGCTATTATATGCGCCAAGTAAGGGTAAAAGTATCGAAAAAAGGGGTTCGAGCATCACTTTTTATGCCTTTTAGAGGAGAAAAATGATACTTTTTGTCCGAGGTTCGTCATCTTAGGTGCCGATTATTTACTGATGTCGTATCGCATTGAATATTTGTTTTTTATAGAAATATTATGTTTATTTTTTTCTGCCTTTTGTGACAGGTGACAGTTGTGACAGTTTATTTTTTGACATGTTCCATTTTCTTTATATTATATATATACTATATTATATATTAATTAATTATATATATAAAAGGGGGTAACTGTCCCTCATATAAGGGGGTAACTGTCCTTCATTTTTTAATTGTCACAACTGTAACTGTCACGCGAGTGGGTTGTCTACTTGGCCGAAGTCATATTCTCTACAAGGCCAGTGAGAGCCCATGGGAATTAGTTGGCGACGTTGGTAGCGATGGTGGTGGCGTTGAGGATTTAACCATTAGTGTGGTTTGTTTTTTAATAAAAAACAATCATAAATAATCTTTAAAACAGAAAACATTTTGTATTTTTGCATTCGTAAATAACGTAATTATTAAAGATTAAACCACTTTAAAAAACAAAGATATAGAATAACATAAAACCATAATATATAAGCGTTTTTGCTTTTCAAGTGGACGGAAATCTGGACAATTTCTAACCCTAACGAGAAGGCGGAACGCTCACGAGTATTCGTGGGCTTTCTCGTTTTAGGGTTATAGGCTGTCCAGAGCCTCCGTCCAGACAGAAAGTCCACTCTTTTTATGCTTGGATGGCAGAACGCCAACTACCAAGCATCATGAGCAATTTCGAGAATGTAATCAACCGCTACCGCAAACAATCTTTTTCCGAAGCCGACAAAGGCAACCGTTTTGAGCGCCTGATGCAGGCGATGTTACGCACCATACCACCTTATTGCAACGAATTGCAGAAAGTGTGGCTGTGGAATGAGTTTCCATATAGGCAAAGTATATCGTTTCACGATTCGGGCATCGACCTTGTGGCACAAACCAACGACGGCAACTATTGGGCCATACAATGCAAATGCTATCGTGCCAATGCCAAGATAGACAAAGGGGATGTGGATACCTTCCTCACCACTTCGTCACGTGCATTCAAAGACGAGGAAGGCAAACAGCATTTCTTCAGTTTCCGACTTTGGATTGATACCACCGACGGTGGCTTTACCAGCCATGCTGCCGAGAGTTTTATTGGCCAGGCAATACCGGCCAGCGTGCTGCATCTCGCCGAGTTGGCAGAGATGCCTGTCGATTGGGAGGAGTTGGACAAAGGCATCAGTGGCACAAAAGCCATCACCGAACATAAGAATGTGCGCCCGCATCAGCAAGATGCTCTCGATGAGGCCATGAAGTATTACAAAGAGCATGACCGTGGAAAACTCATTATGGCTTGTGGTACAGGCAAGACCTTCACAGCCCTCCGAATTGCCGAGCAGTTGACCGACTGCCGAGGAAAGGTGCTCTTTCTCGTTCCCAGCATCGCTCTTTTGGGTCAGACCCTCCGCGAATGGTGCTTCGATGCCCAGAAGCCTATCCGCCCTATGTGTATCTGCTCTGACAGCGAGGTGAGCCGCACCCATACCAAAGACGATGACACCAATATTACCAGCGTTGAAGAGTTGGCATTTCCGGCATCCACCAGCGTGGAACAAATCAAGCAACAGTATTTCGCTCTGCAGCACGACAAACGGGAAGGTATGCTTGTGGTGTTCAGCACCTATCAGAGTATCGAACGTATCGCGGCTGCCCAAAGTGCTATCGGCGAAGAGTTGACCTTTGACCTTATTATCTGTGACGAAGCCCACCGCACCACCGGTGTCACTCTCAAAGGCGATGACGAGAGCGCTTTCGTGCGGGTGCATGACAATGATTTCATTCGTGCCCGCAAGCGTATGTATATGACGGCTACTCCACGCCTGTACAAGGAAGAAGACCAAAGGAAGGCACGTGAGAAGGAGACCTACCTCTGCAGTATGGACGACGAGAGTCTGTATGGAGAGGAATTCTATCGCCTTGATTTCAGCGTGGCAGTGAAGAAGGATTTGCTAAGTGACTACAAGGTACTGATACTCAATGTAGAGCCAGAAGATGTAAGCAACGAGGTTCAAGTGGCATTGTCGGGCCTTGACGAAGCCACAAGAAAGGAAGTGGATACAGATGATATGGCAAAACTAATCGGCTGCATCAACGCCCTCAGCAAGCGGAGCCGCTACGACAACAAACTCTTGCGCGATGTCGACCCACAACCGATGCACCGCGCTGTGGCTTTCTGTCAGAACATCAGGACTTCCAAAGCCATTGCCACAGCTTTCAACGCCTGTCGCGACGCCTATTTCGACAGCCTTTCGAACGAGGAACGCCAAGGACTTGTCAATGTAGAAGCCGACCACGTTGATGGCAGTATGGGTGCTGCCAAGCGTGAGGCCAAGTTGAGTTGGTTGAAGAATACCCGCACTGATGGCTACGACTGCCACCTGCTGAGCAACGTGCGTTGCCTTAGCGAGGGCGTCGATGTGCCTTCGCTCGATGCTGTCATCTTCCTTGCCGCCAAGAACTCACAAGTCGATGTTGTGCAGTCGGTAGGGCGTGTAATGCGTCGTGCCGAAGGCAAGAAGTATGGCTATATCATTATCCCAATTGTAGTTCCCAGCAACATCGATCCCGAAGAGGCTCTTGACGACAACAAGCGATACGCCGTGGTATGGGATATCCTGCGAGCTTTGCGTTCGCACGATGACCGTTTCAATGCCACTGTCAACAAGATAGAGCTGAACAAGAAACGACCCGATGCAGTGCAGTTGATACGTCCGGGAAGCAGTCTTATCGGGCAGGGTGGTGGCAACGGTGACGAAGAATCCGATGGCGATGGCCTTTCGGCAGCAGAATCAAGCAGTGCTTACAAGAGCCAACTGGAAATGCGTTTCGAGCAGTTGCAAAATGTCATCTTCGCCCGAATGGTGCAGAAAGTGGGCAGCAAGCGTTATTGGGAGCAATGGGCCAGTGATGTGGCCAAGATTGCCGAGAAACATATAGCCCAGATAAACCAACTGATTACGGAAGATCCGAAAGCACGACGGGAATTCGACCGATTCATCAAAGGTTTGCACAAGGACATTAACCCTTCCGTCAGCGAGCCGCAAGCGGTGGAGATGCTGGCGCAGCATATCATCACCCAGCCGGTATTCGAAGCCTTGTTCGACAGCTACGCTTTCACCGCCAACAACCCCGTCAGCAAGGCAATGAGCAAGATTGTCACCCTGCTGAATGAGAAGATTGACGAAAAAGACCGCAAAAGCCTTGAGAAATTCTATGACAGTGTGCGTGAGAGGGCCAAGGTCGACAATGCCGAAGCCAAGCAGAAGATTGTGGTGGAACTGTACGACAAGTTCTTCACCACAGCATTCCCCAAAGTGAAAGAACAGTTGGGTATTGTCTATACTCCCGTCGAAGTGGTGGACTTCATCATCCACAGTGTGGAGCATGTGCTGAACGAGCAGTTCGGACGCTCGTTGAACGACCGCAATGTAAAGATCATCGACCCCTTTACCGGCACTGGTACCTTCATCACCCGCCTGTTGCAGAGTGGCATCATTCACGATATTGAGTACAAGTACAAGAACGAAATCTTCGCCAACGAGATAGTTTTGCTGGCCTACTATATTGCCAGCGTTAATATCGAGAATGTCTATCACGACCTGTTGCAGCAGACAGACAGTTACACCGCCTTCCCCGGCATCTGCCTTACCGACACCTTCCAGCTGGGCGAACAGATGTATGCCAAGAAAAAAGGTCTCGACCGTCAGAAAGAAGTGGAGGGTTTTGAGACGCCTTTCGTAGAAAACAACAAACGAGTCCAACGACAGCTCGACAGTCCAATAACTGTGATAATTGGCAATCCGCCGTATTCAGCAGGACAAAAGAGTGCCAATGACAATGCGCAAAACCAGCACTATCCGTTATTGGAATATCAAATTCAAAAGCAGTATGTTGAAGGTAGTACGGCAACCAACAAGAATTCCATGTATGATTCGTACATCAAAGCATTCCGTTGGGCAACTGACCGACTAACAGATGACATAGGAGTAATTGCATTTATAACTAATGCAGGATGGATAGATAGTAATGCAGGTGCAATATTTAGAGAATCGTTAGAAAAAGATTTTTCTGACATATATGTCATCAATCTTCGTGGGGCGATCCGAGCAAATATGAGGAACAAAGAAGCTGTAAAAAGAGAAGGTGGTAATATTTTTGGGATACTTACAGGTGTAGCAATTACCCTATTGGTAAAGAACAAAAAGAAAAATCATGAAAAAGCTGATATTCATTATTGCAACATGGAAGACTATTTGTCTGCTTCTGATAAATTGAAACTATTATCAAAAAACAAAAACCTCGGCAAATTGTCTTTCACTACGATACACCCAAATAAACATGGAGATTGGATTAATTTCCGAAATGATTGCTTCTCCTCATACATACCGATTGAACCAGAGAAAAAATATGATTTGGCTGCTAAAACTTTTTTTTCTATTAATTCTTTAGGTGTCGGAACAAGAAGAGATGCATGGGTGTATGGATCTGAAAAAGTGATGGTTTTGAAAAATATGATGTCAACCATTAACTTTTACAATAAACAAGTAGAAGATTTTGTAATTCAGAAAGAGACAAACCCTTACATAAATGTAGATGATTTCATGTGTAAGGATAGTAAAAAAATAAGCTGGAGTAGTAGTTTGATTCCAAAATTAAAGAACGAAATAAAATGTAAATTTGAAGGAAACAAAATATTCGGTGCATACTATCGTCCGTTCTTTAAACAATATTTGTATTTTGGTGAATTGTTTATTCATCGTAGAGGAAATTGGGACAGATTATTATGTGATGATAGATGCAATAATATAGTAATATGTGTATCCGGGGTTGGTATCACCAAGTTGTCATGTATTGTTACGCAACAGATGATATGTGATGAAGAATTAATTGGCAAATCTCAGTGTTTCCCTCTCTACTGGTATGAAGAAAACAAAGGCACTCAGGGCAACCTTTTTGACGATGGACAGAACAAATATATCCGTCACGATGCCATCACAGACTTTATCCTGAAACGGGCACGGGAGCAGTATGGCGACAAGGTGACAAAAGAGGACATATTCTATTACGTCTATGGTTTCCTGCATTGTCCGGCCTATCGCGAGACCTTCGCCAACGACCTGAAGAAGATGCTGCCGCGTCTGCCACTGGTAGAGAAAGCTGATGACTTCTGGGCATTCAGCCATGCAGGTCGCGAGTTGGCAGAGCTGCATCTGAACTACGAGCAGGTGCCAGCATCGAAAGAGGTGGTAGTGGATTGGCATAATATGTTACCAGGCATGATGGATGCCGACACTCCGGAGAAGCTCTACCGAGTAACACAGATGCGTTTTGGCAAACGAGGGAAAGAAAAAGACAAGAGCGTTATTGAATACAACCAGTTCATCACGTTGCGCAATATCCCTCTGCGTGCTTACGACTACGTTGTCAATGGCAAGAGCGCCATCGAGTGGATTATGGAGCGTTACTGCGACAAAGTGGACAGCAAGAGTGGCATCCGCAACGACGCCAACCAATGGGGCATAGAACACGGCAACCCCAAATACCCATTCGAACTCCTCCAAAGCATCATCACCCTCAGCCTCAAAACCCTTGACATTATAGACAGATTACCTATAATTACATTTGATTAGGCTATGCACTCACGACAAAAGAAATCGCAATCATCTAACATGATTATAAAAAAGTAGAATATTTGTTTAGTATATGGTAGAGCAGGTATAGAATGGGTATGTGCGTTGATTATGACGAAGCTACATCCTCTTCGGATCATCAAGACTGTAAGCACCTTAAAAAAATATTATTTTGATACAATAAAAAATTGTATTTTTGCAATCTTATCTAGATGAAGCGGTATTTGGTGCCACGCTTTTGTATTGTTTTTGCTTACTGAGGCACAGGTAGGCATAAGAGCCGGGGACGCAGCGGTATATCTGCGAAAAAAAGAAACTGAGAATAGCAATTAAAGCATTCACTATGTTGTTTTGCCTTGCATTTGTCGGAATGGCATTTTCGTCATGTGACAAAGATGACAACTCAACATTAGCTAGAACTACATGGACAAACTATTATGGAGCTGACCATGATGAAGGTGCAACAATAAGATTCGTGTCAGAAAGTGTCGCATATATATCTGATTGGGAATACGAACATGGAGAATACGTAGAAGATGTCGATCAAGTAAACTACTCATATAACTCACCTACCGGTGTCTTTTACAAAAATGGCACTGCAGTAAGTTTCACAGTCAGCGGAAATACATTGTCAGCGTTTGGCGAAACATTTATTAAACAATAAAAACATAGGGCAAAAGGGGATAGGTGACTTTTTTTATATGAAAAAATTATAGAATCCTCTTTAATAAATAAAAATATGATAGGAGCGGTAATAGGAGACACCGTAGGCAGTGTCTACGAATTTAACAATATCAAGACCACTGATTTTTTGCTGTTTAGTAGAGGAAGCAACTACACCGACGACAGCGTGATGACATTTGCTGTGGCTGACTGGCTGTTGAGTGACAAGGAGCATACGCCTCAAAAACTTATAAATAATCTTGTGTGGTTTGCTAATGAGTTTCCCTGTCCGATGGGCGGCTACGGTGGCAGCTTCCACAACTGGCTGCTTAATCCGAAGACCGTCTATGAGGAGGTGATGATGGAAGACGGCTCGACAAAGAGATTCATGCGCGAAGTTAGGGAACCTTACAACAGCTGGGGCAACGGGTCGGCGATGCGGACGAGCGCCGTGGGTTGGATGTTTGACACACTGGAGGAGACGGAACGCGTGGCGGAGATTCAGGCAGCCGTTACCCACAACCATCCCGAAGGCATAAAGGGTGCTCAGGCGACCTCGGCGGCCATCTTTATGGCGAGGAACGGCAAGACGAAGGATGATATAAGGCGTTACATCGAGAGGAGGTTCGGATATGACCTCTCCCGCACATGCGACGAGATAAGGCCTGGATATAGCTTCGATGTGTCATGCCAGGGAACTGTGCCGCAGGCATTGGCGGCATTTTTTGAAAGCACGGATTTTGAGAGTTGTATAAGGCTTGGGATCTCGCTTGGTGGCGACAGCGACACGCTTTGCTGCATAGCCGGAGGAATCGCCGAGGCCTACTACAAGGAGATACCCGAGTGGATTGTTGGCGAGATGTGGAAACGGCTTCCCTACGAGTTTGAGAAGATATTGGTTGACCTGAACAGGAACAGCTTTTACCGTGAGGTCGGCTATATTCCGCAAATGACAAGGAATGATATGGCAAAGGATTCTCCAAGCAGAAAAAGAACAGGTAGGACGACGATTATTGGAAAAATAATTGACAAAATGATTCATTGTGGCAAATAGCCACTGTTATCTGCCAATGATTTAACATTCTTATCACAAAGTGGAAAGAAGATCGTTTGCGAAGCCGTTGTGTGTAGGTTATCCGAGGTATGATGATATGATTTGGGTAAGATATAGTGATTGAGTGGGAGAAAGATAAAAAAAATATCAAATATAAATATTTGAAAATGAATTTGCTCTGCGTGAAGGGCAAATTTTTTTTTGCTTTTTATCAAAAAAAATTTGGTGAATCAAAAAGTTGTTGTACTTTTGCAGTGTACTAATCAACTAATACACTACGTAAATATACGAATATTTTACAGAAAATCATAAAGATAACGAAAAATCAATATTACAATCAAAATCGTTCAGAATAGAAAAAAAGAAATTTTTAGAATAAAAAACTAACACTAAATACCATGATTGAACTTAAGAATTTTTCGTTTGCTTATAAGCAGACATCAGTTTTCAAAAACATCAATCTTCAATTTTCGAAGGGCGCCATCTATGGTCTTCTTGGCGAGAATGGCGTTGGCAAAACCACCATGCTCAAGGCAATAAGCGGACTTCTGAGGCCTGGCGAAGGACAATGCACTGTTGACGACAGAGTCAGTTCCGAGCGTCAGCCAGAGTTCCTAGAGTCGATTTTTTTCTTGCCCGACGACGTTCCGCTGCCCGACAGCGCCACACCATCGTTTTTTTTCCGCGACTTGGCTGTGTTTTATCCCAACCAGAGCGAGGAGATTTTCCTCAACCTCTGCAACGAGCTGAAAATAGACCCTGCACGCAAATTCAAGGAGATGAGTTTTGGTCAGCAGAAGAAGGCTTTGCTTGCCTCAGCACTAGCGCTGCGCACCGACTATCTGCTGCTTGACGAGCCCACCAACGGATTGGATATCCCGTCGAAGGCCGACTTCCGCCGTATCCTCAGCGAGAGAGTGGGAGAGGAACAGACAATAATTATCTCGACCCACCAGGTGAAGGATGTTGAGAACCTAATTGACCCTATCATCATCATATCCAACAACAGCGTGCTGCTCGACGCTTCGGTTGAGAAAATTACCGACAAGCTCTACTTTGAGTATGGCGGTCAGCAGCGTCCCGACGCCCTCTACAGCGAGATGATGCCCGGCGGCTACCTCAACGTGGTGGTCAACAACGGTATGGGCGAGAGCCAGCTGAACATTGAAGGTCTCTTCAACGCCGTGCTGCGCAACAGTGCAATGATTAAGAACTTGTTTGAATAGTATTAACCTTAACCTTGACTTTAACTTTAACGGGATGTCGTGTCTGAATATGATGTCAAAGTTATTTTAAAGATAAGGTTCCAAAAAATAAAACGACAATGAATAAATTCAATTTCAATAGATTTGGAAAAGTCGTGGTTCGCGACTTCCACAATACGTACTCGCTTTTTGGCATGAGTATGTTGATAATAATGCTTATTCCCGCTTTTGTGTGGCTAACAGGATGGGCATTCAAAGCTCCAAGTGTTGATGTGTTCACACGTCGAAGCTTCATAGAGCTGGCAGTTTATTTGACAGCCGCTATTGCGTCGATGAAGATATACAACAGCTGTAACCTGGTGGGCAAGGGCAACTACTTTGCCATGCTGCCCGCCTCGCTGTGTGAGAAATTCACCAGTATGGCGCTATACAGCTTTATTGTTTGTCCGTTGGTGGTCTTTGTCGGCTCGACGCTTGTAGACATAATACTTACTGTTTTGCCTTTTGGACCTTACAAGGAATACATCTGGCAGGCACCCGACTGGTTGAGACAGATGAACACACTAGGCGGATATACCACAGGATTTGGTGCTTTTGTGCTATTGATCTTCAAAATATTCGCGGTGTCATCGCTGTTTATGCTGGCCAACACAATCTTCAAGAAAAACAAGTTTGTCAAAACCATCCTTTGGCTTATGATCATAGTCTTTGCGTTGATAATCATCATAGTTCCCATTATGAACCATATCAATTGGCTAGAAGGTTGGAATTGGATTATAAAAATAGGCAAATGGCTTGGCGTTCAGTCGGAAGAGCATCTGCTACGTTTGTTCTACTGGGGTAGATTGTTGTTGTATGCTGTGATGACTTTCATCTTCTCGCTGGTCACCTATCACAGACTTAAGAAAATGCAGTATTGATAAATAACTTTAACTTTAACCTTAACGTTAACTTTGAATTGTTTCCGACAATCCGTTGATGCGTCAGCTAGTTAAGGTCAACGTTAACTTTGAATTGTTTCCGGCAATCCGTTGATGCGTCAGCTAGTTAAGGTCAACGTTAACGTTAAGGTTTAAAAGATTAACAACTATGGACTTTAAGAAACAAAAACCGATATATCAGCAAATTGCGGATACGTTGTGTGAGCGCATAGTGGAAGGCGAGTGGAAGGCCGAGGAGCGAATACCGAGTGTGCGCGACATAGCCATACAGCTGGGCGTCAATCCCAACACGGTGATGCGCACGTTTGAGTATCTGCAGGGTGCCGAGATTATCTACAACAAGCGCGGCGTTGGCTACTTTGTGGCTCACGACGCATCGGACAAGATTCTCGCTCTTCACCGCAAAGATTTTTTGGAGGAAGATTTGCCCGTGTTCTTGCAAAAAATGAACATGTTAGGAATCACTTTCGACGACTTGAAAAAGTATTTGTGATAATTTTTTTCTCCTAGCTGTATTATTTTGGCTATGTGAAACGATTTATTACAAAATAGCTCGCAAAAGTACCTTTTAAAACAATCAACAAAACAATATAATTATTACATAGATTTATGGATAATATAGTCAGAAAAACACTTTTCCTTGTAGCAGCTCTATGCATAGCGCTCACCACATTGGCCCAAAATCATTTGTCGGGCACTTTGACCGATGGCAAGTCGGGAGAGTCGCTTATGTATGTCAACTGCGTTTTGCTCAAGGCACAGGACAGCACTTTTGCCTATGGCACCACGAGCGACGAGAAAGGGCGTTTCACCTTTAAGCAGGTTGCCACGGGCAACTACCTGCTGCGAGTCAGCTTTATAGGTTATGAAACCTATTGGAAAGACGTAGCGGTGAACGGCAATGTTGATTTGGGCGGCATAGCCATGACCAAGTCATCCACAGTGCTGAAAGAGGTGACGGTGTCGGCGAAAAAGCCCCTCTATGCCGTTGACGGCGAGAAGCAGATGTACAACGTCAGCGAAGACCCCAGCGTGCAGACGGGTACCGTCAGCGACGTGCTGCAGAACGCCCCGGGTGTCGAGGTCGACGCCGAGGGCAACATCACGCTTCGCGGTACGCAGAGTGTGGAGATATGGATCAACGACCGTCCCAGCCATATGAACGAGGAGGCCTTGAAGCAGTACATCAAGCAGCTGCCGGCTAACTCCATCGACCGCGTCGAAGTCATCACCAACCCCTCGGCCCGCTATAGCAGCAAGGGCGCTGTAATCAACATCGTCACCAACCAGAAGGTTAAGCGCAACGAACTGCTCTGCGTCGGTCTTAAGGCCACTACCACTCCCGCCATCACGCCGTGGGTAAGCTACGTGTGGGCCAACGAGAAGGTCGACTTCAACATCTACCTGAGTGGCTACTTGGGCAACCATTATATGGCCTCCGACGGCACTACCACACTCTTAGACGCCAACGGCGACACCAGCCGCTTTATGAGTTACGACAACAAGAACAAGATGCCGTATCAGGGTGGATACCTCGGCTTCAACACCAACTGGAAAATTGACAGTGCGCGTACTCTATCGGCTTGGGCTGGCGCCTACCCCTACTGGGATCAGAACTCGTTCTTCAACAACTACCAATACTACGAATACGACAACGTCAACAACACCAGAACCGACCTTGGATACATAGACACTACGCTAAACCACGGTTTCAGCCACGGAGGATATGCAGGCCTTTGGTATGAGCATCTATATGATAATACCGGACGCAAACTGAGCGTCACCTTCAACGGCAACTACTGGGCCAATGGTGGATACTCTGACGACTCGCGCTATTTCAATTCGCCTACGCTTACTGACTTTAAGCGTCATATGACGGGCGATATGTGGAACGGCAACGGCGAACTTGGCGTCAACTATACCCTGCCGTTGAAAAATGGTATCACCATAGAAGCCGGAGGAGAGCTGGGCGCTGGATATAGCTATGACAACGAGACGCTAGACAGCCTTATGCCTAACGGAGATTGGAGCAATATGCCATATCGTTCCACTTTGTCGCAGGCTATAGCAATAGAACCGAGTATATATGTCACTGCGCAGAAACGCTGGGGCGGTTTCACCACCAAACTGGGCTTGAGATATGACTTCAGCTATAATGACGCAACAATGGAACATCACTCTATAGGTGATCAAAACCGCCTCGACACTTTGTTTTTCGGGATTGTGCCAAGCATTCACCTTAGCTATCAGACAAAGAGTTTCGAGAGTTACAGCATCAGCTACACACGCCGTTTTTCGCATAGCGATGACTTGCAGGACTATATGCTCATACGCAGATATGAAGACTACAGTTTTGCCACTGGTAACCCCAACCTGCTGATGTGCTACACTCACAACCTCGAGGCCGCCTTCAGCAAGTACATCATGAATTTCGGTAACGTCGGTATCAACGCCTACTGGCGCGCCAACACCGATGAGATAGGCACTATGACCGCCGCTACAACCGATCCGGTTATCGGTCCCTATCTGGTGAACTACACCTACCCTGTCAACATCGGATCAAGTCACACAGAGGGCATCGAGGCCAATATCACCTATCGTCCTTCGGGCTTTTTCAATGTGCGTTTCAATGCCTCGCTGTTCAACTACGGCTACAACTACAACGACTTCAGCGACAGCAAGGTCAGCTACAGCTTCCGACTTAATGTGTGGGCGAAATTGTGGAACAAACTTGAGGTCTTCGCCAACGGCAGCTACAGCTCGCCGAGATTGGGACTTTACAGCCTTACCAACGCCAACAAGCGTTTCGACTTCGGCTGCAGCAGCGACTTCTTCGACCGCAAGATGAGTGTCTATCTGAATGTCAGCGATATCTTCGGCTGGTCGGAGTGGGGCAGCAATACCACGGCGCCACAGTACCAGACAACCGGCAGCAACCGCTTCAACAGTCGCTTTGTAAGTCTTGGTCTCACCTTCCGCTTCGGCAAGATGGAGCTTGAGAGCAAAGCACGTCAGGGAGCCTCAGACTCTCCGATGGGTAAATCCTAATGAATGATGAGATAATGGATTTTGATTGATAATATAATGTGATTGAGATTTTGGTTAATGATAAAAATGTGATTAAGATTTTGGGTTAAAAAGTAAATGAGTTTTTGTAAAGAGGAAAGCACTCCCCAACAGGAGTGCTTTTTTTGTTGCACTAGAGCAGTGGTGAGCGCTAGGCTTTGTAAATGTGCACAGGTTTACAACCCATCGCCGAGAATTGTTGTCATCAAATCCGGGAGAAATGACAAGCCAAGCAGGGGCAATGGTTGGGAAACAGGTGATTCATTTCACAAAACATTGGTCAGTATGGGCGACTTTGACATATCGCTTGGGTTGGTGCCTGGCACCCCTTCGGGGATGGCGATGCCCAGTTTGCGGAAGTGTTTTTTCCAGTATTTCGGCATCTTGCCACGCTTGTTGCGGAAGTTCATCGGCTGGTTTTTGAACAGATGGTTGCCAGCGGCGTCAAGATATGCCTCGTACACCAGCTCAGAGCAGTACATCTGTCCATTGTCGGGCAGGAAACTGTCGTCGTAGGGCTGTCCAAGGAACGACTTGGCGCGGGCAATTACCGCTGCGGTGTCGAACGGCACGTTGAGGCGGTAGGCGCTGAAGGCACCGAAGGTGTGGTAGCTCCATCTGTTGTAGGGGACGCGATGAACACCATTGTCGCCCGAGGCTTCGATAATCCAAACCTGACCGGTGCTGTCAACCTCAACGATGGCCACGTGAGTGTATTCGCCAGTACTGCTGCTTATGGCTTTCTCCATATCCGAATACTGTCGCAAACAAAACAGCAGGTCGCCGCTTTTGAACTTGTATAGCGGCTTCAAAGTCTTATTGTCCAGGAAGCCCTTTAAGAGCATTCCGTCGGGCATCATAGGCTTCAATGCCTGCCAGAGGCAGGGTTGGAAGGATGAAAAGTACGCCGTAGGGCTGTTGACATACATTGGCAGCAGCCAGGGGAAACGAGTATGGCCACCAATTTCGTTGTGGGCGGAACAGCTGCCGCTAAATGTGAGAGTGTCGCCCGTTGCATTGGTAATAGTGATATGGTATCCATAGTTGTTTGTGCTCCAACTGCCTGAAGATTGCCTCAGGATGGCGTAGACATCAATGGTAGAGTCGTCGAGGCCGAAGTCGGCAGCGGAAGGGTTGGTGTCGTATCGGAGGCTGAGGTTACGCAAAGCCTCTTCGACTTGTGCCACCGGGAAATAGCGGTTGACGAAGCTTCCGCTGTCGAAGTTTTTCTCAGCTTCGTACAGCTCGTCGCCGTTGCGGCGATAAGTTATAATATAAGGGGTATAGTGATAACAGCCAGAGCTGTGGGTTTGTATGGTTATGCTTTGCAGTTTTTTGGAGATAAAGTCTTTGAGAGGGTTGTCGAAGTGGAATGGCTCGATGTGTCCAGCTGTGTCAATGCGGCGTTGGGTGTTGTCGGCAAGGCAAAGGATGATGTGGATGTCGCTTGTTGGGTCGGGTTTTAGGGCGACGATACCCGTTGTGTGAGCAATGCGGTACCATCCTTTGTTGTCAGTCAAATAAACGCTTTTGCCGTCGCTGCCCCACATCCGCTGCCCGTGTCCCAGTTTCAGCCAGGTCCAGTCCTCTTCGATGGGACGCTGTGTGGTGTAGTATAAGCAGGTGTCCACTTTGCCGTCGGCGCTGATGCGCAGCACGCCGAAAGGAACAGAGGCGTACATCTTGCCGTCGACAACGCGGATAAGCCTGTCGACAGACACATCAAAGGTAGTATGGCTTCCGTACACTGTCCTCCGTTCAAGTTGGCCGCTGTCGGATATGTACCAAAGTGCAGCCTCCTCGCGGTCAACCTCGCATTGCACCATTGGCACCGGGTGCCATTCGGGAGTGCCGGACAACGATGTGCAGAACATTGTGTTGTTTTGGGTGACGTAAGCAGAATTGTTCCATATATGTATGCTGCCGATACCAGAACTTTTGAAATAAGTCTTGCTTCCCAGTTGGTCCTTTGGTGTTGGCAGGCGTCGGAATGAGCGCCAGTTGTCGTTGGTTAGATACAGTTGGTTTTCGCAGGTGCCAATCATGCCCGAAAGATTGCCAGTCATATAGATGGCATTGATAGAAATAAGAGTATCGAAATCTTTGCGCAGGGTGGTGAAAGTGCGGCCGCTGTCGGCCGAAAAGAAAAGCGCGCCAGGACTTGTGGCTTGAGCCGAACCCATCCATAGGTTGCCGTCGCTGTGGTAGCAGAAACCGTGGATCCAATGCGTGCCCTCGCCGAAAAAGACCGTGTCGAATGTCATGCCGCGGTCGGAGGTTCGCAGAATGAAGTTGTAATTGCTAGGAATGAAGCCGGCCACAACTGCCACCTTGTCGCCGAAGGCCGCCACGCGTTCGAGTGTAGGGCTACTCATATATTCTTCCTTTGGCTGCATAGCTGTGCGCCACGTCGAGTGGATGTTGTTGGCGGTGTGCACTTTGCCGCAGCGAGTTACAAGCCAGATGCGGCCGGCATCCGATACAGTGTGGTAGTAGGAGCAACGGACTTCAAGGTTGGTGCGTCGGTCGCGTTGTTGAGCTTGAAGAGGCGGCAGGGTAGTGGCAATAGTTAGCAGAAATAATAACGTTGTTTTTGTGAGGGGTTTCATCATGCATATATATGGTTTGTTACTTTTTTATGAGTAACATAAAACAATTTTTTTTTTTGCATTGCTAACGTGAAAAACGCGTATTAATTGTCCCAAAAGCGCCACAAAAGAGATTTCGGTTTTCTGTAGCGAAAGGGTAACGAGGCAGAGGTGTAGGAGGGAAATAGCCTCATGGCAGCGAGAGGAAAGTAGAGGCGTTGTCTTTATATTTATATTGTTTCAAAATTTTTTATGGTCGTTTTTAATATATTTTTCGTAATTTTGTAATTTCGTTGTGTGCTCAAAATTGGGCGCAACGGCGTGATTATAAGTATACAATATTCAACAAGGTATGAAGTATAACGAATATAAGCAGCTTAATTTAACCCAGATTGGCGAGGATATACGCCGCTGGTGGGAGGAAAATGAAACCTTCGAGAAAGGCCAGAAGTTGAGCGAGGGGCATCCCTCATTTGTGTTCTATGACGGACCTCCGTCGGCTAATGGCAAGCCTGGCATTCACCATGTTATGGCTCGTACCATCAAGGATGTTTTCTGCCGCTATAAGGCACAGAAGGGTTTTCATGTTGACCGCAAAGCAGGATGGGACACCCACGGTTTGCCTGTTGAGCTAGGTGTTGAAAAAACTCTTGGCATCACCAAGGAAGACATTGGCAAGACTATCAGTGTGGACGATTACAATCACGCCTGTCGCACCGAGGTGTTGAAATACAAAGATCTTTGGGACGAGTTGACCCGCCAAATGGGTTATTGGGTTGACCTTAAGAATCCTTATATCACTTTCGACAACAATTACATAGAGACGTTGTGGTTTTTGCTCAAGAAGCTCTACAACAAAGGGCTTCTTTATAAAGGCTATACCATACAGCCTTTCAGCCCCGCAGCAGGCACAGGCCTCTCGAGCCATGAGCTTAACCTTCCTGGCTGCTATCGTGATGTCAAGGACACCACCTGTGTGGCCATGTTCAAGTTGGTTTCCGGTATTGCCGAGCAGTCGGAAATACCCACCTATGCCATTGCATGGACAACTACACCCTGGACATTGCCTTCGAACACAGCGCTATGTGTGGGTCCCAATATTGACTATGTCCTTCTCGAAACCACACATCCCTACAGCGAGGCTCCATGCCGTATTCTTATGGCTAAGGCTCTGGTGTCGAGTATGTTTCCGGAAGGTAAGAGCCCCGAATACAAAATTGTCGGCGAGTATAAAGGCACCGATCTTGAGGGCATTCGCTACGAGCAGCTTATACCTTGGGTCAAGCCAAGAGAGGTTAGCGACAAGGGCTCTTTCCGCATAATCCTTGGCGACTATGTCACCACAGAGGATGGTACCGGTATTGTGCATATAGCGCCTACCTTTGGTGCCGACGACGCCCGTGTTGCCAAGAAGGCCGGCATTGGCGAGCTTCTCCTCTTCGACCGCGATGGCAAGCAGTTGCCAATGGTCGACCGCCAAGGCCGTTTTGCTCCCATCGAGGACTTAGATCCTAAGTGGGTGGCTGAGAACATGAACACAGAACTTTATGGCCAGTATGCAGGCAAGTTTGTCAAGAACGCCTACGACCCCACCAAGACAGAGAAGGATATGAGTCTTGACGTAGAGATTGTTGTCATGCTTAAAGGCGAATACAAGCTCTTCAAGAGCGAGAAGCATACACACAGCTATCCTCATTGCTGGCGTACCGACAAGCCGGTGTTGTACTATCCTCTTGACAGCTGGTTTATTCGTACCACCGCCTTGCGCGACCGCATGATAGAGCTTAACAAGACCATCAATTGGAAGCCCGAGGCTACCGGCACAGGTCGTTTCGGCAACTGGCTCGAAAATATTGTCGACTGGAACCTAAGCCGCAGCCGCTACTGGGGCACACCGCTGCCAATATGGCGTACCGAGGATGGCAAAGAGGAGATTTGCATTGGATCGGTCAAGGAACTTTGTGAGGAGATAGAGAAATCTGTCAAAGCCGGATTCATGTCGCAAGAGGAAGTCGACAAGCTCGGATATAAGTCCAACGCTAGCTTCGACCTTCACCGTCCCTATATCGACTCGGTGGTTTTGGTCTCGCCCAGTGGCAAGCCCATGCGTCGTGAGCCCGACCTGATTGACGTGTGGTTCGACAGTGGCGCAATGCCTTATGCTCAGATACATTACATGGGCGAAGAGTTGCGTCCCGACCAGTTCCCGGCCGACTTCATCGCTGAGGGTGTCGACCAAACACGTGGTTGGTTCTACACGTTGCACGCCATCGCAACTATGTGCTTTGACAGTGTTGCTTTCAAGAATGTCATCTCCAATGGTTTGGTTCTTGACAAGAATGGCAACAAGATGTCGAAACGCCTCGGTAACGGCGTTGATCCGTTTGAGACGCTGAAAAAATATGGCCCCGACGCTACGCGCTGGTATATGATTACCAACAGCCAGCCTTGGGATAACCTTAAGTTCGATGCCGAGGGTGTCGACGAGGTGCGTCGCAAATTGTTTGGAACACTGTATAACACATATAGTTTCTTTGCCCTCTATGCCAATCTCGACGGCTTTGAATACAAAGAGGCAGACATACCCAGTGAGCGCCGTCCCGAGATTGACCGTTGGATACTTAGCGAACTCAACACACTTGTCAAGACCGTTGATGAGGCTTTTGGCGATTACGAGCCCACTCGCGCCGGCCGTGCCATAGCTGAATTTGTCGACGCCAACCTGAGCAACTGGTATGTGCGTCTCTGCCGCCGCCGTTTCTGGAAGGGCGAATATAGCGAGGACAAGATATCTGCTTACCAGACGCTGTATACCTGCCTCGAGACATTGGCACGACTTATGTCGCCAATAGCGCCTTTCTTCAGCGAACGTCTCTTCCAAGACCTCAACGGCGTTACACATCGCGACAATGTCGAGTCGGTTCACCACGCTGCCTTCCCTCAGGTTCACGAGGAACTTATAGTTAAGTCGCTTGAGGAACGTACGCAGCTGGCTCAGAAAATATGCTCTATGGGACTTTCATTGCGCAAGAAGAGCAATTTGCGTGTCCGCCAGCCGTTGGCAAAGATTGTTATCCCTGTTCGTGACGAGCATTTCAAAGAGCAAGTCGAGAAAATCAAATCGCTTGTCTGCAGCGAACTTAACATCAAGGATGTTGAGTTTATCTCTGCCGACAACAGTCTCTTGGTTAAGAGCATAAAGCCCAATTTCAAAACACTAGGACCTCGCTATGGCAAGATTATGAAATCTATTGCCGCCGCTGTGGCGTCATTCTCACAACAGCAGATTTCGACTATCGAGAACGAAGGCCGCTATAGTTTTGATGTTGAGGGTCAACCTGTCGAGTTGTTGATTTCCGATGTGGAGATAGCCACACAGGATATTCCAGGTTGGGTTGTGGCTAATGAGGGCACGCTCACTGTGGCTCTTGACATCACGCTCACGCAGGAGCTTGTCGACGAAGGTATTGCTCGAGAGCTCGTCAACCGCATTCAAAATATCCGCAAGGAGGGCTACGATGTCACCGACCGTATCAATGTCACCATTGAAAGTGGAGCATGGGACGCTGCTGTCCGCAACCACATGGATTACATCTGCAGTGAGACATTGACAACACGTCTTGAAATCGTCCCCGCCATCGAGGATGCTTCGGCTCAAACTGTTGAAATCACCGAGGGCTCCAGCGCCAAGATAATTGTCGCCAAAGTCTGACGAATGCCAACTATTGGAGCAAAAAAAATATTGCAAAAAAGAGTGCCGTGAAAACCTCGGCACTCTTTTTGTTTATACGTTTTGGAGTAGTATCGCAATTACATGTCGCGAACTTCATGAAGCTCTATTTCGTAGATTAGGGTAGAGTAGGGAGGAATGTCTTGTGTTCCTCTAGCTCCAAAAGCTTTCTCGGAGGGGAAATACAAGCGGTACTTGCTGCCGCCCTTCATGATTTGGAAAGCCTCGCATAAGCCTGGGAACATGTCGTCGCTGATGACCGTTGTGATAGCATCGCGGTTGCCGTAGGTTTGGTCGAAGACTTGTCCGTTGGTGAACATGCCTTTGTAGTCGAAGACAACGACGAGGCCGAGCTCGCCCTTGCGACCATTGCCCTCCTTCAGAACCTCATAGTAAAAGCCTTTGTCGCTCTTTTTTACGTTGGCATTGTTTTTCATGAGCTCTGTAAAGTAGGCGTCCTCTTGCATCTGTTGCACGTTGTTCTCTTTCATTTGTTTAAGCTCTCTGTTTGTCGCTGCCATTTGGTTCAGTTCCATCAGCATGGATGCGGTTTGCTGCATTGTGAAGGGCTGCTGAATGCTGTCGAGGGTGGCGCATATAGCTTGAAGTAGAACCTCTCTATTGATTTTGACACCTGTGGCCGCGAAGTTTTGCGCCGCGGAAAAACCTAATGCCCAGCTTAAGCTATCGTTTTTGTCGGCAAAGGTAGGAGCCTTGGTAGTGTCGACAACCACTTTCCCTTTCTGGCAGGAAGCTAACATGGCTATGCATATTGCCACATAAAGAATTTTCTTCATTTTGTTATTGAAACTTAATTGTTGTTTTATTTTATGTTGTTTAGTATCCTAATATTTTGAGCATAGATTTGTGACTTTGCTCTTTGGCAAACAATTTCGTTGTGTAGTCGCCGTTTTCGTCTTTGTCGATGATGATGTGTTTTGGCGCTGGGATAAGGCAGTGTTGTATGCCGCCATAGCCGGCCAAGCTTTCTTGATAGGCGCCGGTGTGAAAGAATCCAATATATAAAGGATCATCTTTCTGCAGTTTGGGCAGGAATATGGCATTGGCATGGCTGTCGGCATTGTAGTAATCTTGGCTGTCGCAGGTGAGGCCACCAAGGAATACACGCTGATACTCACAATCCCAATGGTTGATGGGAAGCATGATGAATCGTTGGTTTATTCCCCATGTGTCGGGAAGGGTGGTTATGAACGAAGAGTCGATCATGTACCAGGTCTCGCGGTCGTTCTGTTGCTTTTGGTCGAGGATGCTGTATAAGGTAGCGCCGCTTTCGCCCACTGTGAAGGAACCGAATTCGGTGTAGATGTTTGGCTCGGGTACTCCGCGTGTGGTGCAGATGTTTTTAATCTGTGCGAGTATCTCTTCGGCCATGTATTCGTATTCGAAATTGGACGCAAGAGAGTTCTTGATGGGGAAACCTCCTCCGATGTTTAGAGAGTCGACATCGGGGCAAATTTGTTTGAGGTCACAATAGACATTGACACACTTGGACAACTCATTCCAGTAGTAAGCAGTGTCGCGAACGCCTGTGTTGATGAAGAAATGCAACATCTTGAAACTGTACTTGGGGTTGTCTTTGATGGCCTCTTCATAGAATGATACAATGTCATTATATCGTATTCCCAGGCGTGAAGTATAGAAGTCGAATTTTGGCTCCTCCTCCGAAGCGATACGGATGCCTATCTTCATTGGCACCTCTGGGTTTTCGACGGCTTCGTCCAGCATGCACATCTCGTGTTTGTTGTCGAGGATAGGCACGATGTTGTGGAATCCGTCTTTGTACAATTCGGCAATGTTCTCAATGTATTGTTGACGTTTGAAACCATTGCAAACAATGAATATGTCTTTGTCTATCAGTTCGCTGTTGTACAACTCTTGTATTAGGTTGATGTCGAATGCGCTTGATGTCTCCAGGTTGATATCGTTTTTCAGCGCCTCCTCCAATACAAAGCTAAAATGGCTACTTTTGGTGCAATAGCAGTAATTGTAAGAGCCTTTGTAGTCGGTCTTGGCTATTGCCACATTGAACATTCTTTTGGCCCGCTGTATTTGCGAACTTATCTTGGGAAGATAGGTTATTTTCAGTGGAGTTCCATACTGCTTGATTATTTCCATGAGAGGTATGTCGTGGAAATAGAGTTCGCCGTCTTCGGTGCGGAATTCGTCCTGTGGAAATTCGAAGGTTTGGTCGATTAAATCGTAATACTTGTTCCTCATTTTCTAAAAGCAGTTTAGTTGGATGTTACTTTTTTTGACAATCCGACTCACTCGGATTGTTTTGTTTTGACATTGCAAAAGTACATAGTTTTTTGATATTTTTGCATTTTCTATCAAAAAATATGTGTTGAATTATGAGAATTTAGTATTGCCTTCTGTTGTTTGGTATTATTTTTTGAGGAATTTAGCAGCCTTGTAGTTGCCGTTTTCCAATCTTATTTGTATGATATACAATCCTTCGTGTAGTGACGAGATGTCAAGCATGGCATTGTCGCCAGAGATGGTTTGTTTCATTATCTGTCGACCGTTTATGTCGCTGATTATTGCCATTTGCATATCCTTGCAGCTGATGTTGACACTTTCTTTTGCAGGATTTGGATATAATAGTATATCGGAAATGCCTTTTTCGGCCACTTCGATACCGATTGTTCCAGATACGGTGATTGTGGTTGTGGATGTGGCGCTGCATTTACCGTTCCATCCTGTCACAGAGTATTCTGTGGTTGTTGTTGGGTAAACGTCAATGACTGGAGTATCAGCGCCATTGTTCCATTGGTATCTTTCGGCGCCCTGAGCCATAAGTCGGACGGTTTCACCTTCGCGTATAGTTACATCGCCGCCCACGATTGTTACCTCGGGTATCGCTGCCACATAAAGCATGATGTGTCTGATTGTATTGTCGGCGGTGTCGGTGGCAAAATGGAATTGGTCGGTTTGCAAAGACTCTGTCGCTATTGTTGTCCCATCGACGATGTAGGTTTCGCCTGCGCATACGCTGTCGATGATATATTGATGTACGGTGCCATTGGCGGGAAGGTGTATGTCGTCAATCCATCCGCAGTCGCTGCCAAGACTTTGCGAGTAGTCTTTCCGGTAGTTGAACTTGAAAGTATGGGTGCCGGCAGGAACGAAGTAAGCCTTTCGGGTCCAATCCACATTAGTTCCACTCATCTCCATCAACACGTTGTTGTCGATGCTGAAATACAATTTGTCGTAGTTTGCTTCCGAAGAAACCTTGGCATAGAACGTTATGCTGTCGTCGACCGACGATGTCCACTCGAATGTCATAGAAGAGTTCTTGTTGTTGCCAGGGTTGTTGTAGGTCCATCGTTTCGATCGAGCCGAATAGTTGCCACTGTGCGACTCCTCGTTGGTCAGCTCCCAGGGGTTGGTATCCTGCATCCAGTCGATGGCACCCCAGCTGTTGTCGTCGAAATTGATGACGGACAGATCCTCTCCAAACTGCACTTTCAGAGTGTCGAGTTTGACAATGTTGCCATATCGTATAGTTTGAACGAATACTGTGCTTCTGTTTTGAGGTATTGATCCCAAAGCAGAGAGTGTGTATGTCTGCATGAATCGTTGTCCCGGTTCCACTCTGTCCACAATGAAGGTGTCGTTTGATATGGATAGAGAAGGTTCCATGCTTCTCAGGGTAATGTAGGCGTTTTCCAATGCGGCGTTGCCGCTGTTGCGGTTGGTGACGGTAAACGTTGTTGAACCGTTGTCAACCAGGGCACTGTCCATTGTGTGGAGGTAAATCTCAGGTTTAGGAGCGTTGATGGTGAAGTTGAAAGTTTTGCTTGTCTTGGTGTTGTTTCGGTGTCCCCAGCGTACAATCATCTTTATTGAGGCAAGGCTTTGGTCCTTCACATTTTCCCACACCGAGGCGTTGCATACGTTGTGGAGCATGCTTTGTTGACGACCGGCCAAACCTGAGGGCAAAGCTATTATGCCGGTGGTGTCGATATGGATGTTGCCTTCGAGGCTTTGGAATTCAATGAATAGGCTGTCGGCGTCGGTGGCACCGAGGTTGGAGAGAGAGATGTCGAAGGCCACATGTTTGCCAGCCTCTATGGCTGAAAGAGGTTGCATATCCTCGGCTACGACATAGATGCCTTGAGACTCGATGTTGATAGTGTTTTGATAGGGTTTGTAGCCTTGCGCCGTGATGACGATAGTGTGAGGCTCAGGAGTCATGGGCGAGAAAATATTGACAGTAGCGTTGCCATTGCCATCGGCGTAACCGGCTCCGCACAGGTTGCCATTCTCGTCAGAGAATCCTATGTAAGCATATGGTACAGTGGAGACATAGAAACTAGTGGCAGCCATGTCTATGCTGTTGTCGTGCTGTGCTGTGAGATTGTTGGCGCGACCATGAATGTAGGGCATAAGAGACGGGTCGCCCATCAAGTGGTAGACTTGCCAGTAGTATAGTTTCATATCGTCTTGGCTGGGGCTGCTTTCTACAGCCATATTGCCGCCAAAAATCATCGACCCTGCTGAAGTGCACCATTTGTCGGTAGTTTCGCCATGAGAATGGAACAAACGGTCGTACATGCCGAGGTTGGCATTGTTGTAGGTAGTGTTCATCGTGTTGTTGATGTTGGTGCGCACACCTACGGTCCAATAAAAGTCTTCCACCCAATAGGTGTAGTCGCTAGCGCCAATATAGCTCACAGCGCCGGCGTTGTTACCTTTACGTAGCAGTGCCTCGCCCAAGCATGCGTCAATCTGGAAACTGTTGGACAGGCAGCAGTTGCCTATCATTATCATGGGCTTGTTGTTGTTGGACATATTCGCCACGTCGGAATTGGAGAATCCTGGATTGCTCCAAGCTGTCTCAGAACCATGGGCACTGTAGTTGGCCCAGCCGCAGCCGTTGTTGTAGTAGTTTAATAGCAGATTGGCGGTGGTATAATTGTTGCTTGATCCCGTCACAGTCACACCGTTGGGGGCGAAGGAGGTGTTGTTTTTATAGTATACTACATTATCAAAGCCATTGGTTGTATTGATGTAGTATTTGGCTATGTAATCCATGGCTGGGTCGCCGTAGGTGTAGCCGTTATCGTTGGCAGATCCACCGTCTACACCGGCTGTCAAGGCAGCGTTGCCGAGGTAAGAATCGTCGGGGAAGGTATATTGCTCATACATCAGAGTTTTCTCAATTTGAGGTATGAGTTGCTCAGCATTTTGTGCCGAGAATCGACCATAGAAGCAGTCGGGTATTCTGTCGTTTTCGGTCCAGTTGCAATAGTTGATGTCGCTGTAATGTGTGGTACCTTGCGAGACGAGTTGGAAAGCCGGAATTTGGGCAATGTCTCCGACAAACAGGACATAGGTTGGCGCGGGCATGCTAGCTGTAGCGTTGTCATATAGACCTTTCAGATAGTTTTTGATGCTTGTAGAAGAAGATCCCACCTCAGGTTGGTCGGTATAGACGAGGTCGACAATGAAGCCCTGGCGTCTTTTCCATTTTGCAAAGTCGTCGAGCAAGCCACGGAACATGCTGTGAGAAACAATAGTGTAGCGTACGGGAGCCGAGAGGTAGTTCTCTTTTGTTCCCAAGGTGTTGATGGCGTTAATGCCGTTGTCGTAAGCACGGCTGGAGTGAATCTTTTGCAGTGTTTTTGTTGCGGCGATGTCGGCGTTGCGCTGATGTATTGTGATGGTGATACTTTTGACAACAATGATCTGATTTGTTACAGGATTCCATCGGATGGGGTTGTAAGCTATTCTGGCAAGATTGTGGTTGCGTGCTATGCCGGTATTCTCTACAACTATCGTTTCAGCTCCGATGAAGCTGTTGCAAGCATATGTTTGTGCGTTTTTCACCATGTGAAATGCCGTAGTGTCGCTTTTTCTACGCGATGGTTGCATGGGAATAAGAGGTCTGTCAATACCTATCTCATTGGCGTCGATGGTGTCACAAAGCATTTCGTTGACAGTGACATCCAATCGGTCGCAAAGCGATATCTCAATCATTTTTGACAGAGAAGGCAGAGAGGGGTCACCGACTTTGCCACTGGGCATAAAGTCATCCATTGTTATGACGTTGAAAACTTCGTCTGACAATGTGGCCGCATTGACTTGAGGCAGAGGGCAGTTGAAGGTGATTTGTATGTTGTTATAGTCGCTGTGGTTCACTTGGCAATACTGTGCGTTTGCCGTAGTGACCAAAAGAGTCAAAGTTGCTATTAAAACGATTCTCTTCATGTTTCGTATGATTGATTGTTCAGTTTTATTATAATGTTTCATATATAATTAATGTCTACTGTTCAAATTCCATCCAAATAGGCTCGTGAGGGGTAGGAGCGACGATGGTAATCTCCTCTTTGCGAACGGGATGTATGAATGTTATTTTGCGAGCGTGCAGAGATATGCCGCCATCGGGATTAGAGCGAGGAGCTCCATATTTCAAGTCGCCTTTGATGTGGCAACCCATGTTTGCCAGTTGTGCTCGTATTTGATGGTGCCTACCAGTGTGCAAGTCTATTTCTATAAGATGGTAGCCACCTCCGCTTACACCGATAAGCTTGTAGTCGAGTATTGCCAGTTTAGCTTCGGCAGTGCCGGCTTTCACGACATAGCTGCGGTTGTTTTTTTCGTTGCGCAGCAGCCAGTCTTCCAGATGTCCGCACTCTTGAGGCGGGGGCTCTTTGCTTAGAGCCCAATAGGTTTTCTTTATATCGCGACCCTTAACGGCCTCGTTCATGCGGCTCAAAGCTTTTGAAGTTTTAGCAAAAAGCACTACACCGCTCACAGGTCTGTCTAATCGGTGTATTACTCCGCAGAAGACATTGCCCGGTTTGTTGTCGCGAATTTTTAGATAATCTTTTATGTGTTCAGGTAATGGAGTATCTCCGGTTTTGTCGCCTTGAACTATCTGGCCGCAGCGCTTGTTGAGCGCCAGGAGGTGGTTGTCTTCATATAGTATTTGGTCGGCGATATTCATAGCAAAACATTTATTTGAGTTTCCCTATTGGCGACATACCATTGCGTACCACATCTTCGAGGGCTACATCCAGCTCGGTGTCGAGGGGCAGGAAGAGGTCTACTCGCGAGCCAAACTTGATGAATCCCATTTCCTGGTTTTGCTTTACCCGCTCTCCCTCGCGGGCATAGCACACTATGCGGCGAGCCATAACGCCAGCGACTTGGCGCATAAGAATTCTTTGGCCGTTGTCGAGCACCATTCCTATGCTGGAACGTTCGTTCATTATGGAAGATTTGGGATAAGAGGCTATGAAATAGTTGCCTTTGTGATACTTGACATACTCTATAGTGCCGTCGATGGGGTAGCGGTTAACATGCACATCGGTGCCATTCATAAACACGCTGACCATGAGGCACTCGCTGTTGAGATATTCTTTCTCGAAGGTTTGTTCGATGGTGCAGATCACGCCGTCGGCAGGTGCTATATATCGGGTTGCGTCGTCGGTGAATACTCTTTTAGGTATGCGGAAAAAAGAGGCCAGCGCAAGCCAAAATCCGAACATAATTACTATGAGCAGCCAGTTGAAAAAGTTGAGCTGCTCGGTAAATACAATCATCAGTACTGTTATGACTGCAAATATTGCGAACGTGCTGATCAGTAATCGATATCCTTCTTTGTGTATGTACATTATATGAATATGTTTTTTATAGAGGTATTTTTATGCTTATACGACAATAACTAAATAGGCTTGAACAAAAGGTACGGCCAGCAGTATGCTGTCGAAGCGGTCCAAAATGCCACCATGGCCAGGCATGATGTTGCCGCTGTCTTTTACGCCGCAGAAACGTTTGAACATTGACTCAACCAAGTCGCCAAGAGTGCCGATGGCGCTGCAGATGAAACCTATCACAGCCCAGTCGACAACGTTCATCTCAACGCCGTTGCTGTGGAAGAGAGGTCCGACAAAAATAGCTGTGGCGATGCAAAAGGCAGCGCCGCCTATAGTGCCTTCCCAAGTTTTTTTTGGAGAGTGGCGTTCCCACATCTTGTGACGTCCGATGAGCATTCCAGTCAGGTAGGCGAAGGTGTCGTTAACCCATACGAGAATGAATACCATCATCATAAGGCCATAGCCACTGTCGTGTATGTAGTTTGTCAGCGCCAAAGGAATCATCACCCATATTGTTGGGAGTATAGTGTAACCTATTGTGGCTATGGGGTTTTCGTCGTTGCGCCACAGCTGTGCAAGGAAGACGCACAGCATCAAGGCAGGCAGCATGGTGAGGAGTGAGAGAGACCATAGCTGTCCTTCGCTGAAGGTTGGCTGTTCCCAAAAGAATACTATGAGGTAGGAGAGTATGCCTACAATGTATGCTGTGGGCTTGTTGGCGTTGATTCCTTTTAATGAGAGGTTCTTCAGAACTTCGTGAGTGCCGATAATGCCTATAGCGAGAAACAAAACACCAAAGACCACCTCTCCGCCGGTTATGTTGTTCATCCAGCGACCGGCGTATATCGATGTTATGATAAGAAGTACGTATATTGCGCCACTCAAGGCTCGTGTAAGTAATGTCTTCATCGTTATTATATTGTTTCGTCTTCTATAAGGATAAGGTATAGCTTTTGTTTCTCTTTGCGATAGCCATAGCTGGCGGGATTTGCTATCATGATTTGGTCAGGATATTGTGGGTATAGTTCTTTGAGACGTTGGTTTGCCATCTCCCAGTCGGTAACCACTTGCGATGTGAACGCCAGCACAATGGTTGTCTCAGGCAATGTTGGTACTGTTGTGCCAAGACCAAGATTAGAGGTGATGACTATGCTTCCTTGCCAAGCTATAAGAGCCTCGCACAGAGTTGCTCCCAGAGGGTAAATCATAGTGGGGACGCAGGTTTCTCTGTTTTCAATGTTGAGATGACCAAGGAAGCTAGTCAGATTCTCTGTGGCGCAACCTATAACGATGTCATTGTGGCGTCGCTGTATTTCGCTTATTCGGTTGCTGATGTCGTTCTCGTTGTAACAGTAGTACATGGTACCTCCCGCCTTGGTGAACCGTTGAGCAAATATTACGCTGAGGTCGTCATCGTCTGTAATGAAGGTGTTCCCCACCGATGCCGGCAGCTCGCAATCTGAGGCGATGGTTCTGTCCATGAGAGCTTCACGGATGTCTTTTTGAACCTGCTCTTTTAGTCGGTTGTCTTTCATGGCCATGATTTGTTAGGGTTTGACGAGAATGGTTTAGATGGCTATGTGCTACTGTCTTAATCTTTTTACGGGTTAAAGATTATCGTTGTTTTCCTCGGTTTTGATTGACTCAGGTTTCTCGACTTTCACTTCGTCGTTTTTCTTCTCTTCTTCCCAAGGGCGAGGGCCGTAGATTTTTTCCACATCCTCTCGGAAAATCACTTCACGTTCGAAGAGTACATTGGCAAGTTCGTCGAGTTTGTCGCGGCTGGCCAGAATAATCTCTTTTGCGCGTTGGTAGGCCTCTTCGACCATGCGTTTCACTTCGCCGTCTATAGCTTCGTTGGTTTGTTCGCTGAAGGGTTTGGTGAAGTTCCATTCGCTCTGACCTGTCGAGTCGTAGTAGCTGATGTTGCCAATCTTCGGGCTCATGCCGTAGTAGGCGACTAGTGAGAATGCCATCTTGGTGGCACGTTCCAAATCGTTGAGAGCGCCTGTGGATATCTGTCCGAAGACGACCTCTTCGGCGGCGCGGCCGGCGACGAGAGATGTTATTTCGTCAAACATCTGCTCGTAGGTTGTAATCTGACGTTCCTCGGGTAAGTACCATGCTGCGCCAAGAGCTTTGCCGCGGGGCACGATGGTGACTTTGACCAAAGGCTGTCCCCAGCGCAATTGCCAGCTTACCGAGGCGTGGCCAGATTCATGGTAGGCAATGGTGCGTTTCTCTTCGGTGGTGATAACCTTTGAGCGTTTCTCAAGGCCTCCTATAATGCGGTCGATGGCGTCAAGGAAATCCTGTTTCTCTATCAGCGCTTTGTCTTTGCGTGCGGCCACGAGGGCAGCCTCGTTGCAGACATTGGCGATGTCGGCGCCAGAGAATCCTGGAGTTTGTTTGGAAAGGAAGTCTTTGTCGATGTCGTTGCCGAGTTTCAGCCCTTTCATGTGGACTTCGAAGATAGCTTTTCGCTCGTCGATGTCGGGCAGCTCCACATATATCTGGCGGTCGAAGCGACCGGCACGCAGCAATGCTTTGTCGAGTATGTCAGCGCGGTTGGTGGCGGCCATAACGATGACGCCATTGTTGGTGCCGAAGCCGTCCATCTCGGTGAGCAGCTGGTTGAGGGTGTTCTCACGCTCGTCGTTGGCGTTGCTGAGGCCTCCACGGCTTCGGGCTCGTCCCACAGCGTCGATTTCGTCGATGAAGATGATGCAGGGAGCTTTCTTTTTGGCCTCTTCGAAAAGGTCTCTAACACGCGAGGCACCCACGCCGACGAACATCTCCACAAAGTCGCTACCCGACATAGAGAAGAAAGGCACGTTGGCTTCGCCAGCGACAGCTTTGGCGAGCAATGTTTTGCCTGTGCCCGGAGGCCCTACAAGGAGCACGCCCTTGGGTATTTTGCCGCCCAGAGCTGTGTATTTCTTTGGATTTTTCAGGAAGTCGACGACTTCAACCACCTCTTCTTTGGCGCCAGCAAGTCCGGCGACGTCTTTGAAGGTTACATTGGTGGATGTTTTGCCGTCGTAGATTTTGGCCTTTGATTTGCCGACGTTGAAGATTCCTCCAGCGCCGCCGCTACCCATCTGACGATTGGCTATACGGCTCATAATGACAAAGAAGAGCACCAACATCAGTAATGGTCCGAACCAGAACAGAACCTTTTCCCATGTGTGGTCGCTCTCTCTGGAACTCAACTCTATGTGGTTGTCGCGTCTTATCTGGTTGATCATCTCGGGATTGGCGGCTCTAACGCTGTCGTCGATGCCGGCGGTGTCGCGTTCAAAATTTTGCTGCGCCACTTTGTCGAGGTCGCTTTTGAACCCCTCTACGTCGATGAATTTGTAGGTGTAGTGTCCCGATTCTTTGAATTTGTTTCCGTCTTTGACAATGTCTTTGTATGCTGTGTCTTTTTCGAGAGCTTCTTCTTTGATAAAGATTTCGGCATGATCTTTGTCGACGACAATTATTTTTTCTTGGTCTCCGCGGCGCAGAATCTGGTCAAGTTTGGACCAACCGATCTCAACATTGTCCTTCTTGCTGTCTCCGCTGAGCCATAAGCCGCCGAGGGTGACTATGATTATTGCGTAGATGATATACATGAACCAGTCGGGGCTTTTGCGCTTGGGGTTGCGCTTGGGGTTGCTCTGACCTTTGTTCTGATTCTCTTTGTTTGTGTTGTCCTGCATTTCGGTTATTACTTTATGATTCTCTTTTTTTTGGTGCTCTTGTATGAACTCAATGATGTGTCATCTGTGGGTAGGATAGGGGTTAGCCTTCGTAGGGGGTTGCCACTCCGTCGGCCCACAACTCTTCTAATCTGTAGTGCTGGCGTTTGTCTTTGAGGAAGATGTGTACAACTATGTCGAAATAGTCCATCAATATCCATTCGGCGTTGTCGTAGCCTTCCACTCGGTGAGGGTTGTAGCCTGTTGCTTTTTTGATGGTTTCGAAGACGCCGTCACTTATGGCGCTCACATGAGAGGGCACATTGCCTGTGCATATCACGAAGAAATTGGTTGGAGACGACTGCACACCTCGCAGATCCATGATTACTATGTCTGTCGCTTTTTTGTTTGACATGCCAAGGGCCGCTAACTTCGCTAAGGCTTCGCTTTCAGTAAGGTTGTTTTTTTTATTTGTCATGCTCTACTTCTCTTGTCTTATCGGTGGAATATTCTATTGCTTATTGGTTTTCGTATTTTTGTATCTCGTCATGGAAGAACTCCAGTTGTACTCCAGCCTGGCGGAACAGTTCCTCGCTTTCGGCTCCGGCGTGGTATTTGCGCTCGCACACCACGCGCTTAATTCCGCAGTTGATGATGAGCATGGCACACGTGCGGCATGGTGTCATGCGGCAGTATAGTGTGGCACCGTCGAGGGCTATGCCGCGACGGGCAGCTTGGCAGATGGCGTTTTGCTCAGCATGTACGGTCCTCACACAGTGGTTGGTTATGCTGCCGTCGGGGTTTATGACTTTGTGGAAGAGGTGTCCCACCTCGTCGCAGTGGGGTAGACCTGAGGGCGATCCGACATAGCCCGTTACCAGCAGCTGGCGGTCTTTCACGATGACGCATCCGCTGCGGCCTCGGTCGCAAGTGGCGCGTTTTGCAGCAGTGTCGGCGAGTTCCATGAAGTATTCATCCCAAGAAGGCCGGTGGTAGGTGATTTTGGAAAGCACCTCTTCAACTTGACGGTTCAAATCCTCAAAACTGCCTCCGTTGTCGAAGCGATAGTCGGCTTGGCTGATGCATACGCCCAGGTTTTGTTTGTTGGGGTCGTCGTTATCCATCTCGCGTTTTTCGTTGGCGATGAATGTCTCATAGTCGATATGGTCGGTTTCGCTGCCACGAAGTACGGCGCGCTCATACCTCACCTTGGGGTCGGCATCGACGGCAAAAAGGTAAAAGTTGGGTTTGCCACGTAGTGCGGCGACTTCGCCTGGGGTGCGTATGCTCTCTATTATGCAGTTGCATCCAGATGCTTGTGCTTGTTGGTAAAGTTGCTCTACAATCCATGAAGGCGTATGTTGGGCGCGGAGATCGTTGCCAACGAGAGTCATGCTGTCTCGGTTGACGGGCATTCCGCGTCGCTTAATCTCCTCGGTGATGAAGGCACGCACTGAATAGTGGACAAATCCGCGATTTTTTACCAGATAATCTACTATAGTACCTTTGCCGGCACCTAATGTTCCTGTTATTCCTATGGTTATCATGTGGCTATTGTTGCTTATTGTGACGAGGTGATTATGTTAATAAAGTATTTCTGAGGCTGATGTTTATTCGTCTGATCCTACACAGCTGAAGGTTTTTGACACGGAATCGTACAGAAAAATAACATACCAGTAGCACTCGCCTCCGGCAGCGTAGCCTCCGCAGGCGTAGGTACCTTTCTTTCCGCCATAGTCTTTTATGATAATGCCGTCGACGCCGCCGCGAGGGAATCCATTCGATAGTATCATTTTTGCCAGTGGGCCGTCTTTTTTATTTCCCATCTCCACCAAATCCCAATAGCTGGCTCTTAGTGTTTTGCCAACATTGGCGTCGCAAAAGATGGCGTCGAGTTGTGTGCTGTTGTCAACGTTGGTCAGCAACTTGACTTTTTTGTCCTTGTTGGCGTCGGTTGTGGCATCGCTTTCGGCCAAGATAAGGGCGGATTCTTCGCCAATAGCAAAGAGCATATAGGCCTGGTATCTCTTTTCGGGGCCCTCTTTCTCGGTTTTTACATATTTGTCGAAAGTGAGTTTTGCCTGACAACCATTGATGAATTCCACTTTGACGTTTTCGCAGCGTTGCTCGTAGTATTTATATATTTTGAACAGTCGGTTGTGGCTTTTCAATACTTGCTCTTTAAAGAGATGAGATTTGTAATATAGCACTATATCGCTGTATAGCCCTTCCAACTGTGTTAAGTTGCGGCTGTTCAATGCTTTTGTCCATGAATTCAAAGTATTCATGCACATCTGTGTGTTGCTTTTTTCTATGTTGGCGTCATCTTTTTTTTGAGCCATACTTGCTGCCGATGTCATAAGCAACATAGCAATGAGTATATATAGAGTTTTTTTCATCGATGGAGGGTTTTGTGTAAAATGTGATTGTTGATAGAGTTTGGATAGGAGCCAAAAACTATTAGAGATTTTTTTCTTGTTTTAGCACTTATACTTGTATTCCAATTTGGCCAGCTCTTCGTTGGCTTTGACAATTTTATTTTTTAGGCCTGACTTATAGGCGATAAGTTTTTCCATCATTTTTTCGTCGCCGAGGGCGATAATCTGCATTGCCAGTATAGCTGCGTTCTGAGCTCCGTTTATGGCCACTGTGGCTACGGGAATTCCTGGAGGCATCTGCATGATGGCAAATGTTGCGTCAAGACCCTCCAAGCAGGAGCCTTTGATGGGTACTCCAATCACTGGCAGTGGTGTTTCGGCGGCAATGACTCCGGGCAGAGCTGCTGCCATTCCGGCTCCGGCAATGATGATTTTGATTCCGCGACTTTGAGCGTTGCGGGCGAAATCGCTAACCTCTTGTGGGGTGCGGTGTGCGGAGAGTGCGTTGACTTCAAAAGGGATCTCCATCTCTTCAAAAAACTGGCAGGCTTTTTCCATTACTGGCAAGTCGCTGGTGGAGCCCATAATGATACTTACGAGTGGTTTCATATGTTTTTATTTTTTTTCTTTAATTAATAACGTTTTTTTGTTGCCTTTATTGTGCTACTCTTTGGCATTGGATCGTGTCTTTTTTCTACTCCTTTTGCTTATCCAGTAACCTATGGAAAGAACTAGAGCTATTGGTGTTACGAGAACTATGATATATAGGATAGCAGTCAGAATTATCCTCATAACGCTTGAATCATGTATTAAGAGCAAAATAGAGCCAACAACAAACATCAAGATCACATACGCCCATACGGAAAATCCTAAGAAAAGGCGCCACGATGTGCCCCAAAAGTTATATCCAAACAATTGGCGATAGGCGATGTAATAGTAGAAAGGGATGAGGAGTATTAATATGGGAAATATATTTCCGAGTAGAATGCAGATGAGCATTAGAGAACTCATAAATATCTGGATTGTGGCACCTTCGGGAATTGTGTGTTGTGGGTGGCGTGGTGAAAAACGGAAAAGAAACCATGTTGGGAAGGTGAGAGTTATGGTCATAGCTATGGCGCCCCATGCAGGATTGTCTTTTAGCCAGTTTATTGCAGTTATAAAAACCCTTAAACTATCGTCAGTTCCAGTAAGTGGCTCGGACTTGACACCTAACAAATAATTTGTCAGAGCATAGATCACTGCGATACCGAAAAGCAGGTTTAAAGGAGGTGTACTTATTTGACGATGACCGCTTATGTATTTGCCAATGAAATGACCAGGGCGTATCATAAGTTGGTACACCGTGTAGGGCATAGAGCGCGAATTTCCTGTCCAAATGTTTATAAAGCTAGAAATAAGTGATTTCCATGTGATACGCCCGTCGCCCATGGATTGTCCGCAAAGGGGACAAAAATTGCCTTCGAAATCGTGTCCGCAGTTGGCGCAATGGTGTATGCCTTCATCCTTGACATAGTACTTGATAGACTTTCCTTGCCAAGTACGGAACCTACGACGAAACTCTTTGAGTTTCATGACAGTCATGCAAAGATCAAACTTAACAATACCCAAATCCAATGTGCGGCGATGCCGGCGCAAAGGCCGCCAATAGTATGTGCACCTATGGCTTTGCCAATGAGTTTGCGATATCCGAGGCTGTCAAGCATGGCAGTGTGAGTGCTGAGATATCCGCTCCAGCACATGCCCATGGCGGTAAAGACAGCAATGGCGTTGTTGTTGATAATGCCAGCGGCATCGAAGGTGGGCACCAAACCAATGGCGGCGCCTACTGCTCCCAATGCCGTGATGGGGAAACCAACCAAAGCGCCGTTCTCAAAGCCGAAAAGCCAGTAGAATACGAAGTTGACCTTGTCGGCAAGCCATGTTATGATAGGTACACCTTCGTAGGCCTTGCCCAAATACTCTCCATTTTCGCCGGCAGGGCCAAAGGTGAGCATCATGACAATAGTGCTTATGCACAGTACGCCGGGAATGATAGCAACGCCGATACCGACACCGCTCTTTCCCCCGTCGAGCATAGCGTTGAGGAAACGCTGGAAGACGCTACCCTCGCTTTTGAACGAGATGTTCTGCTCGGTGCCTTCGTCCTCAGTCACAGGGCTATCCATTTCGGGATAGCTTTTGAGAGTGAAATGCTGCATGAGACGAGTGGAAACGATGCTCCCAATTACAGCGCCCAGCAGACCTACCAATGCTCCGCTACCATAGCCCTTGCCCGTCATGAAGGCTATGACAACAAGACCCATGCCGAAGGCTGTGCCGAAGTTTGTTAAACTCACCAGCTGGTATTTTTTGAAATAGCGAGCGAAGTTGTTGTCCTTGGCGAGCGAAATGATTGCGGGATTGTCGCTCAGAAAGGTCATCACAGCTCCCAGGGCAGCTACACCAGGCAAGTTGTAGAGCGGTTTCATCAAAGGACGCAAGATATTCTCCATGAGACGCACAACACCAAACTCTGTCAGCAATTTGGATATGGCACCCATCAGAACGCATATAGCCATGATGTAAAACACCGTTTCAAGCAACAGCTGGTAGGCTGTTTGCATAAAGGTGTTGAGCATTTTTGGCAACGTCATTTTGTATGCCAAGAAACCGAAAAAAGCAAAGAAGCATAAAAGGAAAATAAGAGCTTCAAAGCTGCGTAAAGTGGTGAACTTGAATCGGCTGGTCTTATTTTTTTTGCTACTGTCTTGCTTTGTGTTGGCGGTTTCGTGGTGGCGGAACACCTCAAAGGGATTCAGCACCGAAAGAAGGTTGTGGCGGGGTTTATTGTTGCTTTCTTCCATGGGAATTATTTTCTTAATAGATTGTGACTTAAAAAAGAGCCTTTACATTCCGCGCTCCATAAACATGCGGTGAATGTTCATGTGCCAGGTTATACCCAAGTTGACGTTGATTGTTTTGGTTTCCCAATTTGTGTTGGCGTAGGAGTTATCCATCTTGTTGTCGCAATAAGAAAGAACGCCGTGCACGCGGACATCCTTGCAGAAGGATGGGTTATATTCGAAACCAATGCCATATTTGGCAATGGTGCTACCGGCAGGAATCAAACAGTCGAGCTCGTTGTTGCTGAGAAGGTCAACCTCCGACTTGTTCTGTTCGTAAGAGACCTTTCCGTATATGTTGAAGTCCTTGGTAAGGTGAAAGTTGAAGCAAGCTATTCCGGCAAAGTTCTTTCCCCAGTCGTCCACGTCCAATGCATGGTGGATAAGGTCGACATAGAGATCCCAACGGTCGTATATCAGTTTGTTGCCTAGGGCGATATAATTCATGAACTTGTGGTCAAAACGTTCAAACATGTTTACAGAGTAGAGCGTGTTGAAATGTCCCATCTTGCCTGACCAAAAAAGGCTGTATGCCAGCAGGCCGCTACGCCATTCCTGTCCCGGATTGTACCCTAGGTTGGCTCCATAGTGCACGTAAGGTGAGTTAGCCACTTGAGCCAGGATCATGTGCTTTTCATTGTCGCTTTTGTAAGCGGCTGCACCACCCAGCTGGAAGCAGTAAAAATTATCCCAATAGTTGGTGCTGAATAGTACATCGATAGGAGCTGCATCGTACTCAAAGCCTCCTACGGCCAAAGCGTCCTTTCCGAGGCGGAACATCCAATTTTTGTTAGGATGGTAGGTGAGATATAGGAAGTCGGTGTTGTCAAAGAAAGACACCGATCCGTTTTGGGCTATGATTCGCTGGCGGAAAAAGTAGCTGAATTTGTCATTGAGGTCACCGCCGACAAGGAAATTGAAATATTTTCCATGAAAGCCATAAGGGTGGCTTGTAGAGTTCCCTTGTTCAATGGTGTATTGGTCAAAGTCGGCGCGGGCTTCGAGACGTATTTGAGTGAATACGGGTGAGAATATCACCTGAGAATTGGCTTGGCATGCAAAAAACAATGCGGCAACCAAAAATAAGCGTTTTGTCAGTAGTTTTGTTTTCAATGTCTTATTATTATAATTTGTTTTCGAATAAAATGCAAAAATACACAAGTTTGGTTGAATGCCCAAAAAAATATGATTAAAAATGGGTGGATAAGAAAAAAAATGCTATTTTTGCGTTCGGAATAAAATAATAACAATATGCGTAAAAGTAATACATTCAAAACTTTAGTACTACTGGCGGCTTTTGTGTCCGCTGGTTTTGGCGCAAATGCCCAGCTGACTCATTTGGAGCAGTCACTTTATCTCAATTTCAACATGCCAACAGCTGAGTTCAACGATGATATCGCAAACAATGCCTTTGGCGAACAGATTCCTATGACCCGTTTCAACGCAGGCAAGGATGCTGTGTTTGGTTTCGGTCTTGGTTATCGTGTGTCGTATCGCTTCGATGTCGGATTTGGCGAAGTGTCACCTTATCTGCATGGCGATTTCCAGTGGAACCGTGTAAGCGGCAGCACTCGCGACCGCTACATGAATGCTAACGATGGTAGCTCTCCCAACTATTTCAATATTCCTATTTATATTGGTGTTAACTACCGTTATCAGTTGACCGACATTTTCACTCCCTTTGCAGAGTTTGGTATTGGTCCAGATTTCTTTATGATCACCAAGGAGAGCGGCAAAGTTCAGGTCCCCGATTATAGCACTCCTGGTTTGGCAGACTATGTGGCAGCGCACGACTATGAGTTCAAGCTCCGCTATCAGACAACCACTAACGTCGCCTTCCAACTGGGCGTTGGTTGCTATTTTGGCCAGCATGTTAGCGCAAGCTTGCACTACAACGGATATGGCAAGCATGCCATCAAGTACAAAAAAGCTGATGATATTCAAAGTGAACCATGGTTGGCAGGCGCTGATGCTTCCACTACCGCTACTCAGACACGCAGCGTAGGAATGCTCTCATTCCGCATTGGTTTCCACTTCTAATAGATTGGCATTAAATCATTTATTATAGGGAAGGCATGATTTCTCATGCTTCCCTTTTTTTGTAAAACATTATCATGAAAGCATTGTTTTTACTTTTCGCAACTGTTGCGGCTTTTTCTCTTTCCGCTCAGCCCCAAGGCCATTTCAATAAGCACCACAACGCCACATCCAATCCTTCTCCGAAGGACAACTATTCTTGGAAAATGACAAGTTTCCAAACTGATGACAACTATCAGTTGTGCCAGTTTTCGTACGACATTAATCATCGTCTGATAGCTTATACAGACACGGTTAGAGGCGAGTATTACGTCGTCGACTCTATGACGTACGACGATAATGGTAACATGGTTCGTTTGTCGGGTTGGCAACGACTGAATGGAACCCTGCAGAATGTCTACTATATCGACTATACCTATAACGAAGCTGGACTTATCGCTTCAAGAAGCAATTACAACAATTTCAATGGTGTGTGGGAGCTGGGAGGCGTCTACAATTACTCGTATGACGAGAATGGCAAGATAGTGCTTACCACTCTGACCATGGGTAATATGGTTTATCAAAAAATAGAGTATGCTTATGATGGAGACAAATGCTTGTCGGAATTGTGGTACAGCTATAGTTTCGACGCAGGAGGACTTCTGCCATCCGAGAAATATGTCAACACATATTCCAACGGTCATTTGACACTTCAATATGACAGCGTTAGCGATGACGGAGTCCATTGGTCAAATAACGGAAGATATACTTATGTCTACGACAACATGGGCAATTGTTTGGAGCACCATCACTATGACAAATATGGCAGTGAAGTTGAGCGTAATGTCTATACTTACAATAATGATATGCCTCTTAGCAGCACTCTGTTACCATGGAATCCTGAGATAAATCGTCCTAAGGTTTACGACAATGTGAGCGTCTGTACAAGAGAGGCGTGGTATAGTCTTGATATTGACCACAATCTGCAATATATTTGTGACTATATCTACAACTATTCAGACATCAATGCCACTGTGCTTCCTGCTGAAAGCGAGAGGATTGTCCTTTATCCCAATCCTATATCGAATTATACTGTTTTGAGTGGACTTTCCGATGGTCCCGCACAAATGGAAATATATGATATTGCAGGAAGATTTGTTGCTTCCTATAGTATTATGGGACCAACGGCAACTGTCGATATCAGCGGTTTTGTTTCAGGATGTTACGTTGTACGTATAAAACAAGACAATTTGACCAAGAGTATGAAGATGGTTGTAAGGTAAAAGATGCTTTTACCATACAAAATTAACCGAGGGACCATTGTATATAGACAGGGTCATTTGTGTGCCGGAGGCTGGGAGATCCATTGTGTCGGATGCGTCGTTGTAGCGGCGCAGCCAGAATGGGTCGATGGGTATTTCAAAGCGGTAGCGGTTTCGGATGCTGGCGTCGAGCCATACGCTCTGTACTGCCACCAGTTGGCGTCGCGGAGCCGTAACACCGTCGCCTTCGAGGTAGATTTGTATAATCTCGCTGCTGATGTCCATAAAGCCGTCAACACTGTCGAGGGTGAGCAATCCGCTTACCGTCAGTTTTTCGCGGTCGAAAGAGACACTGTCGTAGTGGAAGTGTCCGTAGCTGAGTCCGTAGCCGAAGGGGAATAGCGGCTCTTCGGTCATATATCGGTAGGTGCGCTGCTGCATGTTGTAGTCGTCGAATGGTGGTAGCTGGGCTGTTGATTTGTAGAAGGTTACCGGCAGCCGTCCGAAGCCGTCGGAGAAGCCGTACAGGGCATTGACGACGGCGGTGCCCATATCCTGTCCGCCGTACCAAGCGACAATGATGGCGTCGACGTCGTCCACCACCTCTTCAAGGCCTAAGGCACTGCCGGTGCAGAGGACGAGTACGATGGGTTTGCCAGTGCGACGCTTGATTTCCTTGATGAGGTCGCGCTGCGGTGCAGGCAGCTCGATAGAGGTTCTGTCGCCTTTGTAGAAACCGGGCATATCGACCTTCAGCTCTTCGCCCTCGAGGGCAGGGGAGAGGCCGCCGCAGAAGACGACGACGTCGCTCTTCTCGAGTTGCTTCCAAAAGTCTCGTGGTGGTTTGTAGTCTTTGTCTGCCAAATGGCAGGCGGTGTCGAAATAGACCGACGCGAATTGTGCACCCAGGGTTGAGGAGCAAAAAATGTGGTCAAAGATTGTTTCCTTAAATGCCTTGAGTATGGTTTTCTGATAAGGCGGTTCGCCGTTGTAGTTGCCGAGGGCCATAGCGGAGTCGGCAGCGTTGGGCCCGATGACTGCTATTTGCTTCATCTTTTTAGGATCCTTCAATGGTAGGATGCCATTGTTTTTCAGCATCACCAGCGATTGGCGGGCAACCACTTCGGGTTTGGTCCAGACACCGTGGTTGCCGTGGTTGTACTCCGAGAACCATTCCGGTCGTATGCGGAAGCGTGTGCGTAGGATGCGGCGCAGGTGTTCGTCTATTTTGGCTTCGCTGATGTAGCCGCTGTCGACGGCAGTTTTCAGTGCTGCCAATCCCGAGCCGCATTCCAAGTCGACCTCCGAGCCGAAGGCTGCCGCTGCCGCCTGAGCTGCGGTGGCGTGCGTGCGGTGACGCAGAATGACGGTGTCGGGTTCCCAGCAGTCGTTAAGCGCCCAGCAGTCGGTGACCAGTATGCCGTCGTAATGCCAGCGATTGCGCAGAATGTCGACCAGAAGGTGGTGGTTGGTGCAGCAGGGCTCTCCGTTCAGTCGGTTGTAGCCGCACATTACCTGCTGTACGTCGCTATGCTTGATTATGTATTCAAAAGCAGGTAGATAGGTTGTCCATAAGTCACGGTTTGAAATTTTGGCGTCGAATTGGTGGCGCAACCCCTCGGGACCACTGTGGACGGCCAGATGCTTGAGGCAGGCGGCGGAGACAAGGTAAGGCGAATTGAGAGCTGCGGTATCGGGCCACACCCACGTGGGTCCTGCTTTGAAGCGCATATGAGCCCCAGGACCCTGCAAGCCTCGTACTGCTGAAAGGCCCATTTGTGCTGTGAGAAATGGGTCTTCGCCAAAGGTCTCCATTCCGCGTCCCCAGCGAGGGTCGCGGAAGATGTTGATGTTGGGAGTGAAGAAGGTTATGCCTGTGTTGTCGCCATAATCGCCAGCTTCCTGCGATTGGCGGTGTTTAAGCACACCCTCGTCGGCAATGCGGGAGTATACCTCCTCAATCATCTCGGGGTTGAAGGTGGCGGCAAGGGCAATGGGCATCGGGTATACTGTGGCAATGCCGTTGCGGGCAATGCCATGAAGGGCTTCGTTCCACCAGCTGTAGGGCTTGATGCCAAGTCTGTCAATTGCTGGGTTTTGGTGCTCGAGAAATCCGAGTTTCTCGTCAAGAGTGAGCCGCGATATTAAATCGTCCACTCGTTGGTTGATGGGTAGTGTGGTGTCTTGAAAAGGGTAGAGAGCTCGCTGTGAATAAGAAAAAAGAGACAAGGCAAGGAAACCTGTTATCGCAATGGCTTTTTTTGTTCTCATGATATGGCGCTCTATTTATAAAAAAAGCCCCGAAAAAACGGGGCTATATTCCTTATCTGTTTGGAATTATGTGTAAAATGTTTTATTTCTTGCTGGCTTCAGCGTAAGCTATAAAGCCGTCCATCTCTGAGAAGAGAGTTGACTCGGGGTATTTCTCCTTGACAGTTTGGAAACATTTCACGGCGTTGTCGTAATCGTTGTCAACAAGGTAAGCGACCCCGGCTTTGAAGAGAGCGAAAGGAGCGGTGATGGGGTTTTCGTCCATTTTTGCGGCTTTGTTGTAGTGCTTGATGGCAGCGCTGTTGTTGCCCATCTCGGCTTCGGCGTCGCCCTTGAGCATTTCGTTCATCACAGGGGTCAGCTGGTCTTTACCATTGTATTTGTCAAGATATTTGAGGGCTTCTTCGTATTTTCCCAAACGCATAAAACAGATACCGGCTTCATATTTGGCGCGCTTGCCAACCTTTGTAGAACCGTATTTGTCAATGACTTTCAAGAAGCCTACCGAGTATTTGTCGGTGCTGGTGCTGTCTCCGTAGAGGGCTGATTGGAAGTCTCCGTTGGCAAGGTATTGCTCGGCAACAAAAATGGCCTCATTGGCTTTTTCGATTCTGGGTTCAAAAACGAATTTTCGTATGCCGAAGAAGGCGACGACAATCAGAAGAATGGCTCCAAGAACCCAACCCAAAGTCTTGGCGTTTTTCTCTATAAACTGCTCGCTTTTAGAAATGAAGCTGATGTTTTCGGCTTTGTTTTCTTCGATGTTTTTTTCCATTTTATCTTCTTTTTTTCTATTTTTTTCTTCTATTTTTGAGTTTGCAAAATTAGTTATTTTTTTTCATTGACGAGTAATTATTTTTATTTTGTCGCTTATTTCAAAAAATTATACAGAAAAGAATGTTGTATAAATTATTGAATAACAAATATGTGTAATGTTTAAAAAAAATATTCTCTTCAAAAAATATTTTATTCTCAAAAAATGATTATTTTTGCAACCTATAAATAACGTTATTTTGAATATGAATACAAAAACCAAATATTTAGGACTTGACGTCGAAAGCCCCATTATCGCCGGTAGCTGTGGGCTTACCAACGACATATCCAATCTCGAGAAACTTGAGGCCGCCGGAGCAGGCGCCGTCATTATTAAATCTGTTTTTGAGGAGCAGATTATTTATGATATCAAACGTAATGCCAGCATGATGGCTCCTATCGACAGCTATGGCATGAGCTACGAGTACGTTGCCGCTCATGTCGCTGACGATTCGCTTGGCAAGCATTTTGACCTTATCAGCGAGGCCAAGAAACGTCTTCACATCCCTATCGTGGGAAGCATTAACTGCTATTCCTTTGAAAATTGGATGAACTATACCAAGCGTTTCCAGGACGCTGGCTGCGATGCCATTGAGCTTAACATGGCCATCCTCCCTTACGAGACAACTATGTCGTGCGAAGATGTTGACCGTCTTTTCTCCGACATTATCAATACTTTGCGTAAATCGGTCACTATTCCTGTGAGCGTCAAAGTGAGCCAGAACTTTACCGATATGGCTAATTTCATGCAGCGTCTCTCTTGGATGGGAGTCAATGGTATCACTTTGTTCAACAAGGCTCTCAATGTTGATATCGATATCGACAAGATGGAGATAACCCACGCTCCTTCGCTTTCAACGCCTGAGGAGATATATAACACCCTGCGTTGGGTCGCTATTCTCAGCAAAAAACTTCGTTGTGACATCTCTGCCTCTACCGGTGTCCATACCGCCGACGATGTGGTTAAAATGCTCCTCGCTGGCGCAGGTACTGTCCAGGTAGTATCATGCCTCTATAAGAATGGCGTGGATTATATGAAAGAGCTCAACGATGGTTTGCGCAAATGGATGGCCGACAAGGGCTATGACAATATCGAGCAGTTCCGTGGCAAATTTGCCGTCAAGAATAACGAGCAAGCTTCGCTCTTCTTTAGAACCCAGTTTATGAAGCATTTCGCTCAGTTGTAGTTGTACTCTCTACGGTAATCATGCTTACAAGTTTAATTCTGAGATAATTAAGATAATCCAGTATACATTAAATACTATTACAAATGGAAGAAAAAATACCTAGTTTTTTTAGATTTGAAGATTTGAGAATCTACGGGAAGGCAGTTGACTACTGCACATGGCTTATTAAAACGATTCGTGACCCACGCAATGAGTGTGAGCGCTCTTTCTGCAATTCTTTTGTGAGGTCGGCTTCGAACATCGCTTTGAATATTGCTGAAGGCTCTTCGCGTAACAAGGCTCAGTTTGACCATTACCTCAAACTGTCAAAGTCGGCCATTAGGGAATGCGTTATCTACACTACTATGGCGCGTGATTTAGGCCTCTTCTCTGACGAGAATGTCGAGACCTCTCGCAACCTCCTAATGGAGCACACCCGTATGGTTGGCGCGTTGATCATCTCTTTGCAGCGCGGATCCCGTCGCATGCGCGACGCTGCCGACAGCGAGTTCGACACCTCCGATCTTGGCTCGGACTTAACCTCCGACGAAGACTTCATGGAGGAGCTCTAGCCCACCGCTCGGTGGCTAGTCACCGGGCAAAAGCTGATTATCGTCCTCTTGCCGCCCTATAGCTATATAAAAGCCGTTTTATTACTAATTATTTGCGATTCAGACTTCCTCTCGGCCACCTACTCGCCACCATCACTCTGTTGTCTACTTTTTTATTAACTATACCGAATAATTAATGTACAGTACTTTGTATCCTAATCTGGCACGTTTGCGCCACACCGGCGAGGGCAACTTTTTCCTCATCGCCGGTCCTTGTGTTATCGAGGACGAGAAATCTCCTTTCCAGATTGCCGAACGTCTGCTCGAAATCACCGAACATCTGCATATCCCCTTCGCCTTCAAGGCCTCATATCGCAAAGCCAATAGGTCGCGAGTCGACTCTTTTACCGGCATTGGCGACTGGGAAGGTCTGGAAATACTGCATGCCATACGCGAAAAATACAATATCCCAGTGGTAACCGACATACACAACGAAACCGAAGCCGCCACAGCGGCTCAGTATGTCGATGTGCTGCAGATACCCGCTTTCCTTTGCCGCCAAACCTCTTTGCTTGCCGCCGCCGCCGAAACCGGCCGTGTGGTCAACATCAAAAAGGGACAATTCCTCTCCCCCGAGGCCATGAGGCACGCTGTTAACAAAGTGCGCTACTATGGCGGCAAGGATATCATGCTCACCGAACGCGGCACCACATTCGGCTATCAAGACCTAGTCGTCGATTTCCGAGGCATTCCCATTATGCGTCGCAACGACGTGCCTGTTATCGTTGATATCACCCATTCGCTACAGCGCCCCAACCAACCCGACGGAGTTAGCGGCGGCGACCCCGAGATGATCGAAACCATTGGCCGCGCCGCCGTGGCCAACTGCTGTGACGGCATCTTTTTGGAAACCCACCCCGACCCCAAAAACGCCAAATCAGACGGCGCCAACATGCTCCCTCTTGACAAGGCTGAGTCCCTGTTGCAGCGCCTCGTCACCATAGCTAAAGTGGCACGCGAAACGTTCGTACAGTAACACACCATGTTACAAGTGCCATTATCGTTTCACGATACAAATAATGAATAAGAACACCATTTTCATATTACATCTCTAACAACTAACAATGCAACTAAATCTTACTAAACCTATCGTTTTTTTTGATCTTGAAACTACCGGCGTTCAGGTTGGTAGTGATCATATTGTCCAGATATGCCTTCTGAAAATCAACCCCGATTCCAGCGAGGACGAACGTACTTATCTCGTGCGCCCCGTCGACAGTAAGGGTAAAACAATACATATTCCAGAGGAAACCACAGCAATCCACCATATTACCGACGCTATGGTCGCCTCTCAGCGTCCCTTCTCCGAGATAGCTCAGGAAATTGCCGACTTTATAGGCGACAGCGACTTGGCTGGCTACAATTCCAACAAATTTGATGTGCCTCTTCTTGTAGAGGAGTTTTTGCGCGCCGGCATCGATTTCTCGATTGAGAATCGTGACCTTGTCGATGTCCAGAATATTTTCCATCGTATGGAACAGCGCACCCTTGTTGCCGCCTACAAATTCTACTGCGGCCGTACCCTCGATGGCGCCCATAGCGCCGATGCGGACACTTATGCCACCTACGAAGTCCTCAAAGCTCAGCTCGACCGTTACCAAAATGTCCCTTTCGTTGACCACGACGGCCATGAGTCATTCCCTATCGTGAACGACATCAAAGCCCTGAGCGCCTTCTCAGGCAATCCTCAATGGGCCGACCTGGTTGGCCATATTGGCTATGACAATGCTCATCGTGAAGTCTTCAACTTCGGCAAATACAAAGGCAGAACACTCGAGCAAGTGTTCACACAAGAACCCTCTTATTACGACTGGATGATGAAAGCCGATTTCCCGCTTTCTACCAAACGTGTCGTCATGGCGGTTCAGCGTCGCATGGTCGAGGCAAAACGCAAATTAGACCAGCAGAAACTCCAAGAATTGAAATTGCATTTCGAAGGCTGAAAAAACATCGTCTTCCTCCACCCTTTAGCGGACCCATAGCGGACTCATAGCGGACCCACACCCAATAACGACCCTCCCCATCCCGAGAGACACATTATAAATATTATAAATTATAGTATCAATATATATTATAATACTGAAAAAGCAGAGAGTCGACATACCCTCGCAATTCATCACTATACATACAAACCTCTATTAATGAAAATTATTTGTATCGCTCGCAATTATTCGGAACATGCATCTGAAATGGGTGCTCCTCGTTACGAGCGAGGCTCAAACGAGGCTCTCTCGCCAGCTTTTTTCCTCAAACCCGACAGCGCCTTGCTTGTAGGACGCAAACCCTTCTTCCTGCCCGATTTTAGCAACCGTATCGAGCACGAGATTGAACTCGTTGTCCGTATCGACCGCGTAGGCAAAAGCATACAAGAGCGTTACGCCCATCGCTATTACAGCTCCGTAACCCTAGGCATCGACTTCACCGCCCGCGACTTGCAAGCCGAGGCCAAACGCAAAGGGCTTCCATGGACACTTTCCAAAGGCTTTGACGGCTCGGCGGTATTAGGCGATTTTGTCGACCTTAAAGATTTGGGCGGCGACATTCAGAATCTCGATTTCTCTCTGCTTCGCAACGGCAACTGTGTCCAGCATGGCAACACCGCTGACATGCTCTGCGGCGTCGACCGCATGATATCGTACATCTCCGACTACATGTTGCTACGCACAGGCGACCTTATCTTTACCGGCACCCCCGCTGGGGTCGGCCCTGTCGAAAGAGGTGATATCCTCGAGGGCATCCTCTCAAATCGCCCAGTTTTGAATTGTAAAGTAAAATAATAATCAATTTTAAGTCATATGAAACGTTTATTCCTTTTCCTGACATTCGCATTGGCAGCATCTCTTCCCGCATTCGCTCAGCAAGAAGAAGAATCTCTTACGGCAGACACTATCGAAGATATGTCTCGTCAGTTCCTCGCTCCTGATTATGATTATCTTGCACGGGTTATTAATGATTCCAAGTCCGACTTCTACTATCCTCGCCTGCTGGAGCGTTATATAAAATGCGACACCACAATATCTTTGGAAGAATTGCATTGCCTCTACTTTGGCACAACCCTACTCGACAATTACCAACCATACGCCGAACCCGACCAGCTAAAGGAAGTCCGCGATTTATTTGACAAGGACGATCCAAGCGAAAAAGATTTCAAAAAAGCACGTAAACTCCTTCTTGCCGCAGTAAAGGAGAACCCTCTTTTCATGAGAACCTACAATTATCTGTATATTGTTGATAACAATCTCTTTGGTGAGAACTCCAAAGAAGTGCAGGAGGATGTATACCATTATGTAACTATGATGAGTGTGATATCCTACTCGGGCGACGGCTCCAGCTTTCAGGATGCTTTTCACACCATTTGCGTCTCCGACGCCTACTGTTTTATGGGCTATAATGGCATCCAAGTACAGTCTCAGTCATTGCAATTTGATGGAAATCAGAGATATGATGTTTACGAGCTTGAAGAAAACGAATTTGGTGTTTCCAAGCTTTATTTCAACGTGACTCCAATGTTCAACTATTTGTCAAAAATATTCCCGTCTAATGAGAAAAAGGTCAAGGTTGGTGATGTCGTAGACGAGCTTGACATAGAAATGGGTAGCCGCGTTGTCGTCAAGTTGGACAAAAAGAAGAAGAAAGGTCACTACAGATTCACTTTGCTTGACGTACAACCTGTTTCCGACACTCTCGATTTCTCAAGCAACGAACAGTATTTCCCTGAGGATGGAGAGGAAAATACCATTATTTTTTATTTCGGCCATTCCCAATGGACTTCGGGCAAGTCATGTGAAGTGTTGATGATGAAGAGTTTCTGCAAGGAAAATCTCAGTTATGACACTTTCATTTGTGGTTTTGGCGATGATGAGTTTGTTACCACTTCCAACAATGGCATCTTAACCAAAGTTCGTGGTACCGAAATCTGGAACGACCCGCTCCAAGCGGTGCGTGTCGGCAACTTCCGTCCCCTCAAGTAACCCGCAAAAAAAGTCGTGCACATATTTATGTGCACGACATAATATCTTTTATTTCTCAAGAGTATATTCTACGAACATTGTCTGGGTAACATGTTCGCCTGCAACACGCAATGTTATTGGCAGGAAAGAGCTTACACTTGGTTCAGCCTTGCGGTTGTCCATGCGCAGGTATATTATTAGTTCGCGTCCTGGTGTCAGTTTGCTGTAACCCACTACTTTGACATCCTTTGAGCCTACGCTTATGAAGTCGAGTGTTGTTTCCTTGATAGCTTCGTGTTTCAAACGAACCTGAATGTCGGCATACTCTCCTGTGAAATATGTTCCTATGTGCATAGCCCTTGTTGGAAGGTGCAGACAACTGATAATAGTGCTGTCGTCTTCGAGATATTGGTAGTCTTGGATTTCTATGCGGCGTTCTTTGGCGGCTTCAACGCTGTATACCGATTTGTTGGTTTGTGCGCGGTCGGCGGATACGCTCTTCTCAGCATGGCTGCTGCCGTAAGCCACCTCCCTAATTTGTAGTGAGCCACCATTTGTGCCCATATATTTTGTGAGTATGCCTTTTTTGTATTCCATTATCTGGTTGACAATAGAGGCTATGCGTCGCTTTGAAATCAGTTGGTTGTATTGTGAAGTGTGAATAGGACTTGCGTATCCTTCAACGGTCATGCTTATTCGATGACCTGCCTTGAGGTCGTCGAGAAGAAGATTGAGGAATTGCTCGAAGCGTTCGCAGTTATACTGCACATCGTAATCGAAGAAATAATCGATGGCGTCGCATATCGAGTCATACACCACGTTGCCGTTGGCAATAGTGTGCGCTTTTTTGTAGTCGTTGCGCATAAACATGTAACGGTTGTATGTCTGGAAATAATTTGTCGTTGTCGTTGCCAGTTTTGATTTTGGGTCAGGTTCGTCGTTGTGGAAATAGAGTTTTATTGGCAAGATATGGTGAATGGCCCCTTTTTGTGCTACAACCGGAGGCAATTCAGGTTTGGGGCGACGCGGTTTTGCCTTTTTGGCTATCTTCCAACTATATATGTCATTGCAGCATGTGTTGCCGTTGACGAAATAAGAGCCGCTTCTATTCGATGTCAGGTAACCGCTGTTGGGGATATCATTGTTGACGGTGAAGTATAGGTCGTTGGCAGGGCTGTTGAGTGTGCGTCCAAGGTTGTAGGGCTCCTGCCAGCTGTCGCGCATGCCTTCCGAGCAGAATACGTCATATCCACCGAACCCAAGATGCCAATCGGATGAGAAGTAAAGCTTTTGTTTCTCGTTGTCGTAGAATGGAGTTATTTCGTTGCCAATGCTGTTGACGGGAGCTCCCAGATTGATACATTCACCGGGCGTTTTGCCCTCTTTTATTATTGTGTACCAGATATCGAAACCGCCCATGCCGTCAGGTCTGTCGGAAGAGAAATATAGTATTGTGGTGCTGTCGGGCAGATAGCCTACCGATGGTTGAGTCGAGCTGTAGCCGTCAATGTTGACATTGCCTCCAAGTTTCTTAGCTTTCTGCCATTTGCCTTTGTTATAATGCGAAACATATATTTGGCAAGGTATAGAGGCAAAATCGTCGGTGCTGCAGATAGTGAAATAAATGTTGTTGTGAATGGGGTCGATGGCCACATTGCATGAGTGTTTCTCTTTGCTGTTCAAGCCCCAGTTGTTGAGTGTGGCTTTGTTTGGCGAAGATCCTGAG
>ONEY01000005.1 GCA_900316965.1 uncultured Bacteroidales bacterium
TAACGGCTACTGCAAGCAGATACGGTCAAACGTGCATGCATACTATAATGGAGTTGTCAATATGGGTGAAGTCGATATCATTGTCTCTACCCTTTGGGCCTATATCAAACCCGAAAACTCTTATCTGACAGAGAAGGGCGTGAGTGACTTTTACCGAATCAGATACAACGGCCACCGTCTTTCGTCCGACACTTTCAACCTTGAGCATGAGCGCTGCCTGCAGTTTGTGAAGAAGGCCGTCTTGGAGAATATTGCAAAGTTCAAGATTGTGGTAACTCATCATGTGCCGACGGAGTTATGCACAGCACCAAAGTTCCGCGACAGCCTGATATATGGTGCTTTTACTGTGGAATTAGGCAACTACATCGCAGAGTCAGGCATCGACTACTGGATTTACGGACACTCGCATAGGAATATCGATGCACAGATTGGCGACACACGTATCCTTTCCAACCAGTTGGGGTACGTCTCTCATGGAGAACATAGAACTAACGGATTTGACCCAGGACGATGCATAATATTATTATGAAGAAAACAGCGCTTATCCTACATGGTCAACCTGCACCACAAGGAGGTAGTCATCATGGCTGGCACCATCCGACACGTCCGGTTGTGATCAGGAACATGCAGGGAGAAGTAATCGCCCGACTTGGAGAGGAACAAGGTTGCACCGGCGACCTCGACATTGAAAAAGAGATGATTGCATAATTGCAGGAGCTAAAAGAATAGTGGGAATTAGGCAGCGGAGCTCCATGGTTTTGTGAAAATATTTTGCCGTATTCAAAAAAAGTGTAATTTTACACCAAATTTCGAATAGGCGGTATTATGGCTAATTATATCTGGCGATAGTTTCAAAAAATTGTAATTGTCGGTGAAGATATTGCACCCTTTACCGATGGGCAAGGCATCCAATACATTGGATTGTTCTCTTTTCTGTTGTCGTCGGAGAAAATATTGTAGGAGAGAATCCTGCAAAGGATATCTGAGCAGTAAAGATTGACTTTTTATATTCGACGGATTTCTTGGCGATGAATGCGCCGGAGCTGGGGCACACCTGTATGCATCCGCTGTGCGGAGGTGATATTTTTCAACAGAAGTACCATCTATACCCATAAAGTATATGTGATAAAAAACACAAAAATATATTTTTATTAAGTATAATTCATAAACATTTCATATCTTTGCATTGTCAAATATAATTATTTTATCATGAAATTAATTGAACGACAAAGATATATAGAAAAAATCACTAAATGGTTTGGTAAAGATATGGCCATAGTGCTCACCGGACAGCGGCGGGTGGGTAAGAGTTGCATACTGCGTTATCTGTGTGAGAAGTTGTCTGAAGAGGGTAATGTGATATTTATCGACAAGGAGCAACGCCAGTTCGACGGCATCAGAACCTATATTGACCTGAACGAATATATCGAAGCTCACATGGCCGAAGGGAATTGCAACTACATTATGATTGACGAAGTGCAGGATATAGTAGAGTTTGAACGGACGCTGAGGAGCTTTTACAAGGAGCCAAACACTGAAGTGATTGTCACGGGGAGCAATGCGAAGATGCTGAGCAGCGAGTTGTCGACACTTATTGGCGGACGTTATGTTGAAATCTATATACAGCCATTGTCATACGACGAGTTCCTGACATTCCACAGCCTTTCAGACAGCAACCCTGATGCACTGAGCAGTTATATCGAATACGGCGGTATGCCGGGGTTGGTACAAATCGGCCTCGACCGAGAGAGTGCAGCCAAATACCTCTCAAGTATCTACGACACTACGCTTTTGAAAGACGTTGTGATGAGAAACCAGATACGCAATGTCGACTTTCTCTCCAAGTTGGTGCAATATATGGCCGACAACGAAGGCAAGCTTATCTCGGCCACCAACATCAGCAACTATATGAAGTCCATAAGAGAAAACATCTCTCCATCCGTCATCATCAACTACCAGAAGATGCTGAGCGATTCCTACCTGCTACACAAGGTGAGCCGCTACGATATCCATGGGAAACGTCTATTTGAAAGCAATGAGAAGTTCTATTTCGAAGACCAAGGTATCAGAAATGCCATATCTGGAGGAACGAGAGACCAAGATATTGAAAAGATAATAGAAGGTGTGGTGTACCAACACCTGATAAGATTAGGATATAAAGTATATGTCGGTCAGTTGCAGGCAGGAGAGATCGACTTTGTTTGTTCAAAAACCACAGGGGAACGGGTATACGTGCAAGTGTCTTATATTGTAGCCGACGAGGCGACACGCGAGCGTGAATTTGGCAACCTGCGGAAGATCAACGACAACTATCCCAAATATGTCATATCTATGACACCTTTGGTTTCCAAAAATGACGACAACGGCATTACTCATCTTAGTTTAAGACGTTTTCTCTTGGAGGGGTTGTGATTTAATGAAGATTGACTTTCTATACTCGACTGATTTCTTGGCGATGAATACGCCAGAGCTGGGACACACCTGCATGCACCTGCTGTGCACGGCAGGCGAAGGGAGTTTCGTGTTCAACGAACGGTGCTACCACATTGTGAAGAACGACCTGGTGGTGATGCCGAACCCCACACGGGCGAAGAACCTCGCGGCGGCACCGGGGATGGAGGTGGAATGGTTCGCCGCCGACAACAAATTCTTGCATAGCCTACTGCCGTCGAACAACTACAGCATCGGGGGCAGCATCAGCCTCAACCAGAACCCCGTCATCAAGACCGGCAGGCGGAAATCCTGATGGAGGACTTCCACCGCCTGCGCGACCGTCTCGACGACCGACACCTGCTCTTCTACCGTGAGATGATGGGGAGCCTCTGCCTGACGATGATGTACGACATCTTCGAGCTCCACGCTCGGCGCGACGCCACCGACACCCATAGCGACCGCACCGCCTATATCATCCGTCAGCTGACCGACCTGCTCGCCACCGGCATCAGCCGCACAGAGCGCGACGTCAGCTACTATGCCGAGCGGCTAAATGTCTCCACGAAATACCTCTCCGCCACCGTCAAGCGCGTCACCGGCCACAGCGTCAGCAGCTTCATCGACCGCGCCACAGTGCCCATATTGAAAAAATACCTCAACAACGAGCGCCTGTCGCTCACGCAGATAGCCGACCGGATGAACTTCACCTCGCTGAGCTACTTCAGCCGCTACTGCACCAAGCACCTCGGCCAGTCGCCCAGCGACTACCGCCGCAGCCTCCAGCCGCGAGGGTAAATTGAATTGCCGAATGGGGCGCGACTGACCAGATTCACGTCATACTGGGTCACGCCCCTTCAAAGTTGGAAAGAGAATATCCTCTCCTACACCCACAACAGCAAAGTATGGGTAAAGATGAGATACAGCTTTTATTCCTTCTAGCTATTATTCCTCTTTCCAAGGACATTTGAACCTTTTTTCGTATTCTTCGATAAGGACAGGACGGAAGTCGGGATGGGCAATACGAATAAGATCCTCGGCACGATGCTGCAAGGTGCGCCCCTTGAGCCGGGCTACGCCATATTCGGTGACAATGTAGTCCACATCGTTTCGCGAAGTGCTTACTGCGGCGCCCTGCGTCAGGAAAGGCTTGATGCGCGATATGGTTCCACCGGCGGCGGTACTAGGCATTGCAATAATAGCTTTGCCCTCGCGAGCCAATGACGCTCCACGGATGAAATCCACCTGACCACCAATGCCACTATACTGACGGATCCCTATGGTTTCGCTTGCCACCTGTCCCTGAAGATCGACCTCGAGACAGGAATTGATGGAAATCATACGATCGTTCTTCGCAATAATCAAAGGACTATTGACATAGTCGACTGGATGGAACTCGACATCGGGGTTGTCGTCGACAAAGTCGTACAACTCACGCGAGCCCATAATGAATGTAACCACAGCCTTGCCTCTATGCAGTGTCTTGCGCCGTCCGTTTATAACCCCACGCTTCATAAGCTCCATCACCCCGTTGGAGAACATCTCGGAGTGGATGCCAAGGTCGTTCTTGTTGGTAAGCGAATTCAAAACAGCGTCTGGAATGGCTCCGATACCTAGTTGGAGGGTGGAGCCGTCGGCCACAAGCGAGGCGCAATGGCGGCCAATAGCCAACTCGACGTCGCCGGGATCAGGCAGCAATAGTTCCTGGAGACGATAGGCACACGGAATAATGTGGTTCACCTGTGATATATGGACCAAGGTGTCGCCGTGAGTGAAAGGCATAAACTCATTGGTCTCTATGATGACAGTTTTTGCGGCGCGAATGGCAGCTTGAGCGTAGTCGCAGCTCACACCCAATGAGCAGTAGCCTTCGGCGTTGGGAGGTGTAGTCTGAAACACAGCAACATCACATGGTATGTCGTTGCCAATCATCGACGGCACATCCTTGAAATAAGCGGGGAAAAAATCGCCCTCACGCCGTTCTACCACCTCGCGGGAATTGGCTGACAGGAAATTGCTAACATGGCGGAAATGGCCATAGCATTGCGGTTTGTAGCACGGGTTGTCGCCAAGAGTGGTCATATGGAATATCAGCACATCGTTGTAGTCTTCACAATGGTCAGCCAAAGTTTGCTGTATCAATCTTGGCGCAGCGGCGGCGTGGCCCATAACCACACACTGGCCATCGTGAATGTCTTTGATTGCCTCAACAGGCTTTGATACTTTCTTTTTATAATCTTCTTTCCAGTTCATATATGCTATATTTATTTTACTTTTAACACATTAACAAACAGCCACATTAACGCTAAGTGCATTAACGCATTCCTCTGTGTGCTTTCACATCATTAAAATACTGCAAAATACTGGAAACAGACCATATGAGAGTCCGTGGAGCAAATGGCTTTTGACGCGAAAGCATTGTCCATAACAAAAAGGCAGGTATCCTGGCTTTCACCATACATCCGGCGCCTTCTCAGACACTATTTCAGTCCAATGGCATATCGTCGGATGATATCAATTGTGATTTACAGTTGCGCGACAGCTCACGATTTGCACGTGATTCCCTCTTAGCCGCCATTTTTTCGATGGCGGAACCTAATTGTTTATTCTTTCAAAGTGCTGTTGCATTGTTTTGTATGCAATATACAAATATCTCAATGCGATTGCAAAGATACGTAATCTTTATATTTTGGCAAAAGATTTATTGATATATGACGAACCTTGTGGTTAGAGTATGCAAAAAAAGCAAGAGATGCACTCAGATGATAGCACCTCTTGCTTGTTATTAGCGGGATTGTTTTCCCCTCCGTTTTCTGTTTGGTGTGGCGGCCTTGGAGGCCGCAGAGACCGTGGGGTGGCTTTTTCCGCTTCTCTATTGTAAAGAGCCACCAGCTCTTTACTTCACTTCCTCGTAGTCGGCGTCTTCGACGGTGTCGTTGTTGGAGCCACCGTTGGACTGCTGGCCGGCGTTAGGATTGCCTTGGAAACCCTGACCGGGGTTCTGAGGACCGGCCTGCTGTTGGGCCTGGTACATCTCCTGGCTGGCAGCCTGCCATGCGGCATTGATTTTCTCCATGGCGCTGTCAATCTGACCGACGTTGCGGGCACTATGAGCGGCCTTCAACTCGTTGAGGGCGTTCTCAATGGCACTCTTCTTGTCGGCAGGCAGCTTGTCGCCGTAGTCCTTAAGGTTCTTCTCGCTCTGGAAAATCATGCTGTCGGCAGCATTGATTTTCTCGATTTCCTCTTTGGCCTTCTTGTCGTCGGCAGCGTGAGCCTCGGCTTCAGCCTTCATTCTCTTTATTTCGTCATCCGAAAGTCCCGAAGAGGCTTCGATACGGATATTCTGGCTCTTGCCAGTGGCCTTGTCCATAGCACTGACATTGAGGATGCCGTTGGCGTCGATGTCGAAGGTAACCTCAATCTGGGGTACTCCACGTGGTGCTGGCGGAATGCCGGCGAGGTGGAAGCGGCCGATGGTCTTATTGTCGTTGGCCATGGGGCGTTCGCCCTGAAGGACATGGATTTCGACCTCAGGCTGATTGTCAGCGGCTGTTGAGAAGACTTGACTCTTCTTGGTCGGGATGGTGGTGTTGGCATCGATAAGACGTGTCATCACGCCACCGAGAGTCTCAATACCGAGCGAAAGAGGTGTGACATCGAGCAGGAGGACATCCTTGACCTCGCCAGTGAGGACACCGCCCTGGATAGCGGCTCCGATGGCGACAACTTCGTCGGGGTTGACACCCTTATTGGGGGTCTTGCCAAAGAATTTCTCTACTATTGCCTGGATGGCGGGTATACGTGTGGAGCCGCCGACGAGGATAACCTCGTTGATGTCGCTATTGGTAAGACCAGCGTCTTTCATAGCCTGACGGCAAGGTTCGAGGGTAGCCTGAATAAGGTCGTCGCAAAGTTGCTCGAATTTGGCACGGGTCAGTTTCTTTACCAAGTGCTGTGGCACGCCGTCGGCAACGGTGATGTAGGGCAGATTGATTTCGGTTTCCTGGCTGCTGGAAAGCTCGATTTTGGCTTTCTCGGCGGCCTCTTTCAGACGCTGCATAGCCATTGGGTCTTTGCGCAGGTCGATGCCTTTGTCGTTCTTGAACTCGTCGGCAAGCCAGTTGATGACCTTCAAGTCGAAGTCGTCACCGCCCAAGTGGGTGTTGCCGTTGGTTGACTTAACCTCGAACACGCCGTCGCCAAGGTTCAGGATTGAGATATCGAATGTACCGCCACCGAGGTCGAAGACTGCCACATTCATATCCTGATTCTTTTTGTCGAGTCCATAAGCCAGAGCAGCAGCTGTAGGCTCGTTGACAATACGTTTGACTTTGAGACCTGCGATTTCGCCAGCCTCTTTGGTGGCTTGACGCTGACTGTCGTTGAAGTAGGCAGGTACCGTGATGACGGCTTCTGTCACCTCCGTGCCAAGGAAGTCCTCGGCAGTTTTCTTCATCTTCTGAAGAACGATTGCGCTGATTTCCTGCGGAGTGTAGAGACGGCCGTTGATCTCGACACGAGGTGTGTTGTTGTCGCCGCGAACCACTTTGTAAGGCACAGCCTCAATCTCTTTCTGTACGCGGTCATAAGTTTCACCCATGAAACGCTTGATAGAGTACACTGTGTTGTGAGGGTTGGTGATTGCCTGACGCTTGGCGGGGTCGCCCACCTTGCGGTCGCCGTTCTCCAAGAAACCGACAACTGAAGGAGTTGTACGGTTACCTTCGCTGTTCATAATAACAACAGGTTCATTGCCTTCCATGACGCTGACGCAACTGTTGGTTGTTCCTAAGTCTATTCCTATGATTTTTCCCATAATGTGTATTTTTTTATTTGTTTATTTCTAATTAATTGTTTTGACATCGAGTCGAGGGCTTTGGTTGCTTTCGACTCGCATACCATATTTTTATCTACAAATAAAGTGCCAAAAAACAGAGGATAACAAAAAGTGACATTTTGTCAGCACGGTTCAACTCAAAGTATGTCATTAGGTTTGTTTTGATGTAAATATAGCAGATTGCTGACTCATTGCCTATGGCAAAAGAAAAGTGATTTCGAAACACATTTCGAGCTATAGATTTGCTACTGGAGCCAAATAATACATCAATCATTATACTTTTTTATGTATATTTGCATTTTGGAACGAAAGGACGTCTCTAATACATTAACAGCCACAGCACACTGACAACCAGAACAATCGCATTGTTTCAAATATTGTTTGAACTCAAAACTCTGTGTTATGAAAAAATACATTTTCTTTCTTTCGGCATCGATTCTGTGCTCAATGTTGTTCACATCGTGCATAGTTTATCATCCGCACAACGTGGACATACCGTTGCTCAACGAACCCGGAACCTTGCATGCTGACGCCTCAATATCCATGACAGGGCCCCTAATGGCAGCTCCTGCCATCAATGCCACTGTGGCATACGCGCCCGTGAACATGCTTGCCCTTCAAGCGGCTGCCAGCGTAACCAACGCACATTCTTATTATATGCAGGCAGCCGGCGGCACGTATTTTCCTTTTGGGCTCTCGGTGCTGGAATGCTACATCGGATATGGTCACGGCTATTCGCACACAGACACTATCCGCAATCTGAACCACGAGACCCACAGGGTAGAAGGTCCGTACAACATTGTTTTCAGCCAAATTAATTTTGGCTGGGCCGATCTTGACGACGGCTGCATAGACGTTGGCTTTGGATTGAAGGGAGGCCTGTTGATTCCAAAATGGGACAAAATCAGGTTGGAATCTGACGGAACCGAGACTCTTATAGAGCGTCACGATCAGCCTCATTTCTTACTAGAGCCGCAACTGATGTTCCGCTTCGGCTGGGAGAAATTCAAATTCTCAATCAATGCCAGTTATTCATTCCTCGACAGCTGGCCCACCGAAAACAACTACTTCAACTACGAACGTTTCGGTGTGGGGCTTGGCATACATTACGAATTCTGATTTTTTACATAAAGCCCATTCGATGAAAAAGATTTTTTCATTTCTGCTATTTTTGCTGCCCTTCATGCTTTTTGCCGCCCCTAGCGACGGCCCCAAGCAAAAGAAGGTTGCGAACGACACCGTGGTACCTCAAACCTTCGAGTATGTTGTCCGTAACGGCAAGCCCCTCCTACTCGACCTCTACAGGCCTGCCAATCCTCGTCCCGACTCGGCGTGCGTGGTGTATATCTTTGGCGGTGGTTTTGCCGTTGGCGCAAGAAACGAAGAGGGTGTGCGCAGTTACTGCCAGCTTCTTGCCAAGCATGGTTTTACCGCGATAGCCATCGACTACAGGTTGCACCTTAAAGAGGTTGACTACGACTCTGTGAATCTTTTCAACATGCAGGCTGTTTTCAGAGACGCCATCAATTTTGCCGCAGCCGACGCCTCCGACGCCGTTGCTTTCATTTGTCGCCATTCGGCGGAATGGGGCATAGCCAAAAATCGCATTATCATGAGTGGCTGCAGCGCTGGCGCCATTACCGCATTGCAGCTCGACTACTGCCGGTGCAACTCCTTGCCACCCACCTACTCTCTTCCTTCGGGCTGGCAGCCGGCTGCCATAGTGGCATTTGCTGGTGGCATATTCTCGGAAGAGGGTCGTCCAAGCTACAGCAAAAAGCCGGCGCCGACGTTCTTCCTTCATGGCGATATTGACAAGATAGTAAACTACAAAAAATTTCCTCCCATACTGCGCGAAGGACTTTACGGGGCGAAAAAACTTCATAGCGTTTTCGAAAAAGAAAACTATCCTCACTGGTTCTTCCGTTTTGAGGGTATCGGCCATGAGGTGGCAATGTATCACATTGTAATGTACGACGAATTCGAAGCCTTTGTCAACAAAACCCTAAAAGGGCGCTCCATGCATTACGACGCCGAAATACACGACGACAACCTGCGTCCGACCAAATGGTCGAAAATGAATGTCTTCGACCTTTACAAAGGCGGAAACTAAACGGATCTGACAATACAGAAACAGATATATAAAGGTCACTTTATGACATAAAGAAAACGTTTTCGTCAGGCTTGGTACTGCGAAAACGTTTCTTTTTATGTTTTCAGAAATGTCTATTTCATCCTCCAGCCTTTGTCGGTGAGCAACAATTTGTCGGAGCTTTTGTTGGTGCTTCCATCTCCAAAGACAAACTCGGTTGTGACAACAGCACTCTTGCCGTCTTCGGCAATCTTCTCGTCGACAATCTCAAAGCTTTTAAGTCCTTTTCTCATATTGTACAAGGATTCGGTCAGTTTAACGAATTCGTCGAGTTGCTTCTCCGTCATTTCCTCATAATCGACTCTGTATTGCAACGCACCTTTAAAATCCCCCTTTTGAAGACAAGTCGCCGATTTCCTCACAGCATCGGAGGGTGTCTCTTTTTTTATTATCTTTGAAGGTGCTGGCTCACTGCCAGTAGATTCTGACGACTGACCACAACTGGCCACGGAGATACTGCATGCCAAGGCAATCGTGAGGATGACAAAAAATTGTTTTTTCATTTTTAGATTAGTTTTAAAGGTTTAATATGTTTTTTACGCTGCAAAGATACTCCCTTTTATCACATCTTGCAACATTAATCTCATTATTTTTATTCAATGACGATTATAGCAACATTATTTCAACGTGACACCATGATTTACAATTCATTTATCGCCATTATCATATTATAAAACACTCATCAAAACAAAAAGACGGGGTCGTTGAGCGATCCCGTCTTAACATGTTAATATTGGTTTAATACATCAATATTTGAAGAAACCTTCGCCAGTTTTGCGGCCAAGCAGACCTGCACGGACCATCTTGCGGAGGAGCGGGTGAGGACGATACTTAGGATCGCCAAATTCTTTGTAGAGGACTTCCATGATGGCGAGGTTGACATCGTTGCCGATAAGGTCGGCCAAAGCCAGAGGACCCATGGGATGGTTGGCGCCAAGCATCATGCACTTGTCGATATCCTCGGCGCTGGCAATACCGTCGGCGAGAATGCCGCAGGCTTCGTTAATCATGGGGATAAGGATACGGTTGACGACAAAGCCGGGAGCTTCCTTAACCTCGACTGGTTGTTTGCCGATAGAGGTGGCGAGGTCGATGACGCACTTGCAAACATCGTCGCTGGTGAGCTGGCCACGGATTACCTCGACGAGAGCCATGCGGTCGGCGGGGTTGAAGAAATGCATGCCGATGAACTGAGCGGGACGGCTGGTGCAAGCGGCGATCTCAGTAATGGAGAGTGAGCTGCTGTTGGTGGCGAAGATGGCTTCTGGTTTGCAAATCTTGTCGAGTTCCATGAAGACATCCTTCTTGAGCTGCATTTCCTCGACGGCGGCCTCGATGACGAGGTCGGCATCGGCGAAGGTAGCATAGTCGGTGGTGGTGGTGATGTTGGCGAGCAGAGCGTCGACGGCCTCCTGGGTCATCTTGCCTTTCTCAACGAGTTTGCCATAACCTTTGGCGATAGAGGCCATAGCCTTGTCGAGGCTGGCTTGGGTGCGGCTTTTCATGACGACGGGCATCTTAGCGGCAAAGGCTTTAACAATACCTTTGGCCATAGTGCCAGTACCAATAACGTAAATTTTCATGGTGATATTATTTTTGATTATTTTATGTTTAAATTATTCATTTACAAAACAAAGACACTTTCACGCCGATTATTTCCCCTGAAAATCGCATTTGCCTTTTTCGAGGAAAGCCTTCATGCCGTTCTTTTGGTCCTCGGTGAGGAAGCAGCGGCCGAAAATACCATTCTCATAAATGATGGCCTCGTCGACGTCCATATCGTACTCCATATTGATACAGAGTTTGGCGGCTTTCACGGCGAGAGGCGCGTTGGTGGCAATCTGAGTAGCAATTTCCATGGCGCGGCTCATCAAGTCGGCTTGCGGAACCACCTCGTTGACAAGGCCTATACGCAAAGCTTCGTCAGCCTTGATCGCCTTGCCGGTATAGATAAGCTGCTTGGCCATACCCATGCCCACTAGGCGAGCCAGACGCACGGTGCCGCTGAAGCCAGGAATGATGCCCAACCCCACCTCGGGCTGACCGAAGCGGGCGTTGTCGCTGCAGATACGTATGTCGCAAGCCATAGCAAGCTCGCAACCGCCACCCAGCGCAAAGCCGTTGACGGCAGCGATGACGGGGACATGGAGGGTTTCTATCTTGCGGAACACGGCAGAACCTTTCTGTCCGAAAGTCTGCCCTTGCAGATTGTTCAGGGTAGCCATCTCGCTGATGTCGGCACCAGCGACGAACGATTTCTCGCCATCACCCGTGATGATGAGGCAGCGGTACTGGTTGCAGTCGAAATGGTCGCAGAAATCGCCCAATTCGGCGAGAATTGTAGAATTGAGAGCATTGAGGCTCTTTGGAGCACTGATGGTAAGAGTGCAAATGTATCCCTCAGTAGCTATTTTAAGAAAATTATATTCCATAATTGATAAAGATTACTTGCTTACGAGGGTGCAAATTTACGCTTTTTTTCCGATACAGATGTTAATTTTGAGCAACAATGATTCAAAATGGAGAAAACCAAGATATTAAGCAAGCATTTTTCTCCTGTCGCCTAATAAATAACACGGAAGGATGGCTGTTTTGCGTGCTGTTTTTTGCTCAGAATCCTATCTCAATGCCTATTTCGTGAAGTGAGCTTGAGGTGTAGAGCGACAGCAGGTTGGCGGTGAGGCTTAGTCGGCGTATGAAACCGCGTGGCAAAGCGAGGCCTAAGCCCATAGTAAGTCGCCAAGGGTTGAGGACGGGTTTGTTCCCTGTGTTGTTTCCGAGCATACTTGAGGTAGCGATGCTATGCGACGGGGTAAGGCTAAGGTTCCATCCTATGTCTTTGCCTTTGGGCCTGAAGTTGAAAGTGAGCGGCAAACTGGCATAAAGGCTGAAGGTGCTGTGGATTTCGGGCTTACCAGCAGGATAGATTGTGGTATTATCAGTACCGTCAATTCCGTCTACTGTTCCGATGTTATATGTTGTTACTTCTGTCTGATGTGAATAGCCGCTGAGCCCTATGCCGAGTTCCAACCCCTGCCGTTCGCCTAAAGGGATGGCATAGTTGACACCGACATTTGCGGCGAGGGAGGAGCTTGGCGACATACTGGTGTAGGAATTCGAGGCGCCAGAAAAGGAGTTTTGCTGCAATATGTATTCAGTATTATCGGCATCGCCGACACCAATTCTGGGAAGTGCGGATGCTCCGACAGATGCAGTGAAGTGGAATCGTTTGCCTTCGTTGTCAGAAGGCTGAATGACGGGGTTGTCTGCCAATAATGGCTCTTGGATGTAAATAGGTTGAACGTCAAGCAGTGAAGGCTCAAGGGTGTTAGGTGTATTTGTATTTAGGGTGTCGGTGTCTAAGGCTTGCTGGGTGATGGCAATTGCTGGCGGTTCGGTATTCTCATAGGGTATGTCGTATTCCTGCGGAATTGTTGGCTCGGGGATGGGTAGAGTCGAGGAGGTCGTGTGCTTTGTCTTATTTTGTGTTGTGGATGGTATGCTATGTTGCGTTTGCTCTTGGCTGAGCGTTTGCGGCACGCTTGGAACTTCCTGTCGAGCAATGACAACGTTTCCCTTTTGTAGGGGCATTGCAAATTGGTATACGGACCACACTGTAGTTGCCAGCAATATGGCTGTGCAAACCATAAGGGCTCGCCGTTTCTGCCGACGTGCCAAGCCGTGAAGGTTGTCTGCAACCTGTTGCTGCTGCCGACGGTCGGCACCGTATTGTTGTAATATGTCTTCTAGATTATCCTGTTTCACTGTGTGAAGGTTGAATGGTTTTAGGGCTAGAGGGTTTTAGAGTTTCAGGGTTGAAGGGTTTTAAGGGTTTTGTTTTGATATTTCAGATCTTAAAGTGGCGTAGGCGCGGCTCAGCTGTGTAGTTATGTTAGTTTCGCTGAGGCTTGTCTGCTGCGCGATTTCGTGGATGGTCATCTGCTTTACGTATTTCATTTCTATTATTGTCTGCTGCTGTTTCGGCAATGATGCTATGGCTTGCTCCACCTGCCTGTATCGCAGTTCGGTGTCGTGCGTATCGTCGTCATATTGCTGAATCTGGACTTCTGACACTGCGACTTCCATCATCTTCTGTCTCTGCTTGTTGTGGCGTAGCATATCGATGCAGTAGTTTCGCAATGTGCGCATACTGAAACCCTGTGGGTCTTTCATCAGTCCCAATCGCCATCGTATGCGCCATAGCCGCACAAAAGACTCTTGCACGGCGTCGTTGACAAGGTCGTCGTCGTGCAGAATCTGGACTGCTACTCGCCTCATAGCGGGTTGCAGCGAGACAATGTCGTTTATGAACTTCTCGGTATTTATATCGATTTAGATTCTTATAGGGTTGATGTATGGTGTGTTGTTTGCTTAAAAAGTATTCTCGTAGATGGTTGTCTGTTCCGGTGTTCCGCAGAAGATGCTTTCAACTTTTATAATTAGAGTGAATGGGTGTGGTGGCAGGTTGTTTACATGAAAAGAATTGTCGTATAGACAGATGCAGTCGGTGAGCCCTTGTTCGCCCACGTGCTCTACTACGGTAACAGTATTGCCGTTAGTTTCCACGGTGGTGGTAATGTGTGGCTCGCCACAGTCAAGAACCATATTATAATGTGTCACCTGCATTGAATTGCCAGTACCCGGCCAAAATACCACGATAGAGTCTGTGCTCATATCCTTGACGGCCAGTTTGTCAGTGCTGGTATGACAGCCCGACGTGTTGATGTCGGAGACGAACGGGGTTTCTGATTCGTTCTTTTCGCAAGCCCAAAGTAGGGCGAGGATGATTGTGGCAGCAGCCATTATTACTGTCTTTCTCATAGTGAAAAAAAGTTTAGTTTATCCTAATAACGCAAAAAAACGAAGAATGTCACAGCAAAAGAAATTTTTTTTTCTTTGTGACATTTAATCCTGTTGTGCGTTATATAGGTGTAACTAAACAACGCAATATGAATATGAAGAAAAAAAAGTTTGTTTTACTAGCCATTATGGCGGACGAGTACGTCCTTAATATAGAAAAGGGTAAGTTTGTGGTGTTGGAGGAACCTTATCAGCATCCGTATGCCTCTGATATCACCATCAAAGCCGTCATACTTGTGGAAGGGGAATCTTTGCCACATCGGGGCATAATGATAACGCCGTATTGCATTTCGGGGCATATCCCATCTGGATACCATGCCGGTGACACCACGACGGTGCGGGCCAAGATAAAAGAGATATATCCCAAAGGCGCGACATTCGCGATAGCAGACAATGTGACTGTATATAAATTAAAAGACATAGAAAGGATTAAATGATGAAAAAACTGTTTCTTCTTCCACTTTCGGCACTTTTGCTGTGCCTGCTTTTTTCCGCCTGCAAGAAAGACAAAATCAAACTTTATTTTGACTACGATGGTCCATGCCATTGCGGTGTGGAGAACCCGCTTGAGGACTTGGAATGGCTGCACAATACGGCGGAGCAGTTCGAGTCGATGCGTGACAAACAATGGGCGAGCATTTCAATTTGCACCTACGATTCCACCAAGCAAGGCTTTATCATCGACCCTTGTGTGAATTGCGACGACGGTATGCAGTCGTTCGTCGACTGTGGAGGCAATAATCTGGGCGACTTGGGCGGTATTGCCGGTATACCACTATCCACCTACAATATAGATCCCGCCAGCGTACGCGAGATATACCGCAACTATCCCGACACGGCGGCCACGCTTGTCAATAAACGTTGGCAACTACAGCGCTTCTTTGACCGTGAGACTCAGACGGGGGAAATCCCTATGCAAGGCAACAATCCCATCCCTTTCTGGCTATACTTTCAAAAAGATGGTACAATTGTGGGAGGCGGTATCAACCAGCTGAATGGCAGTTACGCCCTCTATGAGCAAGACCATATCTATATCAGTATCGGAACCATCACGGAAATATATGACGCTACAGGATGTGAGGAACGTATGGTCAATGCCTTGAACGACGCCACCATCTGTGATGTATCCTATAATGGAACAACCATGCGTATCTATTACGACATGAATCGCAAGTACATGGATTTCATCCGGGCTCAATAGTCGCAATCTTCCTTTAATCTTTCACAGGATGAGACAAAAATAATGGATCATCCTGTTTTTTATTTAAAAATATACGCATGACAAACAGTTATTTACAACATATATTAAAAAAAAATTTTGTCAGATGAAAAAAAGTTTGTTACTTTGCAATACAAAGTTCTTTTAGAAAATTATCGATATGGACAACAACGACGCATTACGCGATATAAAGGATATTAAATCCATGATGGAACGTTCCTCACGTTTTAAGTCCATCAGCGGATGGGGTGTAGCATTGGCTGGACTGATTGCCTTGGCCGCAGCATGGGTTGCCTACAAGATATTCTCTGACGGTACCCTCTTTGGCGACACCCATTATCTTTGGGAGTACAAGACAAGAGTAGCAGTATGGGGATCCTTGATTCTTGTCGTCGTATGCGGATTAATAGTAATGCTATCGTCACTGCTATTGGCTCGCCGCCAAGGAGAAAGGCTTCAAATCGATAAGGCCATGCGCCGCACCATCTTTAATTTCAGCGTGCCACTACTGGCTGGAGGCATACTATGCCTCGCTTTGGTATTGAACGGCTATTACGGACTCACCTCCTCAGTTATGCTGATTTTCTACGGCCTCGCCCTGATCAACTGCCACCACTCCTCTCTTCCCATGCTCGGGACCTTGGGATACCTGGAACTATTGCTGGGATTGATCGACTGCTTCGTGGCAACACACGCCCTGCTGCTCTGGGCCATCGGTTTCGGACTACTTCACCTCGCCTTCGGAATATACCTAATAGCAGCCAACAATCGCACCTGACATCAACATTAGACATTCGTATTATTCTCACAATTCGTGAACAACAAAGAAGAATAATTAGCGGGGTCCAACATCATACATCTTACATCATACATCTTACATCAATCGTGGATCGCCAAATCAAAATATCGGTACTTGGACTGAACAAAGCATTCGAAAGCCGTACCCGCCTCGGTATCATGTCGGTGCTGATGGTCAACGACGACGCTGACTTTACAACTCTAAAGCAACTTCTTGAACTGACCGACGGCAACCTCGCCAGCCACGCCCGCGCACTCGAAGACCAAGGCTATATCAGCTGTGAAAAACGCTTCGTCGGTCGCAAACCCAACACCGTCTACCGCGTAACCCCCAAAGGCCGTGAAGCTTTCAAAGAACATCTTGCCGCTTTGGAACAGTTCGTCAAAGAACAAAAATAATTTTTTTTGGTTTTTAACTTTGAAATACAAAGTTCTTTTTAAATATCAACACAACAATTTATTAATTATGGAACAATTAGTTAACAAACAAAATCAACAGAATGGAAATCAGGTTAGCAATCCATCGGCAAACACATCACGTCGCGAAAATGCAGGCCTCAAACTGGTTATAATCTCTTTGCTATGCCTACTATTACTGATACCATGGTTTTTCATCCGTTTCACAATCAGTGAGCGACAGTCGACCGAATCGGCAGCTGAAAGCGAGGTCTTTTCCAAATGGGGTGACCGACAAACAGTGAAAGGTCCCGCCATTCGCGTCGAAGGCGTCAAGGACGAGTCGGACTTCCTACTACTGCCTGAAAATCTCGAAATAGAAAGCAACGCCGGCTGCCGGAGCCTAAACAGAGGCATATATGACTTCACGGTCTACGACGCCACATTGGTGATGAAGGGCAACTTTATCCTACCCCAAAATATGCCTGATGTCCAACGCAAGAGGCTCGAAATAAACTGCTGGAACATGGAGGTTGAGGTCAGCTCGCTGAAAGGACTAACCGAGAACCCTATTGTCAAGATCGACGGTAGAGCCCTCAGTCCCCAAGACATCACCTTCGAAGGTTCGCGACTGATTTGGAAGTGTAACCTTGCATCGTTGCTGGAGAAAGATAACCTCGAGTACGAGATCACACTCAAACTGAGGGGATCAAGCAGCCTGAACTACCTGCCGACGGGCAATACCACCACCGTCAAGATGACGTCTGACTGCCCCACACCTTCGTTCTGCGGCAATTTTCTCCCCACCGAACGCACAGTCAGTGACGACGGCTTCGAAGCCGAATGGAAGGTACTGGCCATCAACCGCAGCTTCTCACAGATTGTCTCTGCCAGCAAATGGCATAGCATGAATACGAACAGCAATTATTACATTGATGGCGACAACAGCGGCGATGACTCTTTTGGCGTGACGTTGCGACAGCCCGTGGAGCAATATCAGCAGAACGAACGCGCCGTGAAATATGCCTACCTCATCGTACTGCTGACGTTCGCCATCGTCTTCTTCGTCGAGCTGCGCCGCGAAAGCCCTATTCACCCAGTGCAATACTTGCTTGTCGGCATCGCCATCATGCTGTTCTACACCCTTTTGCTATCGTTTTCCGAACATCTGTCGTTCCTCGTGGCATACATCATCGCCACCGTCATGACAGTAACGTTGCTGACATGCTATCTAGGTGGAGTCATGCACAACAGAAAAGTCGGCATGTTGATAGGCGGAGTCCTGGCCGTTTGCTACACCTTTATATATATATTGCTGCAGATCGAGAGCTACGCCTTGCTGGTAGGCAGCATAGGTCTCTTTGTAGTACTCGCTGTAGCCATGTCGGCTTCGCGCAAGGTGGAATGGTATAAAGACAAATAACAGAGAGCAACATGCCTTCTGTCGAAAAGCTAAAAAAAATACGGGCAGTATATTTCATAATTATTTTGCCAGTATCAAAAAAATAACTACTTTTGTTGCGTCGTTTCGAAAGCACGAAACGACGCAACTTATTGTAAATCTAATCCAAAAGCGTATTTGCCTGCGCTCAAAACGGCTCTTCACGAGCCACAGGCTTTTGAACCCTGATGGAAAAGAGAATAGGAACAATAACCATTTTAGTGACCGACCGTAGCCAGGCGGCACGGATTAATCCCATTATTTCGGACTATTCCGACATCATCCTCTGTCGGCAAGGATTACCGTTTCAGCAACGCGCTGTGGCGGTGATATCGCTTATTGTCGAAGGTACTGTCAACCGCATCAATGCCCTCACCGGCACCGTTGGCCGTATTCAAGGAGTGGAATGCAAAGCAGTGATGACCAAAGCTAGTTAATAATAATCATTAAATCCATAAAATCCCATGAAACACCAAAATTTTATCGATAGAGACAAACTCTATGGTATGCTCGACAATAACGCTCCTAGCGAGAGCCAGCTTAACGACATCCTCAACAAGGCCCGCAAACTAAAAGGTCTGAACCTTGAGGACGTGGCGAAACTGCTCTGCGTGGAGGATGAAGGCGGAATACAGAAGATTCTCGACACCGCACACTACTGCAAAGAGGAGATCTACGGAAAGCGCCTGGTGCTCTTCGCCCCTATCTATACCGGCAACGCCTGCGTCAACAACTGCGTGTACTGCGGATTCCGCCGCGACAACAAAGCTCTCAAACGCAAAATCCTCACCCTCGATGAAATCGAGACCGAAACACTGCACCTGCTGCGCATGGGTCACAAACGCGCACTGCTTATCTGCGGCGAGAGCCCTCGCAACGACGCCAACTATATGGTCGAGGCTATTCGCCGCACTTATGCCGCCAAAGACGAAAAAGGCAGCACCATTCGCCGTATTAATGTCGAGTTGGCACCAATGAGTGTGGAAGACTACGCCAAACTCAAGGCAGAGAAGATAGGCACCTATGTATGCTTCCAAGAGACATACGACGAAGTTGAATATGCCAAGTTCCACCCTGCCGGAACCCCCAAAGCCGACTACCTATACCGCCTCACCTGTATGGATCGAGCGATGGAAGGAGGCATTGACGACGTTGGAGTTGGTGCCCTGTTTGGACTCGTCGACTACCGTTTCGAGATCCTCGCCATCATGGAGCACGCGCGCCATCTGGAAGAGGAGTATGGCTGCGGTCCTCACACCGTCAGTTTCCCGCGTATCGAGCCTGCTGAGGGTACTCCTTTTTCACTACCCGAAAATATTCCGCACCCCGTCAGTGACGCCGACTTTATGAAGATAATAGCCATTATCCGAATTGCTATGCCTTACACAGGCATCATCATCAGCACCCGCGAGCGTCCCGAGCTGCGTGACCAGTTGGTTAAATACGGCGTAAGCCAGATTTCGGCCGCCTCTGAGACCAACCCTGGCGGATATGACGAGGATAACAACAGCAACGAGGCCAAACCCTACGAGAAAACCGGCGACACGGGCGCCCAGTTCACCCTGGGCGATCACCGTTCGCTCGACGAAGTTATCAGCATGATGATTGACGGCGGATATATTCCCAGTTTCTGTACTGGCTGCTACCGCAAAGGGCGTGTAGGCGCCGACTTCATGGACCTTGCCAAACCCGGTCTCATAAAAGAATACTGCAAACCCAACGCTATGTTCACCTTCCGCGAATATCTTGAAGACTATGCAAGCCCTGAAACCAAGGCAAAGGGTCTGGCTTTATTAAAACAACTCACCCAAACCTTCACAAAAGAGGAGCTAAAGAAAAAAGTTGAAGGCAACCTCTGCAAAATCGGAGACGGCGAGCGCGACTTGTACTTCTAATATCACACAATTTACGTTTCGGCACGCAAATATGACATTTCATTTTCTTTTCCGCAAACTTACTTTTCTTATCATTGTATTTTTGCAAAACAAAAAAATGAAACATATTACACAATAAATACGTATTAAATTACGTTAAAAAAAGCGTTGAACAACAAAACGTAAAAAAATAAGTCAAACAAAAATCAAAAAAACATGAAAAAAGTACTTTTAACCCTCGCTCTTGCTTGCTTTGCAATGGCTGCAAACGCACAATTCATTCTTGGTGGCCAGCTTGGCTTCAACACCAATGGCGGTACTTACACTCAAGAAAATGCCAATCCTGTATGGGATGCTCCCAACAACAAGGCCATGAATTTCACCATTGCTCCTACCATCAGCTATGTCCTCAATGACAACATGCAAGTTGGTTTAAGCCTTCTTTACGCTACTGGCTCTACCACAAACTTTATGCAAGCCGCTTATGCCTTGAATCAAGAAGCTTGGACAAAAACAAGCAACACTATGTTTGCTGTTTCTCCCTATTTCCGCTACTATTTTGCTCAGGCTGGTAAATTCAACTTCTTCTGTGAAGCCGCTCTTACCTTCGGTGTTTCCCCTCGCAGCAAACATCATGATTTCAGCAATGCACCAGCACCTCTTGGATTTGACGATTCTTACGATGGCAACACATCCATGTCTTTCCTCTCACTATCCATCACCCCTGGTGTAAACTACAAATTCAACGACAAATGGTCGGCTGACTGCTACATCGATCTCGCTGGATTGGCATTTACCCACTCATCGGTTAAAACCTATGCTGGTTTTGGCGCCACCAATCCTGACGAACTCATTTCCACCGATGTTACCAACACATTTGGCTTGAATGTTGACGCTAGCGCTCAAACACTCAATGCTCACCTTGGCAACTTCCGTATTGGTTTCAACTATCACTTCTAATATTTAGATAGTTAATCTATACAAAAGCGTCTCCATGGTATTCATGGAGACGCTTTTATTTTATTGTTTTCTTCTAAAAGCCGACTATATTTATGTTGTTATTTTTACAATCATAGTATTACTTCAACAACGGCAATTTGCATTTCGGACTTAAAAAATGACGTTTTAAATAATTGTTCTTTCATTTATAAAGATACAATCTATACCTTTGCATTTGAAAAAGAAGATTGTTTTGTTGAATTCATAATGGTGTTGCAGATCCTTGGGAAAGGGTCTGCTTTTTTCATTTCGTTGGGCGCGATTCAGAGATAAGTTTCACAAGTTCTTCAACAGCGTCAACTTGATCGATGTTTCGTTTAACAACCTGGCGGCCTTTGTAGAGAGTTATCTTGCCTTCTCCGCTACCCACATAGCCATAGTCGGCGTCGGCCATCTCGCCAGGGCCATTCACAATGCAGCCCATAACACCGATTTTTACGCCCGTAAATTGTGCCGTCGCCGCCTTGATACGCTGTAGAGCCTCTTGTATGTTGTATTGAGTGCGACCACATGAAGGGCATGCTATGTATTCAGGTTGGGTTATGCGCACTCCTGCGGCCTGAAGTATGTCGTAGGCAACAGGGATCTCAGCTTCTGGGTCTTCGGTAAGCGACACACGAATGGTATCCCCTATTCCGTCAAGCAGCAGAGAGCCTATACCTATGGCACTTTTAAGTCTGCCCTGCATGGCGTCGCCGGCCTCGGTAACGCCCAAGTGTATCGGGTAGTCCATCCCCATGGTATGCATTTTGTCGACAAAAAGGCGAGTACTCTGTACCATAACTTTGACGTTGCTGGCTTTCATGGAAAAGACCAGTTTGTCATAGTTCTGACGACGACACACCTCGGCAAACTCTATAGCCGACTGAGCCATACCCTCGGGAGTGTTGCCGTAACGGCTCATAATGCGCTCGCTAAGGCTACCATGATTGGTGCCTATGCGCATCGCAGTACCATGCTGTTTGCATATATCGATAAGACGCGACATTTTGTCGCCAATCTTTTCAAGTTCATCACGGTATTCCTGATCGCTGAATTCTGTTTTCCCCGTGTTGCGATCGGTGTAATTGCCAGGATTGACACGCACTTTTTCAACGATAGCGGCTGCTGTCTCGGCGGCAAGAGGATTGAAGTGTATGTCGGCGACCAAAGGCACAAAACATCCATGTTTGGCGAGCTCATTCTTGATATTGTAAAGATTTTGTGCCGCCTTTACATCTGGGGCAGTGATACGGACCAACTCACATCCAGCCTCCACCATGCGCAGTGTTTGCTCTACTGTGGCTTTAGTATCCATGGTGTCGGTGTTGGTCATCGACTGCACTCTGACAGGGGCGTCGCCGCCCATAGTTAGGTTTCCTATGGTTATTTGTTTGCTCATTTTTCTGTTGATTTTCTCGTTATTGATTCGCAAACGACATTTCATTATCTAAAATAGACCTCTGTGGCACCTACACCATATTTTGACATAGGCGCGTCGAAGAAATGGACGTTGTCGTATTGTTTCAGTTCCTTTTGAATTTCCTCTTTCAATATGCCCTTGCCAACGCCATGTATGAAAGTGACCTTTTTCATTTTATTCTTGAAAGCATGGTTCATACAGAGACGGAAATAATGCATTTGAATTTCGAAAGCCTCATGAGCCGTCAAATCGCCAGGGTGCTCAGAGAGCATGTCAATATGCAGGTCCACTTCAGCCTCACCCGGGGAAACGGTGTGTTGCAGCAAGATGTTATCGCTTAGAGTGGTGCTGTTATGCTGCTGGACGTTGCTGAGTTGTTTTTTCAGTTTTGCGACTTGGTCTTTTAAATTGGCTATTTGGTTTTTTAGCTGTTTTATTTCCTCCTCGGGAGTGATCGGAACTGCTTTTTTCAGAGCCTCGGCGGCTTTTGAAGTGGAATTGAAAACCGAAGGAATCTCCTTCCCTTTACCTTTAAGGTGCTCTTCCATCTTGGAATTGAACATCTTTGCCGCCCCCTGTTGGTCTGCCATACGAATCAGCTCCTCGGGTTGCATAGGAATATCGAAACCACTATCGTCTTCAACAAAAATAAAGTCGTCGGTTATTTTGGTGACGATACCGCCACCTATCTGGTTAAGGAATTTGACTTTGTCTCCTATCTCGAATTTTGATTTCATGATGAGTGATATAATAAATGACGTTTGAAAAGCTTAAAAAAACATCAAAGAATTTCGTCGGCCAGCACCGCGAAGTCGATGCCATCGAAGTTGCCGCTTGACATCATTAAAAGATTTCTATTCTCCTTGGCCTGAAATAATGCTTTAACAGCAACGAGCATCTTTTTACTGTCGGTAAAGACCTCTACATTCCCACCAAATGCTTTGCCGACCTCATCAGGGTCTAGGGGAGGTAGTTTTTTGAGTTGTAGAGCATGCTGGCTAAAGTAAACATAACGCACGTCGGCCTCGTCCATTGTGCCTCGATACTGTTGCAGGAATTCCTGAGTCAACGAGCTGAAGGTGTGCAGTTCCATACAGGCCACCAAAGTACGGTCTGGGTACTGTTCACGCATAGCGTGTATAGTGGCGCGGAGCTTGGATGGAGCATGGGCGAAATCTTTGTAAACAGCACAGGTGCTGTTTTTTTTCACCAGTTCCAATCGCTTCGAGGCGCCCCCAAAGGTACTGATAGCCTCAACAAACTGCTCATCATTCACTCCCACCTGGCGGCATGCCAACCGTGCGGCGGTGAGGTTTAGTAGGTTGTGGTGTCCAAAGACCTGCAGCGGTGTCTTAACATTACTTGACAACAGATAGGTCACGCCATCCTCTACAACATGATTTGGACAAACATATGGCAGCTTGTTAATATCGACGCGCTGGTTTTCAACAGCCACGCGATGCACTTCGGCATCCTCGTCACAGTATATCAGCGTTCCTTGTGGCTCTATTAGGTTGATGAATTTGTCGAATTGCTCACGATAGATGTCAAATGTAGGAAACACGTTGATATGATCCCACTCTATGCCTGTAATGATGGCAACATTAGGGTGATAGAGATGGAACTTGGGACGGCGGTCGATGGGCGAGGTAAGATACTCATCACCCTCAATGACCATCACCTTTGCTGTATGGCTCAATCGAACCATAACATCGAACCCTTTCAGTTGTGCACCTACCATATAGTCAGCCTCAATTCCGCAACGTTGCAAAACATGCAGTATCATTGCCGTAGTCGTGGTTTTGCCGTGCGATCCACCAATAACGATGCGTAGCTTGTCTTTCGACTGATCGTAGAGATATTCTGGATAACTGTATATTTTCAGTCCCAATTCTTGAGCACGTAGCAGTTCAGGATTGTCGATACGAGCATGCATGCCTAGCACCACAGCATCGAGATCGGGAGTGATGCGCTCAGGGTGCCAACCTTCGCTTTCGGGCAACAAGCCTGCATTGGCAAGACGAGTACGGGCAGGGTCAAAAATCTCGTCATCAGAACCTGTAACAATATATCCCTTATGATGCAAGGCCAAAGCCAAGTTGTGCATAGCGCTGCCTCCGATAGCAATAAAATGAACTTTCATGAGCTGATAATTGAAAGGATTGGTTAATTATTCAAACGTTTGAAATCAACAATGTTATACATAGGTCAAAAGGGGACATTTGGTTTAAGGCAAATGGAAATATCTATTGCGTCCTTTTTTTAAATGGAAAACTCCTTTTAACAATTCTTTAACGCCATGTTATAAAATTAATTTTGTCACCTCGAAGAAAAATGTTATTTTTGCACATCGAAATAATAATCAACTATGGAAAACAGACAAATTATCAACGGTAATCGTATCTCATCAAATACTATTGAAAAATTGAATGATAATGAGATATTTGTATTCGGAAGCAATATTCAAGGCATGCATGGTGGTGGAGCAGCATGGTATGCCCACAAAAACTTCGGTGCCGAATGGGGTATTGGCGAGGGTCTTACAGGCCGCACATACGCTCTGCCCACAATGGAGGGGACAGCCTCTATGAAGAAAGCAATAGCACATTTCATAGATTGTGCCAAGCAACATCCAGAACTGACTTTTCTGGTCACCGCTGTTGGTTGTGGTATAGCCGGCTACACTCCGAAAGAGGTGGCTCCAATGTTTCGCGAAGCCCTCAGCGTAGAGAACATCTATTTGCCAAAAGTTTTTATCGACGAACTAAGCAGATAGCTAAACCTCCTTCATATACATAAAGTAAAAAGGGACAAGTGATACAACTTGTCCCTTACTTTTATTTGCTTAGGTTAAAAGAGCATCAAGCAGTGGTATCGCCGGCAGCAATACGAGCACGTTTGCGTTCAATCTCGTCGAGTATAATTTTGCGTATGCGCAGATGTGTCGGAGTAATCTCAAGGTATTCGTCCTCACGAATATATTCCATAGCTTCCTCGAGACTGAATTTGATTGCTGGGGAACAAGTAGACTTGTCGTCAGCACTTTTGCTGCGCATGTTGGTAAGGTTCTTAGCAGTCACAACATTGATAACAATGTCATTGCCCGGACGTAAACTTTCGCCAATCACCTCTCCGGCGTATACCTGGTCGCCCGGTTCGATAAAGAAGGGTCCTCTATCCTGTAGTTTACTGATACTGTACGCAGTAGCCTCACCAGTTTCCTTGGCGATAAGGGCACCATATTTATGGTCATCGATGTCGCCTTTCCAAGGCTGGAATTCTAGGAAGCGACTGGCTATGACAGCCTCGCCATTAGTGGCTGTCAAAAGGGTGTTTCGAAGGCCTATGATTCCACGGCTTGGAATAGTGAAGTCGAGTTGCACACGGTCGCCCTTAGTCTCGATAGTGCCCATTTCACCTTTGCGGCGAGTAACAACATCAATAACTTTGCTGCTGAACTCCTCGGGGACAAGGACCGTAAGTTGTTCGATTGGTTCGCATTTCTGACCGTCGATTTCCTTTATGATAACCTTGGGTTGTCCCACCTGAAGCTCATAGCCCTCGCGACGCATAGTCTCAATAAGGATGGAGAGGTGTAGAATGCCGCGTCCGAAGACAAGGAGAGAATCGGGCGAGGAGGTCTCTTCGATACGCATAGCCAGATTCTTCTCGAGCTCATGATATAGGCGTTCGCGAATATGGCGGCTAGTGACATATTTACCCTCTTTACCGAAGAAAGGAGAGTTGTTGATAGTGAAGAGCATGCTCATAGTTGGCTCGTCGACCTTGATGGGAGGCAGCGGGTCAGGATTATCAGCATCACAGATGGTGTCGCCGATTTCAAACATGACATTTTTGTCGAGGTCAAGGAGAACAGCACAAATTTCGCCAGCTTCGATGACATTTTTGGTGCGTTCTTTGCCAAGGCCCTCAAAGGTGTAAAGCTCTTTTATTCGACTCATAATATGAGTCTGGTCACGTTTGACAAGACATATAGGCTGTCCTGCTTGCAGAGTGCCACGGTTTAGGCGTCCTACAGCGATACGGCCAAGGTAACTGCTATAGTCGAGCGAAGAGAGCATCATCTGAGTGTTGCCATCGGCCACCTTGGGCTGAGGGATATACTTGATGATAAGGTCCATAAGGTAGCTAATATCCTCAGTAGGAGTGTTCCAGTCGGCGCCCATCCACCCTTGCTTGGCGCTACCGTAGGCTGTTGGAAAATCGAGCTGGTCGTTGTTGGCGCCCAGATTGAACATGAGGTCGAAAACTGCCTCCTGAGTAGCTTCTGGATCACAGTTGGGTTTGTCTACTTTGTTCACGACCACGATAGGTTTGAGGCCCAACTCGATAGCTTTTTGGAGAACAAAACGAGTTTGAGGCATGGGACCTTCAAAGGCATCGACGACAAGGAGAACGCCGTCGGCCATGTTGAGCACACGCTCAACTTCGCCACCGAAATCACTGTGGCCAGGAGTGTCGATAATGTTTATCTTATAGTCTTTATAGCGAACACTGACATTCTTGGAGAGAATAGTGATGCCACGTTCGCGTTCAAGGTCGTTGTTGTCAAGAATAAGGTCGCCAGTTTCCTGGTTCTCGCGGAACAACTTTGCCTGATGAAGCATTCTGTCGACCAATGTTGTTTTGCCGTGGTCGACATGTGCTATTATGGCTACGTTACGAATGTTTTGCATATGTAAATAATCGTTTACGTCTTCGTTTTTCAGTTAACTTGGATTGGTTTGATGTGCTCGTGAAGGTATGTGTTAAGTTTTTCAACGGGTATGCGTTCCTGCTTCATAGAGTCACGTTCACGTACGGTTACGCCTTTGCCCTCAAGGGTGTCGTTGTCGACAGTGATACAGAATGGAGTGCCAATGGCATCTTGACGACGATAGCGGCGGCCGATTGCGTCTTTTTCATCATATTGAAGCATAAAGTCATACTTGAGCGAATCCATTATTTCGCGAGCCCTTTCAGGTAGACCATCCTTCTTAACCAAAGGAAGTATGGCTGCTTTGTAAGGTGCCAACACCGGTGGGAGGCTCAACAAGGTGCGAGTGCTGCCGTCCTCGAGGGTTTCCTCTTTCAGCGCATGACTGAAGATGGCGAGGAAAGTACGGTCGACACCGATAGAGGTCTCTATGACATAGGGCGTATAGTTTTCGTTCAGCTCGCTGTCGAAATATTGCAGTTTTTTGCCACTGAACTCACTATGTCGGGAGAGGTCGAAATCGGTGCGACTGTGTATGCCTTCCAGCTCTTTAAAGCCGAAGGGGAATTCAAACTCTATGTCGGTTGCGGCATTGGCGTAGTGAGCCAATTTCTCATGATCGTGGAAACGATATTTGTCGGCAGGAATGCCAAGAGCGAGATGCCAGTTAAGGCGTTCCTCTTTCCAGTGGCGGAACCATTCCAACTCGGTGCCAGGACGAACAAAGAATTGCATCTCCATCTGCTCAAACTCACGCATACGGAAAATAAACTGTCGAGCTACAATTTCGTTGCGGAAAGCTTTTCCTATTTGGGCAATGCCAAAAGGTATTTTCATGCGGCCGCTTTTCTGGACATTAAGGAAGTTGACAAAAATACCTTGTGCTGTCTCAGGACGCAGGTAAAGGGTGTCGTTCTCACCTTCAACACTACCCATTTTTGTTGCAAACATAAGGTTGAACTGACGCACGTCGGTCCAGTTGCGGGTGCCACTGATAGGACATACTATGCCCAAATCAAGAATGAGCTGTTTTAGACCAGCGAGGTCGTTGGCATTCATGAGCTCGGCATATTTTTCGTGGATTTCGTCAATTTGTTTCTGGTGCTCAAGAACACGCGGATTAGTAGAGACAAACTGCTCACGATTGAAGGCGTCGCCAAAACGTTTATGAGCCTTGTCGCACTCTTTCTTTATCTTGTCCTCGATTTTGGCAATATGATCCTCTATAAGGACGTCGGCGCGATAGCGCTTTTTACTGTCTTTATTGTCGATGAGGGGGTCGTTGAAAGCGTCAACATGACCAGATGCTTTCCATATTTTAGGGTGCATGAAAATAGCGGAGTCAATACCAACGATATTTTCGTGGTATTGAACCATAGCTTTCCACCAATATTGTTTGATGTTGTTTTTCAATTCGGTGCCAAGTTGACCATAATCGTAAACGGCACCAAGACCATCGTAAATCTCACTAGAAGGGAAAATGAAACCATACTCTTTGGCATGAGAAACCACTTTCTTGAATATATCTTCTTGATTTGCCATAATTTATATTATTAATTCTACTTTCAAAAAGTAGACAAAATTACGAATTTTTCTTTGACTAAAGAAAAAAAATGTATCTTTGTATTTTATTGCACTAAGCATAAATATTTATAAGAACTAATAATTTAATAACTTATACAAAAAATGAGAAAGCTTTTTTCTACAGCAAGTTTGTTTTTTGCCTTGGCGATAACTACTGTTGCCAATGCACAAATTAGTCATGGTGGAGAGCCTCTGTTCAACAACAACTCAGCCAAAGTTACGTGGAACACTTATTATTTGCCCACTATTGACAACGAAAAGTACCTGGAAGAGGATCTTAACTCTGTCAAGGGAGGAAGCCCAATGCGCGTTAGTGTCGGTCAACAAAAGGAACTAGATATATTGAAATATGCACATCTGAGCGAGGACGCTAATGGTAAGCACTACCTGTTGGCAGTACAATCACCCGAAGCCAAGTTTGTAACCCTCGACTTCACTAGCTATGATATTCCCGAAGGTGCCACTCTGTATATCTACGACCAGAGTGGCGAATTTGTGTTGGGTTCCTTCAACAAAGACGACGTGAAGGAAGACGGCAGATTCTACACCCAGGCAATACCTGGCAGCACAGCCTACATTGAATACAATGTACCCGCCGACAAAGAGCCAGGAACTTTGATCATCGGGAATGTTGGCCATGGCTATAAAGACATCTTTCAGATGATTAGCGACACCTATAGCGACGCTATTGAAGCTGCCAAGGGTCCTCACGGCACTGCAGAAGGTTCTTGCCACATCAACGTGGCATGCTCGGCAGCTGACGACTGGCGCGACCAAGTTCGCTCTGTTGTTGCCATTGAAATCAGAGCCAATACCAACGGAGGCCAGCTTTCATTTATGTGCTCGGGAGCACTCATCAACAACACCAACCAAGACAGAACCCCCTATGTCCTCTCAGCTTTCCACTGCCAAGATGAGGAAGCCATGTTGGGCGATTTGCAACAGAGATACCCCAACCTCGTCCTTAATGGTTTGGATTTTGTATTCTATTTCTTATATCAAACCAGCACATGCTCAGCCACTGTCGGCTCAAGCAACAAGTCGGTTACCGGAGCTCAAATGCTGGCAAAATACAGTTATAACGGAGGCTCGGATTTCTTGCTTATGCGTATAAGCAACGCCATCCCAGACACCTACAAGCCATATTACGCAGGCTGGGACCGCAACAATGTGGCAACAGCTACACCAGGCGCATGCATACACCATCCTGGTGGAGACTTCAAAAAAATCTCAATACCCAAAACTGTAAAGCGCATGTCGGGCAGCTACAATAAGTTTTGGGAGGTGGCTTGGTATACGGGCAACAGCAACAAAGGCGTAACCGAGCAGGGATCGTCGGGCAGCCCTCTTTTCAATGCCGACAAACGAATCATAGGTCAACTCTATGCTGGTTCTAGCGCATGCAATTATATGTCAGGCACCGACCTCTATGGCCGCATCTATAACTCATGGACTGGCGGCGGCACCACCACGAACAGTCTGTCATCATGGCTTGACCCCGCCAACACCGGAGTTATGGTTCTTGACGGCATCGACTACACTGGCTCATCTGCGGCAATAAACAGTGTAGAGGATTACAACTCCGCCGAAATGACCGTCTATCCCAACCCCAGCAATGGCAATGTACATTTTGATGTCAACGCCCTGGGAATGGCAAACTATAAAGTATTCGACCTTTCAGGACGCTGCGTAAAAGAAGGCTACACTGTCCTCACTGCCACATCACAGGCTTTGGACCTCTCCTCACTCGATAACGGTACTTATATCCTCAATCTCTACACCTCATCTAACAGCTATACCAGCAAAATAATCATCAAAAAATAAACCTCAAAAAAGCAACACTATGTCATTAATGGAACAAATTCGAGCCAAGGCGAAAGCTGCCAACAAATGCATCGTTCTGGCCGAAGGTACAGAAGAACGTACTCTTAAAGCTGCCGACATTATTCTTGGTGAGGGTTTGGCACGTCTTATTCTTCTTGGCAACGAGCAAGAGATAAAGGGCCTGGCTAAACAGTGGAATCTTTCCAATATCGACCGTGCCACAATTATCGACCCTGTCAATCATGACAAGAAACAGTATTATGCCGAGATGCTATGCGAAATTCGCAAAAAGAAAGGCATGCAGATGGATGAGGCCATGCGCCTCGTCGAGGATCCTCTATATCTTGCCACTCTATTGATAAAGAATGGCGATGCTGATGGTGAGGTTGCTGGAGCTCGCAACGCCACAGGCGATGTATTGCGTCCTGCTTTCCAAGTGGTCAAAACTCTACCGGGAGTTAGCGTTGTCAGCGGAGCCTTTATTATGGTTCTGAAGGACAAGACCTATGGTGAGGATGGTATTATGGTCTTTGCCGACTGTGCCGCCACTCCGTGCCCAACAGCAGAGGAACTTGGCCAAATCGCCGTTGTCTCGGCTCAAACAGCCAAAGCAATAGCAGGTTTCAAAGAACCTCGTGTGGCAATTCTCAGCTTTTCCACCAAAGGCAGCGCCAAACATGAACTCGTTGACAAAGTCATCGAGGCTGGCCGTGTAGCTCATGAACTCGACCCCAATGTCAAGCTGGATTGTGAACTTCAGGCCGACGCTGCCATTGTTCCCAAGGTAGGTGCCAGCAAGGCTCCCGGCAGCGAAATAGCCGGAAAAGCCAATGTGCTTGTGTTTCCCGACCTTCAGAGCGGCAACATCTGCTATAAGCTCGTTCAGCGTCTTGCCGGCGCAGAGGCCATAGGCCCTGTTATGCAAGGTATGGCAGCTCCCATCAATGACTTAAGCCGCGGATGCTCTGTCGAGGATGTTGTCAACGTCGTAGCTATTACTGCAACTCAGGCAGCAAACAAATAATAGACAAGGATGACCAATCCCTAATGGGCTGGATTGACTCTACCCCCGAGAGAATCTACTCTGCGGGGGTTTTTCATAAAAATGGCCTTTTTTCCATGCTACGAAATAATTATGTACATTTATATTTTATAAAAAAACAGCAAAAAACTAAATATCAATCACAAAAACCATGAAGAAAATATTATTTTTATTAGCATTTTCATTAGTAGCCACATTAGGCTTACACGCACAAAAAGACTTTCCCGCCAATGTAAGAATAGATGTCTCAGAAGTCACTAATAACAATGCCAAATACTCAATCTTTCTATACAAAGATGACGACGGAACAGTTGGTTATTACATGAGTCTAGGGGGTGCTAGTGAGATATTCTCCATTTCGATAAAGGGCGCTGGCAATTTTGCCATTGAGGATGTCAGGGAAACCTGCCTATGGCTTGGTGCAACGACCGACGAGGCCTTTGCATCTCTTGACTCACTTTTGGCACTATACGAAATGGAAGCTGGTACGGTAAAAGAATTCCAAGGCCGTTCCGCGCTAGGGTTTGATCGTCTTCAAGAATCAAATATCACCACTTGCCAGGTCAAAAAAAAGCTACTTGGTGGAAAACGTCTTCTCTTCACCTTTACCAGCGGAAGAGTCGACTGCGGAGTATACCTCAACAAGGGTATTGTCAAACAGCTCCGTTTTGGACTAAAAACCAATATTAAAATCAATCCCAAATATCACAGATAGAATAGCATCATTCTCCTTTTTGAATAGCCCCTTCTTTGTATTCTCAAGCCAAAAACCACTACTTCTGGCTATTGTTTGACTGTACAATAAAGTCTAATTTTGCAAAAAAATAGAACGTTCCAGCAAACAAAACAAGCAGTTAAGAATCAACAACATTACAATGAATACCGCTACAATAACAGGGATATTGTTGCCTTTGGCAGGTACCATGTTGGGAGCTGCTTTTGTGTTTTTTATGCGCAAAGGTATTCCAGATAGGGTACAGAAGACATTATTGGGATTTGCCAGTGGAGTCATGGTGGCAGCGAGCATATGGTCGTTATTGATACCGAGTATCGAGATGTCAAGGCACTCTGCTGCCGGAAATGGGACTATGAGCGTCGTTCCCACATCTATTGGATTTCTTGCTGGTATATTGTTTTTATTACTTATTGACGAGTTCACACCACACCTTCATCTCGGTGCCAACAAATCAGAAGGTCCCAAAGCGCATCTGTCGCGCACAATAATGCTAGCTTTGGCAGTAACGATACACAATCTTCCGGAAGGAATGGCCGTTGGTGTGGTCTTCGCCGGCGAAGAGCATGGATTGACGTTAAGTGCCGCTTTGGCAGTGAGCATAGGAATTGCCATACAAAACATACCCGAAGGAGCAATAATATCAATGCCCATGTACGCCGAAGGTAATTCCCGTTGGCGTTCGTTTATGATTGGCTCATTAAGTGGTTTTGTGGAGCCCTTAGGCTCTGTAGCCATACTATTTTTGGCAGGATTCCTAGGCGTAGCCCTACCCTACTTGCTGGCGTTTGCCGCAGGAGCCATGATGTATGTTGTCGTAGAAGAACTCATTCCGGAGACAGCTCAAGGACGTCATACCAACCTGTCGACCATAGGTTTTGCATTAGGTTTTGTACTGATGATGGTTATGGACGTATTGCTAGGATAAAACTGAGTGCCTCCCATGCTCCTCATATTCGACAATAATCAAGATATTATTGTTCCCTTATAGATACTGCGAAGCCTCCGCAGGGAGCCATCTTGAGTTTGAGGGTAGTCTTGGAAGTGACTTTCTTGTTTGTAATAGTATATGAGTACGGGTTATAGGCGTCGCCGGGGATGCCAGATGCGTCCTTGCCGTCGGCGTAGATGATGGCTTCGTAGGTCTTGCCGGAAGTGAGGAAATCGAGCTTGATAGAGAACTCTCGGGCTGTCTCGTCGGTGATGCCTCCGAGGTACCACACATCGTGTGGCGTCTTACCTGTCAGTCCAACAGGACTAGTCATACCATAAACATACTGGGCAGCACTACTAACAACACCTTTCTTGCCATCGGGCAACTCTCCCACACCATCGGCGGCTTTGTTCAAAGAGGAAACCTTTGGCTTGCGGGCGGTAACAATGTAGTCGCCGGGCTCGGCGGCAATGTAAATGCTGGTGTCCCAGTCAACAGCCACATCTTTGATAAACTGGAAGGCGTCGAGATAGGGTTCATAATGCTCGGGGAAGTCGGCGGCCATCTGCAGAGGCGAGTAGAAGGTGACATAAAGGCCCAACTGGTTGCAAATGGTGTGCTGCATCTTCTGTCCCCAAGGGACAATCTTGCCCATGTCGGGCTCGAAGATGCCAGGTGTGTAGTCCATCGGGCCACCCTGAAGGCGTGTGAATGGCAAAATGGCTGTGTGTCCAGGATGGATACGCTCGCGGAACTCTGTACCCATAGCACTCTCGTTGCCAATCATATTGGGCCAAGTACGGCAGAGTCCTGTGGGGCGCACCGCCTCGTGAGCGTTGACCATAATATGGTGTTTGGCAGCCTCCACAATGGCGTGGTGATAGTGGTTGTTGATGGGCTGACTATAGTGACCTTCTGCAAATGGGATAATGGTACCCACATAGCCACTCTTGACGGCATCATAGCCATACCTATTCATAAGGTTATATGCTTTCTCCATCCAGCGCTCGTAGTTGACAGTAGAGGCACTGCTCTCGTGGTGCATAATGAGGCGTATGCCCTTCTCATGTGCATACTTGTTCAATGCTGGCAGGTCGAAATCGGGGTATGGTGTGAGGAAGTCGAAGACGAAGTCCTTCTGCTTGCCGTACCAATCTTCCCAGCCGACATTCCATCCCTCGATAAGGAGGGCGTCAAAACCATGTTTGGCAGCGAAGTCTATATAGCGGCGCACATTGGCGTTGTTGGCGCCATGGGTTCCGTTGGGTTTGGCATGCTCAAAGTCGGTCTCGCCAAGGCGAACCGAGGGGTAGTCGTTGGTATAATTCCAAGTACTCTTGCCCGATATCATCTCCCACCATACGCCCATATATTTCACTGGGTGAATCCAGCTGACATCTTCGAGGGCGCAAGGGTCGTTGAGATTGAGGATAAGGCGCGACCGCAACACGTCGGTTGCCTTGTCGCACACCATCACCGTACGCCATGGTGTGTGGCATGGAGCCTGCATACGGCCTTTGTAGCCTGCGGCATCGGGACATAGCCAAGCGCGGAAGGTTAAAGTCTTGGGGTCGAGATTCAAATGCATTGTGGGATAGTCAAGTGTGGCAGCCTCATGGATATTAATGTAAAGACCATCGTCGGTCCTCATTTGCAGAGCTGTCTGCACACCAGTACGTGAAAAGGCTGTCCACGGCCAGCCGCCATGCTCGTGACCTTTTTCGTAAAGACTGTCAATCTGAGACAGACGGCTCTCGGTATAGTTGTATTCCTGAGTGTCGTAATCACCTGGGATCCACCACGCCGTATGGTCGCCCGTCATAGCAAACTCGGTAAGTTCCTCCTTGAACCAAAAGCATACCAGAGCATTGTCAATGCCGTTGTATCGCATAGGAAACTCGTAGCGGAAACCAAGTCCGTCGTCATACAGACGGAAACGTATCTGCATCACAGTAGGCATTGTCTTCGACCGTCCGTCGGCGCTCTCCACTGCACCCGCAGGTTGTTCGAGAGTCACCAGCATCTCGTTGTAATGGTTGCGGATGTTGGTCTCCTCACCCCACACTGGGTGCCAGGTCTCATCGAAGGCACTACGCTGCACATTCCTCAGAACAAAAGCGTGAGCCATATCATCACGCCACTCCAGTATAAAGCCCATTTTTGAAGGAAGAACTATAGTTTTGCCATCACACGACAAAGAGTAGTATGGTACACCTTCAGACAAACTAAATGTCGCTACAAGCCTTCCATTAGGACTTGAGACTGTTACACTAGTATCCTCATTGGCTATTGCAGCAGTGGTATACATCAGCAAAAAAAAGAATATACACTTTTGCATAAATCGCATATTACTATTGTTTTAATCAGACTTACAATAAAGAACCCGTTTTTAAACAAGGCTTTAGCTACTTATAAAATCATGATTACCAATATAAATTGATAAAGAACATATTTTTTTTATTCTTTGCAAAAATAACAAAAAACAACAATAATCAATCTAAATATTCATCACAGATTATTTTTTTGCCCATAGCGTCAGATGTAATCACTATTTGACGAAATATTTGTATTTTTGTATTTTTATAATATAATATAAGAAGTACGCTATACATAGCGTATAACACTATAAAGTAACACATTAACCCCACCAGCAAGACTCTCCCAATGGCTAGAAAATCTTTTTCAAAACGACTCAGTTGGAATGTTATTGCGATAGTTTCCGTGATATTCATAGTCATGTTGTTTATTGTGTCGTGGGCATCAACACGACTCACAGAAGCTGAAGCAACAAGATCTGCTCAATATATGCTACATGGTACCATCAGCGAATTAGAGCAGCCATTGACGGAATTAGAAGTACAGACCCGCACCATTGCATTGCATGTATCAATGCAAATTAACAACACTGACAATCTAGACAAAATAAGCAACTATGTAGTCTCGACAAGTTCGCTGATTAATGGTTGTTCAATCTTAATCCCTGCCAAAGACAACAAGGAAGAATACATAGTATACAATTACCGTAACCAAAACGACTCAATTATCACTCGCAGACAGAGGAACACCAACATGATGAAATCAGAGTGGCTGCAAGAAATAGTAAAAAAGAAGGCGCCATTATGGGCCACTCCCTACTATGCAGTACACCGTGGTGAAGAAAAAGCGCCTCGTGTCACAACTTACGGTTTCCCAGTTTTTGACGCTGATAGCAATATTGTCGCCATCGTCGCCTCCGATCTGTCTGTAAAATGGATTGAAGACAAAGTAGCATCCATCAAACCTTATCCAAATGCTTTGACCTCTATATCGTGCAGCGAGGATGTCATTATCGGCATCAACGATAGCGCTATGCTCTCGCAAATTAAAAAAGCATTTGCCGAAAACAAGGAGTTACAAGAACTTGGCGACGACATGAGATTGGGCAAGGACAGCATTCGTCGCCGAATAGGCAAAGGACGCAATATGGCATTTGTAGTATATGGCCCAATTCATAATGGATGGATGCTGTCGATATCATGCCTATACCGTGATGTCATGAGACAAACCTCCACCATGAATTTCTACCTTCTAATATTAGGCATAATAGGAACATTGCTGGTTTTCATCTCTTGCCACCGCACTATAAAGAAAATGACCCGACCTATAACCGAACTTTCCGACGCTGCTCTCAAAATGGCTAAAGGTAATTTCAATGCAACAATGCCTGAAATCAACAGCCAAGACGAGATGAAAAACCTGCGTGACAGCTTTGTATACATGCAGAACTCAATAGTCGACTATATCGAAGAGCTTAGGACAACTACTCGTGCTAACGAACGTATGGAGTCAGAGCTCAACGTGGCTCGCAACATCCAGATGGGCATGCTTCGCAGTGATTTTCCGGATCATTTGTATGCCTTTCTTTCTCCCGCCAGGGAAGTGGGCGGCGACTTGTATGATTTCTATGTCAACAACAATACTCTCTACTTCTCCATTGGTGACGTTTCGGGCAAAGGTGTTCCCGCATCGCTGATGATGGCTATAACACGTGCAGCTCTTCGCTTTGTCGCCAGCCTTAACATACCTATGGACCAGACACTTGAACGCATCAACAGAAGTGTCACCGACAGTAACAGCAACAATATGTTTGTCACACTTTTCGTTGGACGCATAAACCTTAAGACAGGGCACATGGAGTTTTGCAACGCTGGACATAATCCGATAATCATTATCCCTCCCAACGGAAAACCATATTTCCTCAAGGCAAAAGCAAATATAGCCATAGGCCTTTTCGAAGACTTTGTTTTTCATGATGAAAGCATTGACTTGGCACCAGGGACTCGTATCGTTGCCTATACCGATGGTGTGAACGAAGCCGAAAAGGACGACAAAACACTCTTTGGCAACGACAGACTTCTGGCATGGGCAGACGAACCAAGAACAAAAGATCCAAAAACAACAGACAAAGAGGTTGTGGAGACGCTCTATTCCGACGTCAAAACCTTTACCAAAGGCAACCCTCAAAATGACGACATCACAATACTAAGCTTAACAATATAATATCGAAACATCGATCAACTATGATAAAAAAACGTTTCAATCCAATAAAAGACAAAAGTAGCGAAATAATTGAGTTTCTAATGTCTTCGCCTGACATTCCTGACGATGACATCTTACAATTCAAGCTGCGTCTGTCTATAGAAGAAGCCGTCGATAACGTGGTGCGCTATGCCTACGACGGCGGAATAGGATGGCTTGAAGCAGGCACCAGAATAGAGGGGTCAGACCCTATACTCACTATTGAACTACGTGACGCCGGCAAAAAATTCAATCCTCTTGAGCGTAAAGACCCCGACATCTCGCTCAACGCTGAAGATCGTCAGATAGGAGGCTTGGGAATATTCCTATGCAAGAAGATGATGGACAGCATAAACTATCGATACGAAAATGGCAACAACGTGCTGACCATGACAAAAAAACTCAACTGATTTTTCAACTATATAGATATGGAAGTCATAATCAACAAACAAGAAGGCAAAACCAACGTCAAATTAAACGGTCGTGTCGACACCTCCAACGTCGAACAGTTTCAACATGATATAGATCCCCTAATGCACGGTGACAACCCCGATATCGTTCTCGACTGCTCTGAACTGACATACACATCGTCACAAGGTCTGAGAATGTTCCTTATGCTGCAAAAAAGCGTTATCGCTCGCAACGGCAAAATGGTTATGACTAACATGACACCTCAAGTCAAGGAGGTTTTTGACATTACAGGGTTCTCAAACATCATTACAATATTGTAATACCATGAAACTCGACATGCACTGCGAAATGATACTCGACGAGTATCGCGAGCAAAAGCCACTCTTCAAACGCATTAAAGATACTGTTCTCGAAATACTTAAAGAAAAGTTGAGAGAAAACAACATAATCGTCAACGGTTTGGAGGGACGCATAAAAACCGAGGCTAGTTTGACTGGCAAACTGGAGCTGAAAGGTTATAAATACCGCACCATCGATGATATCACCGACATCGTTGGTGTACGCATCATCACCTACTTCAGCGATGAAGTTGATATCATTTCCGCAATTGTCGAAAAAATCTTTGAAATAGATTGGGAGAATTCCGTAGACAAACGTAAAATGCTTGAAATAGATCGCTTTGGATACATGTCACTCCACTATATCTGCCGTATTCCCGTATCACTGTACAATGATCCCGAAATGCCAATGCTGAATAGAGTGCGTTTTGAGTTGCAAATGCGCAGCACGCTACAGCATGTGTGGGCCAACATGCAACACGATACTGGATATAAGAGTACTGTGGAAATCCCCATCGAACACCAGCGCAGCCTTAACCGTCTAGCCGGAATATTGGAACTCGCTGATGAACAGTTCAGCCACATACGCAAAGAGATCAACGACTATCGCCGTAAAGTGCAGTCTCTAGTGGCAAGCGGAGACTTTGACGAAGTACCTCTCAATGGCGATACTTTCCGCAGCTATTGCAATCTGAAACCCTTCAAACGCCTTGCCGACAAAATTGCTACAATCAACCAAGCAGAATTGTATGAAGACAGCCTTTTGCCTTACTACAACGTATTGGTTCATCTTGGCATGAAAACCATCGGAGATATTGAGCGTATGCGCAGCGAAAGCAGCGAGAGCGCCTACCAGCTTGCTCTGATACAATTGGCCGGAACAGGACTCGACATTGTTGCATACTCTGTAACTCTACAGAATCTGTGCATTGTGCATATTTTGAAAATGGGATTTGGCGAAGCTGGTCTAACACGCATGTTCGCCTCTCTTTATGGAGAAAACGACTATAACTCCCAACGTGCATCACGCATATACAAACAAGCAAAAAAAATCAACATTATATGAATATGCCTCTTGACACACAACTCTTTGACCGCGCTGCCATCTTTGCCATCAAGGCTCATGCGGGCACAGAACGACGCGGCAAAGCATTCCCATATATAATACACCCTATGGAAGCAGCCTCTATAGTCTCCTCTATAACCAACGACCCCGAGTTGCTGGCTGCCGCCATACTTCACGACACAATAGAAGACACGGATGTTACCGAGGAACAAATACGCAATGAATTTGGTGATCGTGTCGCAAATTTGGTTAAAAACGAAACATCACAGATGCCTAAAGGAACTCCTTGGCGTACCAAACGCCAATCACAGATTGCCATCATCGTCTCGGCATCTCGCGACAGCAAGATTGTTGCTATAGGCGACAAGCTCTCTAACATGCGAGCGATAGCCAACGATTACAGTATTATTGGCGACGAAGTATTTAATCGGTTTCATGCCCCCAACGGCAAAATGGATATTGAATGGTATTATCGTGAACTTGCCAACGCATTGCAAGAACTCAACGACACACTTCCTTATAAAGAATTCTTAAGCCTTATTAACAAAACTTTTTCCGATTAACACAAGAAATAACATATTATTCAACCATAAACAATCATAAAACACCAATCAAAAATCTATGAAAAAAAACATAGTTATTCTATTATTTATTCTCTCTTTTCTGCCAGCAGTGAGAGCTCAGCACACGAATCTCCCACCCACACTGTCAGATTCGGCATTTGCCAGCATACTCACCTGTGGCCCTGGTCAGGATTTTTATGAATCCTTTGGACACACTGCCATTCGCATTTGCGATAGCAACCGTAATTTCGATGCCGTATTCAACTATGGCACCTTTAATTTCGGACAGCCCAACTTTTACCTGCTGTTTGCGCGTGGACAACTAGACTATTATCTTGCCTCCCAATCGTATAAAAGTTTTCTGGAAGATTATATCTATGAGGGGCGAGCAGTATGGCAGCAACGTTTGTTGCTTACAAAGCATGAGCTCGACAGCCTTTACCTACAGTTGCGGGTAAACATGCGTCCCGAAAACAGAAGCTACAAGTATGATTTTTTCCACGACAACTGCGCCACTCGTGTTGTCGACATTGTTGCAGCTTCGCTCGAAGAACGACAACTAATGAACGACACTATGGTCGTTCCAATCACTACATATCGCGACATGATTCACACATACACAGACACTGCTTTGCTTTGGTGGCGTTTGGGCATCGACATAATTCTTGGCAGTGTGTGTGACCAAAGCATGACACAGCGACAGAACATGTACATTCCAATAGAACTGATGTGCCAACTCGACACAGCGTTACTTTCCACTGGAAAAAAACTAACAGAAAAATCGAAACAACTGCTTGAAGAGGAAAAAGAGCCTCCTAGCAAAAGTTTCTCTCCCACCCTTGCTTTCTGGCTGCTCTTCCTTGTTGTGCTCTCAATAACAATGATTGCATTACATCGACACAAAAACCTACCATGGCTTGACGCATTGTGTTTCTGCGCACCTGTCCTGATTTCTATTATTATCCTTTTTTTGTGGTTTGGCAGCGACCATTGGTGCACAAAATGGAATCTCAATATACTCTGGGCTTCACCCATTTTCCTATGGCCATTAATGAGACTACGCAAATCGACCCCTGCATCAAATATTGTTCCATTGATTTTTTTGCTCTTTTTCCTTGTTGCATGGCCATTCTTGCCACAAAGCTTCAACCCAGCCATATTGCCTATAGTGCTTACACTCATCATACGTCTACTCCACCGCATATCATATAGTAGATAGACGAGCAAATCCTATTATAAAGCCCATTCACTAAGTAAAGACAAAAAACATTTTTTAATTACAGTCAATAAAATATCCAATCACATCGTTATAACTTTTATAGAATCATTGCCAAACAAGAAAAATCTAACATTAAAAAAACAAATTTTTTTTCATATGTCACATAGAATTTTACTGTTTGTTTTAGCTATGGCTGCGACGACAACAGTCATTGCACAAAACACCGACAATGTTACCGAACCACAAAAATACAAAGGATGCCAGACACTCACCGAATTCGACTCCACAAACGTCTTCATGGAAGAGTCGGGTCTCAGCTTGATATATGGCCACAAACGCATCCACATGCTCGACTATGCTGGCTGCAGCGCCAACAGTGTCGTCAAGATGGACTATGACCCGCTTTCAGCATATGTGGAGATTCAGAAGGTATTAGTACATCGCTACTATAGCGGCAAGACCGATACCATAGTCGCGAACGGTAAAGGCACCGTATATGACTATATAGCACCAGCAAGACTTATTTATTGGGGTGCCTCGCAAAAAATGGTAGAGGTTGGGCATCTTGACCCTCGTGACATACTAGAGATATGGACATTCCGTAAAGGATTTACCTATGCCCTCCTCGCCGACGATGACAGCCGCTACATTCCACCCATGCGCGGACACTTCTATGACATCGTCCCCTTCTGGAGCGACCAACCGATACAAGATAAAGTTTATAGCGTCAATGTGCTGACATCAAAGAAACTACGTTTCAGCTTTTACAATGATATGAGTGGTGTCAGCATGGATTCCACCATACAAGGCGACCGCACCATATTCACATTCCGCCGCCACGACATTATGCCTCTCAAGCACGAGCCGGCAGCCTTGGCCGACAACGATATGCAATGCAAACTACTGCTAAGCACTGCCCCCAACTGGGAGTCCAAGTCTATGTGGTTTTATGGAGTCAATGAAAGCTACGGCAGTTTCAAAAGTACACCTGAAGTAACCGCCAAAGTGCGTGAACTGCTTAAGAACGCAAAAAGCGAGCTCGACAGCATAAGCATTCTTACACATTGGGTAGCCGACAATATACGTTATTGCGGAATTTCTATGGGCGAAGGAGAAGGCTATACTTTGCACAATGCCCAGATGAATTTCACAGATCGTTGTGGAGTGTGCAAGGACAAAGCCGGCATGCTTGTCACCATGCTGCGTGCCGCAGGCTTCAAAAGCTATGCCGCTATGACAATGGCTCACGAGCGTATCGACCGTATACCCGCCGACCAATTCAACCATAGCGTCTGTGTGGTACAACGCCGCAACGGCATGTACCAGTTGCTCGATCCGACATGGGTTCCCGGCGTCCGCGAGCTTTGGAGCAGCGCCGAACAGCAGCAAGGATACTTGATGGGGCTGCCTAATGGCGCCGACTTGATGGAAACGCCAACCTCACCAGCCGAGAACCATTACCTACGCATTGTTGGCAACACCAAGATTTCCAAAGATGGAACACTTTCCGGCACTATCTCTGTGACCGCAGAAGGACAGAGTGACGCAGCTGTGCGAGGTGTCTTCAAAGCACGCCAAAGTGAATGGCGTCGTAACTTGGAACTCGAACTGCTTCGCATAGCACCAAATGCCAAAATCAAAAAAATCACTTACACAGACGAAGACCACTACCTTGACCAGCCTGTTAAGATAACTTACACCTTCACCATCCCCAACTATGCTATCGTCAACGACGACGACATCATCTTCATTCCTCTCACAGCACGCAATTTCTACAGCCGCGCCATGAGTCACCTCTATTTCGACACAATAGCAACTCATCGCGAACAGCCTTTTTCTGACCGTTGTTCCAGAATGGTAGAAATAAGCGAAAATATCACACTACCTTATAATTACAAAACAATGACCTACAACCAGCGGATTGACGGTGTTGCATCTCCTGCTGTAAACTACGGCTGCGGCTTCCAGCTAGAAGGAGACAAACTCTTTTTTGGTGAGAACGCAATGTACAACAAACGAGTTTACGATGCTGCCGACTGGCCTGCATTCCGCCAGGCAGTACGCAATCAAAAAGTAGTAGCCTCCACACCTGTCCTTTTAAAGAAATAGAACAAACAATTCTTCACCCACTATAATCTACCAAAGCAATGAAAAAAACATCCATAATAACTATCTCAGCCATAGCATTATTTCTGAGTTTTATCTCTTCCACGGCTTTTGCACAAGATGCAGAATATAATCTTATACGCCGCACTTACAAAGTAAACAACGACGGTTCTCTCGACATAAGCTATCGCAAAGAAATAAAGCTTATTCGCAACCGCGCCATCACGGCCTATGCCGATAAAGGTGAGACATTTATCTTATACAATCCCTCGATCGACGAACTAACTATCAACGAAAGCTACACCATACGTCCTGACGGAAGTCGAGTTCAGACCCCAGCCAACGCTTTTATCGACCAATTGCCCAGCGAATGCCAAGACTGTGGCCGATACAACGGCATACGTGAGCGTGCTGTAATACATACAGGATTGGAATACAACTGCATTGTCGTTCTCGACTACACAATACACCGCAAAAAATTCAATGTCTGGAACGAAGAGCTACAACTGACACAAGACTGCCCTGTAAAAAAATACGAAGTGATAGTAGATGTACCTAACGACAATGGTGAATATTCCATCACAAAAATCGGCAACGGCAAAAAAATCAAAGAGATATCAGACAATCACTCCTTCCACTTTAAAGCCAATAATTTGGAGCAAACTTATGTTGGGGACTATCTTCCCAACCCACATATAATGTACCCATATATTAAAATACTATTGAAAAGCAAGGAATATAAAGATATCAATTATTCGAACGAAACTGTGCCAGAGGCAAGTAACGTAATTGCTGACCTACACGACAACAATATAATGGTATGGGCAACAAACATTCGAGACTGGGTCGCTGACAACATCCATGAAATAAATATTCCTGCTGACATTATCAATCAACAGGAAGCCTCTGCTAGTAAAGTATTCAACAGCAATTGCGGCAATATCAATGAGCGTACCAGACTTGTCATTGCCATGCTTAATCAAGCCGGAATAAAAGCTTGGATGAACAAAAATATTTATTTTACCGTTAATGAAAATGGTAATAATATTAACTATACTATGCTTTTGGATAAAAAAAGTATACCTCGTATTGATGGAGCTGCCATTGACGAGCTGCGCACTATAGAGCGCAGCGAAACCATACCCTGGTCTGGCAAAATACTAGGTAACGGCTATGCACAAATGGAATTGCCCGCAGAAAAGGGCAGCATTAACATTGACCCCGCTCGCCTCACCAGCGACCGCAAAGCCCCCATCAAGGTGCGCAACTGCAATGAGAAATATCACTATACCATTTTGCTTCCGCGCACCCCCAAACGCGTTATGGTTGGAAAGCCTATAAACATTGAATACACAAAGAAAGGCCTCGGATTCATAAAAATCAGCATCTCACAGAATCCCGGCGGCGGTATTGAGGTAATACGCGAACTCAACATCGACGCTCCTAACGGAATTATTTCCACAAAACAGTACAAAGCATTTCGTAAAATGATGCAAGACTGGAACAATTATAACACAATAACCGTAAAAAGTGAACTCAGCCAACACTTTGGTCTATAATCTATACTATTCTATACTCTAACTTAAAAAGGTCTGCTGATATAACTAGCAGACCTTTTTTCTTTTATACAGGTCTTACTACAAGCTACACTAATGAGATTAAATATGTTTCCCTAAATTGGAATACTTGAAACATTGCTGCTTTGCAATACATAGATTAATATAGACACTATATCAACCATTACATATCACAAGGCGATACAAAAACTATTAATCCCCAATCAGTCATTAGAACCCACACACCATGTTTAAAGACTTAATGAAACTATTCATACCAAATCAGAATTTATTTCATAAGATTTGCCTGGATCCAACAAAAAACAAGCTTTCTCGACGCTCATCTTTGTTAACGTTCGGCAAATTGTCCACATTCCTGTCTCTATTTGCAACGCATAAATTAGCCTTACTTGCTACAATGGAGCTTGTACCCATCTAGGCCTGCAACAGCGTTGCGGCCAATTGACTCGAAACAAATACCAATCTAATATAAATCCTAACGACCGCTTGTGGTTAAAATGGATTATTGACACTGGTGTGGGGGAAAAGTGAGAAACCTAATATTACAGATTTAAAGATAATCATCACTAAAAGACAAAAAAAGAACCCCAACTCCCGTTGAGGTTCCAACCTAAAAATTGTACTATGAAAAAGAAAACTTCCTTGTTTTACAGCTTGATTATTCTCAAGCTTCGGGAGCTTCCGCTACGGGAGCTTCCTCGTTGACGACTTCAAGGTTAAGAGTAGCCTTGATTTCGCGGTAGATATTTACAACAGCGTTATAAGTACCAACTTCCTTGATTTTTGAACCATCAACAACAATTTTCTTACGATCAACATCATAGTTGTACTGAGCCTTTAAAGCGTCAGCAATCTGAATGTTGTTGATAGAACCGAAGAGCTGGCCGTTTTCGCCGACCTTAGTAGCCAAACGAACACTTTTACCATCGAGAGCAGCTTTAAGAGTCTCAGCGTCCTTGCGGAGTTTTTCCTCTTTAAAAGCACGCTGACGGAGAGTCTCTTCGTGCATCTTCTTGTTGGCAGGGGTAGCCATAATGGCCATGCCCTGAGGAAGAAGATAATTATTGGCGTAACCGTCTTTTACGGTAACGATATCGTCTTTATAACCAAGATTAACAACGTCTTGTTTCAATATAATTTGCATGTGTTCTTCCTCCTTTAATTACTTTAAACAATCGGCAACATAGGGCAGCAATGCCAAGTGGCGGGCACGCTTGATTGCCTGTGATACTTTCTTCTGATACTTGTTAGAAGTACCGGTGATACGACGGGGAAGGATCTTACCCTGCTCATTTACAAATTTCAGCAGGAAGTCGGCATCCTTATAGTCAATATACTTTATGCCGAGTTTTTTGAAACGGCAATATTTCTTACGCTGTGTCTCAACAGCTATAGGAGTCAAATATTTGATTTCGCTTTCGTTAGCCATGATTTCAAAGTTGAATATGAGTGATTTTAGAGTAATTAACTCATCAAAAACTCAGGTTAATAACATTATTTTACTTCCTCTGCAGGAGCTGTCTCTTCAGCGACAACGTTCTTTTTAGCGTTGCGTTTTTTCTCGTTGTAAGCGATAGCATGCTTGTCGAGAGAAACGGTGAGGAAGCGAAGTAGACGTTCGTCACGTTTGTAAGCGACCTCGAGATCGGCGATGACATTACCTTCAGCTTTGAACTCAATGAGGTAATAAAAACCAGAAGATTTTTTCTTGATAGGATATGCGAGCTTGCGCATGCCCCAATTGTTTGTGTAGACAATCTCAGCACCATGGTCGGTGAGGAAGTCAGTGTACTTTTTTACCGTTTCCTTCATCTGTTCTTCAGACAAAACGGGAGTTGCAATGAAAACGGTTTCGTATTGTTTTACCATTATAAAAAAAATTAAGAATTAAAAATTTCCGTAAAGAATTCGAGCCACTTTGCGGACTCGAACCGCAGACCTACGCATTACGAATGCGTTGCTCTACCAACTGAGCTAAAGTGGCTGCAATCGAGGTTTTAATTAGCTAAGGTTTGCGGGTGAGTGTCGGGGTGAGAAGACTCGAACTTCCGGCCTCCACGTCCCGAACGTGGCGCGCTAGCCAACTGCGCTACACCCCGAAGTGTGGTGTCCTGGCAGGGATTCGAACCCTGGACCCATTGATTAAGAGTCAATTGCTCTACCAGCTGAGCTACCAAGACAAAAAATGTACTTTATAATGTACAAAAAATTTCAAATTACTCTTTTTCAGTACTCCGGGTGGGACTTGAACCCACACGCCCTTGCGGGCAAGGGATTTTAAGTCCCTCGTGTCTACCATTCCACCACCAGAGCATCACAATGACTGGTCGGAGACCTAGAGCGGAAAACGAGACTCGAACTCGCGACCCCGACCTTGGCAAGGTCGTGCTCTACCAACTGAGCTATTTCCGCTTATTAAATCAATGTCCTTTTATATTTAGAGCGGAAAACGAGACTCGAACTCGCGACCCCGACCTTGGCAAGGTCGTGCTCTACCAACTGAGCTATTTCCGCATACTTTTTTTCAACTCAAAAGCGGTTGCAAAAGTACAAACATTTTTTATATTGACAAAATATTTTTTATTTTTTCTTGACAATTTTTTTTATCTCGTTCAATTTCATCAAAGCCTCAAGAGGTGTAAGTGTATCAATATCAATATCTAGAATTTTATCCCTTATCTCTAGAAGCGTTGGATCATCCAGCTGGATAAAACTCAATTGATAGCCAGGTTCAGGTATGTTTTTTTGCTCTTTTTTGATTGGTTTATCATTATTTTGGTCAGATCTTTTTCCGTTTTTTGACTCCAAAATTTCAAGCATAGCATGAGCCCTTTTCAACACTTGAGGAGGCATGCCTGCCATGCGTGCGACATGAATACCAAAACTATGCTCACTGCCACCAGGCTCAAGTTTTCGCATAAAAATAACTTTGTTTCCTACCTCTTTTACAGAAATATGATAATTCTTTATACGTTCATAACTATCGGCCATCTCTATCAATTCGTGGTAGTGGGTGGCAAACATCACCTTGGGCCTCATCGACTTGCGTTCATGCAGATATTCTGTTATCGCCCATGCTATCGAAATACCATCATAAGTGCTTGTTCCGCGACCAATCTCGTCGAGAAGGACTAGGCTTCGATCGCTGACATTATTCAAAATACTAGCTGTTTCATTCATCTCAACCATGAAAGTTGACTCGCCCGACGATATGTTGTCGGAGGCGCCTACACGGGTAAAGACCTTGTCAACTACGCCAATGCGAGCCTTTTGGGCTGGACAGTAGCACCCCATTTGAGCCATTATAACAATCAATGCTGTTTGGCGCAACAATGCAGACTTACCCGACATATTAGGCCCCGTAATAATCATTATCTGCTGATTGTCTCCGTCGAGACGCACATTGTTTGATACATATTTCTCACCCAACGGCAACTGAGTCTCAATGACAGGATGTCGTCCCTCCTCAATATCTATCACACCGTCATCAAAGAGTTGAGGACGACAGTAGTTATTAGCGAGAGCAACAGCAGCAAAACCCTGCAGGCAGTCAATTTGGGCTATTATCTGCGCATCATATTGAATGGGTTGTACATATTCGGTCAAGGTTTGCAACAAGCTTTCGTACAATCTAGCCTCTATTTCCTGAATGCGGCTTTCTGCGCCAAGAATCTTTTCCTCATATTCCTTAAGCTCTTGAGTGATATAACGTTCAGCATTTGTTAAAGTCTGTCGACGCATCCACTCGGGAGGTACTTTGTCGCGATGAGTATTGGTTACTTCAAGATAGTAGCCAAAGACATTGTTGAAACCCACCTTCAACGAGGGTATACCTGTACGTTCAATCTCTCGCTGCTGCAAATTGGCAAGATAATTTTTTCCACTGCCCGACAGCGAACGCAACTCATCGAGTTCTTTGTCGACACCATCGGATATTACACCACCCTTTTCTACCTTTACAGGCGCATCCTCGCTAATTTCCGCGTCTATCTTGTCGTAAATAGAGCGGCAGCTGTTAAGATGTTCTCCGAAACGCTGCAAGACATCATTCTGCATACCTAAACAGAGTGACTTCACTGCCTCAATCTCACCTAGCGAGCGTTTCAACTGTAATAGCTCTCGTGGGTTAATGCGTCCAATTGCGACCTTGGAAATAAGACGTTCCATATCGCCTATTCCACGGACATGCTGGCGTAACACATCGGCAGCGTCGCCACAGCGCACCAGTTGATCCACCACAGAGAGTCTTTCCTCAGCCAAAGAAGGTTCTTTTAACGGCATCACTATCCAACGGCGCAGCATGCGCGACCCCATTGGAGTAAGCGTCTGATCTACAACATCAATAAGAGTTTTTGCACTCTCATTGGGAGAATATATGAGCTCAAGATTACGAATAGTGAAACGATCGAGCCAAACATACTTGTCTTCCTCTATACGTTTGAGTTTGCAAATATGCTGTGTCCTATCATGCTGAGTATCTTGCAAGTAATAGAGTGCCGCCCCTGCGGCAATAACACCTTCTTTCAAGTCCTCGACACCAAAACCCTTCAAAGAGCTGGTTCCAAATTGTTTCAAAAGAATTTCCTCGGCAAAATCGGATGTAAACACCCAATCGTCGAAAGTGTTAGTATAGTATTTCTCAGGAAAAGTCTCTTGGAAACGTCTAAGCAACTTACGTTGCAATACTATCTCTGTAGGATGAAAATTTTGCAACAACTTGTCGATATAGTGAGTATCGCCCTGGGCAACAAAAAACTCACCTGTAGAAACATCCAGAAAACTGATGCCGTGTATTTTGTCAGTAAGATGAAGTCCGCACAGGAAGTTATTCTCTTTAACCTCTAAAACCATATCGTTGTACGACACGCCAGGGGTTACAAGTTCTGTGATACCACGTTTCACAAGACCCTTAGTGGTTTTAGGATCCTCAAGTTGCTCACAAATTGCAACACGTTGGCCAGCCTTAACCAGTCTTGGAAGGTATTGTTCCAAAGCATGGTGAGGAAATCCCGCCAATTCTGTATATGTAGAATTGCCGCTAGCCTTGCGTGTCAGAGTAATACCAAGGATACCAGAGCATTTGATGGCATCGCTACTGAAGGTCTCGTAAAAGTCTCCAACACGAAACAGGAGCATAGCATCGGGGAATTTTTTTTTCATTTCCCCATACTGCCTCATCAAGGGAGTGTCCTTGTCGCCTCGTTGCTGTGTACTTTCCTCTTTATCTGTTTTTTTGTTTGCCACAGTGTCGTTTTTTTAAAATTGCAAAAATACAAAAAATGTCCCTGCATTTATTTTATGCAGAGACATTAATATTAAACAAAAACAATTATTACGCTATATTCCAGTGCACTACATGTTAAAAAAAACAATTCATTGTCAGTCTCGGTTGCCTAGGTATATCATCAGATAGTACAACAATGTTGCCAACGATGTCAATGCGCTAATAACATATGTATAGGCTGCTGAACGAAGCGCGCTTTCGGCATAGCCATGTGTGTCTGGCGATGTAATATTATGGGTGTTAAGCCAAACTAACGCACGACGCGAGGCGTTGATTTCAACCGGCAATGTCACTATTGAGAAGAGTGTCGTCACAGCAAATAAGATAATACCCGCAAGAAGAAGGCTTGGAAATTTCTGAACCATCAAAATACCTATGAAAAGTATCCAGGGCGTGAATCGATTAGAGATATTCACCGCAGGAACAAGTTTGGAGCGCAAACCTAGCCAATAATAGGCGGTGGCATGCTGGACTGCGTGCCCACACTCGTGTGCGGCGACAGCGGCGGCAGCGACACTATTGCCATTGTATACGGCATGACTAAGATTCAAAGTCTTATTCACTGGATTGTAATGGTCGGTAAGCGTCCCGTTCACCTCTTGAATAGTGACATCACGAATGTCGTTGTCTAGCAGCATCTGTTCGGCCACCTCACGACCTGTCATGCCATAATTCATCGGTATTTTAGAGTATTTTTTGAATTTCGATTCAACACTCTTACTCGCTATAAAGCTGAGAACAAAAAGAATTCCGAAAATAATCCAAATCAATGGGATGTTCATTTTATAAAAGTTTTAATAGTTTTTTAAGATTGACAAAAGAGTATAAGCCACTTCAAAAAAGGGATATTAGTTGAGAGTCTCAACTAATATCCCTTTTTAACGACTTTCACATTTTATTATTGTACATTATATATTTTTTTAGGGTTTTTAAGTATAACCGACAAATACATCTCTTGCATAAATAAAAAAATATGAATAGGTATAAACCGAATGGGAAATGCCACTATTAAACAAAACTATCGTTTAAATACAATAATAATAATATAAAGAACTGACATTTATATTGTCAACTCTTTGAGTTATCTATGCCATGACCATACCTATAATACGTAAAAAAGAAGATTGTCCACAACTGGCTTATGAGCTGTTTGTTCGACATACTAAAGCATTTTGGCACTATGTAAAACACTATTATTGTTTATTGCATTTTTTTGTGTATTTTTGCATTTGGATTGGTCGTTAGAATAGTACATAAAACATTTACTAACAACAAAATGCACTATTCATCATAACGTCAAAAGGGAACAATGTGCAATTCATTGACAGTCCCGCTGCTGTAAGTTCCACCAAAGGCTGCCCCACACAAGTCACTGTGTTAAAACAAATAGCATGGGAAGACGAGGCTAAGCCCGAACAAAGTCAGAAGACCTGCCACTCCTACAACAATTATCTTACCGCCGATTCGGCCTAATGCTCTCGAGGAAAGAGCGATAATTATGCTAAAAAGAATACAAAACAAAGAAATACTATCAATAATAATTTTCTGCCTTGCATGGATTGCCTCACCTAGAACCCTTTCGGCACAAGACACAACGGCAACAAGCAACACTAAGCGGAAAATATTGAGCACCGTTACGGTTAGGGGGGATAACAAGACATCCTCCACCCTCTCAAAAGTGCCGGTTCAAATTGTTGACATGGAAAAGATGGAGCGTTCCGGCGACCTATTGCTAAGCGACGCCGTAAAGCACATGGCTGGAGTGACACTAAGAGACTATGGTGGAATTGGAGGAATGAAGACCGTATCGTCTCGCGGATTAGGAAGCCAGTTCAGCACACTAACTATTGACGGTGTAGCCGTCAACGACTGCCAAAACGGACAAGTCGACCTAGGCAGATATATGGTTGGCAACAGTTCACTTATTAGTCTTAGTAACGGAGAACAAGACGTCATGCTGCTATCGGCTAGAGCTACAGCCGCAGGCAGCATAATAAATATGGAGACAATGGTCCCGCAATTCCTACCAGGTGAGAACACCCACATGAGAATCAATATGGAAGCTGGTAGCTTTGGATTGTTGTCGCCATCTCTGGCTTTTGATCGACGACTTGGGAAAAGGATGGTTCTTTCGATATGGGGCAACTGGCTGAAAAGCAACGGCGATTATCCCTTCACACTTTACTATACCACATCGCACAATGATAGTAGTTCGACCGAACTCAGACAACATTCAGCCATGTGGATGGCGACAGCCGACGCCAACCTCTTCTACTCCATTTCCCCTTCAAACACACTAACTACAAAAGTACATTACATACAAGGCTTTCACCAACTTCCAGGACCAGTTATTTACTACTCACAGAAAGGATCTGAAAACACACGAGAAAAGCTATTCTTCGCCCAAACCAAATATCGGTGTCACAAAGAGAATGCCAGCTTTCAAGTCATCGGAAAATACCAATACTCGTACGATTTGTACGAAGACTCTATGGCGTCGAGCCTAAGTCGATACATCATGAATGAATACAGACAAAACGAAGGCTATCTCAGCGGCGCTTCAGTGTGGAAACCATCGACAAAACTTAGCGTAAGCGCTGCAACCGATGCCGCTATCACAACATTATCAAGCAACCTAACTCAGAGCAACCAAGTGCATCGCACCACATCGCTATCCACAATCTCAGCACAATATAGACATCGCAAAATAGACATCAAAGCCACACTTCTTGCTACTATAGTTTCAGAAAGAGTACTCGACAGCCACAAAAAAACACATTACAACAAACTTTCACCATACGCAGGAATATCTATCAAACCTTTCAACAACAGTCGTCTTAGGGTTAGATACTTCTTCAAAGAAACATACCGAGTGCCCAATTTCAGCGAAATGTACTTTTTTGTTGCCCCTCTCGACACCCTGCGTCCAGAGTGCGCCACACAACACAATATTGGTGTCACCCTACCCGTGACCGAATTCAAAGGCAACGACACATTGCCTCATTGGATCATGACACTAACTATAGACGGATACCGAAACAGTGTAAAAGACAAAATAGTTGCCATACCACGACAAAATATGTTTATTTGGTCGACAATGAATCTTGGATTAGTAAATATAACAGGGTTGGATTTCAACATTTCACTCGACTGGGAAAGAGCCCATACAGCAGCCACCCTGTCAATAACCTATAGTTACCAGCAAGCCTTGGACTGCACCAATCCCAACAACCACAAGACTTACCTCAACCAAATTCCATACACTCCTCGCAATAGCGGAGGAATATCGCTTTACATCAAAAACCGATTGGTCAATGTCGGTTATAGCTGCACCCTTGTTGGTGAACGTTACAGCAAACAACAAAACAATGACAATACACGCCTTGAAGCCTACAGCGACCATAGCATCTCTATCGACAGAACATTTGAATTGCCAATAGGAAATCTGCGATTACAAGCCCAGCTACTCAATATTTTCGACACCCAATACGAAGTAGTACGCTCCTACCCAATGATGGGACGCAACTTCCGATTTAAAGTTGGCTACTATTTCTAACACATGATCAACATCAAAAACTCAAGAATTATTATATTTATCATCCGATGAAAAAAATCGCTTACAAACTAATTTACGCCACAGCAATTATGCTGTTTATAATCTCGTGCACAGAAAAACCAATTCAACCGGAGCCCGAACAACAATTGGGAGAAGAAGGGCGTTGGCCTTCAGGGGTAACGCCCTACGGCATTTCAATCAACCAGCAAAATGGTGACATAATCGTAACCACAAATGGCGACTATATCACCAGCGGTGACATATATGTCTATACCAACGATCAATTGGTCAGACTAACCGAATTGGAACTCGGCACACTCCCATCAAAAGCTGTAGCCATTGACAACAACCAATTGCTTGCTCTCAACGAAGGATCTTGGGGCAACAACGATGCTGCCTTGTCATATGTCGACATCAATAAGAAAGAAGCCATTGTCGACTGGTTCGCCATCAATAACGCCCGTGGTTTGGGCGATGTGGCACAAGACATAGCCCTCTATGGGAACAAAGCTTATATATCGGTGACATTCTCAAACAGTATAGAATGTGTCGACATAAACTCCGGCACATCCACCCGAATAGCACTTGGACAACAAAACGCACAAAATCCAAGATATCTTGCCACATCGGGGCAAAGCTTGTATGCGACATGCTATAATCCGCCATCTATCATATGCATTGACACACTACAAAAAAATGTCACAGCGACCTGTCGTTTAGGCAAATTTCATCCAGAGGGAATCTGTGCTCTCAACGGAAAATTATACATTGCCAGCAGCAACATCTCCGACGAAAACTATAACTATAGCTACGACAACAAAATATATGTAGTCGACATAACATCGTTCAGTTTAGTGGACAGCATAACAGTGGGGTATAATCCCGCTCTAGTGAAAGTACTTGACGCAAACCATATCGTCGTAAATTCCTGGGGCAACTACAGTTCCGATCCAGGAGGAACTTACATTATCGATGTCAATACAAAGAACGTCACGCTTCTCGACATAATCCTCTACAACTTTGACGTGTATCAAGGGAACATATACGGATACACTAATCCATTCACCGCTTTCAAGTTCTATAAAATTGACGGATCAACAAGAATTGCCACAGAGATACTCAAACCCAAGGAGAAATAAAAAGAGAGGGCAGCGTTTGAATGCGCTGCCTTCTCTTTTATTTTATACGTGGCAACTTATTATCGCGAAAATATTCGGTGTCGATATATCGTCCATCCTCGCCCGACAAAGCTTTACGGAACTCATCAAAATTACGATGTTCCATATATATCACATTATAAACATCGCCCACATTGTCAATAAAGTGAGCGTCACTGTCGGTAATAAAATTAAAGCGTTTAAGATAGGCGAACTTTTTCAGAATCTCAGCCTTAGTAATTCTGAAATTAATCTCCAATCCGTCGGCGCGAAGGTCTGGAGGTACAAAACCAAGCTGGCTCATCAGAGATGTTGTGCCCTTATTAATATGAGCCGGCACAAAAAGCCCTCCTATGCTATGGACTTTGTCGTAAATGCCATCAATATCGACATCGATGGCATTTAGAAGGTGATATTGTTCTTCGCCAACTATCTCATCGTTTTCGTCAACAATAAGTTGATATCCAAAACGGTCTTCATCGTTGGGGATGGGAGGCAAATGCTGATCTAGAAACAACTGAAATTCGTCCAGCTGTTCATCTTCAGCAAAATAACATAGACAATGTGTCTCCTCCTGAGATGTCACCTCCACCCCTCCAAGCACAAACAAACCATTCTCTTTCCCAATACGTTGTGTCACTTTAACTTGACGTGTCGTATTGTGGTCCGAGATGGCTATCATATCCAAACCTCTTGCCAAAGCCCTAGTGACAATAGCAGAAGGACTCATTTCCAAGTCTCCACATGGAGATAATACAGTATGGATATGCAAGTCGGCTTTATAAGGGTGCAACATATGCCGCCACTTATTTTTTCAACAATTCGTATATTTTGCCAGCTGTTTCAAAAGTTTCAGCATCAGTGGAGAGAAAAGGTATACCCTCTTCATTGCTCTGCTCCAGGGTGTCATCACCTGCATTGAGACCCTTAACAAGGATAACAGCAGAAAGTTCCTTCAACGATGCTATTGCCATAACGTTCTTATGTGTCTGAAGAGTAATCCATATATTACCCATTTCCGCGTTGCCCATAACATCACTCAAAAGATCCGACACATAGCAACCCTCAACTTCTTTATCCAGACCCTGCTGGCCTGAAAGCACCTTGAGATTCAGTGCATCTACGATTTCTTTTACTTTCATGTTTATATTGTTAGTTTGTGTTTCTTATCATTATTAGATAGTTCCCCATATTAATCACAACGCAATTACAACCTACTAATCAGCAAGATATAATCATCATTGTTTTTTTTACATTTAGCAAATTTACAAAAAAAAATCAATATGCAAACACTAGTATTTTTTAATTAAATTAAGAATTCAAAATTACTGTTATAACTATATGAAATTCGTTATATATGAAGAATTTCGATTATTGTTGTCCGATCGCAACCAGCACAGGTTCCCCATTTGGAATGGAAAGGTTTGTTATGACATCGTTCGTGAGCAGCGAGCAACTGAGAACACGCATTATCTCATAAACAATTCTGTTGCGGAAGAGTGTTCTCGATAAGTGAAACTATACAATAGGTTATACTATCCTTTTTTTCTCCGGTACAACCTATTCATTGTGATATGGCTCATGATGGAGTATGGTAAAAGCTCGATAAAGCTGCTCGACAAAGAATAGACGTACCATCTGATGATTGAATGTCATACGAGAAAGCGACACTTTATCGTGTGCCGCAGCATACACCGACGGGGCGAATCCGAACGCTCCACCAATAACGAAGGAGAGATTTCGTACACCTGCATTCATATGCTTTTGCAAATACTTGGAGAATTCCATCGAACTATGTTGCGATCCATGCTCATCAAGCAAAACGACTCTGTCGGATTTTTCCAATGTCTTAAGCAATAAAGCAGCCTCTCTTTCGCGAATTGAATCAGGAGTTGAATTGCGAGTATCTTTCAGTGCAGGTACAACAACTATCTGAAAACCGATATAGTGTTCCAATCGTCTGAGATACAAATCGATACCTTCTTGCAGGTATTTAACATCTGTCTTGCCAACAACTACCAACTGTATGTTCATGAGACAATCAAATAAATGAAAGGTGCTATACTAAGAGCTCGTTTATACCTGCGACGCTGTCTGAAACCTCGCGGTGAATTGGTTGGTGACAGCGCGATGACTTTGTTGTTGCGACGACTCGCTATCGCTTTCAAACCTTTTCTATGAACATTGTAATGGCCTGGTTTCACATCTAAAGACCATCCATATGGCATCAAGATTTGACGGTAATCCTCCTCTGGCAATATACGCTCAGTCCAACTGCCTGTAACTGGGTCACAAGTGTTGTAATCATCGCAAAGGAGATTGGGAGACTGGGATTCTACAGCACGCTTAACATCATCATAAATAAGTCCTCTGGTATTGTCAGCCCAATAATCCAGTTCACGTTCAGACATATCACTCCATTCCGACTGAATATAGTCACGACGTTTTTGCCAAAAGCCCTTGCGTGTGGTTGTTCCAAGTTCATCGGCTTGCATTGACCTATGCAAATTTCTAACGACACGACTGTTATATGGGGTTGATGCTGTTGTAAAGACCATTTTCATTTTTGGCGAGATGGAATGTAAAGCACCAAAAAAATCATCCAGCACGTATATATGCTCAATAACATCAATTGACACCAATGCATTGGGCATTACATCACTTATGTGGCACCATTCAATCAATCTGGAGACATCGCCAGTTATGATTTCGTCGGGTTTGAAACCAATTATTTCAAACACCTGCTCGGCCATACGTACCGCTTCAGGATTAATGTCAACATAGACCACACGTCCGAAGCCTAAATATTTGGCATAAGCCGACAATAATCCATGTCCACCACCATAGTCTACAATTACTATTTCCTCTGGCGACAATGAGGCAAGTTCTAGGCACTTTTCTAAGCTATTATGGTATATCTCAACATAATATTCAGAAGCAGCAAGAGTTCTATTCAAGGACACTCGACAATAATCCGACATGAATTGCCTTGATACATCGATAGTATCGAGTCGTTTTACAAAATTCGAAATGGGATTCATTGCTTTTTAATTCTCGTCAACAATTTGAACAACATGTTGTTGCTTTTGCTTATCTCAAAGAAAGGGACTTGCTTGGCTCCGAACGAGCGATAAAAATATTCTATACCCTCATCCATACTACCTTCAAAGTCATACGATTTTGTCACACCAGTTAGATAACGGATTGCATACCAGTGTAACGTCTCGCTATGTCCACTGCGATGCAACATAGGGTCATATGCCGACATCAACGAATATGCACTCACGCTGTCGTAAGCAACAAAACGGGCCATCAAAAGCTTACCATCATTGTCGTGTAGAGAAGCAATAAATCCCTGATGACGGGCGACCGCCTCCGAACAGACATTTACAATCAAATCATATGGAAGTAAATCCTTTTGTCCTTTACTATTCCAATATGCAGCATGAAAAGTGGCAAAAGCCTCAGGACTCATATCAAAGCGTGCATTCGTCAGAGACAAAAACTTCTTAATTTTTCGTTGCCGCTTGTCTCGATCAAAATTGGCGAAAACAGCATCCAAGTCACTAATATCATCAATACGATATGTATAACGAGTAGTTTGGCTATAGCCACGCCAATAAAAGGGAAGCCAATTAGTAACACTCGGAGAAAAACACTGAAGACAAAATGCAGGTCGTATTGTCTCCATCTGCCTGATTAATTCACGAGCCACCTCTTTTTCAAATTCAAGGCGATGACTTTCAGAAAGCCCTTCCGGATAGAAGTAATGAGGTCCCGAATATTGTGTCAACTGAGGCTGAAGCAAATAGGCCATACCAAACTTGCGCCCATAGTGGAAAGGCATAACACCCAGAAGTGTCTCATCTTTGTATGCAATTGCCACGTCCCACATTTTTCCGCGACACACTGTCTCCATCCACCAATACTGCTGAAACAGCGGCAGTTCATATTGCCGCTGTTCACATATTAGCCTATATTTCTCTTTATTATCGATAATCTAATAAGATAAAAGATATAAAAACAAGTATCCTTATCACTGAATAATGATAGCGACACGGTTATTCATGATTCGACCCTCATAGGTGTTGTTGTCGCCCAAGGGATCTGAAGACCCTTTCGCCTCGATCTCAATACGATATTCACTAACACCACGCATGGTAAGTTTTTTCTTAACTTCGACAGCTCTTTGGCGTGAAAGGCCGAGATTGTAGGCCTCGGTACCAGTATTGTCACTAAAGCCACGAAGCATAACTTCCAACCGTTCATTTTGAAGCAAATAGGCGGCAAGGCTGTCCATCATAGGTTCCCATGATTCTACTACAGTAGCGTCGTTGGGGAAAAACTTAACATCGTTAAAACTCTTGGAGCCTTCTGCAGCACTAGGGAACATGTTAATCTTCTTTGTGCCAAAATATAGTAACACGCCCACATGAATCAACTGGTCGTCGGGTTGCTCATTAGAGAAAAACTCAGTACCCTGCCAGTACCTATAGTCCACTTGAGCTACAGAAAGCTGCAATTTATTTTTCATTTCTTTGTCGGCAGCCCATGCTTGATAGACCTTCAAAGCCTCGAGTGCCTCTTCTCTACCTTGTTCAATAAGTTCCTCACGTAGTTTATCGTTGTCAACTTTTGGGTTTATGGCGAAGACAGCGCAAATGCGCATAGGAGAACGCGACACTGTTGTCAAATAGTTCATAACCGGAGTAAAATTGCCCCATTCAGGATGCCTGAATTCGACCAATGCAGGAATGGTGGAATAGTCGAAGTCGCAATAATATATCTTTTTGGCATCGAATGAAGTAAACTTCCAGATAGAATCATAATCTGTCTTGCGGACTTTCTGTTTACCCTCAATAAAAGGGCTAACCTCTTTAGCGCCTTTTTTGGGCTTCTGAGCCTCTGACAGTTGGGGAAGCAGCAGAACAGCAATGACAAGAACAATTATTTTATTCATCGTATTTTTTATTAAGATTTATATTCGGTAACGTTAATGGACTCTTTTTATTGTGCTGGCTCATCAATTTGAGGATCCACCAATGTTCCATCCTCACAACAAACAACACGAGCCGGGAATTTATCAATCATCATGAAATCGTGGGTGGATATGAGCATTGTAACACCAAGATTATTGTTTATCTCTGTGAGAAGGTGCATAATCTCACTAGATGTAATTGGGTCAAGATTGCCCGTTGGCTCATCAGCAAGTATTAAGTCTGGGGTGTTCACCAAAGCTCGCGCTATGCCGACACGCTGACGTTCTCCCTCCGAAAGTCTATATGTTTGATAAGTAGCCTTGTCGGCAACGCCAACCGAGGTGAGGACTTCCATTATACGCTCATCAATTTTTTTCTTGTCTTTCCAACCTATACTTCTAAGCACAAATGAGAGGTTATCGTAGACATTTCGGTCGGTCAATAGCTGGAAATTCTGAAAAACTATGCCTAGTTTGCGACGCAACATTGGTATTTGGCGACGTTTTATGCCGGCAACGTCGAAGCCACATACCATTGCATTACCCTGCACAGTCATATTGTCGGCGTAAAGAGCACGCAACAACGAGGTTTTTCCTGCTCCACTTTTGCCAATAAGATAGACAAACTCGCCTTTATTCATCGAGAAATTCACATCCTTAAGCACAACTCCCATATCGTGACTTATTGTCACATTGCCGAGCGACAAAATCCTTTCTTGTTCCATAATTATACTATGTGATATGATTCTATTATTATTGATTCATCATGCCCGCTTGATCAATAAAGTCCAGCAAAGCCTTAGAGATAGCCACATTGTCCTTTTTAGGGTAACGTATCTTGGTGAATATCTGGGCAAGATTGTCAGTTTTATTTTGGCGCACCATCTCTTGGTTGAATGGAAACTCTTCTCTGATACGATGAACCCGATTGATGTCGTCATCGCTATATTCATGATATTTCTCATAGTGTACAATGCCGTCAAGAGGCAAACGCTCACTAAGATTGGGTTGTTGATCAGGATAGCCCATTGCCAATGTGATGACAGGCACAACACCTTTAGGTAAACTCAATTCCTTTGCGATGGCAGCAGTGTTGTACATCACAGTACCTAAATAGCAAAAACCTAGGCCTTCGCTCTCTGCGGCAACACAGATGTTTTGGGCTGCCAAAGAGGCATCAACAGTTCCCGACATTAGCCATAGAAAATTGTCATATGGTTCATCGCACCCACGGAGACGACACCAATGGTGATAACGGTTTACGTCGACACAGATAGTTAAAAACAAAGGCGCTGTGCCACATTGGCCAAAATGTAGCTTTGACAATGCCGCCACATTGTCAGGCTCACGAGTTACAACAAAACTATATATCTGCATATTGCCAGTGTTTGATGCCCTGCCGCCACATTCCAAAATACGGTAAAGCTTATCTTGTTCTATAGCTTTGGACTTGAAAACACGCACACTGCGATGATTATTCAACAATTCGATAGTATTCATCTAAAGATAGTTATAAAATATTTTAATATCACATACTCATATTGTGAATGTGATAGTTATTAATGAAAAACTATTACAAAAATAACAATTCAATTCTGTGTTTTTTGTTATTTATAACGTCGACGTCATATTATTATTATAATATACCAACAAAATTAGTTATTCTTAGTTCTCTAGGATTGTAATGCACAGTTAATTGCCTAATGCAAAATGCCTCACAAAACCATAATATATATGGCTCTCCGTCCAAGCCCAAAAACAAAAAAAATCATTTTTTATTTAGAGCCTACCAAATCTTATTTAATATGGACACTATAGAATTTTTTTCTGTATTTTTGCAAATTCATTCGGAACCTCAATAACAACAAGAAACACATGTTAACATCAAATCCTCAATGGGTTGCAATATATACTAATCCCCGATGGGAAAAGAAAACCGCAGATAATCTTCGTCGTGCCGGTTATGAGGTATATCTACCTTTACGTCGTGAGTTGCACTCATGGAGTGACCGTAAAAAATGGGTTGAGGTACCTTTAATAAAGTCTTATGTTTTTGCCAAACTAACAAAATTTCAAGAGATTCCCATACGCAATATCCCCGGAGTGGCTTTCTTGGTAAAGTTCAAACAAGATGTCGCTGTCATACCCGACAACGAGATACAGATGATGAAAGATTTTCTTGCCGCCGAAATTGCTGTCCAGATACGCTCAACCGAAATGCTTCAACGAGGAAGGCATGTACGCATCAACAGCGGTGCCCTAGAAGGACGCAAAGGTTTGTTGGTTAGCGATTGCGAGGAAGGCAATTTCGCAGTAGAAATAACAGGAATAAGCATGGCAATGATTGTCAACATAGACCAAAATATGCTCGATGTGATTGACGACGAGACAGAAGACTCTGTCAAAACTCATAGAAAAAAATACAACATTCGATAATTCAAAAACATGAATATAATAATTGCAGGTGACGGCGAAGTGGGTTTCTATCTTGCGAAATCCCTTTCACAACTGGACTACAACATTACAGTTGTGGATCCTCATTCCGACCTGCTTAGCAGGCTTGAAAAGACAACAGATCTACTGGCCATTGCAGGAGACTCAACATCTCCAAAAGTTCTTGAGGAGGCTAATGTGGCCAACTGCGACCTTTTTCTATCAGTATTGCACGACGAGTCAATCAATCTAGTCACATGCATACTTGCAAAGAAGCTGAAAGCAAAAAAAACCGTGGCGAGGATAACCAACGCCGAACTACTATCACCGCGTCATAGAGAAATGTTTCGAGATCTTGGTGTCGATGAGCTGGTATGCCCTGAACGCATTGCCGCCAAAGAGATTACCAATCTATTGAACCATACTGTAGCCACAGAGTTTTTCGACTTCAGCGGAGGCCTTCTCACCATGTATCTTATTCGTCTTGAGAAGGAATCTCCAGTCAACGGCAAATCAGTCATGGAACTCAGTCAAATCTATTCATCGCTTCAGGTAAGAATTGTCGCCATCCTCCGTCATGGCGAGACCGTAATACCTCACGCCGACACTATTTTTGAAGCTGGCGACATGGCCTATATCATCAGCAAAGCCAACCAGATAGACCGTGTTAAGACCTTGGCTGGAGGCGCTGATTTCGATATCCGACGCATAATGATTGCTGGCGGAGGACGTATAGGTCGTTATGCGGCGCTGACCCTTGAGGATAAAAAAAGAATAACTTTGGTTGAGCAGAACCACAATCGCTGCAAGGATTTAAGTATGGTATTGAAAAATACCTTAATCCTCAACGGTGACGCCACCGACATTGAACTGCTCAAAGAAGAGGGTCTTGCCAACAACGATGCCTTTATAGCCGTTACCGACTCGTCAGAGACCAATGTCCTCACATGCCTTCACGCTCGCAAACTAGGTATTCGTAAAACCATTGCACTTGTTGAAAACACTGGATTCATAAACATTTCACAAGACATTGGCATTGATACCATTATTAATAAAAAATTAATCACTGCCAGCTATATTGCCCGTTTTATTGTCAAAGGCGACGCTGTGAGCAGCAAATGGCTCAGCGGCACAAACGCCGAACTCATAGAGTTTGTGGTAGGCAAACGCGCACCTGCGACACATTCGACTTTGGGAGAGTTGCGACTGCCGGCAGGCGAGGCCACAATAGGTGGAATAATACGTGGTCGCGAGACACTGCTGCCAACACGAGAGACTCAACTGAAAGAAAAAGACAAAGTCGTAGTCTTTGCTCTTCCAAGTGCTATGGACCGAGTATCGAAACTATTTGAATAATGGTACGATAACCGATGAAGTTCAATTTCCGACTTGCCAGCCGTATCATAGGAATGTTGCTAATTATCATGGCAGCGGCAATGACACTACCCATTGCTATATCCATTTACTATGGTGACGGCTCGCAGTTTGGACTTCTCCTTTCAGCCATATGCATTCTAGTTTCAGGACTATTCCTCCGCAATTTTATTGGAGCAAAGCCATCCAATGTCTTGACGGAACGCGACGGGGCTCTGTTCACAGCACTTATATGGATTGTCATACCTCTCTTTGGTGCGTTGCCATACATTTTTACAAGTTCAGTAAAATCATTTACCGACGCAGCCTTTGAATCCTTTTCCGGTTTCACCACAACTGGTTCTTCGGTACTTAATGGATTAGACAATATGCCTCAAGGGTTATTGGTGTGGCGGAGCATGTCGCAATGGGTAGGTGGCATGGGACTTATATTATTTGTCATCGCGTTGCTGCGAAGACTTAACGAAGGTAGCGCCCACCTATATGAATCAGAATTCTCTGGAACACTTCAAAGACGACTTCACCCTCGCATGTCGCTGAGTGTAATACGAATGTGGACTATATACATTGGCATGACTACATTACTATTTACCATTCTTATGATATGCGGCAACAGCTTGGTCGACTCTCTTAGTATAGCCATGAGTACCGTTTCGACAGGAGGCTTCATGACGCATGATGCCGGTTTGGCATCCATGTCAGCAAACTCGATGTGGGTAGTAACGCTGTTCATGGTTTTCTCCGGTATCAATCTTGCCGTGCTATTCAAGTTTTTCACAGGCCGTTGGCGTATGTTGCGCGGAGAAGAGGAATTGTGGCGATACTTACTTCTATACATTATTTCAGCTATAGTCGTGGCATTGTTTTTCTTCATAGGCGAACGGCAAGTAACAGGACAAGCGATCCGTTTCTCCCTTTTCCATGTGGCATCGACTATATCATCGTGCGGTTTTTATACCGAAGCTCCAAGTGTATGGCCTCGTGTCGTTTCGGTTGTGTCATTCTTTCTCATTTTTATCGGAGCTTCATCAGGGTCGACAGGAGGTGGACTAAAAGTCAAGAGAATCATGATCCTGACACGCCATGTACGCAACTACTTCACCCAAATGGTACATCCACATGCTGTGACATGTGTAAAAGTTGACGGCAAAGTGGTTGAAGAAGATTATATCAGCAAGGTTTCCGCATTCATATTTATTTACTTGACCTTTGTAGCATTCGGAGCATTTGTCCTAACGCTCTGCGGTATAGACATACCCAATGCACTTTGCACCGCCGCTGCCAATATGGGCAACTTAGGACCATCGCCAGTACTCAACAATATAGGAGCCAATCTGGATTACGCCACACTAAAACCCGTGGCAAAATACGCAATGATCTCACTCATGCTAGCAGGTCGACTGGAAGTCTTTGCACTTATAGCTGCATTTACGCCTGCATTTTGGCGACGAAGACGATAACACTAAATTGTGACTTACACTCTTTAAACGCCACCTTAGTTCATACTAACAACAAAAACAAAAGAATTACTGAAAAAAAGGTTCCTAATTAAAGATTAATTGTTTAAAGATTATCTCTTGCATATAGCCAATAAAATAATCAATTAAATCGTTATAATATATTTGTTTTATAATAACTAAATAATATTAAGGTTCGACCTTTGACTCACTAATGTCCAACACAAACAAACGCATATCAGCATACGAAATCATAGGGATTCCTCTTTTAGGAGAAGGTGTCGCTATGTTGTTGTGTGTTGTTCCATCGTTACTATATAATGACGGAGCATGGTGGCAAATGTCCATTTCATCATTGGCGGCTACTATAGCCGGAGCTCTGTTAATATTGCTTGGACGTAGAGCAGACAATAGCAAAAGAGAGAAAAAACTACTCGGAACACAATTATCCTTTATATCTGTCACTGTTGTCTGGCTTGCACTATCTTTTTTTGGAACACTGCCTTTCATCATTGGAGACTACACTGCAAGCTTCTCTGACGCATTTTTTGAGACAATGTCGGGACTGACATCCACAGGAGCAACAATTTTTTCTGACGTTGAGACTTTGCCCCCATCGCTGCTCTTCTGGCGTAGCTTAATGCAATGGTTAGGCGGCTTCGGGATAATACTTCTTGTTCTTGCTATCGTACCATCGTTAGGCATGAACAAATTCAGTCTCTACACCGCCGAGGCAAGCAACGCCGACAACACGGGGAAAACGACCACTTCTGTACGCACAACAGTTCAACGCACATTGTTTGTATACGTTACTTTAACAGCTCTATTTATTATATTGCTATCAATGTCTGGCATGACGCTATGGGAAGCCATAAACCTAACATTCACCAACATTTCTACTGGTGGTTTTTCTATTTATTCAGATAGTATTGCTAGTTTTACTCCTCTACAACAATATTTGTTAGCCATAGCCATGTTCCTTGGCGGAATAAACTTTGCCCTGTTGTACAACATTTTTACTTTTCGATGGACTCAGATAAGACATAAGCTTGACCAGTTTGGATTCTATCTATTTACATTTGTTGCATCTTGTTTTTTTGTTGTCACAGTACTTCACTATAACGGAGGTCACCCATGGAATGAAGCACTGAGACACGGCTTTGTGCAAACTATCAGCGTGCTTACAACCACGGGCAGTGTTATTGCCGACACCAATCTATGGTGGACGCCGATACTATTCTTATTCCTTATCCTAAGCCTTTGTGGCGGAATGGCAGGATCTACAACTGGAGGAATAAAGATAATGCGTGTACTCATATTATTCCGTAATGCGCTAAACACACTGACAAGCAAATTACATCCCAATGCCTATAATCCCGTACGCCTCAATGGTGTACCTGTATCCAATGGTTTAATCACCAATGTCATGGTCACATTTGTAGTCTTTGCTTTCACACTTTTAATAGGTTTATTGGCGTTGATGGTATGTGGTGTTGATGCCACCGAGGCATTAGGTGCAGTGTTCGGATGCACCACCGGCTATGGGCCAGGACTTGGAGCTTCAGGTGGATTTGGCAGCTATGCCGCCTTCCCCACCATGGCCAAATGGGTTTGCAGCATACTTATGCTTCTTGGACGACTAGAATGTTTAACTGTCTACCTTCTTGTATTGCCATCATTCTGGCGCCGATAATAGAGAGAAAAAAAATGAGGAACTCTCTCAAACGATATTTCCCTCAGTTTTGAAAGCTAATCGTAATATAACCGACCATAGTCTTTCCACACCTTGAATTCAAATCCCATCCATACTTTTTTAGACATTTGACAGTATCGAATAACAAAAAAGGCAGCGATTAACGCTGCCTTACTTTTTTTAAAACTCAACATATCATTGAACATCTCTAGGATCAAGTGGCTGAGCTAAAAGACCGATGAATTTACCAGTGTTATCAAACTCCATACGAGTATATTTCAACGTGTGGCCTGATGCTTTCTGGCTGACAACAACATAGGTGTAGGGCTTGGGTTTTTTCCCGTCAGCGCCACGATATTTTGCGTCAAACTCATATACAACCATTTTTTCAACTTTGAACTTCTCGCCTTTGAACTTCTCGTTCAAATATTTCATTATAGCGCTTGTATAACGTTCTTTAGGAAGCACCTTGCCTGTTTTTATCAGTTTTTCCTCGCTCATGCTATATACAGCCTCGAACTTGTTTTTCTGATTGTTAGCATAGTATGCTACACATTCGTCACCAGCACGCTCAAACCAGTCAGGACCAGCACTGAGTCGGGTAGCGGGATAACGTTTAGAGAAATTGGCAGCTATGGCATCTGATGGAGCGAAAGCCTCGACCTCAGGAACATCCTCAACTGGTTTTGGACGTTTTTTGTTAGATTTCTTAGTCTTCGAAGTCTCCTCATCCTGTGTGACATCCTCAGGGTTAGAATGAGTGTAGTAATCTTTCTTCACAACATCGGGATCAGGTGCCGTGGAGCGCTGCAACTTTCCGCGAGTGTCGAAAATCATTTCACAGTCGGCCGAACCAAGTCCTTTCTTTACGATTACCATACGATAATAGTTGTCGCCGCTCATCTCTTCAACATATTCAGTGCTACGAATACGATAACCCGGATAGTTATTGACAAAGTAAGTGTTCATCATCGTAGGGCACTCTTCCAATGCAACCGGGAAAGAACTATATTGCCAATCGCCATTAGCAGTGAAATAACAGCGGCCATTCTGACCATCTGTAACAAAGTCTGCAATATATTGACCAGGAGCCTGATACCAAGTTTTCACCTTATAAGAGTCATAGGTTTTCTCCAATGCGAGGAATACGGACTTTGGAACTTCTGTTTCTTTAATCTTGGACTGCGACATTGCAACAAGTGGCAGAAACATCAACGTAAAGACTGAGAGTCTTAAACATTGAGAAAAAAAATTGCTTTGTACACTACTTATTCTTAGCATTTTCATAATCGTTTTTTTGTTTAGTAACGCAATCAGCGTTTTTCTTGCACCTAATTCAAACTATTCGATAACGGCACAATTAATAATATATTACGGATGAATGAAAAAATAGTTTCAAAAAATAATTACCATGGTTTGAATATCAGCAGTTCCAAACAAAACGACAACGCTGATTACTTACGGAACAAGACATCCTTACGATCGGGGCTAATGGAGACTGCCATGATCCTAACACCTGTATTACTCTCTATTGCAGAGAGATACGCAAGCAGATTGGCCGGTAGTTTGTCATAGTTCTCGGTGTTGTTCAACGATTGTTGCCAGCCAGGATAGCTTTCGAGGAAAGGTTTAATTTCAACCTCATTGAATTCGAAAGGTATTTCGTCTGTCTTTTGGTCATTGATGATGTAGTGGGTACACATTTTCACCTCTTCGAAGTCGTTCATGACATCGGGCTTGGTGACAATAAGATCGGTGACACCGTTGAGCATGCAGGCATAACGCAAAGCAGGCATGTCAATCCAACCGCAGCGTCGTGCTCGGCCAGTAGTAGCTCCAAACTCATGTCCTAGTTCGCAAAGAGTACGACCTGTAGCATCGAAAAGCTCAGTCGGGAATGGGCCGGCACCTACACGTGTACAATATGCCTTAGTGATACCCATCACTTTACCTATTGCAGAAGGTGCGACGCCAAGTCCTGAGCAAACACCAGCAGTAATTGTCGACGAAGAAGTAACAAAAGGATAAGAACCAAAATCTATGTCAAGCATAGAACCCTGGGCTCCCTCGGCAAGAACACGCTTACCATCTTTAAGGCATTTGTTAATGAAATATTCGCTGTTGATGAGTTTAAATTTGCGGAGTGTCTCGAGCGAATCCATCCATTTAACTTCGTACTCATCAAGTGTCATGGATCCGATACGGAACTCTTCAACATTGAAGTTCAAGGTTTTTGCCATCTGAAGATGCTGAAATTTGAGCAGTTGGTATTTCTCACGGAAATCAAACTCCAACACATCACCGACCCTTATACCTGTTCTGGCTATTTTATCAGTATATGCGGGTCCTATGCCCTTAAGTGTCGAGCCAATTTTTGCATTACCTTTTGCCTGTTCATTGGCGGCGTCAAGCAGACGATGTGATGGAAGAATAAGGTGTGCCTTCTTCGAAATATATAGATTCTCCGTGGGCTCTACCGACTTCTGACGCAACGCTTCTATCTCATCTTTAAAGATTGCAGGTTCAATTAGAACGCCATTACCAATGACATTGATTTTTTCTTTATGGAAAATTCCGGAAGGTATGATGTGGAGTACATGCTTGATACCATTGAATTCAAGAGTATGTCCTGCGTTAGGACCACCCTGAAATCGAGCTATGACATCATAATTTGGAGTCAGGACATCGACAATCTTGCCTTTACCCTCGTCACCCCACTGCAAACCTAACAAAACATCTACTTTACTCATTTCTGTATTTTTAATATATTTAATTCAATCTCAAAACAATGCATATACCAAAAAAAATTCTGATGTACACAAAAAACGTTACGAAGATACGAATATTTTTTTATTCTCATCTATTTTTTGAGACAAAAAGAGACTTCTCGAACGTAATGCAAATGCAACATATTACTTATCATGTTGTTGCTTAAACCATTCCACAAAATCGGGAAAATCGTCAAGCGGTCGAAATCCCGCTTTGAAAGGTTCATCGGGGATAGGGCATGTGTCGAGATAACCTATCAGCGTAGAGCAATCAAACTCACCAATCATGGCTTCCAAAGTAACATATACTCCAACAAGTTGGTCATCATCGTCCTTGACTGGATTGGGTAGAGCTACTCTAATACCAAGAATATCTGGTTCCTCTTCACTTTCAAGTTGCATAAAAAACATCTTCTTGGTTTCAAAATGATACTTGTCAAATGTAACCTTCAAATCTTTACCTTTAGGCTGTTTGAAAGCCACAAATTCCCACCAATCGACATCGGGAGCATTGTCGGTAAGCTCCACAACATAGCGGAAGAGATCCATATCACCCTCTGCCGAGAAAGTAAGAGTGCGACCTGACGGGGTTGGTTCCCCCATCTCAAAAGTCAGTCCCTCACAGTAATTGTCTAACTGGGATTGAAGTTCGTCAAGCAATGACGTCTGTTTCTGTTCGTCAAAATCACCGAGCATGGTCAGTTGCTCGTTGTTCTCCAAAAACCATTTCCAAAACAAATTGATATCGTGCATAGTATGTAGAAAAAAATTAGTTAGTAGTTGAATTGTTTGAAAAAAATGATAATCGACAAAACATTAAATATGATTATCAAATAATTATAACCTCCGGATATAGTTTTATACCAAAACTCGTATTCACATCATTAATGATAGCTTCAGACAATGCGACAACATCATGGCCCTTACAGTTTCCTCTATTAACAAGGACAAGAGCCTGTTTCTCATACACTCCGACTTCACCCATATTGCGTCCTTTCCAACCACACTGCTCTATCATCCAGCCTGCAGAAATCTTGTATTTGTCATCACCTGCAGGAAATGCCACTACATTGGGATAACGTTCCTTGATGCGTCGATAAATTTCGCCATCTACAACTGGATTCTTAAAAAAGCTTCCAGCGCTTCCGATTACAGCCGTGTCTGGAAGTTTTGATTTGCGCACTTTACGCACCGTCATAGCCATCAATGTAGCATCATCTACAAACTCCCTTTCATGCTCGTCGATAGAGTTCCACGCTTCTTCCAAACCTTTGTACGACAAGTCTGGCACAAAATGAGATGTCAATCTAAAAACAACCCGATCAACCAAATAGCGGGTTACACCAAACTCCTTAAAAACGGAATGACGGTATCCAAAATGGCATTCTTTGTTCTCGAGCCAGCACTGAGAGTTCTGCTGGAGATCGTAAACATGCACACGATCTATAACATCCTTGGCTTCTTTACCGTATGCTCCAATGTTTTGTACAGGCGAAGCGCCTACTGTACCAGGTATGCCAGCCAAATTCTCCAATCCATGCCATCCGTTACGAATACAGAAACTCACAAAATCGTCCCACACAACACCAGCCCTGGCCTCAACCATACAGATATCTTCATCACGAGACAAAAGTTTTATTCCTCCGTCGATAGGATCGGCCGGATGAACAATAATTCCATTATAATCGCCCGAGAAAACAACATTACTGCCTCCGCCAAGAACAAATAAAGTGTCTAGCATCTGCATATTTTGCGAAATATAGTCCGCAAAATCATCATAGTCGGTCGAACATCTCAACGCCACCATGTGTTTGGCAACAGAGTCAATACCAAATGTGTTGTATTGCTTTAGGGATATGTCATGAAGGACATTCATCTTCACTTGATTTTTGCAATGTTTGAATTATAGTAAGTTGGATTACCCGTCACATCCTCTATCACACGTACAAATGGAGGGAAGGAAACATCCTCGTTTGATTCCGCATCCTCTATTTCAAGAAGATGATGTTCAATACGCGGCTCAACAAATTCGTCGAGTTCAAAATACTGGTTTTTCCACAAGAAACAGCACCTTTTCTTGCGAATGGTGCGTTTTTCAGGGTTAGCCTCACTTAACAGCTCGTAATATTTTTTTTCATCAATTTGGCGTTCATACTCGTAGCTGCGGTCCTCCCCAAGACGTTTCTTCATGGTCATAAAGAAAATGTTGTGTCCATTTTCGCCACGCATACGTAAGCGGCGCTCCATGCCATCAACGGGCGTCAGATAGGTTTGTCTGATTTCGCACACATTGCCTCCAGGTATAGGTTTTTCAATAACATCGACCAAATATTTGCGTTCAACTTCTATGGGTTGAGGAACACCAAGGACGTGAGATATTTCCTTAAGAACACGGTTCATCTTTTCCTCAAAAGTGCAGTCGTTGCCTATAACGCGAAGATGAGGGTGACCCGTCCATGCATTCATAAGTTTGTCATCTATAGCACGTGCCTGCTCTGGCGACTCACTACGAGCTGTATTATTGCCAAGAGTATAGAATTCCTCAGCGCCCTTTGCGGCGGTAGACATGTGAATAACCGCACTATAACGAGCGTCACGAAGTTCGACAACAGAGTAGCCTGACCTAGATAGCAACTCCTGCCACATATTATCGTCAAGATAAGCACGCAAATCCATAGTACCCCTGTCGCATACTATCAAAACTGGACGGTCTATACAATTCGCTATGCGTTCCATGCGATCTTCCAGTTCAATCTGGTACTCAAGAAGCTGACGTTCACTTTCAAGAAAGAGTTTTTTCTCGTTGGTCAGAAAATCGACGCCGGATTGTGCGAAGAGTGTTGCAGCCTCAGGCACCGTGAGCACCTTATAACCCAGCCCGCTGAAATATTCAACTATATGCACTAACGCTGTGGTTTTCCCTGCACATGGGCCTCCTGTGAGTACTATTTTAGTTATCATATTGTATTCTATTGTTTATTTGTTTTCACAATTTTTGGGGCCAGCTTCTTTGCGATGATGTCGCGCAGGAGGCTGGTAGCCTGCACTAAACACCTTCCTATTAGCCAAGAGGAGTGCGGCGGAAAGAGCGGCACCCAGAAAATCACATATCGTACACGATAGCCATACACCAGTAACACCATCGCCATTCATGTTATACAGTATACCCGGCAGTATAAGAGATGTTGGGATGAGGAATATCACCTGTCGTGACAAACTTGTGACAATTGCAATCCAAGGCAAGTCGATGGATTGAAAGAGTTGCGAGTTTACAATAGTAAATGCTATCAGAGGGGCAAAAACCATAAGATAACGTAATGCCGGAACTCCAACACTGACTATGTCTTCCTCTGAATTGAAACATTTTATGATTGTGGCAGGGAATATCAACGAAACAGCCATTCCCGCAATACCAAGAGCGACACACACCTTCATGGTAAGAAGGTAAACCTCTTTCAGTCGATCATTACGTCCCGATCCTAAATTGTAACCAGCTATAGGTTGCATACCTTGACATAGACCAAGGAACATCATCACTATCAGACCTGCTGCTCTATTGACAACACCGTACACAGCCACAGCATTGTCACCACCATATGTTGACAATTGATGATTAAGAACAGCGACAACAGCGAAAGCAGCGACATTCATAGAGAACGGACTTATGCCAATAGCCAATATGTTACGGAATATATATAATTTTGGTGCCCAGATATGTCTATGGAAACGAATAAAGGAATGCGGTTGCAAGAAATGAGCCACCGACACCACCGTTGTGAGCGCCATTGATATTGTGGTGCCCCATGCGGCGCCAACAACGCCCAAATTCATCACGTCAATCAAAATATAATCAAGAAGAATATTGGCAGCAGCACCACCAACCATAATCCACATTGCTTTCATAGGATAGCCTGTAGATCGTATCAATCCTGTAAGGTTATAAGTCAGAGTGACCAAGAACATGCCCGGAAGGACGATATTCATGTATTGGCATGCATAGTTGATGGTATCGTCTGAAGCCCCAAAAAGCAACAATATAGGTCTCATCCATAGATAGCCAGCAGTTACAAACAGAAATCCAAACAAAAAAGTAAGCAACACCGTGTTACCCAATATTCTCTCAGCCCACCGTATATCTTTACGGCCAAGAACTATACTCATGCGAGCCGACGCACCAGCACCGACCAAAGAGCCAAATGCATGAATAATATTCATCAATGGAAATGTGATAGCCAACGCCGCAAGATATAGTTTACCAAGCCCATCGCTACTATGCCCCAAGAAAATGCTATCTACAATATTGTATATTGATGTGACTACTTGGCTAGCAACAGCAGGAACAGCATATTGCCAGAGCAAAGTTTTTATACTCTTGGTCTCTAATTCTTTCGTTGTATCTATTTCACTCATTGTCATCTCACTAAGTTATCCACAATGGTAAACTGCAAAAAGTTATGGTTGTTTTAAGCCAAACCTGACTACTTCCCCTTTATTCTATTTTTCAAAGCCATATAGGCATTGTATGCCACCAAACCGTTGGCCAGCTCTATAGAGCGTTCGTCAACCATCAAATTAGGACGATGTAGGTTGCAGAAAGGAGTTCCTGGCTCATGTATGCCTATACGGAAATAACAGGCAGGAATTTTCTGTGCAAAAAATGCAAAATCCTCTGCTGTCATACGCATATCAAGCCACTCAACATTCTCACTTCCAATAAAAGCGCATGCATTGTCGTGAACCTGTTGTGTACAGTCATCATCATTGACGACATAAGGGTATCCATAGTCGATAAAAAGATCACATTCACCACCCATACTCTCTGCTATGCCTTCCGAAATACGACGTATTTTTTCATGAGCCTCTAGACGCCATTTCTCATCGAAAGTACGTATTATGCCCTCCATCTTCACTTCATCAGGGATGATGTTGGTGCGCCCACTTCCAATAAATTTGCCGAAGCTCAGTGTAGTAGGCATCATAGGCGAAGCATTTCGGCTCACCACCTGTTGCAACGCTACAACAATATGGCTGGCTATAAGAATAGGGTCTACACTTAGATGAGGCGTAGCGCCATGACCGCCACGGCCTTTGACGGTCCAATACAATTCATCGGTGGAAGCCATATACTTACCTTTACGCATTCCTACTCGACCAAAATCCATCTCCGGCAGACAATGAAACGAATATATCTCATTAGGCATCAACTCATCGAACAGGCCGTCATCCATCATCATACGTGCCCCTCCCGGGTACATTTCCTCAGAAGGCTCGAATATAAACATAATGGACCCCTGAATCTGGTCACGTATCTCACACAGAATCTTGGCAGCACCTAGAAGAGAGCTAGTATGCATATCATGTCCACAAGCATGCATAACGCCAGGATTTTCAGAGGCAAATGGCAAACCAGTAACCTCTTGTAGCGGCAATGCATCATAGTCGCTACGCAGGGCAACACAATAACCGTCGGGGTCAATACCACCGCGCAGTACAGCCATACATCCGGTCTTGCCTATACCCGTTTTGGGATTGAGCCCCATCTCTTTAAGACGCTCGGCGACAAATGCCATTGTGCCGAATTCTTGCTGTGAAAGTTCTGGATGTCTATGCAACCAGCGGCGCCATTCTATTACCTGGGGGTTTATTTTTTTAGCTATTGCTTTTATCTCTTCAATCATTGTCTAATCTTGTTAAATACCGGTTTGGAATAAATTTGAAGAAGTATATCCAACACTGTTTCACGGGCTGCGATCGACGGACCTGGAGAATCGGCATGGCTCAAATAGTCGATAAAATCTTCCATCTGAGAGGTTGTATACATATCGTCATAATGAGGCTCACCACTTGCCAAATCGGCAGCGATATAATTGGTTTTATGCAGCTTATAGCCATCATATATCCTCTCATCAACAATATGAGCCATGGCCGAGAATCTTTCATTCTTGTCGAACGAAGCACAATAGGCCACTTCCTCCTCTGTAATAGGTTTACACACTTGAAGGTGGCAGTCGCCCTTTTGCTGCGAGATGCCCAACAACATGCTTATCATATCCTCATGAGGTGTCTTCTCGTACAGACCCGTCATAGCGGCATAACTTGCCAAAGCTTTTGTAACATCACAGGGCTCATACTCGTAACTAATAGCAACAGGTACGATGTGGAGTTCATTGAAATCAGCCTCAAAATCACCAGTTCCAGATAATGAGAACATTTTCATCAATCCTTGATCTGTGCGGTCATCTCCGTTTTTAGTACGCCCATTCCGCTGTGCAATCCATACCGAGCTGCCTTTTTCCATAAGCACATGACGGATGTAATGGGAAAGGAATACCGAATTGTTGTAGAACTCACGACGGTTACCGTCTCTGATAATGGTAAACATCTTGTTAAGACGGAAGAGGTCGACAATGAAATCATTCTTCATCAAGTTGTTGCCAAAACCAATTTCCGGCGTTTTCATGCCATTGGCAATCGAAGCCACGGCAAAAAGACCCGCGTCCAAGGTAATGTCGCGGTGATTTGTAACAAAAAGATATTTGCCATTTTTGTCCAAAGCGTCAAAACCATCATAAGTAAATGATGTCATGCTGCGCTTTACTATCTGATAAATCAACGGTCTCATTATCATATACTGCAGTTCATCACAAGTGGTAATGCACTCCATTAACGATACAAAGGTGTTGACATCAGTGTTGGGGTTCATAGTTTTAACAAGTCTAGCAAACATTGGATTGTGTGCCAGTCTTGATATGGCCGCAGGAACCTCTTCTGCGTTATACGGCTCTATGCTTGAAAAATTATATTCAGTCATTTTGCAATAAAAAAACATCTTAAAACTTAATAGTCAATACTCTAACATCAGTCATCTGACATCAGAATCTCATTGCTATTGTTTGCAAATATACGCTTTTTTTTCGAGTGAAACGATAACTTGTAGATAGTTTTTTTAACGAAAACCTAACATAAAAAAAACACCCAAGAAAAATGGCGCAATCAATCCAGCTCGGGTTTACTAGTTTACAGAAAACCTAATTTCTTCAATCCTCGACAATGAACACAATAAACAGACATCTCATAATCTCTTATTGTCTTAATTATCAAAAATCGAACAATCAGCCAATTATACTAAAAGAAAAGACCGACACTTTAACTACAGCCATTCGCTATTTAATGACAAAGTCGTAAGCTTTTTCACGAAGTATACCATTGTAGAACGACAAAGTTGTAACTTTTGTGCCTGCATCGACAGTGAACGGTTCCGTGTAGCGCACAAAATGGCCGTCACCAGTATGATAGTATACATGAGTACCCTCTCGTTCCCAATGGATTGTCACTAACAAGCGACCATCGGAAGATTTCTCAGACGACATCCATGGCTGGAAGGAGCCAGAGCCGACAATATAGTCATTTGACTCAAGGCGTATGCAATGACTAGCCACACGATGGCGGAAACTATCCCAATCCTTGGACGACTCAGGAGACCATAGCACCTCGGACATGGCACACAGTCGAGGCAAAAGCATATATTCCGCCATCTCTGGTGTGTTTATATATTCCGTCCAAAGGTTGCATTGAGCGCCAAGAATGTGTTTTTGCTGTGCATGATTGAGACCTACAGGCATAGGATTATATCCATATACCTTGTGCAGCGTCACAATAGTGTTGCGCATAGCTGGAGGTTGAAAATCCGGATTGGCTTGATAGTAGTTAAAGTAACAAAAATCGGTTGGTGTCATTATAACGTCATTCCCTTTGCGAGCCGCCACAATGCCTCCTTTAGTTCCTTGCCATGACATTACTGTTGCATCGGGAGAAACGCCACCCTCAAGAATCTCGTCCCAACCGATAATATTCTTGCCCTGACGTTTTACATATTTCTCTATCTCAACAATCATCCAGCCTTGCAATTGCTCATAGTTTTGCAATCCCAACGACTTCATTCGCTGAGCGCAACGAGGACAACGTTCCCAATTGTATTTTACAGCCTCGTCACCTCCAATATGGATATAACCACTTGGGAACAAAGGAATAATCTCATCCATAATGTCTTTAAGAAACGACATCACACTATCGTTGCCAGCACAGAGGATGGCTCGCGGGGGCCAATAAGGGCCATACTGGACGGTATAAGTGGTGTCATCTCCCAAACAGCCAAGTTCCGGGTACGATTCAAGCACAGCACAACAATGACCAGGAATCTCTATTTCAGGAATAATATCGATATATCTCTCAGCAGCATAAGCGACAATCTCCTTTATTTCTTCCTTAGTGTAGTAGCCTCCGTTGGTGCGTTGCTCGCCAGGTTGAGGAGGATCCGCTTCACCCCACGGCTGGTCGTCACGATCCACACGCCACGAGCCAACATCATTGAGTAATGGATACTTAGATATCTCTATACGCCAACCATGATCATCGGTAAGATGCCAATGGAACTTGTTCATCTTATACATAGCCATCAAGTCAAGGTGTTTCTTAACCTGAGAGACTCCCATAAAATGACGCGACACATCGAGATGGCTTCCTCGCCATCCAAAACGAGGATAGTCTTTCAAATGACATGCCGGCAGAACAATCTTGCTATAACGAACACTAGATATATCCTCTGGAAGCATCTGAACAAATGTCTGGAATCCATAAAAAAGGCCCCTTTCACTATTTGCAGAGACTTTAACCATGTCCTTGTCAATATCGATACTATAACCTTCATCACCAAGCTCTTGGTCAAAAGTTTCGTTAATAATAAACTGGAGGCAGTTGGTTTGGGGCTTGCCCACCAATACAGGGTTAAGATGCCACTGACGCAACATGCGCGATATATACTTTATGGCTGGGTCGTTCTGACCCACATTGCCAGCATAGCACTTGGTCGAGGAAGAGAGTGTGAATCCCCCTTTATCCATCGTTATTTCAACAGGTTGTGGAATTATTGAATACTCATCTATAATGACACTTTTTCCACACGAGACAAATAACAATACAACCATCAATGACACAAACAACCACACATGCCCAAAAAGACCACGATGTGTCACTTTTGCCACAGTCCTTGTCGTATCACCATGTCCGTATTCACACAAACACATAAAACTCAGAATTTTATACAACAAATTCATTCCATTATAAAAATGCAAAAGTACCATTTTTTCACCAAATAGTCACACTATCAATCTTTTTTTATTTTTATTTAACATCTTATTACAATAAAAAAAAAAGCAATGCGTTAAGTGTCTGTTATCAACCAATATCATCGACATAATAACAACTAGCACATGTCTTCTCTCAAGAAACTCCTCTCCGATTCAATGATATATGGGCTCAGCTCAATAGTGGGACGATTCCTCAACTATCTTCTCGTTCCTCTCTACACATACACCCTTGTCAGCTCTGGCAACTACGGCGTAGTGACCAACGTCTATGCCTACACTGCGCTTTTGTTGGTGCTATTAACTTTTGGCATGGAAACCACATTTTTCTATTTCGCCAACAATAACAAAGATAATCATCAAAAAGTATTCTCAACATCACTTTACATGGTAGGGTCGGTATGTGTCTGCTTTCTCGCTTTGGTGATGGTCTTTTCTACATCAATATCATCAACATTAGGCTACAACGAGCATCCCGAATATATCCGCATCATGGCCACCGTCGTTTCATTCGACGCTTTCCAAGCCATCCTATTCGCGTATCTACGTTTTCAAGGTCGCGCATGGAAATTCGCTGCCCTGAAACTGTTATTCATAGTTATGAACATAGGCATCAACCTATTTGTTTTCATTACGATACCACATATCAAGGTTTCAAATCCCGACGCTTTCAACTGGTATACCCCCGAAAAACAAGTATACTACATTTTCCTCATCAACCTGCTTTGCACCGCACCTATAACATTGGCTTTTCTGCCTGAGATTAGATGCATGCGACATGGCATTGACTTTAGCCTCGTAAAGCAAATGTTACGCTACACTTGGCCTTTGCTCATACTCGGATTGGCAGGAATACTGAATCAGGTTGCCGACAAGATATGCTTCAGATTCATCATGCCTGGCACAGAAGGCGACGCACAACTTGGAATATACGGAGCTTGTGTCAAAATAGCTATGATTATGGCCATGATAACACAGGCTTTTAGATATGCCTACGAGCCTTTTGTATTTGGCAACCAACGCAACAGCGACAGCAAAGAGATGCAAGCCAAAGTGATGAAATATTTCGTCATGTTCACCTTGCTGGCTTTCCTTGCCGTAACAGCATACATGGACCTTCTAAAGTTCATCATCGCCGACAAATACTGGGATGGGTTAAAGGCTGTCCCTATCGTCATGATGGCCGAGATATTTATGGGGATCTATTTCAATCTCTCTTTCTGGTACAAATTACTTGCCAAGACTTGGTGGGGCGCCATTTTCTCCATGACAGGCTGCATAGTTCTGCTTGCCATAAACTTTATCTTCGTGCCTAAGTATGGTTTCATGGCTTGCGCTTGGGGCGGTTTCTGCGGATATGGTGTTTGTATGATTATGAGCTATTTCATTGGCAGGAAACAATATCCTGTTCCCTACCCTGTTGTAGGCATACTTGGTTATCTCACACTAGCCATAGCTCTGTTTTACGCCATGTCGGTTGTCGACACTGGCAAAACATGGCTCAACCTCGCAATCAACACATTGCTATTGGTTGCATATACTGCAGTAGCTCTCTACAACGAAAGAGAGCTAACAACGAAAGTACTAAAAAAGATCAAGAAATGAGGTAGCTCTTACCGCACAATCAGCTATCTGTAAATCATATAGCTATAAAAGGGATAACTTTCTAAAAAATCGTATTTTCGCACAGCGAATATGTAAGATGGCGGTTTATATCTTCCATGCTTGCACAAGAAGTGTTCTGTTCTTTCAATTCTTCAGATGAAAACTCATCAACATTGCCATCATAGCGATAGCAACGGCATGTCTTATTGCACGATGTGGCAACCAAAAGCACAAGCACCGCAATCAACAGAAGACGTTTCATAACAAATCTGATACTTATATTGTTAATAGATTTATGTTGTCTCAAAAAAGTCAACTACCTCTCAAAAAATCTTTCAACACCCCCTCATCGATATTGCGATAAGAATATGATTTGGCAATCACGCCATCCTCCATTAGCAAAATCAGAGGAAACGACGCCCGTGTCACCTTTATAAAGACATTCTTGTCGATTCTTGATTCACGAAAATGCTGAGATAGAGCCTCCTCGTAAAATTCGGCATATGCTGTTGTATCCTTAACAATAGGGAACACATAATCAATCAACGATGCATCCAGTCGGTTACGAGCAACTATGGTAGATAGCTTGCCCGCGGCAAGACGACAATAGCCACAACGAGGGCTAAAAAAGGCTACAACGTGACGGCCCTCTTCCAATCCCAACTGCGACAAAGTACCATAAACCATTGTACTATCCGAGGAAACAGTGTCGCCCACCTCTTGTGGCGCCATTCTGATCTGACTCATAAACAAATCTTCATCGAAACGCTCCTCCATATCGCCGAAAAGCCAACTATCAGGAGGTGAGATGATGAATGTGGACACAACAGGAGATAGTATAAGCGAGACTGCGACATACCATTTATTATAAAAACTGAACGAAGCCAGCAATCCCACACACAGCATTACAAACAACAACACATAGGCATATAGGTCGAGAATATGAAGAGCATAATACATGTAAACTGTAATAACTCCAATAACAGCCAAATAGACAGCAATCACAAGAGGCCATCTTGGTGCCCATTCGCGAGGTGCATATTTGTAAACATAAACAAGTACCATTATGAGTATTGCGTTCTTGAGCAAGGACTGAATAGGCGTCATTGCTGTCATCTCGCCCATACAATGGCAGCTATCGCTACGTCCTGAAATATGGGCATAGGACAAAAAAACTACAAATGCCGTAAGGAAAAGCAAAGTCATCAAACAGCTGAAACGATGATGTCTGTTTGATATCATTGCCGCGCCCAAGATTAGTTCTATGGCTATAACCAACCTAGAAACATACATGCTTAAGCCAAGCTCAAAAAGGCCAAAACTATAGACATACATCTCGAAAATGTCGATAGTGATAAACTTCGACACTGCCGAGATGATGAAGAAAGCCCCAAGAATAATCTTGAGTACAGAAGCAGAAATCTGCAAAGTTTTCATGCTAAACAATATAGCCTAATCATCTACCGGATGTTCGGAAGGAATGGTCGACACTGATTCCACGTCGAGCTCAGCACAATCCACATTGCGAACCTGCACAACAGGACCGCCCTCTTGAGGCTTTTCAAAACCCATCTGTTTGATACCATCACATTCCATGCCGCGATCAATATTCACAACAGTTGTATCTGCGATAGTATGTGTTTCCCCATCGAGTGATACTGTCTGATAACTATCACTAATACAATGACAATAGCGGCTCTTTTTACAGGAACTCATTGCTGCCACCAAAACAACTGTGGCGGCGACTAAAAAAGCAATACGTTTAATCATATTTCACAAGGCATTTAATCATTCATATAAGGCTCAAAATCGAAATCGGTGCACAGTACCGAGTCTGTTATGTCGGGATAAAGCACCGGATCCCTGTCGTAGAGCACATATCGCAAATCTTCGCACACGCCTTTGTCTATTTTGATAATGCGTATGGTCTGGTTACCAAGCACCGTACAACGACATGTGCGCTCCTTTGAACACGATGCTGCGAGAAGGAGCACCGTGACTATTCCTGCCATTAAAAAGATTTTCTTCATGAAATGATTGATATAATTTTAATTTTTTTGATTATGGTGTAAAGTGTCAACGTCACGATTTCATAACAGCTCCTCCATCATTCTGCTATCTCATGTGTCAAAACTAAGGCTACTATGGCTTCATGGACATCGACCTTCCTCCATTTCAATATTTTAGACAACAAATATACTATTATAAGTAAATGCAAAAATAGTATTTTTTTCTCATATTTTGAAAAAAATCATAAAACACTACAAATTAAAAGTCCGTCTCGGACATTGAGAATTACATTTTCAACCCTTTTGTCGTCTTTCACTTTCTCGTTGAATGAGTGTATTTTTGCTGTGTCTCGGTCATGATAACGATCCAGTTCAAGAACTTTGCCGCCCCACAAAACATTGTCGACAACAATAAGGCCTCCCTTTCGCATTCTAGGCAACAGCATTTCGTAATAATCGTTCGTCGATCGCTTATCGGCATCGATAAATGCCATATCAATATCGCTGCTACTATCAGGGAATATCTTCGGCAACAGTTTTTTGGCATCACCAATGTGCAACGTCACATTGTCCGCCACACCGGCAAGATCGAAATGGTTGCGTTCTGCATCCTCCAACTCATCGTTGACTTCAAAAGTATGCACCATACCACCACTCGCCAAACCACGTGCCAAACAAATTGTCGAATAGCCAACAAATGTACCTATCTCAACAACTATGCGTGCTTTCAACGAACGACATAGCATTGTAAGAATGGCTCCCTCATATGGCCCGCATATCATCTGCGGCTGGGCTGTATGTAAATAAGCCCATCGCTCCACTTGTTCTAGGACTGAATCGCTTTGCTCGCTATATTGTTCACAATATTCCAAAGCAGTAATAATTATAAGCTACAGACTTCTAAGCAATTCTTCGAGGGATACTTCATCTTTGATAAGTACATCACGGGCCTTGGATCCATTGTAAGGACCCACAATACCCGCAGCCTCTAGTTGGTCAATTATACGTCCAGCGCGATTGTATCCAAGTTGTAACTTGCGCTGCAACAAAGATGTGCTACCAAACTGCGACGCCACAACAAGACGAGCCGCATCGTTGAAAAATTCATCCTTGGCTTTGGCATCAAACTCTTTGTTGGGGGCATCATTTTCATCGAGATATTCTGGCAACACAAAACCCTCCCCCTCAGCATAACCTCGTTGTTCACCAATAAAAGTAACTAGTTTTTCTATTTCAGGTGTATCTATAAGGGCGCATTGCAATCGCACCAAATCTTTGCCGGCTAGTGAGATAAGCATATCTCCTCTACCTATAAGCTGCTGCGCTCCACCTGTGTCGAGAATCGTCTTACTGTCGATACCACTTGTCACACGAAATGCCACTCGCGCAGGGAAGTTGGCTTTTATCGTTCCTGTGATGATATTTGTGGTAGGTCGCTGTGTGGCTATTATCAAATGTATGCCCACTGCTCGCGCCAGTTGCGCCAAACGACAGATAGGAAGCTCAACCTCTTTTCCCGCTGTCATTATCAAGTCGCCAAACTCATCTATGACAACCACAATGTAGGGCAGATAGCGATGGCCATTGTCTGGGTTGAGCATTCGTTTGCAGAACTTCTCATTATACTCTGTTATCTTTCTCACCTTTGCTGCCTTCAACAAGTCGTATCGGGTATCCATCTCTATACAGAGAGAGTTAAGTGTACGCACAACCTTCTTAACATCGGTAATGACTGGCTCTCGCTTGTCGGGATCCTTGCTCAGCTCGTCGGGCATAACAGCCAAATAATGGCGCTCAATCCTCGAATATAGTGAGAACTCTACCTTTTTGGGGTCAACAAGAACAAGTTTCAGCTCCGAAGGATGTTTTGTATAGAGCAACGATGCCAAAACAGCATTCAATCCAACCGACTTACCTGTACCGGTAGCTCCTGCCATAAGTAAGTGTGGCATTTTTGCCAAGTCGGTCACAAAACATTCGTTGCTGATGGTCTTTCCAAAAGCTATCGGCAGCTCCATCTGGGCGTTACGAAACTTCTCGCTCTCAAGCATTGTCTTCATGGCGACAATTTGAGGCTTGGCGTTGGGAACCTCAATGCCAATATTGCTCTCACCAGGAATAGGTGCTATAATTCTAATGCCCAATGCCGCTAGCGACAAAGCAATGTCATTCTCAAGACTTTGTATCTTGCTGATACGCACTCCTCGTGCTGGCTTTATCTTGTACAATGTCACCGTCGGACCTGGTTGTGCCGAGATCTCTGTTATCTCAATGCCGTAATCTCGCAATGTCTCAACAATACGGTCTTTGTTTTTAACCAACTCCTCGCTGGTGACCTTTACATTCTTCTTCTCCCAATCCTCAAGGATGTCGACATCTGGCATCTTAAACTCCTTAAGGTCCAGTTTGGGATCATACGGGTCGCCTATGCCATAATGAGCACGATAGTCATCAACATCATCAATACCCTCTATGTCATGCGCACTATCCTGATTGGGCATTTCCTGCACAGTAAAAATGGGGCCCTCGCTGACACCCGAATTCAAATCTGTTGCCTCTACCTTCTCTCCAGGACGTCCTGCAATGCGATTCACCCTCTCAAACTGATCATCTATTGTAAACGTGTCTGTATCATCACCTTCAGGGTTAAGCGTTTCCTCTCCCTCGACTGTGAATTTTGGTTCTACAACATTTTTCTTGTCCATACGTTTTTGGACACGATCTATGACTATATTATCAATGTGCGAATCCGACTCAAAATCTGCTCCGTGGTCATCCCCGCCATCTTCATCGCCATCCTCTTCGACAGGATCAGAAGGCACTGTTGCAAATGCGGCTTTGAAGAAAGGGTCACTGTTATCGTCATGGAAGATGTCTTGTTGTCCTCCATCGACTGGTACTCTTTTCTTCTTGCCAAATATGCGTTGCAAGAAACCGACATTCTCCTCCTCCTCGTCCTCATCTTCATCTTCGTCCTCTTCCGTAGTATCGGCAATATTTGATTTTTGCTTCGGCTCGTCGTCATGGAAAATATCCTGATTGGCTTTCTTGTCAACAGGGCGTTCTTTCCGTTCTGGTAGTGGTATGCGGACATGGTGCACAAGTACCAGGTAGAGTATGGCTAAGAATATCTGCAAAATTGGGAATCCAATCTTAAGGGTATTATACAACATTCTTGCCATCTCGGTACCCACAACGCCAGCCATGGCGGAACCAATTGTGTTCTGGTCTCCCTTTGCGGGATTGGAAAGCATACCTATCGTTGTACACAGCCACATTACCCAAAACAATGACGACCATAGTGTTTTACGCCACAATAGGTCATCGTGCCACAATGTGCGGCGTGGTGCTCTCTCCGGCTTATTGGAACGATTTTTCGAAAGAAGTCGCAAACCATAAATAAAAAGAAGAAAAGCAAGCCCCAACGAAGCGACGCCAAAAGAGCCGCTGACCAGTATCTTCCCAAGCCAATTGCCGAATGTGCCAAGCCAATTCGACTCTGGCTCTGTACCATGAGCTATAAACATTACCGTATAGCTCATCACGCCGACAGCGGCAAAGAATGATATCAGCAAGTAGCACGACCCTCTCAAAAGAGCGTTTTGGGGTGAGGTCATAAAATGGACAAGACCATCCTCTTTTGTTGGTTTAACTTTTTTCTTCTTTTTCGCCATTAAAAAACTATAATGGGGTTTTGATACAACAAATAAGTATTCAATTTCCTACCTTATTCAAGAGGAATATTATCACTCATCCTGAAGATACTTAAGCTCTTCCTGTATCTGCTCGAAAAGGCTGGTGAAGTCTTTTTCACTTATTGTTTCATTTCCGCTGGGAAGTAGCATATCTACCTCTTTCACCTTACCACTCTTTATCTCCGAAGCTGAAAGTGTAAGTTGGCGTCCTTCTCCAAGGTTCATCGAATATTCAAGGGCCACTCCTTTAACTCCATTGAAAATCAAATTGACTTCAGGACCAATTTCATCGGTATACCATACGGTTGTTGCATTGTCATCACCATTCTCATCAAAAGCATGTAACACGGCTTTCTTTGCTGTCTTTCCGGCAATAGTTTTTGTTTCTCCTGACACATATTCAACATAATAGCCCTCTGTTACAGGAATAGTAAGACTGTCTATCTCATCTTTTGTGAGCTTATGCGACACAAGAATCTTGCTGGATCCAGTGTAGTCAAGTTCGATGTCTTTCTGCGAGAAAAACATCATCAACTGACTGAGATCCATACATGTAAATTGTTCGTTACCATCAACAAGAACACTGATTGTAAACGGATTGCCTCCGAAAAAGAGTGGACTTGATGTAAGCACTTTTGAGTCGTATACCTTTATCTCGGCTTTGGATATTTGGTCGGGGACCTGGAACGAAGTCTCTCCCGTCGAAGTGGCGGTATAGACAATAGTTCCTCTGAAATTGTTCTGAGCAAAAATTGAACCTATAGAAAGGCACGCAAAAGCTGCTAAAAAAATTATTTTTTTCATCGTTTCAAATAGTTAATATGGTTTATTGTTTTTTTTGAATTAACAAATGGAGTGTAATCCTTTTCTTGGTTTTTAACCCAGATATAACACTTCAAAAATATCTATATTTAACGTTTTTCACATGATATTATTGTATTATCTTTAAAAAAAAGCTACAATACCTCTTCCAGCCGCCATAGTTTATTGGAGTTGGAACCTTTTACCAGAATTGTGGCTCCTTCTATAGGCGGTGTCATCTGATTAAGATGTTCCAATAGCTCATCACTGTTCTCAAACCACATGACTCCATTTTGACCTGCGGCAAATTTGAATTCTGGCCCAACAAGTATCGTCTTTTCAAAACCACCTTCTCTCACTCGATCGAGCAATGCATGGTGCTCCGCGACCGAGTCAGAGCCTAATTCTCGCATGGCACCCAAAATAACCATCTTGTGATCCGCATTCATCGCCGAAAAATTTTCGACAGCGACCTTCATACTCGACGGATTTGCATTATAACAATCCAAGACTAGCGTGTTGCGTAATGTCTTTTTATATTGTGAGCGGTTGTTGGCAGGCTGATATTCCTCTATGGCCGTTTTTATGTCATACAATTCAACATTGAAATACTCACCCACACATACCGCTGCCATTGCATTGTCAAAATTATATCCGCCAATGAGTCGTGTGTTGACTGTGTACACATTGTCTCCGCTTTCAAAATAGAACTTCAAATATGGGTCAGACGACACATATGAGCCTTTTACCTCGGCGCCTTCACTACTGCCGTATGTGACAAGCGAAGCCATAGGCATATTCACTCCTCGAGGAATAAAATCAGCAGTATAGTCTCCTGGGGTAACTCCCACAAACGAGGGCACAAAACCAGGCAAAACAGATGGATTGGAGGCCAGCTGCGACATCTTCTCCGCCTTTTCCATCAGAATCTGATTGTCGGCATTGACAAAAATGACTCCCGCCATAGCAGCTAGATGCTTGTACAACTCTGTTTTGGTGCGCACCACACCCTTGAATGTGCCAAAACCTTCCAAGTGTGCCTTGCCGACATTGGTTATAAGTCCAAAATCTGGATTTGCTATATTGCAAAGAAAATCTATCTCGCCTGGATGATTGGCGCCCATCTCTACTATAAGGATCTCTGTGTCGGCAGGCATCGAAAGTATGGTCAACGGTACCCCTATATGGTTGTTAAAGTTGCCCTTTGTCGCCCAAGTGCGGTAACGTTTCGAAAGTACCGCATTAACAAGCTCCTTGGTAGTGGTTTTGCCATTGGTTCCCGTTATTCCTATCACAGGTATGTTTAGCGTCGAACGGTGTCGGCTAGCCAGCTGCTGAAGTGCTTTCAACGAATCGTCTACAAGCATGCAACGTTCGCCCACACAATACTGTGGGTCGTCACCTACACACAAAGACGCGCCCTCTTCCAAGGCTTGGGATATGAATTGGTTGCCATTGAAGGTCTCTCCACGAAGGGCAAAGAATATGCAGCCCTTATGTATCTGACGCGAATCGGTGGTTATGTCGCGACAATCCTTATAGGCGGAATATAGTTTCTCGATGTCTATTGGCATATTATTCTTTATTTTGTGATGATTTAAAGCGATACTGTCAAATGGCCTTGCTTTTCCTTAACTTATCTACCTCGACTATCATATTTTTTTTACGTTTACAAAGCATTATATACAACAAAAGGTTCTTCAGCTGAAGAACCTTTCATTCTGTCGGGGCGAGAAGACTCGAACTTCCGACCCCTTGCACCCCATGCAAGTGCGCTAGCCAACTGCGCCACGCCCCGAACTTTGCTTTTATTGAGGTTTCAGCAATGCTTTTTCTACTGTTTTCATCCCTCAAAAGCGAGTGCAAAAGTACTACATTTTCTGCAACCCACCAAATTTTTTTTCTGTTTTTTTCTTCAAAAAGTAGAACAACATCCTCAACTACCTTAACAACAGCACTGTACCCTTGTTAATTATTTGATCGTATGGGTAGGTGATTTTATGGCAAGAGATGAGATATGTGTACACTCCCTGGGGACATTTTTTACCATTTTGATACTTTCCGTCCCATGTTTTTTCGGGGTCATACGACTCAAACACCAACTGTCCTCTACGATCATATATGAGTATATGGAATCGTTGGATATCGTTATATTTTACAAGGAATGTATTGTTCGTGCTCTCTTCGGGAGTAAAAGCATTCGGCGCCCACAATGTGGTGTGGTCGACATAAACGGTCACCCTTGTGGTATCAAAGCAGTCGTATGCGTTATAAGCCCACAGTTTAACAGTTATCGAGTCAACATCGTCGGGCACTACGTACGACACCTCCTTTTCGGTTTTCTCTACACCAAAGGGAAATTCCCATTTACGCGTGACGGAGTTTTTACTCACATCGATAAAGGTAGCCTCCATTTGGCCAAGCGACACCGTCTTTGGCGAGACTTCTGCAATAGCTACAGGCATCTGCTCTACTGACACCGTGGTGGATTTTGAGTTGGTGCAAACGCCGTTGACAGCATTGACAGTATACACTGTCGAAACTGAGGGATTGACGATAATGTGATTATGCGTCTCTTGTCCGCCCAGAGATGGGTCGGGAGGATTTGCCGTCCAAGTAAAATGCTCTGCGCTGGTATACACCAACAGTTCGGCATTCTCACCACCGCACACTCCACCGCCATCATCAAAGACAATGTCGGGTATTGTGTCTACCACTATTAGTATTGAGTCGCTGGCATAGCACTCTGCTCCGTTTGTACGACCAAGAACGTAATACATGGTCGTTGTGTCGGGCATTACTGTATGCTGTATGTCGGTACTGAATGTAACACCACCATCCCACGAGAAGTTATTGGTTCCCATTGCTGTAAGCACTGTAGAACCTCCCTTGCAAATACGTTCTTTCGAAGCCGAAACTCCAATTTCTGGCAAGGGAACCACAAAAAAGCGCACCGAATCGACATCTTCCCAATATTGACCGTTCCACAACTGGTACGAATGGATTCTATATACTACATCCTCTGAGGGATTCACAGTCAACTGGGTTGACGATGTGTTGAACGGCTGACTCTGTCCTGAGATATACCACACACAGCTGTCTGCGCCATACATGTATAACGTAACTGAATCTTCTGCACATATCATCGTGTCTCTGATTGCCAATGTGGCAAAAGGCGCAGAACCATACTCGTCACGAAGCACATACGCAAATGATCGGCGTATTCCGACAAGCATTGTGTCAAGAGCTGTGTTTCCACAGGCGTCTCTCACTTCCGCCACCCATCTCGAGTCGGTAACCGTGCTGACAAATATCGAATCGCCTGTGCGATTGGGATTGTTGCCTCCCATAAGGTCGGTCCAATATACAGTACGGTTGGGCATTCCGCCCTCAATGTTGGCCCTTAGCCATGTGTTAAAGGTTGCACTCGTCAACGTGTCGCGCTCTATAGTGACCGATATGGGATCAACATCCATTATGTTGAATGTTACAGAGTCGGCCCGAGGACATCCACCCTGGGCACTAAGCACAAACTTGGCAGTTTCCAGCCCTTCTGCGTTGGGGTCAATATAAGGTGCTATAACCAATGAGTCAACCGTTTGACCTGCTGGAAAGTAAAAGTATGGGTTTATCGCCGAAAAATCCACTCCGTTTGTTGCCGTGCCTGAAAAATCAATATCTATCCTAGTATTGTATGGCACCGCCTGAGGTCTGGTCATTTTTATTACTGCTTGGCAACCCTCATACAAGTCACTTGCGGCATTCGGATTGGCAGCATTGACGAAATCAAAATCTATAGCATTCGACATCAAACTGTTAGCTTCAAGAAAAACAACAGATGGCAACGCTTGGTCCGACACGTTGGCTATAGCCATCTTCAAATGGTAGTTCTGACAGGGAAAAACTTTGGCCTCCGCAGTAAGTATCGTTGTGGCTCCTGTCATATGCTGGATATAGCTGGGATTGAATGTACTATTGAAATACTGCGAATAGGCCAACGAGGTGCATCCCGAAGCCGGATAACCTCCCGACGGGCTTCCGCTATTCACACTATTGATTGTAATTGGAAGCTCCGTCCCTGGAATACGGGCTATATTATAGTTGGTGTATACTCCTCCTCCAGGATTGGGGCCGCTCAAGAAAAACGCAAAAATATCGTTGTACTGACTGCATGTGTAGCTCGCATACTCCTCTGATGCAAAAACATATCTGAATTTCACCGAATCTGACTTGGGTACAAAGTCAAACTCTAAAACCATCACATTGTTTAAATCCTCTGTCGTTAACGTCGACAATGTCGGGTCGGAATATGTGTTACAGCTATGGGTGGCTGAGCTCCCCGAAACTCCTGCTACATAATCTGCGGCACATGCCGACAAAATGATACCCTCCGAAATTCCTATACCTGTGGAGTTATTACCTGTAGTGAATGTTCCAACACCTGTACATGCTATACTGTTCTGATTGCCATTCAATCTTACATTGTATATCTCAACGCCACTACCCAAAAGAACGTTCCTAACAAGTGAATCTGGCGTCCAACCTGCATGCGAAGTGCCTAATTGAACTTGCAACTGTGCTTTTACACCACCATTAACAGACACGCCAACTATCAGAATAGCAGCTACAAACAATGATCTCAAACAAAAAAAGTGTTTCATTTTATTTATACTTTTTGCTTTGCAAAAATACACTTTTTTTTTATAATGAAATACATTTTAAAAAAAATGCGAACATTTTTTTAAATGTCGCATTGTGTAATCTGTCAAAAAATACAAATCCAAGACTGCTGTGTTGTCTATGCTGTCAACCTTCGTTCCTACTACTTCTTCTTCAGAACAAAAGATACTGTCCGCGATGAAACAATTACTGGTGAGACATCTGCTTCGTCAACATCTGAATATCTTTTCTCCAATTGTTTGTCGACATTCGTCTCCATCGAATTCTGAGGGACTCCTTTGGCAAGCAAATATTCGCGCAACACTCGAAGACGTGAATTGTTCACCAGCGAGCAGAATGGCGCGTCTTTGCTAAGGTTGTAACCCGATTTTATTATCAGCCTTACATCTCTGTTTTCTATCAAGAAACGGGCATAAGCGTCTAGGCGCAACCGCCCGGCTGGCGTTATATCACTACTCACCGACGACGCAAAAAGGTCGGGGAACGTGTATATCGAGTCGAAAACATAGGTTTGCAGAACTATGTCGTTTTTTTCCGCACAGTACAAATCGCCATCTTTTGCAACTTGCTTTTTGCAGGCAACATCATACGAAAAATATCCTGGTGCCCAGAATGTTAGTTTATAGTTTTCGTCTGCTTGCAGAAAGAGCGTGTACAACCCGTTTCCATCGGCATTATAAACAACTTTTTCTCCGTTCTCGCGCATTACTGTAACTTTTCCTTCTGGCAATGCTTGCCCCTCTGCGTCGGTTACGCTTCCCGTTATCTTCACGCAGTCGAGCCTGCCTCTAAATGAGAATATTCTCGCATTACCTGATGTGTCTTTTTCCAGCCACCAGCCAGCATCTACCCCATCCAACACCATCGACACATCATTGTTCGCTGAACAAAAGGGTGCATAAAGGCTGTGAACAGGACTCTTGCCTATTGGAAACATGGCGACTGTGTCTCCTGTTTGTTTGACAGCAACTAGGCGTGTGGCATATAAATCCTCTCCTCCGTATGATTGCTCTCGTCCATCGGAGGCAAAAATAAGGAAGTCGCCATACATCGTCGGAACCAGCTCATCACCACTCGAATTAATCAGATGCCCTAAATTTTGTGGATACTGCCATTCATCATCACGCCATTCACTGAACCACAAATCCTTGCCTCCAAAACCCAACGGATTGTCCGAGACAAAAACCATCACTCGCCCATCGGCTGAAAAGGTTGGATGCTCCACAGCATAGCTGAACCCCGATAACTTTTCTCGTTTGTTGGCAAAACGTCCGGGTTTCTTCTCATAGTACTCATATAGTTGACTCTGTCCCTTCGAGCTCTGTTTTGTGTAGTAGAAACGCCCTGTCGTTGGATGAACTGCCGAATAAGTCATTTGCGGGTCAATAGCTATCATCACTGTGTCGACTATGGGCTGTCCCAATGTACCATTTGCTGTGGGTATCATAAAGAGCATGCCGTCAACATTGGCATGAATATTGCCTTCGTACATCCACCAATCTTCAATGACACCAGGCAGCACCATGCCTTCATCCGATCTCGTCGCCACCGACTTGTTCTCAATAATGGGCACACTCTGCGACATTGCCGACAATGACAGCAGAACCCAAAATATAATCGTTGATATTTTACAGCATTTTAGCATTATTCATTGTTTTTTCTGAGAAAAGTTATAAACGACAAGTACTTTTTTTCAATCAACGGGCATTCATTCCAGCGAACAATTCATTCTTCTATCTGCTCTCAACATCATTCATTTATCAAGACTAGCGGTAGTACCTCCGACATTTCGCCTATGTAATGGAATGTTAATCCCGAAAGATATTGGCTGTCTATATCTTCCACATCTCGTCTATTGTCGTTGCATAGCACTATATCGGTGATTCCCGCGCGCTTTGCGGCAAGTATTTTTTCTCTTATCCCTCCTACAGGCGTAACTGCGCCTCGCAGCGTTATCTCTCCCGTCATGGCAAAATCGGCGCGCACTTTGCGACCCGTGAATGCGCTGACCATTGCCGTAAACATCGTTATTCCCGCCGAAGGTCCGTCTTTTGGCGTGGCTCCCTCTGGAACATGTATGTGTATGTTGTGTGTCTCTAGCTCTTCTTGGCTGATACCCAATTTGTCGGCATTGGCTTTCAGGTACTCGAACGACAGCGTTGCCGACTCTTTCATCACGTCGCCTAGGTTGCCTGTCATCGACAGCGTCCCCTTCCCTTTCGAGGTGCAGGCTTCTATAAAGAGTATTGTCCCGCCAACTGCCGTCCACGCCAATCCGGTAACAACAGCTACTCGCGGCTCTTTGCCTCTGTGTTCGTTATGTATGGGCAAACCCAACACTTTCTCTACCTCATTCACGCCTATCTTCTTGGCTGCGTCTTCGCCCGAGGCTACCTTTACAGCTCTGTTGCGTATCATCTTGGCTATCATCTTCTCCAGCTGACGAACTCCCGACTCTCGTGTATAGTCGTCTATTATTTTGCGTAACACTTCGGTGCTGAAGGTGAACGTACCGCGCTTGAAACCATTTTCCTTGAGCTGGCGTGGCACCAGGTACTGTTTGGCTATCTGTAGCTTCTCTTCCATTATATACCCAGGCACCTCTATTATCTCCATCCTGTCTATAAGGGCGGGATGAATATTCGACGTGCTGTTGGCCGTGGCTATAAAAAGCACATTGGAAAGGTCGTAGTCGACATCAAGATAGTTGTCATGAAACGCCATATTCTGCTCTGGATCCAGCACTTCAAGCAATGCTGCCATTGGGTCTCCGCTATAGTTGTTGGATTGTACCTTGTCTATCTCGTCGAGCACAAAAACCGGATTGTCTACTTTGGCCTTGAGCATTCCATTGATTATTCGTCCTGGCATCGAGCCTACATATGTGCGTCTGTGTCCTCTTATCTCGGCCTCGTCGTGTATGCCGCCTAGGGCCACTCGCACATATTCTCGCCCCAAAGCGCTGGCTATCGAGCGTCCCAGCGATGTTTTTCCTGTTCCGGGGGCTCCAACAAGACATATCACGGGCGACTTTTTCTGGTCAGTCAAATTGAGTACGGCCATCATCTCCAACACTCGTTCTTTCACCTTCTCCAACCCATAGTGGTTGCTGTCCAGGCGACGACGCGCCTTCGCCATGTCTGTGTTGTATCCTCCCTTCTCTCCCCATGGCAAATCTAGCATGAGATTCAGATAGTTGATCTGGACGCTATAGTCGGGCGACGACTGGGGCGTGCGCAGCAGCTTGTCCATCTCACGGTTGAAATGCTCCGCTGTCTCCTTGCTCCACAACTTCTCGGCAGCGCGCTTGCGCATATAGGCTATCTCTTCCTCGTTGGTCGACCCTCCCAGCTCTTGCTGTATGACATGCATCTGCTGATTGAGGAAATACTCTCTCTGCTGCTTGTCCATTGTCACCTGGGTCTTCTCTTGTATCTCGTGGCGCAGGTCTTCTATCGACTCCATGTCTTTTATGTGGCGTATCAACGCCAACACTCTGTCGGAGAACGCCACCATTTCTAGCAACGACTGCTTGAACGGCACATCGACTTCTATGTGCGAGGCTATGAAATTGACCACCATCCTCGGCCCCTGTATCTCTTTTAGGGTCTTTATGGTAATGTCTCGGGGATTGACTGATTTAAGATATGATGTGTATTTGCGAACCAATATTTTGGCCGACTCTTTCTCTTCTTTGGTTAATACATCTATATTGTCGGCCGTGAACGACGGCAAATAACGACCTTTCAAATAGGGATTTTCCGACACTATCTCACCCAGACGAAAACTGCTGCTGCCTCGCAATATGCCAACAAACTGGTGGTTGGGCATCTCTATCACCTTCACAACCTGTGCCAGGCATCCTATATCGTATAGGTCGCCTCGCGTCGGCTCGTCTACATCGTCATGACGCTGCGCGACAACTCCTATATACTCGCTCTTCTCGGCCATTTGACGCAAAAGCTTCAACGACTTGGCACGCGTGACATTTATAGGTGTTATTGTTCCCGGGAAAAGCACATTCCCGGTTATGGGCAGTATAGGTATTATATCTGGACAGCTGGGATGGGGATCAAAAAGAAACTCCTCCATATTGCTGCCATCCGTCATGGGCACCACCTCTATTACCGACGAGTTCACCTTGTCGGTATCCATCATCTCATGAAATAGTTCGTCAATGTAATTCTCGTTCATACAATCAGATAAATATATATTGCTGGCATAGGGCAAAAACAACATTCTCTTCTGTCCATTCTTCCCTTTCCATGTTAGCAAATCTTTTTTACGTCATGACGGCGGAAATGTTTCACCCTTCACCACAAAAACACAACAAAAAAAGCTCTTACTTGAAGAGCTTTTTCCTAACATTTAACCTAAAACAAACTACTTATTACTATAATTTATTTGCTATTCTTGTTGTATCTCTTGTACTTGCTCATGAACTTATCAACACGTCCTGCGGTGTCAACGAGTTTCAGTTTACCTGTGAAGTAAGGATGCGAAGTGTTGGAGATTTCCAATTTCACAACGTCATATTCATTACCGTCGGTATAGACAACTTTCTCTTTGGTGTTGGCACAGCTCTTGGTGAGAATCATAGTGTCATTCGACATGTCTTTGAATACTACGAGTCTGTAGTTCGAGGGATGGATTCCTTTTTTCATTTTTTGTAATTTTACGCCGTTTTAAACAGTGGTTTTATAAACGATTTATCTACTTTATTCTCTTTAATTTGAGTTTGCAAAAGTACACACTTTTTCAAAACTGACAAAACATTTTTGTTATTATTTCATAACCTCATTCCAACTCAATTCATTTTCAAACTTTTGCAACATCAAAAAAATATCACCCTCCATACAATTATATATTCATTGACTCGTTACTTTTTTGTCCAATTTGGAAAAATACTATCAAAAAATGAGCGAAAAAAGAAGTAGATACCACATCCTTTGGGTCGACGAAGAACCCGACTCTCTAGGATTCATCGATTTAGGACGTCGTTTCGAACTCGACATTCAACAATATCGCAGCTGGGCTCGCGCCAAAAGCGCCCTCAACAACCGCTTCGACCAATTCTCGGCCATCGTGCTCGACGGCAACTGTGTCATCGACGACGGCAACGCTCCTACCCCCGACTTCCTCTATCAAGCTGTGCGCGAAATGGAAATCATCTTCGCTCAACACGAGGATAAACTTCCTTGGTATGTTTTGTCCTCCGGACAAGCTCCCGACTTCGACAAAACTCTTCTACGCATCGGCATGGGCTATCGCACCGACATGGAGTCGGATTGGGGGCGCATTTTCTTCCGAAAAAACAACGACCTCGGCGACCTCTGTCTTACCATCAAGCATGTCGCCTCTCAGAAAAAGGACAACAAAATCCGCACTATGTATCGCGACGTCTTCGACACTATGGATATTTATTTCACACCCGACGCCCGTCGCACCATGCTCGACATCCTCAAAGCTCTTCACTTCCCCGAAGAAAACAGAAATTTCGACTCCGTGCTTTACTACACTCAACTGCGTCGCATCCTTGAGCACCTTTTCCGCGCCGCCAACCGCATTGGAGTCTTGCCCGACGAGGTTCTCGGCCCTCGCGACAAAGTCAACCTCGCCAACTCTTCCCTCTATCTCGCCGGCCGCGATGTGAACCTCGGCGGAAAAACTGTCCGCTACAAAAAGCCCGGCCAATACATTTTCCCTCCTGTAATCTCGCAAATAGTGAAAAGCATTCTGGTCGTCGCCAACAAAAACTCTCACACCGTCGAACTCGACAGCCAAGGTCAAGCTGTCATACAAGACTACTACAACTCATTGCACTCCAACAACTTTCTCTTTGGATATGCTCTTCACTTATGCGACGTCATCATCTGGTTCGGACGCTACGCCCGCAAGGTTCGCCAACGTTACGCCAACGGCGGAACAAAATAATACAAAGCAAAATACTCTTCGTCAATAGTTTCCGCCCCCAGCTATAACTGTCCCTATCAATCCTCGTAATAGGTTATCTGTCGGGTTATCACCTGATAAATATACCCTTCGCTGGGCGTCACATGATACACATAGGCTTGTGTCCAGTTGCCCTGCTCATCATAATAATAGGTATATAGGAATGCTTGTCGCAAAGTAGTTAGATAGTACGAACACTTCTCCGCAAGAAATCCATCGGTATCATATCGGTACTTCTCCGCGCCGGTGTATATCTCGTTCTCTCCCTCTATAAATGTGGCATACACACGATTGCCATACTTGTCATACTCATATATGGTCGATGCCACATCTTTGTTGTCGGCGCTATGATTGGTCACCTTCATTATGTTGTTATTCTTGTCAAAATAATAAACATTACGCTCCTCCAGCGAGTCGGCTATGCCGAACATCTCGGCAGTTACCGTCCTGCTTTTCTTGTCATACTTATATGTAACCTGTGACAACAGCTCGCTGTACGGCTCCTGCGTACGTACATCCTTGACAAGTCGGTTTTTCTTGTCATAGCTATAGCTCACCACGATAACGGGATTGCCTATCGTGTCGTACAATGTCTTCTGGGTATAATACCCCTCCTTGTTGTAGTTGTTTCGCTCTGGATGCCCAACCACTCTGCCCTGCGGGGTACGCGTGGTTGTCAGCACCGACTTCACATTGCCCTTCAGCTTGTCATCTTTTGCGTCCGGAGAAAACTTCTGTGCCATTGCGCTGTGGCCCGCCACAACCATCATCATGGCTATTATTGCGACTTTTATCTTCATATTTCTTCTCTGTTTTGAAAATGCAAATGTACACATTTTTTTTCAAACCCCAACTTTCATTCACGACAAAAATCCCAACACCCTCTTTTCTTCTACCCTTCCCATCTTCTTATAAATTTATAGTTCAATTACTTCACGCCTCTTTTCTCTTTCTTCTTTTTCTGAATTGAACAATTCAATGCCCTTAAAATGATTTTGCCCTTCATCCCTTTAGAAAAAAATTTCCCCACCACAACTATGTGCCCTGTTGGAGAAACACCCCTTTCAAAAATTCAAAAGTTCATGGCTCTATTTCCAAGTACCTTTAGCGAACTCATAGCGGACTTATACCCATCCTTTCTCTATCTTTTTTTGTGTCGACGTCCGACGCCTTTCGAGTTGTTTTTCTCCCTTATCGACTGCTCAACACCCTACTCATACTTCTTTGGGGCTTTTACTCTAGTTTTCTCACCATTTCAACCCTCATCTCTGCTCAAAATCACGCCTGACATAGTTACCATCTAGTTGTGTTTATGCCTCTTATGCAATACCTGCGTTTCAGTTTCAGTTGTTTCAGTTCTTTTTTGATGGGTATTGCCTTTAGGGGAATGAATTTGTCATTTTTCATTATAATAATAATATAAGATATTAATATATAATTAACTATATACAATTTATATACAATCTTTACACGTTATTTAATATACTTAATATTATGTAATACATTATTACATAATTAATTATATATAATAAATTAAATGGGCAACCACCTATAGGGACAACCATATGTCATATTTCTAACTGAAACAACTGAAACTGAAACAAACGCAAGCGATCTCTATATGCTTCAACATCTTATCCCTACAAGGCTATTGTTTCTTCTGTTTCAATTATTTTCCACTCCCGCTATATCTGCTGATTTACAATCCATTTCCACAAAATCCAGATCCCCGTCAATCCCTGTCAAAACTTTTTTCATCTGCTCACACGATTTTTGCTTTTCTATCGTTATATAATATTATTATTAAATGTAGGCCTGTCCTCGCCCAACTTTAACCTTCATAACTACTTGGTCTTCATCGCTTCTTATAACATTAACATTTTTTAACCTTTCATCTTCGTCTGCCAACCCGCTTTTCAAACACTCCTATTTAGATAAACATTATTCCACAATAATTATGATGAACAAAACCTTCAAATTCCTCACCCTCTCTCTCCTGCTGTGCCTCTTCGCAGCCAATTGTCTTCAAGCCTCTCCTGCCAGAAAAAAAGAACCCAACAAAGGCTACCGCTTCACTCTATTCATCTATGGATGCCAAGACTCCGTCATGTATCTTGGCAACTATTACGCTGGCGGCACCTACGCTTTCGACACCGCCATATTGTCTCCCAAAGGCATGTTTGTCTTCGAAAACAAAGAGGCTCAACTCAAACCGGGTCTTTACTTTTTTGTATCTCAATCAGGCGATTATGTCGAATTCGCCGTCTACGGCAACGAAAAACTCGACTTCCATTTCGACACCGAAGACCCTGGCTGGCAAAACAACATGAGGGTCAAGGGCTCTAAAGAAAACGAGATTCTCTTCTCCTACCATCAAACCAACCGCAAAATTTACGCTCAAATCGACTCGGCCAAACGCGTTTCGACCGACTCGGCTGCTTTCGAGGCTTTCCGTCTCAAAAAAATCAAACAGATGGACAGCATCAAAGAGAATTACATCTCCAAATACCCCAACAGCATGCTGGCTCTCCTTATGAACGCCACCCGCGAGCCTTCTGTCCCTACCGTCGACGAAAATGGCAAAACTCTCACCAACCGCGAACGCTGGAACTACTTCATGGATCATTTCTTCGACTATACTAAACTCGACGACGACGCGCTTATCCGCACCCCTGACATGATATTCCATCAACGACTGGTCAACTACCTCGACAAAAGCCTCCAAAACGCTCCCGCCGAAACCATCATCGAATATGTCGACAAACTCATCGAAAAAGCCAAACCCTCCAAAGAAAATTTCCGCTACCTGGTTCACACCATCGCCGAAAAATACCTCCAAAGCACCATTATGAGCTACGACGCCGTCTACGTCCACATGATCAAGAAATATGTCGAAACCGGCATGTGCGACTGGATGTCGCCCACCACCATCGACGAAAACGTGAAGCGCGCCAACACTTGGGAGAAAATCCTCATCGGCAAACCCGCCCCGCAGCTCATCATGAAAGACATCAACGGCAATTTCCAAAGCCTTTATGCCCTCAAAAGCAAATACACGCTTCTCATCTTCTGGTCTCCCACTTGCGGCCACTGCAAAACAACTATCCCCGACCTTTACAAACGCTACGCCAAATACAAAGACCGCTGCGACATATCGGCCTTCGCCGTCCTCAGCGAACCCGATGAGGAAACCCGCCCCAAATGGCACGATTTCATCAACAAACACGGCCTCGATTGGATCAACATCGACGGCGGCGAGGCCAATATCGACTGGCACGAGGTTTACGACGTCGTCACCACGCCTCAAATCTTCCTCCTCGACAAGGACAAGGTGATTCTCGCCAAAAAACTCTCCGCCGAGTCTTTCGAGGAAGTCATCAAAATTATCGAAAAGATAGAATAGCACACCCGGCTGACACCATTTTTATAACCCTTGATAACACATCTCTTAATGAAAACAAAATTACTCATCATCTGCTGTGCCGCTCTTATCTTAGGCACATCTTGCAAAAACAAAAACAATATGGACAACCCTTTCTTCGGAGAATGGAACACTCCGTATAACATCCCCGACTTCGAAAAAATAAAACCTGAGCACTATATGCCCGCCTTCGAGGAGGGCATGAAACGCCAAAAGGCCGAAATCGACGCCATTGTCAACAACAGCGAGGCTCCTACTTTCGAGAACACCATCGAGGCCCTCGAACAGAGCGGCGCTCTTCTCAACGAGGTTAGCGCGGTCTTTTTCAACCTCGTCGAATGCGTCAACAGCGACAAAATGAAGGCCATCGCCGAAAAAGTGACTCCAAAAGTCTCTGCCCATGGCGACGACATCATGCTCAACGAAAAACTCTTCCAGCGCGTCAAAGCCGTATACGACCAGCGCGATGATCTAGGCCTTGAAGGTGAGCAACTCCGTCTCACCGAGGAAACCTACAAAAACTTCGTCCGCAACGGCGCCAATGTCCCCGCCGAAAAACAGGAACGCTTCCGCGAGATCAACAGCCTCCTGGCTTCACTCTCTTTGCGCTTCGGCGACAACGTCCTCGCCGCCACCAACGAATACAAGCTGTCTCTCAATGCCGACAAGGCTCGCGCCATTGGCCTCTCCGACGACCAGCTCACCGCCGCCTTCGAGGCTGGCTCCGATGGCAACGCCGTCTTCACTCTCCACATGCCTAGCTGGGAACCCTTCATGCAGGCTTGCAACGACCGCGACCTCCGCAAACAGATGTGGGACGCCTACTCTTCTCGCTGCTCCTCTGGCAAATACGACAACCGCGCCATCATCGACAGCATCGTCAATCTCCGCCTCGAGCGCGCTCAAATCCTTGGCTTCGAAAGCCACGCCGCCTACACACTCGACGACTGCCTGGCAAAAACTCCCGAAGCTGTCTACAAATGCCTCATGGACCTCTGGACACCGGCTCTCAAAAAGGCTAAACAAGAACGCGACGAATACCAGAAAATGCTCGACAAAGACCTCCCCGGCGAAAAACTACAACCCTGGGATTGGCGCTACTACTGCGAACGCCTCCGCGCCGAACGCTACAGCCTCGACGAAAACCTCATCCGCCCCTACTTCTCGCTCGACAATGTTCGCGAGGGCGCTTTCTCCGTCGCCAACAAACTCTACGGCATCACCTTCCGCGTCAACGACTCTCTGCCCAAATACCACCCCGAGGCCATCAGCTACGAGGTGCTCGACGGCGATAAGGTCATCGCCATCCTATATATGGACTTCTTCCCTCGCGAAAGCAAACGCAGCGGCGCTTGGATGACCAATTTCCGCGAGCAATACATCGACAAAGATGGCAACAACGTCATCCCCATCATTCAAATGGTTTGCAACTTCACCAAACCCACCAAGGATAAACCTTCTCTGCTCAACTTCGACCAGTCGGAAACTCTCTTCCACGAGTTCGGCCACTGCCTGCACGGCATGCTCAGCCAATGCCACTACCGCTCCCTCAGCGGCACCAACGTCCCGCGCGACTTCGTCGAAATGCCCTCTCAGGTTATGGAAAACTGGTGCCGCAATCCTCAAGTCATGAAGGATTACGCACGCCACTACAAAACCGGCGAGGCCATACCCGACAGCCTTATCGCCAAAATCTCCGCCGCCGCCACCTATGGACAAGGCTTCATCAACACCGAGTTGCTGGCAGCTTCGCTGCTCGATATGGACTTCCACAGCATCACTCAACCTACCAAAATCGTACTCCCCGACTTCGAAAACCAGGCAATGGCTAAAATCGGCCTTATACCCGAAATCATCAGCCGCTACAAGAGCACTTACTACCAGCACATCTTCAGCGGCGGATACTCCGCAGGTTACTATAGCTACACTTGGACGGCCATCCTCGACGCCGACGCCTTTGAGGCCTTCCGCGAAAGCGGCGACCTCTACAACCCCGAGCTCGCCAAAAAGTTCCGCTTCCTTCTCTCCCACGGCAACACCATCGACCCCATGAAACTCTACGTCGACTTCCGCGGCAAGGAGCCCAGCGTCGAACCCCTCAAACGCAACCGCGGCCTCATCTAATATTACACCAAGCCCAACAAACGCTACATAAATCAAAGTATATAATATATTATAAACATATCAACACTCAACAATGGGAAGAGCATTTGAATACCGCAAAGCTAGAAAACTGAAACGCTGGGGCCACATGGCTCGCACCTTCACCAAAATAGGAAAAGAAATCGAACTCGCCGTTCTCGCCGGCGGTCCCGACCCATCAAGCAATCTCCGCCTCCGCCTGCTCATGCAGACGGCCAAAAGCGAAAGTATGCCCAAGGAAAACGTCGAACGCGCCATCAAACGCGCCACCGAAAAGGACAAATCTGCCTATAAAGAGGTGGTTTACGACGGCAAAGGTCCTCACGGCACCGCCTTCGTGGTCGAAACGGCTACCGACAACCCCACTCGCACCGTCGCCAACATCCGCGCCGCTTTCGTCCGCGGCAAAGGCGAACTCGGCACTATGGGCATGAACGACTTCCTCTTCGAGCGCAAATGCAGCTTCGTCGTCGCCTGGCGCGACGACATCGACATGGATGAACTGGAACTGGAACTTATCGACTGCGACATCGACGAGGTTTTCCGCGACGAGGACGAGATTATGATCTACGCCGACTTCAAGAACTATGGCCCTATATCCAAATATCTTGAAGACAAAGGTTACGAAATCAAATCATTCAAATTCGAGCGCATCCCTCTCTCTATGCGCGAACTCTCTCCCGAGCAGCAAGAGGATGTCAACGGCCTCATCGAGCGCCTCGAAGCCGACGACGACGTCGTCAACGTCTTCCATAATATGGCGTAATTTTTCAGTCGAATTTCTTATAATTCGATAATATAAATGCTGTTTTGCGACGTAGTGCGTCTGCAGAACAGCATTTTTAGCATTGTTGATTTTCAGTAATATAATTATGAAAACAAACTTTTTTTCATAAAATGGCTGATATTTCAAAAAATAGTTGTACTTTTGCACCCGATTTCAACAACGAAATCTCTATTAATAACTGCCGCATTCGTCTAGTGGTCCAGGACAACTGCCTCTCACGCAGTAGATCGCCGGTTCGACTCCGGCATGCGGTACCAAAGCGATAGAATCAAAAGATTCTGTCGCTCTTTTCGTCTATACTCATATTTCAACTCGTTCTATTACTGAATAAATCGAAACAAACATCTGTGCAAATAGTTGTTTGATAGATAAATAAAAAAATATTTCAAATATAAATGTACCTAATTTTAAAAAAAAACATATTTTTGCACTTATAAAAACAGGGTTTTTATTATTTGAGGAATTTTTATAAGTAATCTTCCGTTGAATATGATACCGTAATTTATCATTATATTTTTATGATAAATAATGCCAATATAATCAGATCCATATTTTTAAGTTTGTTTTTATGCCTTATTCATAATTTAAATGGACAAACTGCAACGCCGGAATATGCCCTTGAGGTATCTGATGCTTTTTTCGACATACAATATGGCATCACTCCGCAGTTTGAAGATATTACACCCATAATGAACGGAGAGACGACGTGTCTCTATCAAATACAATATCAAAATGGCGAATGGTGCCTTATTTCTGCCGATATGTCAATTGATCCCATATTGGCATACGGTTTGTCTAATATAGACGAGGAAGATGAACCCGAAGGTTTTGCCGACCTTGTCAAATGGTACGCTATTCAAATCGCAGAAAATATCAGCACCCGTTCCTCCGATGTGGAAACGAATCCTGTATGGCAATCAATTCTTTCTTATTCCAGAAACCACATTCGCAATTATTCAACAGGGGACTCATTATTGGCATTGAAATCAAAGACGACATCATAAATGATATTTCCGTGTTCAATTCATCAGGGAAATGTGTGTATATCGATGCAAATATTGAGAAATCACTTTACTCATTAAACTTGACAGGCTTTGCAAAAGGAGTTTATTATGTAGCCATTCAAGGTGTATACAAACAATACAAAAATAAAATCATAATCGACTAAAATAAATAACAATGAAAAAAACAACTATTATTGCACTGCTTTTATGCATTATGGTTTCTGGATGCGATAAACATTTCTTCGGATGTGAAGACGACAGAATGACTTTCGTCCTATGCAAATACAACACAGGAGAACAATATCGCAACAATGTAATGATTTGCACTAATCAGGGAGAATTTCCTATTGTGGTTAAGAAAAAAGACAGATACTTTTTTCACGAAGGATATATTCATTGTATATCTATCCAAGAAGCAGAAGACACTAACAATTTTCATCTGCTATCTTTTACTTACGATGAGATTGACACGATAAATGACGAATGGAAAAAACATTATCAAGATTATATTATTCCAAATGTCGGAATATCCGAAATGCATAGGGTTTTTGTATGCGATAGTAGAAAACTCGATTGTTATTATAAGGAAATTCCATTCTGTACTCAAGGCTCAAACAACAACATTAGTTACTACTTATTCTCGTTTGACTCGACAATAATAAACCAAATGATTGACAACGGGACTCTTTGGAGTTATTTCGAGCGGATTATATAAATGCCGTTTCTACTTCAATGGCATCAATCCACATCCTCGGCATCAGAATTACGGTATAGAACAGGAGGAGTTGTAGGGTCTGGTATATAAGCTCTCAACTTCCATATCTTCTTCAGGTCATCCATAAAGCTGTTCGAGAATAGTTCGGTTAGGGGTACCAAAGCGATAGAATCCCAAAGTTCTATCGCTTTTTTCAATTATTATTCGCTAATCTTCGTCCCAAATGATTTTGTACCAATCGTCTTTGGTGTCAAGCACATTGCCCGGAGAGCTTAAACTTAATCCCGTAATGCTATCTTTGACTTTAATCATATAAAAGTCTCTGTCGTTTGATGGGTAGTCTATTCTATCTCTATTCATTATTTCGGGATCAATATAATAGGGTCTGTCGTATAATCGATTGAATGGTATTACCTTTATTAAAGAATCGAGAGCGGACTCAAAGTCGTAACCGATAGTTGCTTCATATTTGATATATCCGGCACCGAAATAGTATATTCCCTTGGAGTCGTCATTTCTATCACAAGCGGCAAAAAGCGCAACTGTGGATATGAGTAATATAATGGCCTTTTTCATAATTATTGATTATTTTTTGATTATTCGATAACGCTCACTTCTATTCGCGAACTCAATGTCGATAAAGTAGGCGCCTGCTGGAACCTGAGATATTTTTATTACATCAGTTGGGTTGTCTAATTTCATTATCGGACGCCCCATAACGTCCATTATTACTATCTTAGATGGTTGCTCTTTTCCGTTATTACGAATGTTTAATTCGTCCATTGTAGGATTTTGTAAGTAACCCCAAAACATAACTCCCTATGGCAAAGACAACTCTTTTTCTCAAATATTCCAACTGTTATCAAAAGACGAGATAATGAAGTAAATTCGAGAGTACGGAAACCAATTTATATTTGAAAGAATATAATAATATATTAATTGTATAAATGTAAAATCACCTATGTAATGTCAATACAAAAGTAGTCATTTTACCTGATAGAGTCAAATTTTGGTACTCTTTTTTTCGACTCTGTGTTGCACTTGCAAATAGAATTAAAGCTCAAGAAATAAACTTTAATTGAATACCGAATTGTTAAATTTTAACATTTCCCCATATAGTACCCTCATCGGACTCATATCGGACTTACATCGGACTTACAACTTAATTTTTTTGTTAATTTTAACATTCTGGCGCTTATGCCATTTTAACATTTCCGCGTCTCTCCTGCTCACCAATCCACCCTCAGCGAAACCGACGTTATGACATCTTGTCTCTTCACCCCTTCGGGCACCAAGGAATGATATTCATAGTTGAAATTGACATCAAACGATATATGTTCTGTAATCTTGGTCACCAACGACGTCACGCTCGACAACACATAATCCTCTGTCATACTCTTCATCGGCTTCATCAACGAGGGCT
>ONEY01000007.1 GCA_900316965.1 uncultured Bacteroidales bacterium
GTTTCGTCCATATCCCTAATTTGGTTTACACCTTCACGGTTTTGGTTTACACTTTGCGTCACATTCGACTATTTTTGTTTACACCCGTCCTGTTTTGGTTTACACTCCCCGGCTCTTTCACCTCTTCATCACCCCTCTAGGCATTGTGCCAAAATTTCTCAAAAAAAAACTGACCCACACACGCGAGTCAGTTTTTTTAGAGGGGAGGTGGTTGTTTATTGTTTCAACCTTAGGTTGCCCCAGTTGTCTTTAAGTTTGCCGCCCACTGTCACCGTCGGCTCCTGGAGTTTGCCTTGCAGCGCTGACTCCTGGCGTAGGGCTTTGTCAACGTTGTCGAAAAGCTGCTGGTGGGTCAGGGCTCCTTTGTGCTGCTTCAACTCCTTGAGGAGGAAATAGGTGAAAAAGCCATGGTGTTGCTCGTCAAAAGCATAGGCGGTTTTGTCGAACGCCGCTGCTGAGAAGACGACGATGTCGCTGCGAATGCGAAGCCCTTTGGCTTTCTTGTCGCTTTGTTTGATGTTGACCAAAGGCATGCCGTCGCGTTGCATGCCGTCGAAGGAGGCGTCGAGGATGATGGTCACCGATTTCAATGGCACGCGGGCAAACCATGTGCAGAGGGTGTCAACCCTCAGACACTGGCTTAGGAGTCGCTTGGTTTCGTGTCCCGACAACCGGCTGTCGAGGTCGATCTCTTTTTTGCCTTTGAAGGACTTGATTTTCTTGGTGTCGATGTCGCTGGGCGCTAGGTAGGGGTTGTGGTCGTAGTCGCTGAAACCATGTCCGGCATAGTAGATTACGAAGTTGCATTCGCCTTTGGTGGACGTTGCTATGTCTTTCATCCAGTTGATGCCTTCCACCTTTATTCTTTTGATGGTGGCGTCTTCGATGATTTTGACCTGACGGCTGGGGATGCCGAGGGTGCGCACGCAGTATTGTGTGAGTACCTCGCCGTCGTTGTAGGCATAGGGTACGTTGGGGAGCGGGGCGTTGTAGCGCTCGTTGGCAAGGATGAGGACGTAGGTGGAGGTGTTGCTGTTCTCGGCCACTTTGGGAATGTTGTAGTCGATAAACTCGTCGTTGATGAGCTGCTCGTTCATCTTCACAATCTCCTCGTCGAAGGCGGCGTGAACAAGAATCTCTATGCCCACCTCGCGATACTGGGGACCTGTGCCGCTGTGGCTTTGGAGGTCGTAATAGTAGCTGTTTTCGGTGTTGGCGAGACTTTTGATGTTGGTTGTGATGTTGTCTTTAAGACCTTGGGCGCGAAGGAACGCTAGCTGTGCGTTGTTGAGAATGCCTTCTTTGGCGGTGACGGAGATGCGCACCGACTCGCCGTTGTAGCGCGCTGCCTCATAGCGAAAGTCGCCATACTCGCCGCCGTAGTCGAGATGGGTGACCTCGGAGATGTCGGTGGAGGCTTTGAGCTTGATGTCTACCTTTTTGCCGCTCTTGAAGGCGTCGCGGCTCATTTCGTCGATGATCATACGGGAGAGCTCGCATACGGCCATGCTGGCGTTGGATTGCTGACACAGATAGGCGCCAGTGGGGTAGTTGTCGGTGAGGCTTTCGAAATGAAGGCAGGTGTAGCCAATGGTGATACGGTAGTTCAATTCGGCATGACCCTCTTCGTTCACACCGCTCTCGAGGGCGGTTTTGATGTTCAGCTTGGTTTCGTCGTAGAGCTTTTTGTCGTTGGGAAGACCAAGCAGGTAGTCGTTGGCTCTCTTTTTGATGGCATTCTCGCGACTGTCAATTGTTTTCTGCAATTGTTTGAGAATGATGTCGCGGTACTCGCTGTTGACTAATGCCTCGGACAACTGTGCCGACGCGGGTTTGAATGGCGCGGCGGCTACTAGGAGCAACAAAAGGAATGGAATGATTTTGCTGAAGGATACTTTTTTTGTCATAGGCGAACAGATTGATTTTGGTTTAATGATATGTGAGAGGAACTTTATTCCCGTTTTTAACTTGTTGTTTATTCGGTATCTTTCTTGGTGATGCCGAAGCTGAATTTGCGTTGCAGGCGGCCTTTGGCGAAGTAGAGAATGAGGAAATAGGCCGCTGTCAGCGCTAAGGGCACTAATGCCGCCAGGGCTTCGGAATCGGTGAACGATGAGAGCAGGACGACAGAGGCTATTATTATCACGGCGGGCAGGATATATGCCAGCAGGACGGCTAGCAAGCCCATGCCTTCGTCTACGCTGACGATGACTTGGTCGTCGATATGGTAGCTCTCCCAGTCTTTGGTTTCTACCTCAACTATCTTGTCGGCTTTGTCGACAAAGGCGCATTTCTCGTGCGCCGCGCAGCTGCTGCAGGCGGAAAGGACATGCATCTCGACGGTTACTGTGCCTGTGGTGACTTTGGTTACTTTCCCATCGTGGGTGGCGATATGCGACATTGTTGCTGTTAGTGTTTGAAGTTGAACTTGATATTGTCAGGGTATTTCTTGCAGTTTTTTACACATTGGCCTTCGGTGTTGATCTTGAACACCTCGGTGTTGTAAACCACTTCGGCGCGTCCCCATTCAAAGTAGGAGGCGGCGGTGAAGACAAAATCGCACACTTGGTTGCCCTCTTTGTCGATGAAGCCCCACATGTATTCTTTGCTGACGGGGATGAGCCCTTCGGTGCAATGTTGGGCGGAGTTGTAGATGAGGGGTATGACTATTTTGCCTTGCTTGTTGACGAAGCCGTATTTGCCGTCTTTCTCTATCATGGCCAGGTTTTCGGAGAAGATGTACTCCATTGAGCGGTAGCCGCTGTTGTCGTACTCGATGGGGAGTATGACTTTGCCGCGTTTGTTGATGATGCCGTATTTGCCGTCGCGTTTCACCATGGAGTATCCGTCGTAGAAACCCGACGCCTCTTCGTAGCGGCCGAATTTCTCTTTGCCGTCGCGCGCGAGGAAGTAGTATCCGCCGTCGCGTACCACGATATAGTAGTCTTCTTGATAGAGGAGGATCTTTTCGTAGATGAAATTGGTGAGTCTTTTGTAGCGGTTGTTGAAAAGCGCGGCTTTGCCCTCCTTGGCGTCGACGGCGAAGAAACGGCCTTCGTACATGTTGGTGACTTCGAGGTATTTGCAGGGCAACACCTCGTTGCCGTCGCGGTCAATCATGCCAAAGCGATCGTAGAGTTTGACGACGGCGCGACCTTCCTGGAAGGCCATGGCGTACTCGTATTTGGGCGCTATTTGTATCTTGTTGTTCTTGTCGATGAAGCCGTACCCCATGGTGTTGCTGTCGATGTCGATGAGGGCTACGGCAAGGCCTTCGCTAAAGCCCGACGCGGTGCGGTATTGGCATTCTATGGCCAGGGCTCCGGTGGTGTCGACAAAACCGTAGCGTTCGTTTTTGCGCACTCTTATCATGCCGTCGGTGGGGTAGTTGACCTCCTCGTATTCGGGCGGCACAATCTCGCGCCCGTCGCGGTCGATGAGACCGCAGAGGTTGTAGTCTTTATACACCAGGCAGTAGTTGTCGTGGAATTTGTCGACGAATTTGTATTTGGGCTCAACGATGATGGTACCATCCTCTCTCTTGAAGCCGAAGAGGTCGCCACGCTGTATGGTTTGTATGCCGTCGATGAAGACCAATTCGCAGCCACAGGCTTCGTCGTCGACGATGACAACGTTGTCTTTCTTGTCGCTCTTGTCGTTCTTTTTGCCTTGGGCATAGAGGGTGCTGGCTCCGAACAGGAGTAGCAGAATGAGGATGATTTTTGTTTTTTCCATAGCGCACATAATTGCTTGTTACTATTATATTTCTGTTGCGCCGCTGTTTATCCAACCGCTTTTGCCGTCGCTAATCTCTATCAACCACCAGTTGTCCTGTCGTTCGTTGATTTTGACTTTGGCGCCTTCGTGAAGCACAAATTTGTCCACACTCAGGGCGTCGGGGGCACCTTTGACAACAATCATAGGGTCGGTAACAATGGCTTTATTATGTATAGACGCATTATGGGTCGAAATTGCTGCATTGATTCCCGAAAAAATTGTTGTCAAAGTAAAAAGTATCAGCAGGACAAATGTCCATTTGCGTGTATTATAGTTCTTTGCGATGAGGAAAAGACACAAGACGGCTAGCGTGACGATGAAAAAAATCAATCCTGTCACGCGCCATCCTTTGGAGGTGGCTATCTGGTTTATTTTTTGCCCCCATTGCTGAAGGATGGGCTTGGGCAGCTCTTCGATGTTGTCGGTGGCTTTGCTGCGCGCCAAAGCCAGATTGTCTTTCACCTCGCCTTTGTTTGGCGCTTGCTTCAGCGCTTTCTCGTAGTAGAGTATTGAGTTGCCTATCTCTTTCATCCGGTAGTAGGCGTTGCCGATGTTGTAGTATAGCTCCCAGCTGTCGTAACCGGCATCGATGATGGAGCGATAGAGGTCGACGGCGTTTTGGTAATCACCGCTGTCGTACAGCGCGTTGGCTCTGTCAAAAGTAAGCTGCATGTCGTCTTGTGGCTTGGCGAAGAGTGGCGACAGCGTGAGGAGAGCTATGAGGGTCAGAATTATTTTTTTTGTTGGTTGCATTGTGGGTTGTGTGGTTTTGAAATGTTGTGGCTTCGGTCGGGGTACTATCAAAGTACTATAGCGGTCGTTTTCGGTTTTGTGCCTTAATGTGGATGGCGCGCTTCGTGGCGGTGGCGTTATTTGTTTTTTATTGCGGCGATGTTGGTGATGGTGTCCATGGCCTCGTTGTAGATCGACTGCTTTTTGGCGCTGCTGTCGCCGGGGGCGAAGCGTGCGAAGTCGACGTCTTCGAGGGTTTTCAGAATCTGTTGCTGCAGGGTTTGGTCGACAGCTTTTTCTTCCAGATGGCGACGTATGGTGTCGGAGGACAAAAGTGACTGCTGGATGTTGAATTTGTCGGCTATTCCGCCCCAAAGGGCTTTGTAGATCTCTTCGTAGAAAAGGTTGTCGTCGCCGTCGTGAAGGTGTCGCTCGGCGTTGCGAAGTCTTTTCTTGGCAAGCTTGGTGGCGCGTTGCAGACGCATGCTGGCTTCGTCGCCCTCAATGGTTTGTTGGCGTCGCGCAAGTATGATGATGGCTGACACAGCTAGCGCGGGTATGACAAGAAGGATCCAAAACAGGGGAGAGGCCTTGCCGTTGCTGTCGACAGGACGCAGGCGAGTGTGCTTTTGGATGTGGTGTATGTCGCTGTTGAGCAACTTGATGTCGCTTTTGGCGGTGCTGTTGTTGAGTGGTTTACCTACTTTGATGTGGATGGGGTTGCATTCCTTGGTGACATAATCGCCTGTCGAGGGGTCGAAATAGGTGTACTGGAATGCGGGCATGTCGTATTCGCCTTGCACCTGGGGCGTTACTATCCATTCGAAGGTCCTGCTGCCGCTAAGGCCGTTGTCGCCCTTGTTGATGTTGTCGATGACACGTGGCTCATAGGTCTCCATGCCTTTGGGAAAGTCGATGACGGGAGCTTCGAGAAGGCTGAGGTTGCCATGTCCGCTGATGGTTACGCTGTAGGTGAAGGCTTCGTTGGCGTGCAGCTCTTTGAGGTCGCTTTTGGCAGTCACCTTGAAATTGCCGACGCCACCGGCAAAACCATCGGGGGCCTCGGGTAGGGGCTTGACGTTGACGGAGAGCGAGTTGCTGGTGAGTGAGCGCACAACGGCTTGTTGTTGGGTGGGTGTGAAGAAGGGGTCGTCGATGAAGAAGTCGAGCAGGGTGCCTGTGCGCTGGCGCTGCATTTGGGTTTGGATGATGGCGACCACATCAGTTTTGAGAGGTGCTATGGTCAGTTTGCCGCTTTCCTGGGGGAAGAGGGCGCCGCGCCTTATCTCGGCTACGTGGTATTGGCGGCCATTGTAGGTTTCGTTGTATTGCTTGACCTGAGTCATGTTCTCGCTGAGGTCTTCGCTCCAGAAACCTTTGTTGCGTGGCAGCTTGTCGATTTGAAACTGGGTTAGAGGTACTTGTGTGTAGATTTTGTAAACTATGATAGCTTCTTCGCCTTGATAGAGGTTGCTCTTGTTTATGCTGGCTCTGGCAAAGAGGGTGCTGTTGTCGATTTTTGTCTCCTCGCGAGGTTGTTGGCGGCTGGGTTGTGATGGCTGACCCCAAGGCCATCCTTGTTGGGAGGCTTGCTGTTGCTGCCGTTGGTTGCGGCTGTTGGGATTGGCTTTCTCGACTTTGATGGTGAAGGGTTTGCTGCTCACTTGGTGCCCGTCAACGGTGCAGCTGGCGGCTCCCACGTTGGCGGTGCCTTCGTTGTCGGCTCTCACCAGGATGGTGAAGGTGCTGGAAACCGATTGCGACATTTGGCCGTTGATGAATGATGTTGAGCTGCTGAAACCTGTGCTAGGGCCGCCGACATGGGTGAGGCCTTTCAGCGATGGCACCTTGAAATTCTGAGCTCGGGCGTTGACATCGAATGTTATTTGGAATGTTTGCCCTGCCTCGACGGAGGTGCGGGTTCGGACATTCATCACCGCGTTTTGCGCGTTGATGTTGCCGAGGGCAATATAGAATAGAGTCAGTATTGTAAGAAGTTTTTTTATCATGAGCTTTGTAGTGTTGTGCTTATTTTTTTAGAGCCACCAGTTAACGTAATAGTTAAGGTTAACGTTAACGTTGCCAGAGGCTTACCAATTCTTGTCGATATGTGATGGGTTGCCTTGATTCTTGTTCTCTTTGGCGCGAACTGCTTTCATGGTTTGCTGCTCGTTGTTTTTCATGGCGTTCAGCATCCTTTCGGCTTCGCGACGTCGTTGTTCGCTCTGTTTGTCCTGCTTTTTGTCCTGCTTTTTGTCCTGTTGCTGCTGCTGGTTTTGATTTTGGTCTTTGTTTTGGTCTTTGTTTTGATTCTGATTTTGATTTTGGTTTTGGTTATTGTTTTGGTTCTGATTTTGGTTCTGGTCTTTGTTTTGTTGGTCGTTGTTGCCGCCTCCGCCGTTACCTTGATTCTGGTTTTTGCGTAGCAGCTGTTTGGCTAACGACAGATTGTGTTGAGCGTCTTTGTTTTTGCTGTTGAGCCTCAGAGCGGCTTTGTATTGCTCAATGGCTGAGCGAAGGCTTTGGTCGTCGTATCCTCCTGTGTCGCGTGCCGCCAGCGCCCTGTTTAGGTGTATGTTGCCGGCGTTGTAGTGGGCTTTCTCGCGTTGTTGCGGTGTGGCGCTTTTGTTCTCGCATAGGGTTTTGTAGAGTGTCAAGGCTTCGTCGGTTTTGCTGAGTCGGCCGTTGGCAAGGGCTGCGTTATACTGTGCTTTGGCATAGTTGCTGTCGGCTTTGAGGGCGGTGTTGTATTTTTCGAGGGCGGCGCTGTTGTTCTTCTTGTCGAGGGCTTTGTTGCCACCTCGCGTGGCTACTCTTCTTTGGCGCGCGACTTTATGTTTCACTTTGTAGGGAACTGTCTGCTTTTCGAGCTGATAGCTGTTCTGTGGCGTTGGTGTTTGCTGCTCGCTGCCACCCGCCGGCGTCGTGGGTTGGTTTTGTGCCAATGAGAGAAGAGGCAGGAGTGCTAGAGTCAGTATGATAAGCTTTTTTGACATGATCATGATAAAGAATGATGAAAGTTGTTTCGTTTCGATATCTTGTATTGTCTTATATATTATTTTTTCCTTTTTATAATTCGGTTAAGGCTGAAGCGGGGATTGCGACGCTCGAGGATGAAGACTTCGATGAGGAGGAAAAGTAGTCCTGCCGCCAGTGGATATTGGTATTGCGATTTGAAGGAGACAAATTGGGCGGCACCGAATTTCTGGCTCTCCAATGTGTGCAGCTGTTTTACTATTTCCTCGACTGCGGCGTTGCCGTTGCCGGCGTTGACATAGATGCCGTTGCCGGCTTTGGCGATATCGTGCAGCATCTCTTCGTTGAGGTGGGTGGTGACAACATTGCCTTCGCTGTCTTTCAGCCAGTCTTTCACTTGGCCGCGTCCGTCGGTTAGGGGTATCTGACCGCCAGTGGTGGTGCCAATGCCTATGGTGCATACCATGATGCCTTGTTCGGCGGCATTTTCGGCGGCCTCTTTGGCGTCGTCTTCATGGTTCTCGCCGTCGCTGATGACGACTATGGCTCTGCTTTTGTTTGGCTCCCATTGGGGCTCGTCGTCGCCTTCGGCGCCATAACCCAGTGTTGCCATGCCTTTCTCTATGGCGTCGCCTATGGCTGTGCCTTGCTCGTTGATGAGGTCGGTGCTGATTTGGTCAAGAAACATCTTGGTGGCGCCGTAGTCGTTGGTCAACGGCATTTCGATGAAGGCGTTGCCGGCAAATACTACAAGGGATACTCGGTCGCCTCCAAGTTGACTGATAAGGTTTTGGACAACTTGCTTGGTGCGTGCCATGCGGTTGGGTTTCATGTCTTGTGCCAACATGCTGTTTGACACATCGATGCAAACGGCCATATCGATGCCTTTCTGTTCGCCCTCGGCAATTTTGCTGCCAATGCGGGGATTGGCCCATGCTATGATAAGCATGCCAACGCCAAGACAAAGCAGGATGAGTTTGATGACTGGTCGTCGGGTGGATATGTCGGGTTGCAATCGGGGCAGCATGGCGTTGTCGGCAAACGATTGCAACTGTTTGCGCTTTAGCCGTTGCCGTATGATAAATGCGATAACCATGAGCGGAATGACGCTCAATAGCCATAGCAGGGTGGTGTGTTCAAAGTTCATTGTCTATGCCTGTGTTTTTTGTTGGATGTTGTTTTTTTGAGTATCGCGTCTGCGTCAATTGTCAATGCGAAGTAGTATTTCTAGCGCCAGTGCAAGTAGGGCGATGATGAGTAGGGGTTTGAACTCGTCTTTGGTTTGATGATATTGTGTTACATCTATTTTTGTTTTCTCGACTTTGTCTATTTGATCAAAAATCTCTTTGAGTGAGTTCTTGTTGGTGGCACGATAGTAGTGACCGCCCTCGGTGGCTTCGGCCATGTTGGTGAGGAGCGCCTCGTCGAGGTCGGCTTGTGCGTGGAAGGGCTGTCCGTGTTCGTCGTGATAGAGCACGTCGCCTTTGCTGCCTACGCCAATGGTGTAGAGTCGGATGCCGAATTCCGCTGCCAGCTCGGCGGCGGTTTCGGGGTCGATAGAGCCTTTGTTGTTGACTCCATCGGTGAGCAGTATGATCACTTTGCTAACGGCCTTGCTGTCTTTGATTCGGTTGATGGCTGTGGCTAATCCGTCGCCAATGGCGGTGCCGTCTTCTAGAAGTCCGGTTCGCATCGCCGCTAGCTGTCGGTTAAGTACGTTGTGGTCGATTGTCAATGGTGTTTGGGTGAATGCTTCTCCGGCAAATTCGACTAGGGCAATGCGATCGTTTAGTCGTCCGTTCATGAAGTTGAGGGCCACATCTTTGGCGGCTTCAAGCCTGTTTGGCTTGAAATCTTCGCCTTTCATGCTGCCCGACACATCCATGGCCAACACTATGTCGATGCCCTCAATCTCCATCTCTTCGCTGCTCAGCTTGCTTTGGGGGCGTGCTAGTGCGATGATGAGAGCGGTGACGGCTAGGCATCGCAATGCGAAACGTAGGTGGTAGATGATGTGGCGAGGGGTGCGTCGATAGCCGGCGAACATCTCGGTGGAGGGTATGTGCATAGGGGCTTTGATGCGTTTGTGCTTGCGAAGATACCATATTATCATCAGCGGCACAACGACTAGTAGTGTCAGCAACCAGGGATTGGCGAATGTTATGTCTTTCAGCATTTTATTTTTCTCCTGTTTCGACGTTGTTTAAACGGTGGGTCTCGGCGACTTTGTGTACAAAATCGATGGCGTTTTGCATGGCCAAGTCGTGCTCGTGGCTTTCGGGTTGTGATTTGGCGAATTTCACCATGTCGGCTTTCTGCAGCAGTTGACGGAGCAGGGTTTCGCTCTCGTCACTCCAGTCGCTAATATTATGGAAAGCTCGCAACGTTTGGCGTGTCGTCATCTCGGCAGCCTTTATGCCATACATGTTGCGCAGGAATCGACGCACAATGTCGGTCATGTCGGTGTAGTATTTTTTGATACGTCCTTTCTGCCATAGCTCTTTGCGACGCAGATTTTCTAGCTCGGAAAGGGCTCTCTTGTCGGCGGGGACGGGCTTTGCTTTGGGTAGGATGACCAAGGGCTTGTTCTCTTTGCGGCGTCGCACTATCCATATCAGTGCGAAAACTATCGCAGCCAAAAGCATGGCGGCGACAAACCAACGGGCTATTTCCCAGAAGGTGTAGGGCTCTTTTTCGACGTCGGCCTCTGCCTTAACCTCGCATTTAGTGGTGTCGGCATCGGCGGCATAGGTGGCGACGAGAAAAAGACTGTCGGATGGCGCCAATATGACGGGGACGCCACCATTGTCGACAACAACGGCTATGCCTCCAATGTATTGTCGGCCAGCGTCGAAGGTGGTGACGATGACTTTCTGCTCGATACTTTTGACCGAACCATCTTTGTCTTTGGTGGTGTCGGCAATGTAGTCGAGGGCTTCGACGGTGCCTTGTGTCATCTGTTGCAAGGTGGGCAGCGTAACTTTAGGCCATTTTTTTGTTGACTGGTCACGCTGGATGAAAATATGCAATGTCTTTTGGTCGCCGATGACTATATCGCCTGTGTCAAGTGTCGCTTTGACAGAAATGCCCGCGCCTTGTGATTGTGGCAGGGGCGTGGCCAAACTGTCGGCGGTTTGTCCGCTGGCAGTGGCTGCTATCGCTATCAACAAGCCTATTGCCAGGTGTTTATATTTTATGAAATGATTCATTGCTATTATGAATAATCTTTTCGTCTGTCAAACTATCATCCTCTCATTTTGAACAGGCCAATTAATGGTTTTACAAAATCTTGGCCAGTGGTTAGGGTAACATGGTCGATGCCATATTTTTGCAACAATTGTTCGCTTTTGTCTTCGTAGTGGCGATAGTGCTCCTCGTAGGCTTTGCGGGCAAGGGGAGAGGAGGTGTCGATCCATTGAAGAGTGCCCGATTCGAGATCTTCAAAGGCGGTAAGTCCTATGTTGGGAAGGGTACGCTCGCGGGGATCGTCGATGCGCAAGACGGCAAGGTCGTGTTTGCCGGCGGCTATTTTGAGTGCATTCTCGTAGTCGTCGTCAATCATGTCGCTCATGAGGAACGCTGTGGAGCGTTTTTTGGTGATGTTGGTGAAGTAGCGCAGGGCTTCGGAAATGTCGGTGCCTCTTCCTTCGGGCTTGTAACCAATGAGCTCGCGTATGATGCGAAGGATGTGGCTGCTGCCTTTCTTGGGAGGGATGAATTTCTCGATTTTATCGCTAAACATCACCACGCCAACTTTGTCGTTGTTGTGTATCGCTGAAAAAGCCAGTGTGGCTGCGGTTTCGGCAATAAGCTCCGATTTGTATTGGCTGGTGGTGCCAAAGAGGTGGGAACCGCTGACATCGATGAGAAGCATGACGGTGAGCTCGCGCTCTTCTTCGAACACTTTCACGTATGGGTGGTTGAGGCGGGCGGTGACGTTCCAGTCGATGTTGCGCACATCGTCGCCGTATTGATATTCACGGACTTCGCTGAATGCCATACCACGACCTTTGAAGGCACTATGGTATTCGCCCGAGAACATCTGCTGGGATAGCCCTCGTGCTCGTATCTCAATACGCCTTACCTGTTTTATGATGTCACTTTCTTGCATTTTTCCGTTGTTTTAGGATGAAAACGCTATTTTTGGTCATCAGGGAACGTCGACGCGGTTCAATATCTCGTTGACAATTTCTTCGCTTTTAACATTTTCTGCCTCTGCTTCGTAGGTGAGGCCGATACGATGGCGTAGCACGTCCATGGCTATGGCTCGGACATCCTCGGGTATCACGTAACCTCTGCGTTTCATGAAGGCGTAGCTTTTCGATGCTTGGGCGAGGCTGATGGAGCCACGAGGCGAAGCTCCGTAGCTTATCATGCCGGAAAGCTTTTCTAATCCGTATTGCTCGGGATAACGTGTGGCGAAGACGATGTCGGTAATGTAGTTTTCGATTTTTTCGTCCATGTAAACCTCTTTCACCAGGTTGCGGGCCTTGATGATTGCCGAAGGATCCATCATTGCTGTTTGGCGGTTGAAGCCTTCGCCAAGGCTTTGGTGGAGTATCTGGCGTTCTTCGTCTTTCTCGGGATAGCTTATCACTACTTTGAGCATGAAACGGTCCACTTGTGCCTCGGGTAGGGGATAGGTGCCTTCTTGCTCTATGGGGTTCTGTGTTGCCATAACGAGGAAGGGTTCTTCAAGTTTGAAAGTATTCTCGCCTATGGTGACTTGGCGCTCTTGCATGGCTTCGAGGAGGGCGCTTTGCACTTTGGCCGGGGCTCGGTTTATCTCATCGGCAAGGATGAAATTGGAAAAGATGGGCCCTTTTTTGACTTGGAACGTCTCGTTTTTCTGACTGTAAATCATGGTTCCGATAAGGTCGGCGGGCAGCAAGTCGGGTGTGAACTGTATACGGCTGAATTTGGCATTGATGGCTTTGGCTAATGTGGTGATGGTGAGGGTTTTGGCAAGACCTGGAACACCCTCAAGTAGCACGTGGCCGTTGGACAAAAGTCCTATCATTAGGCTTTCTACCATGTGTTTCTGACCAATGATGTTTTTGCGAACCTCCATCGTCAGTGCGTCGACAAAGGCGCTCTCTTGTTCGATACGCTGGTTCAGTTCTTGGATATTTACCGATTCGTTCATTGCTTTATTTTTATTGTTTTCTTAACTTTTAAAAACGTTTATTGTCATGCGATGACATTTTCAACAAACGACGTCCGTCTCAAAAAATTGTTGAATTGTATTTTTTTTTATTTTTTTAATACCGAAATGCAGGGAGTTCAAAAAAAATGTATATCTTTGCATGTTATATTTTTACACAGAAATCAAAAATCTTATTAATTATTAATATCTTATGAAAAGCAAAAAGTTACTAATCGGCTTAATTGTTGCTGCTTTTGCAGGCGGAGCGGGCATCGTTTCCGCCCAACCGAAGGCAAATTATCAGAACAACCTTATCGAGATTGGCCCCGACAATGTTGCTGGACGAGTCCGCGCTATTGTCGTTGACAATGCCGACCCGGAGCATACTACCCTCTATGCCGGCGGCGTTGCAGGTGGCCTTTACAAAATGGTGGGTCATGAGGCATGGCAACTCATCCCATACGTGAGCAACAATCGTCAAGTCACACTCCCCATCTCTACAATGATCCAGCTGCCCGACAACAACCTCCTTATCGGAACCGGCGAGGGTATCGTTGAAAATCACGGAATCAATCACGACCGTATGTCTCCTAAAGGACGCGGCCTTTACCTTTATAACACTACCGACAACAGCTTCACTTTGTTGCAGGCTACTGACCCTAACACGCATCCCGAATTCTCTTACATCAATCGCTTGGCTTGCTACAACCGCAACAACCATTGGTACATCTATGTTGCCACCAACGACGGCCTCTACAGATGGAACCTCAGCGCTTCCAACCCCGATTGGACAGCAGCTCCTCAGCTTGTACAGGCAGGCAACTTCCAGGATGTTATTGTGATCACCGCCGACAACCTGCTTTACGCCACAACTCCTAATAAGGTTTACCGCGTTGGTAACGTGACTGGCGAAAGCGCTGCTGTCGACATCACCTCAAGCAACAGCTCCTTCGCTACGGCTTCACGTATCGAACTCGCCGCTGCTTCGGTGAATGGCACTACCCGCCTCTATGCTGTTGTCGCTGACTCGACAGGCATGCTCGATGGCGTCTTCCTTACTACCAACCAGCAGACTTGGACCCGTTTGACTACCCCGACCATGATTCCTTTCGACTCGAAGAACCCTGGCAATCTGAACAACGCTATCGCTGTTAATCCTCGCAACCACAAAGAGATTATCGTTGGCGGCGCTACTGTTTGGAATGGTGAAGGCTTCGTCGAAAACTCCTACTATCAGTGGATTAAACAATCTGTCTCGGAAACTGAACTCAACTATGGTAACTATATGGGTACTGCCTATTCAAATGTTACCGGCAACTTCGTCCACTCTGGTATCCACCAGATAGTCCCCGAGTGGACCATCGAAAATGGTGATACCGTTTGGGTATGCTACTTTGCCACCGACGGTGGTGTCTTCAAAGGCAACAATATCCAGGTTGGCGATATGAATGTTTGGGGTTACACCGCTCTTAACAAAGGTCTGAACACCGTCCAGTTTAACCATATCGCTGTCACACCTGACGGCTCTGTTATTGGCGGCGCAATAGACAACAGCAGTTTGTTCATCCAGTCACGTAACAATCATGACGGTGCTGCTCCTATCAATTCATGGTACGACGACGACGAGAACTCGGTTATGAATCATATGGCCAATGTGGTCTTCAATGGTAATGGCGGTGGTGTTGCCTCCTCCATGTTCCAAATGGTTAAGCCTTTCACTCGTCGCTCAATCTTCGTATCGGCTGAGCCTGGCTATTTCTACTATATTGGTCGTGACGGTATGACTACCGTGGGTAGCTTTGGACGCGCTTGCACCGACTACGCTGACTATAACAACACTCAGACTTGGACAGCAGGCCCTGAATTTGTCTCTGACCAAATCCTTGGCTCTAACCCCATCCCTAATGTCCGCATTTGGGAAACCACCAACAACACAATCTGGAACGACAGTATTACCTTCACCATCGATACCACCCACACCATTATCCGCAACGGTGAGCCTATGGCTATCACAAGCAATACCACTATCCAACCTGGCGACAAATATCTTGTCACCTCTCGCTCCAACTACTACTATCCTTTCTACCACACTTTCACCAACAGCTTTGTGGTTAAGGATCAGCCTTCGCACAGCATCCGCAGCTCTGTTGTAAGCCGTATGCTTATCTGCGCAAAGAATGCCCTTGGTGGTGGCGCTGTTTATCTCAACACTACCCCCAACGATTTCAGCAAGGTTTGGAGCCTCTCTGAATCTGGTAGTTTGGTTCCCTCGGTTCAGCAGAAACTTATGCATTGGGCAAAACTCTTCAGCGTCCGTGTCGGCTATAGCATCTTCGACGCTAACTTCAGCCTTGACGGTAGAAGCGTTTTCTCGGCCGTTACTAACGATACCACCGGTGAAAGCTATATCATCCGCGTCTACGACTACACCAACGCAAACGTTAACGACCCTGTCGATATGAAGAGAAAGCTTGGATACAACGAGCAGTTCCCCGTCTATGAAGGTATGCCTCGTATTACCAGCGTTGACACTATCTTCGCAGCCGATGGTAATAACTTTACCCGTCCTATCTCCTCTATTGTTGTTGACCCACGCAACGGTCAGGACAACATCATCATCACCTTTGGCGGTTATGGCAGCAACGAACCTAATATGGTATACATTAAAAATGCAAGCAATCCTGCCACCCGCACCATCACCAATATCAGCGTTACCAACAGCGCCAATGGTATGACGGTTTCCGACCCTGTCTACTCGGCTCTTATTGAGTACACCACCGGCGCTATCTATGCTGGTACCGACAAGGGCGTTTTCGTCTCCACTTCCAACATCAATCCTGTTTGGAATGTGTTTGGCGAGTTCGACGGTGTCCCCGTAACTTCTATTGTTCAGCAAACCAAATCTCTGCCTCGCGAAAAATATGTTGTCCGCGAAGGTGTCGAGGATGTCACTTATCTCTATGCTAAGACCAAATACCCCTACGCTCTCTATTTCGGTACCTATGGCCGTGGTGTCTTCATGGATACTTCCTATGTCACCGACCACGAGAACGAAATCGTAAACGAGGAGGATTGGCTCGGTATCACCAACGTCACCAAGGGTGAAAACTCTGTCAAGATTTATCCTAACCCCGCAGTCGACAAAGCTACCGTTGATATCGCTGTTGTAAACGCTGGCAAGGCCGTTGTTAAGATCTATGATCTCGGTGGTAAACTTGTCCACAGTGAGCAACTTGGTTATCTCACCGAGGGCAGCCATCAGTATAGCATCAATTGCAGCAAATTCAACCATGGCATGTATCTTGTCAACATCAATATCGGAAAAGAGTCCGCTACCTCTAAACTGATTGTAAGATAATAATAATAAAATAGGGAAAGAGGTACTGACTGCAAAGCGGTACCTCTTTTTTTTTGCGAAAGATAATAAAGTATAATACATATTATATAATATAGTAATTCTATGGCCAATTTAGTAGAAGAATTGAAATGGAGAGGCATGATTCACGATATTATGCCTGGCACAGAAGAACAGTTGTCTAAAGAAGTTACCACTGCTTATGTCGGTATCGACCCTACTGCCGACAGTCTTCATATAGGTCATTTGGTTAGCATTATGCTTCTTAAACATTTGCAGATGGCTGGCCACAAACCTTTGGCTGTCGTGGGTGGCGCTACCGGTATGATTGGCGACCCTTCGTTCAAGGCCGCTGAGCGCAAACTGCTAACGCCTGAGGAAATTCAGCACAACGTTGCTTGTATCCGTAAGCAGCTTGAGCGTTTCCTCGATTTTGACAATCCTGTCAATGGCGCCGAAATCCTCAACAACTACGACTGGATGAAGGATTATCTTTTCCTCGACTTCATCCGCGATGTGGGCAAGCATATAACGGTCAATTATATGATGACCAAAGACTCTGTGAAGAAACGCATGGAGACGGGTATCTCGTTTACCGAGTTCTCTTATCAGCTTTTGCAGGGCTATGACTTCCTTACCCTCTATCGCACCAAGGGCTGCAAGCTGCAAATGGGCGGTAGCGACCAATGGGGCAATATCACCACAGGTACCGAGCTTATCAGACGTATGGAAGGCGGTGAGGCTTTCGCTCTCACTTGCCCTCTTATCACTAAGGCCGACGGAACTAAATTCGGTAAAACGGAAGGCGGTAATGTGTGGCTTGACCCGGAAAAAACTTCACCCTACAAATTCTATCAGTTCTGGCTCAACTGTTCTGATGTCGACTCGGCTCGCTATATTCGCATCTTTACCCTTCTAAGCAAAGAGGAAGTTGAAGAACTTGAGCGTCAGCATTCGGAAGCTCCTGAACGCCGTATCCTACAGAAGGCTTTGGCCAAAGATATTACTATTCGCGTTCATGGACAGCAAGCCTATGATGCCGCCATCGCCGCTAGCGAACTGCTTTTTGGTAAGGCTACAACCGAACAACTCAATAGTCTTGACCGCAACATGATGCTCAGCGTCTTTGAAGGTGTGCCGCAATTCAATGTCAGCCGTGCCGCTATCGAAGCTCAGCCGTCCCTTATTGATTTGGCCGCCGAAACGGGTATGTTTGCCAGCAAAGGTGAGATTCGCCGCGAGCTGAAGCAAAACTCTATCATGGTAAACAAACAGAAAGTGGGGGAGGATTGCCGCCTAACGACTTCGGATATTCTAAGTTGCGGATGCATTCTTATTCAAAAAGGCAAAAAGAACTATTATCTTGTCAATATTGAATAGAAAAATGGAGAGGGTTTTTGACCTTCTCCTTTTTTTGTTACTGAGATTACGCATGAATAGTTTTTTTTGTCAGTTAAACTATTATTAGTATCTTTGCAAAAATTTACAAAACATAAACAGTATGACACAAACTGGTATTAAAACATTGAGAGACAGCGCTGGTATGCGCTGGACAGCTTTGCTGCTGCTTGCTTTGGCTATGTTTTGCAGCTATGTATTTATGGACATTTTGTCGCCTATCAAGGACCTTATGCAAGATACTCGTGGATGGGATAGCGGCTCTTTCGGCCGTATGCAGGGCGCTGAGGTGTTCCTTAACGTGTATGTATTCTTCCTTATCTTTGCCGGTATCATCCTCGACAAGATGGGCGTTCGCTTCACCGCAGTTCTTTCTGGCGCTGTGATGTTGATTGGTGGTATCATCAAGTTCTATGCCGTTAGTGACGCTTTTATTGGCACAGGTCTTGAAAGTTGGTTCAATACTCACTTGAATTGGAATGGTGAACTGCCAATAATTGGAGCTATTCTGCCTTTCGCAGCAGGTATGCCTGCATCGGCAAAATTGGCTGCTTGCGGTTTCATGCTCTTCGGCTGTGGCTGTGAGATGGCTGGCATTACCGTAAGCCGTGGTATTGTTAAATGGTTCAAAGGCCGTGAAACGGCTCTTGCAATGGGCTCCGAAATGGCTTTGGCACGCTTGGGTGTGGCTACATGTATGATCTTCTCACCTTATTTTGCAAAACTTGGTGGCGAAATCCATGTCGACAACGCTGTCAAATTTGGCGTTGTGCTGCTCTGCATTGCACTTATTATGTTCATTACCTATTTCTTCATGGACAAGAAGCTCGACAGCCAAACTGGCGAGGCTGAGGAAAAGGACGATCCTTTCAAACTCAGCGACCTTGGCAAGATTTTCAGCAGCCTTGGCTTCTGGCTTGTCGCTCTGCTCTGCGTGCTTTATTATAGCGCTATTTTCCCATTCCAGAAATATGCAGTCAATATGCTTCAGTGCAATTTGACTCTGACTCCTGCCGATCCTAACACCTTCTGGGGCGGTAATTCGGTTACCATCGTTCAGTACATCCTTATGCTTGTTGTCGCAGCCGGCTCTTTCTCAAGCAATTTCATCAAGAATAACAAAGGTCTTAAAGTTTGCTTGATGGGTATTGCTGTGATCGCTCTTGTGGTTTATTGCTACATGGGTTACATGCGTGGCACTGCTGAGACTATTTTCGCTGTCTTCCCATTGCTGGCAGTTGCTATCACTCCTATTCTTGGCAACTATGTCGACCATAAGGGCAAGGCTGCCTCTATGCTTATGCTTGGCTCTATGCTGCTGGTTGTATGCCACCTCACCTTCGCATTCGTTCTTCCTGGCGTGTCGGCTAATTCCTCTGTTGGTGGCGTGGTCGTTGCCTATGTCACTATCCTCGTTCTCGGAGCTAGCTTCTCGCTGGTACCTGCCGCTCTGTGGCCATCTGTACCTAAGCTGGTCGACGAGAAGATTATCGGTTCTGCATATGCGGCTATATTCTGGATTCAGAATATTGGCCTCGGTTTGTTCCCTGCTCTTATCGGTATTGTTCTCAACAACACCAACGAGGGCAAGGCTTCGCACGAACTCGATTACACATGGGCTCTTGTTATGCTGGCTGCCTTGGGTATCGCCGCTCTTCTTATCTCGATCTACCTCCGTGCCGTCGACAAGAAGAAAGGCTACGGCCTTGAGCAACCTAACATCAAGAGTGAAGAATAAAAACAATATGTTTTTTATTGTCAAATAAAAACGCCGCTCATATGGGCGGCGTTTTTTTTGAATAACAATCTTCAGTTTTGTTGTGCTGATTATTGAAAAAGTAAATAAGTGATTCTGAAGTTTAAGTGGAAGTAAAAGTGGGAAGTTTAAGTGAACAAATGAATTTGTATTGTCCTGTGTGCAGCGCATAACTACCTTTTATTACATCCCATTGTTTTACGTTATTGTTATTTATTTCTAAGTGCAATAATATATAAATTTAACATTTTTTATATATTTTGTTTCGACTATTTTGCATTAAGAATACACTATTAGTTTGAGAAAAAAACAGAGTATCATGAGAAATAAAACCATTTTTTTTTCTTTATTAATTACCTGTTTAGGTATAATAGGAGAGGTCTCCTGGCCTCAGCTCGTTGCCTGCAGTATGAACTTATTGAGCGGAACGCTGGCGCTGAAGACCTTCATAACGTAATCCTCGAAACCGTCGCTAAGCACAACATCTTTGGGCACCTCGTGCATAGTACAGTAATCGCAGTATTTCAGTAGGTCGGCATGCTCCCAGTCGTTGGGATAACCCTTGGGCGCTCGGCTCAGCTTTTTGGTGGTATAGTACGAGTCACCAAAATACTTTTTGTAGTCTTTGTTGTTGCGTATGGCCAGAAATTCGTCTATGTTATAGAATATTTCTTGTCGTATAGCGGCAAGTTTTGCCTTCTCTGGCATGAAAATGCCGCCACCAAGGCTACAGTTGCCGTTTAGGCCATAATCCTCTTGGCCAATCTGCAGGTAATAGCCCGCCTCGCCACTGCGTTTGATGCCATAACTGCTTAGAAAGAAAGCGATATGTGTTTTGTAGGGACGTTTGTCTTGTGTGAAGCGTAAGTCCCGGTATATGCGATAAATGCACTTCTTGGGGTCGGGGTGGCCTATGGAAGGATCAAGGGGAGCTAGTTTGTCAATTATTTGTGCCGTCAAATCGATAAACTCCTCTCTGATGGCGTCGTAACGACTTTTGTTGTCCATGAACCATTCTCGGTTGTTGTTGCGATGCAACTCATTGAAGAAGTTTAATATGTCAGGACTCATTTTTTCTCCGTGTTGTTGCTTTGATCGCTCTTGACGTTAGTGTCGTTTTCGGCCTCTTTTTTCACCTCTGGGGCTTTCGAAACCTCTTTTATGGGCTTTACAATATCTATCACGCCGTCCGAAACACATTGAAGTGTGGTTTCTTCCATAGCGTTGACAAAGGCGGTGTCGGACATGAATTCTTTGTATTCATTCTCAACCTGGTTAAGGCAGGCCTCTACAGCTTCGTGGCCTTCCAGTTTGTAGCATTCGCATGCTGCTTTACCAGCTTTCAAACCCTCTTCGCGGGGCCCTTTCCCCGAACATGAAAGGCAGAGAATGGTCGCACCTATTATTAAGGAGGTGGTAATTGCTTTATTCATAGTTTGTTGTTTGTTTATTCGCTGTTTTTCTTTTCTATGCAAAAATACATAAAAAATGCAATATATAAACAAGTTCACAGATGTTGTCTATATTTGTATGTTATAATATATAGAAGATGAACTGGTTATAGATACCCCATCTATTTCACATCATCTATGACCAACTCTTTGATGAGCTGTGCTGGAAATGACATTGTTTTTTTTGAAAAATATCTTATGATTTAGCGTTGAATGTTTACGGAAATTAGTATATTTGCAAAATATAAAAAAAATTAGTTTGTAAAAATAAATTATTTATAATCAGTAAAATATTTAAATTTTATAATTATGCTTAACAAAAAAGTTTCCGACTTGCTCAACGAGCAAATCAACAAGGAGCTCTACTCCGCTTATCTCTACCTTGATATGAACAACTATTTTGACAAACGCGGTCTTAGTGGTTTTGCCAACTGGTATATGATTCAGGCTCAGGAGGAACGTGACCATGCTATGCTTATCTATAAGTATATGCAGAACAATGATTGCCCTATAGTTCTCAATGCTATAGCTAAGCCCGACAAGAAGTACAAGAAGGATATGGATGTTCTCAAAGCCGGTCTTGAGCATGAAGAGTATGTTACGGCAAGTATCCATACAATTTACGATGCTGCCTACAAGGTTAAAGATTTCCGCACCATGCAGTTCCTCGACTGGTTTGTCAAAGAACAAGGTGAGGAAGAAACCAATGCTCGCGACATGATCACCAAGATGGAGCTTTTCGGTAGCGACCCCAAGAGCCTCTATATGCTCAATCAGGAGCTTGCCGCTCGCACATACAGTGCACCAAGTTTGGTCCTCGACTAAGATGGGTTCGGATGTCGAGAGTCTATCCTTTTTTGTGAAAAAAGTTCATACACTCTATTCACACATTTAGCGATGTAAGAAGCGAATCTTCTAGGTTCGCTTCTTTTTGTTTCTATTATTGTATATTGCTGTTTTTATGGCGTTGTATGGTTTGGTTTTGCATCTTCCTCCTCTGATTCTAGATCGATTAGGAATTCGTTATTCCATTCTCTGTAAGCATCGTTTTTTTTAGAGAAGTATGCCTGCTCAATATTTTTTTAATAATCAATGTTCGATAAAAATATTTTTTTGTAAATTTGTAAATTCTTGTGTTGTGTATCGATATATACAACATGTTGTGATATAGATTATAAAAAAATAATAGTATAAGATAAAATGGCTAATTTTTTGAGAAAGCTTTTTGGTAGCAAGTCGCAACGCGACCTTAAGGAGGTTCAACCTTTCCTCGATGCTACACTCAAGGTATACCCGTCAATAAAAGAACTATCCAACGACGACCTTCGTAATAAAACAATAGAATTTAAGGAACGCATTCAAACGGCAATCAAACCTGAGGAAGATGAGTTGGCTTCATTGCGCCAACGTATCGAGGATGAATACGATATGCCTGTCGACGAGAAGGAGCAACTGTACAAGCGTATAGACGAGTTGGAAAAAACTTCCTACGACAAGACTCAAACCATACTTAACGAAATACTTCCCGAAGCATTTGCCGTGGTTAAGGAAACGGCACGCCGTTTCGCTGAAAACGATGAGGTTATTGTTACCGCCAACGATCACGACCGCGACTTGTCGGCACACCGTGAAAGCGTAAATATTGATGAAAACGGTAAGGCACACTACAAAAATACCTGGATGGCTGGCGGCAACATGATTAAGTGGGATATGGTCCACTATGATGTTCAGCTCATTGGTGGCGTCGTTCTTCACAGTGGCAAAATCGCCGAGATGGCCACTGGTGAGGGTAAAACGCTTGTGGCTACTCTGCCTGTCTATCTCAACGCTCTGCCCGGCAAGGGTGTGCATGTGGTTACTGTCAACGACTACCTCGCTAAGCGTGACTCGGAATGGATGGGTATGCTCTTCGAATTCCATGGCCTTACTGTCGACTGCATTGACAAACACGAACCTCACAGCGATGAGCGCAAGGCCGCCTACAATGCCGATATCACCTATGGTACCAACAATGAGTTTGGCTTTGACTATCTTCGCGACAATATGAGCCGCAATCCTGGCGAGCTTGTGCAACGTGGTCACAACTATGCTATCGTCGACGAGGTCGACTCGGTGCTTATCGACGATGCTCGTACTCCTCTTATCATCAGCGGCCCTACAGCCAAAGGCGACGACCAGGAATTCGACCGCTTCAAACCTGTAATCGAAAAACTTTACAATACTCAGCGTGTTCTTGTAACGACCATACTCGCCGACGCCAAACGCGAGCTTAGCGCCAATATGGATCAAAAACCCGACCAGCCGGGCGCTATGGCTCTCTTGCGCGCTTACAGAGGTTTGCCCAAAAACAAAGCTCTCATCAAGTTCCTCAGCGAAACGGGTGTCAAGGCTCTCCTCCAAAAGACTGAGAACTTCTACATGCAGGAGCAAAACAAATACATGCATATTATCGACGATGAACTCTACTTTGTTGTTGACGAAAAACAGCGTACCTGCGAATTAACTGACAAAGGTATGGATTTCCTCGCCGATATGGGTGAAGACCGCCGTTTTTATCAGCTCCCTGACGTCGGTGCTGAAATCGCCGAACTGGAAAAAGAAAACCTCTCGCCCGAAGAGAAATCTAAACGCAAGGAAGAGATTTATAGCAATTTCGCAGTACAGAGCGACCGCGTCCACACTGTAGACCAACTCCTTAAGGCATACACCCTGTTTGAAAAGGATGTCGATTACGTGCTTACCGACGACCGCCAAGTCAAAATTGTCGACGAGCAGACGGGTCGTATTATGGAAGGTCGCCGTTGGAGCGATGGTTTGCACCAAGCTGTCGAGGCTAAGGAAAACGCCAAAGTCGAGGCCGCCACTCAAACCTACGCCACCATTACTCTCCAGAACTATTTCCGCATGTACAAGAAACTTGCCGGTATGACAGGTACCGCTGAAACCGAGGCTGGCGAGTTCTGGAACATCTATAAACTTGACGTCGTTGTCATTCCCACCAACCGTCCTATCGCTCGCGTCGATATGGATGACATGATCTACAAAACAAAGCGTGAGAAATTCAAAGCTGTAATTGAGGAAATCGAACGCTTGCGCGGCGAAGGTCGTCCTGTTCTGGTGGGTACAACCTCGGTCGAGACCTCCGAATTGCTCAGCAAAATGCTTACCATGAAGGGCATCAAGCACAATGTCCTCAATGCCAAATTGCATAAGAAAGAGGCTGATATCGTCGCCGAAGCCGGCGAGCCTGGTCGTGTCACCATCGCCACTAATATGGCTGGTCGTGGTACCGATATCAAGCTCAAGGGCGACGTACGCGAGCATGGCGGTCTTGCCATCATCGGAACGGAACGCCATGAAAGCCGTCGTGTCGACCGCCAGCTGCGTGGTCGTGCCGGTCGTCAGGGCGACCCGGGTTCGTCTCTCTTCTTTGTCTCTCTTGAGGACGACCTTATGCGTATCTTCGGCTCCGAACGTATAGCCTCCATCATGGACCGTATGGGCTTGCAGGAAGGTGAGGTTATTCAGCATAGCATGATTACTAAACAGATAGAGCGTGCGCAAAAGAAGGTCGAGGAAAACAACTTCGGTATGCGTAAACGTCTGCTCGAGTATGACGATGTTATGAACAACCAACGAACTGTTATCTACAACAAGCGTCGTAACGCACTTTATGGCGACCGCCTCTCTATCGATATCTCCAATATGTTCTACGACACATGCGAACTTCTTTATACTGAGGCAGATCAGTCGCACGACTATGAGGGATTCAAGATGGAAATGATTCGTGTCTTTGCCCTCGATGTGCCTTTTACCGAGAAGGAACTCTTCAACACTCGCGACACTCGCGGCATGATAGAACAACTTTACAATCTCACCTACAATGCCTACAAGGAGCGTATGCAGCGTTTGGCTGAGCTTGCTTATCCTTTCATTAAAAATATACATGACAATACTCGCTATCAGAATGTCGTCTTCCCAATCACCGATGGCGTAAAAACAATGAATGTCATCTGCCCCGTCCAAAAATCGTACGAGAACGGAGGCCGTGAGGTTCAGCTCTCTATCGAGAAAAACATCACCCTCGCTATCATTGACGACATGTGGAAGGAACATCTCCGCGAGCTCGACGACCTCAAAACTTCGGTTCAGAACGCCTCCTATGAGCAGAAAGACCCATTGTTGATTTACAAGTTCGAGTCGTTCAACTTGTTCGAGAAAATGCTCCTCGACATCAACCGTCAGATTGCGTCGTTCTTGAGCCGCGCAAGTCTTCCTGTTAAGCAGGAGAGCGAAATGAAAGAGGCTCAGCAACCCACTTCCAACCAGCGCAACTTGCGTACCAGCCGCAACGACGCTCCCGAGGCTCAACGCACAGCTCCTCGCGAGAAACCTCAACCTGTCCATGTCGAGAAAAAAATTGGTCGCAACGACCCTTGTCCTTGCGGCAGCGGCAAAAAGTACAAAAATTGCCACGGTAAAGATATAGAGGGTTGATATGTCTAGCTCTTTTGCCGCTCTATTGACATTCTGACCTGCCAACAACATTAACAAGCATCATTTACATAAATCCATTATTATGAAAAAGATTCTTATTTTGGCACTGCTATTGGCGGTTTTTGCTTCGACACCTCTCAGAGCTCAGCTTTTTCAGTCGGGCATTAAACTGCAATACTCAACAATGTCAGTCGACGAGATGATCTCCACAGTTCAATCTGAGGCCAAAGATTTCTCCCTTTCCACCGACCTTCTCAAAAGTAGCGAGGTGGGGCTGTTCTTCCGTCTCAATCCGGGCAACTGGGTTACTGTTCAAGCCGAAGCCAATGTCTCAATCGGCTCCGTGTGGGATTCTGTCGACGCTCAAGGCGATTTTATCAACTCTTCAATCTGGATGTTCCAGAACATTAGCGATGTCAACTTCTCTGTGCCTATTATGGCTGGCGTCCGCCTGCTCGACTTCGGCGACATGTTCACTCTTAGGGTTCTGGCAGGCCCGGAGTTCTATACCTCTATCAAAAGCATTAAAAATAAAGAGATAGACTTCTCTAAATATTCTCTCTCATTAGGCTTGGGTATCGATCTGTTCAACGTCATTGCTGTGGATGGACGCATTATGCGCTATTCCGACGGCAATATGGTTTACAAGTTGGGAGTGGGGTTGATATTCTGATTTCCTTGAGCTTGATAATAAAGAGATGTCTTTCGTCTGCTCTCGTTCTATGCTGTCAAAAATCTTCTCTGTTTCGATGCTGGCTCTGTTCTGTGCTATGCAGGGCATCGCTTGTTGTCAGTCGGTAAAAGGAAGGGTCGTCGACAGCCAAAGCAACGAACCTCTTTCTGGCGTGAGCGTTTTTTGGAGTGGTACTAGTATCGGCACCACAACATCTTCTCCCGATGGTGCTTTTTCCTTGCCCTTGCATAACAAAGAGAACCATCTTGTGGCCAGAATTATGGGGTATGAAAACGATACTGTCGTCGTCCGTCACGATACAGTTGTCACTTTCTCTCTTGCTCCAAGCAGCAAGCGTCTCGGAAGAGTAATCGTCAAGCGCCGCCGCAAAAATCAGTTCACCAACATGTCATCGCTCGAGCTCACCGAGGTCATCACCTCCGAAGGTCTGCGAGGGTTGGCATGTTGCAATCTTGGTGAGAGTTTTGAGAATTCAGCCACTGTCGATGTGGGATACAGCGACGCGGTGTCGGGCAGCAAACAGATACAGCTGTTGGGCCTTACTGGAGTCTATTCGCAGATGCTGCTCGAGAACACACCTTTTCTGCGGGGCATCGCCGCTCCTTTCGGGTTGGGGTATGTTCCCGGACAGTGGATGGAGAGTATCTCGGTCAGCAAGGGTGTGGCGACAGTCAAGAACGGCTACGAGGCGATAACAGGTACGATAAATCTTGAGTATCAAAAACCCAAGAAGGACGACCGCTTCTCGCTCAACCTGTATGAGAACAGTGAGCTGCGCTCCGAGTTGACGGCTCGCTTGAGCCATCGTTTCAGCGATCGGCTTGCCACAGGTCTGTTGCTCTACGGCACCTATGGCGCTATGCGCAGCGACCATATCGGCCATGATGGATATATGGATTCCCCGTTGCAGAACCAGCTTAACATTGCCAATCGTTGGCATTACGAGGGCAAGAACGGGCTTGTCTCGCAGACCTTGTTCAACTACATCCATGAGAACCGGCTGGGTGGAGATATGCGTTTCGAGCGCGAAATGCGGGGCAGCGACACAATCTATGGTTTCGGTGGCGTCACCGACCGGTTGCATTTCTTCTCAAAGAACGGTTTCGCCATAAGCAACACAGCCTCGTTCGGTTCCCAGATAAGTGGCACATGGGAGCGTCGCGACGCCTTCTATGGCCAGACAGATTACAGCGGCGACCAGCGCGACCTCTATGTCAACCTGCTTGTCAATGCCGAGGTGAGCGGCGGCCATGTTGTCGACTTTGGTGTTTCGGCAAGCTATAACGACGTCAGCGAGATGCTCGAGAAGGCCATTGTTTTCCATTACCCTTTAATCATCTCAGCCGAAGGTTTACCACAGTTCTTCTTCAACACAACGTCGTTTGTCCCGGGCGCTTTTGGTCAGTATACCTTCCGTTATGGCGACGACTTCAATGCCACTTTGGGATTGCGTTACGACTACAACAGCTTCTATCAACGCCATCTTGTCACACCTCGGCTCCATTTCCGTTGGCAGGTGGTCAAGGGATGGGTGCTGCGAGGCTCTGCGGGACGGGGTTTCCGTTCCCCCACAGTCGTAGCCGAGAACATGGGGCTTTTGGCGTCAAGCCGTGTTTGGATCTTCGACGATGCTCCTGGAGTGAATGCTGAACGATGGGATTATCGCGAGCATGTTCCTTTGGAGGAGGCCTGGAACGGCGGGCTCAATCTCGCCAAGAAAGTGAAACTTGACGACGACCGGGAGATGACCTTCACCGTCGACTTCTACCACACCGAGTTTGTCAGCCAGCTCCTCGTCGACCTTGATGCCGATGAGTCGGAGGTGCGTCTCACACCTCTTTCCGGCCGTAGTTTCTCCAATGTCGTGCAGGCCGATTTCAGTATAGAGCCACTTACAGGCTTCACCGTCTCGTTGGCTGGCAAGGTCAACGACGTGCGCTATATGTCGCCCTCACTGGGCACAATGGTGCGCAAACCCTACACATCGCTATGGAAAGCGTTGATGGTGCTGAGTTACCACACCCGTTACGACAAGTGGCGCTTCGATTTCACCACGCAATTCAACGGCCCCCAGCGCATCCCCGTCAACTATGGCACCGCGCAAGGTATGGTGCCCGACGAGGCGCCGGCATATATCTATATGCTTGGGCAGGTGTCGCGGCGATTCAAGCGTTTTGAGTTGTATGGCGGCGTTGAGAATATCACAGGTTATGTGCAGCCCCATCCCGTCATAGGCTACGACAACCCCTTCTCGACAGGCTTCGACGCCTCCGTTGTGTATGCGCCCCTCATGGGCCGCCTCTTCTATCTCGGCCTTCGTTATAATATCATGTAATAAAACTCCGATTTTGGCGTTATAACCAATATCCTTACTGTTTCATTAACAGAATTAACAAATTGTAAATCATCTTGTATATTATTGCTTCTATCTATGAAAAAACTTTTTGTCTTATTGCTGCTTGTCTCTAGTTTTGCCGTTGCGTCTTATGCTCAAAAGTCGGGTAAAACCAACAAAACCACCGAGATTTCCATTCCTGGCTATTGCTGCAAAGGCTTGAATGCCACCATCGAGCGCACTCTCGCTTACGAGCGTGGTGTCGTGGAGTGGACTCTTAACCTCGACAAGAAATCGGTCACCGTGGTCTATCGTGATGGCAAAACAACTCCCGAAAAGATTGAGAAGGCTCTCGCCGCTAATGGCGTTCGTACTGCCAACCAAAAACCCAACCCCCGTGCAATAGAGAAACTTCCCGCATGTTGCCAACCCGCAGCCCGTGGTGAGGCGTCTTGCAAATCAATGAAATAAGATATGACCGTTGTCGATAAACTTAGAAACGAACACGACATTTCTCGCTATGAGCTGGAAATGCTTCTTACCACTAACGAGGCTTCCTGTATCGAGGCATTGAAGTCTTCGGCTCGCGAGGAGGCAAACAAGGTATATGGCAACAAGGTCTTCATTCGAGGCCTTATCGAATTGTCGAGTCATTGCAAAAACGACTGCCTCTATTGCGGATTGCGTCGTAGCAACTCTACTGCGGTGCGCTACCGTCTAAGTGACGATGACATCTATTATTGTTGCGAGACTGGTTACAAGTTGGGTTTCCGCACCTTTGTTATGCAAGGTGGTGAGGATGGCTGGTTCGACGACAAACGCATGTGCCGTATTGTCAGCACTGTGCGCAATCGTTTCCCCGACTGCGCCATAACTCTTTCTCTGGGCGAGCGCAGCCGTGAAAGCTATCAGGCTCTTTTCGATGCCGGCGCCAATCGCTATCTTCTGCGTCATGAAACAGCCTCCCCCGAACATTATGCTCAGCTTCACCCTGCCGAGATGTCGTGGCAAAATCGTATCGACTGTCTCTATGCTCTTAAGGAGATAGGTTACCAGGTAGGTTGCGGCTTCATGGTAGGCTCTCCCTATCAGACTTTCGACACTCTTTATGCCGACTTGCAGTTCATTCGCAACTTCCAACCCCACATGGTCGGCATAGGTCCCTTCATATCGGCTCACGACACTCCTTTTGCCAATATGCCCAATGGCTCGGTGCAAACCACCTTGCGCCTTCTTGCCATCATCCGTCTACTCCACCCTCATGTGCTTCTCCCTGCCACAACGGCGCTTGGCACTCTCCACCCGCAGGGTCGCGAGCTAGGCATCCAGTTTGGCGCCAATGTGGTTATGCCCAATCTCTCTCCTCGCGACCACCGCAAAGACTATGCCATCTACGACAATAAGATATGTACAGGCGAGGAGTCTGCGGAATGCATGGCATGCACCGAGATGAGGATGAAACGCATTGGATACGAAACAGTAGTCAGTAGGGGAGACTTCAACCCCAATTATGAGGCTTGATTTTTACCTGATTTAGATGTGGTAGTCTTGCCGATAATTACTAGAATAACATAAAAAAAGTTCGCGACATGCCGCCGCGAACTTTTTTTTATTTTTGTCTGCCAATTTTTAGTCGCCTACTTGTTGGCGGTAGCGGTTCACGTCGCTCTCCGACGACTGCACTGCCTCGTTGGCTTTGTTCACCTTCTCGTCGGCTTCGGCCTTTTTGCCGCTCTTCTTCTCTATGCTGGCATTTAGCTTCTCAATGTCGGCGCGAAGGCTTTCTATCTTTTTGTTGTATTTCTCTATCTCTGCCTCTTTCTTGGCTATTTTCTCTCGGTCCGAGGCTATGTCTTTCTCTATCGACGCCGCTGCGGCCACAGCCTTCGATTGGGTCTTCTGCGCTTTCTTCAACTCGGCTTCCGAGGCCCCAACTTTTTTCTGGGCCTCAAATTTGTCTACATAATAGGGAAAGCCTTCGGCAAAACGTCGCACGTTGATGTTGAGCTCGTTCTGGCTGATGGTCAGATTGGGCGACTTGGCAAAGAAGGTCACCACAGTGACACGGTTCTTCTTCTTGCCCTGCTCGTCGACCTTGGCGTAGAAATCAACAGGCTGACTGTAAATGTCGGTGAATGTCTGGTTCTGTACTGCGATATATCCGTTCTCTTTGCCTGTCTTCAGCCCCGACTCTTTAAGCCTTTGACTCAACGCCTCGTTGGTTAGCTCTTTGCTTTGGTTGATAGATACTGTGTATGCGGGTACAGTGTAGTCGCCAAACTCTACGGTGACTTCCTGTACGCTCTGTGCCTTGATGCCTGCCATCAAAGCCATTGTCAAAACTAGTAATGATATTTTCTTCATAGATGAGGGTTTTTGTTGTTTTTGTAATTATTGTTGTCGCTATTGTTGGTTCATCTCAAAAAGCTCTTCCCACATGTCTACAAAATCGTTGTTGATCTCTCTCTTCTTCGCCTCTTCAATAAACAGTTTGTTGAATTGGTCGTTCTCCGACTTGCTTGAATATTTTGTTTTCAGCGAGTCGCTCAAGGCGGTGAGCTCATCGTTGCAGCTCATGAAAAAATCGTAATCATCCTCCTCCATGTCGTTGTTCACTACGGCATAGCACTTCTCTACCTTTTCCACCAACAGACGCACGTCGCTCTTCATCTGGCTTTCGTTGTTGCCGCACGATGCTAGGCAAAATAAACTTATGGCGATGAAAATATAATTCTTTTTCATTTCTATTATTGCTAAATCTTATACATAAAAGACGCCGTTCGAAACCGAAGGCGTCTTTCTATTTTCTGTTTAGTACTCAATCGCGTCAATGAATTTACCGTCGGTCTCGTAGTTTAGAAGCTTCAGTTGACGCCATTTCTTGACAAAGAACCCCTTCTTTTTGCCAATCATCAGCTGATAGGTGGCTTTGTTCTTAATCATCAATATGTATAGATCTTTGATTTTGTAGCCAGGATACTGGGCGTTGACGTGGTCTACAATGTTGTGGGGATAGTACTTCTCCTCCACATACCAACGGGTCTCGGTGCCTTTGGGTGAGAAGCGATAGGCGGTAAGCGTGCCGCTTTCGTTGGTGTAGTAGGCGTCGTAGATAAGGGTGTCGATATAGCGCCACTCTACTTTTTTCTCGCCGTCACTAAGTCTGTTGTAGTCTTTCACATAGCGTTCGGGAACATCTTGCTCCGAAACTGTTTTGCCACTTTGGGCAAACAACATGCATTGTCCTATCAAAAGGAGTGCTGCAAAAGTTAGTATTCGTTTCATTGTTAATATTTTATTTTAATATGATTGCTTTGTTTGCTACTACAAAGATACTAAAAAAAGTATATATAATCTTTTTTTCGTTTTTTTTTCTTATTTGTTTTTTCTCGCTGTAGTCTCGTAGGGCCCCCTTGTCACTCCATTATTGTCTTGGCTACATTGCGGGCCACATTCTCGCCATCGCGTATGGCTTGTATGCTCCAACCTATTTTCAAGTCTAGCAGCTCTTCTTCGCTCATTTGCCACTCTATGTCGTTGCCTCGCCTCAGTCGTTCGGTTGTGCTGAAAAGACACAATGCGGCACATACAGAGATGTTGAAACTCTCGGTAAATCCATACATTGGTATTTTTACGTATGCGTCTGCGCCCTCTATAGCTTCCTTGGTCAGCCCCGTCAGTTCGGTGCCAAAAACCAGTGCCACTGGCTCTCTCAAGTCTAGGTCGCTTATCATGGTGTCGTTTTCGTGTGGAAGGGTGGCTACTATCTTGTACCCATGTCCCCTCAGGTGCTTGTATGCCTCTGCTATGTTGTCGTGTTTGTAATAGTCTACCCATTTGCTGCTGCCTACGGCAACGTCGCCCGCGGGATTGAAACTGTTGTTCTTCTCCACAACATGCACGTCCTGTACTCCAAAGCAGTCGCAGCTGCGCAACACGGCACTGGCATTGTGCGACTGGTATATGTCTTCCAAAACCACTGCTATATGTCGTGTGCGGTATTGTGACAGGTGTTCAAAAAGCTCTCTTTTGTTGTCCGAATACAGCTCGCCAAGAGCCTCATACAATCTCTTTTTCTGCTCTATGCTGTAGCTTTTGTAGAATATCGGTTCCGCTATTTTCCTCTCTGGCATCGCGAATAGGTTGTTTTTAGTTTTTTATATATGTGATGTTTTTATGCTATAGCCTACATAATGTTATATAGTGCGCCGTTTTGCATTTTATTCTTCTTTGCGTTTTACCACACTATGTCAAAATTCTCAGCCTCCTTCACCTTGGGGTCGCGCTGCCATTCCAAGACTTTGGCATATTTTAGGTAGCTGTTTTGCGCTATCGAGAGCGACAACGTCAGTCCGTCTATGCCACCCAATATGCCGCCACGCAAAAAGTAGTTTACCACAAAGGCCCCAAGTCCGTGGCCTACTGGCGACCACGCATTTACCTTCTTGCCTGACAGGTATAGTATTTTGGCCCCTCGGCTGCTGTAGTTCCTTCCGGGTTTGGCAAACAGTTCGCCGCTATTCTTGTATCTGTAGTGTATTAGGTCGGCTTTTATCTCTTTTGTGTTCTCTGTGGGCACATGCGAGTGCTGCTTAACATCGCAGAAACGCAGCTTGTCGTGCCTGTATATTCGCACTAGGTAGTCGGGGTACCATCGGCAGCATTTCACCCACCGGCTACCCACATAGTTCCTCCTCCTTACTGCAAAACCATTGTATTGTGTCGCCTCAAAGTCGGTCTTTTCTATAAATTCCACCAGCTCGGGTGTTAGCCTCTCGTCGGCGTCTATGCTTATCACCCACTTGTTCTTGACATGTTTTAAGGCTACATTTTTCTGAATCCCATCGCCAAGATACGACTGCTCAACTACCTTGGCGCCGCATTGGCGTGCTATCTCAACAGTATTGTCGCTGCTCAGCGAATCCACAACAACTACTTCGTCACACACTTGCTGTAACGATTTGATGGCCTCGCCTATGTTTTGCTCCTCGTTGAGCGTCGTTATTATTCCTGAAATGGCTTTCATCTTTGTTGGCTCATTTGTTATACAACGAAAGATAATTCTCTTTTATTGTGTTAGACAATACTTCAATGTCGATGTTTTTTATTTTTGCCGCTTCGGCGTATATCTCCTCTATACCTATTGGGCTGGTGTCGGTTTCCAACATAAAGGGTAGTTCTATGTCGCGCAGGGTGTTGCGCACTTTCTCTCTTTTGTTGTCTGTCAGTGCGGCGCCAAATGATACTAGAAAGCCTGCCTTCCACAGCTGCTCGGCCATCTGCATCCCTCCGCCAAAACCATGCACTACCCATTGGGGCGCAGCTTTGTCTTTTTTTATTGTCTTGAGCCTTATGTCCATCACTTCGTTGTAGGCTCGCACGCAGTGTATCACCATTGGCTTTCTCAGCTCTTCGGCCATCTTCGTCTGCCATTCAAACACCTCTCTTTGTCTTTCCCAATCTGTTTTGCAGCATTTGTCCAATCCGCATTCGCCTATAATGTCGGCGTTTGTAAAGGCGTCTCGGTACTTCTTGGCAAACTCTTCGTAGCTCTTGGCTCCCTCGCTTTCGCACTCCCAGGGGTGTATACCAAAACTGCGGGGGGTGATGACACCCTCCGCAGTAGGTTTATGTGTGTGAAAATCTATATATTCTATCATTTCACAATAAGGCGACGCACAATGCGTTCGTCTTTGTTTTGGAACACAACATGGTATATGCCGCTGTTCAGTTTCTCAGTATCTATGCTGTACACTATGCTGCCTGCTGCTTCCAGCTTGCTGCTATGTGCAACACGTCCCATTTCGTCAACGATGCTGACATCATAGTTGCCCTTGTTGCCAAGGGTGATGTCGATGTTGGCGATTCCGCTTGCGGGATTGGGGTAGAACTGACCAAAGTTTTGAGTCTCTATGGTCTCGATGCTCACATTGTCGTTGTGACCGAGATAGAATGTATAGTAACCACCTTGAGCAGCAGTCATAGGCTTTGTAATGGTTTTGCCGTTGTTGCTAGTGGCGCTGATGTAGTATTCTACCTTGGTGGCGTTGCCATTCAGCTGCCCCGATGTTGCTATTTCGCCGTTATAGCTATTCTCGCTGCTTGGAGAGAGAGCTACTTCATGCCATTCACCGTCGGCTATTCTGTATACTACCTTGGCGCTCTGAATACCGCTTTTGTTAGTGATAACAGCGGTTATAGGTGCATTTGTGGTGGTGTACAAATCATTGGTGTTGCCGGTGATGCTTGGATGTAGTATGCGGATTGGGTTGTCGGCGGGAATCTGCTTGGTAATGCAGTGTATGGCTCCTCCGCTACCGTCAAATGAGGCAACATTTATAGGGTAGATGGTATACCCAGGATATGCGGCGCGCACTGAGTCGATACGCAATCGGTCCCATTCCGCACTGGGCTGTCCGTTAATCACATTTGAGAAACATGGTTGTATTATCACGTTGTTTACAAAAGTGTGGTTGCTGTAGGTACGAGTGTATTGACTGTTGTATTGCACTTGGCTGGCGAAGTTTGCGCCGTTGTTGGCACAAGGGAATGGAATGTAGTGGCATTTGTAGTTTTTGCCAAACATGCTGGTGTAGCTGCATAGTGAGTCGATGTTCTTAACAGCGGTTTTGGCGTCGGTCCAGTTGCTGCAATATTCGGGAAATTTTGAGAACACAAATTCATTTTCGTCCCACATGTCGCAGTAAAGGTCAACGTGACCTGTTCCGCCGTCATATTTGAAAGTAGGTAAAATGTGAGCACCACGAGGACCCATAATATGAGCTAACGAGTCGCGAACCATTCCTTTGGTCAGAGCTGTCTTCTGATCGTAATGTAGAGTGGATATATCTTGACCATCCCATGTTATCTGACCGTATGTGTCTTGGTTGTTCTCGTAAATGGCTGAGCTGCTCAGCACCATTCCTGCTCCGTCTACAACACAGTTGCCGCCTTCCCACTCAATCGTGGTGATAAAGTTGGGTATTCCCATCTGCTCCTCTATCAGCGAAGGCAGTGAGTCGTCGAGGGCTCTTCCTGGATAATACATAAAGTCTACCATACCTACACTGTCTTGGCCGCCATAGTAGAAGCAAATAGGGCCACAGTCGCGAAACCAAAACGAGTTACCAGGGCCAACAATGAATTTTAGGTTGTCGTTCCGAAGGTTCATACGGGCAAGTTTGCGTTTCACGGCACTGCTGTCAGCGGCGTTCTCTATTCTCACCCACGCCTCTGCGCCTCCTAGCTGGATGGCGTCCATAAGGTAGTAAAATACGTTCGAAAACGCCATGTTGCTGGTGTCTATCACCGAAATGTAAGGACCTGTGCCCTGATGGTTGTTATAGCTGCCATAGTAGTAGTCGGCATATCCTGTTACTAATGGGTCTGCAAACCAGCTGTTGCTGTTCTCATGCCCAGGAACAAGATGGTCGTAGTAGGGGGTCACAACTATTGCTTTTACCTCTTCCCATTCACCTGGAAACCAGTTGCTGGCAGGAAGCTGCAGTCCGTTGCTCTTGCTTCCGCTTTTGGCCTCTTTGGATGAAGGAGCTAGGGGAACATTGCTGTTTCTAAACTGTTTTGCAAAGTCTCGTTTGTGCTTGGTCTTAAGCAGATATTCGCGCAACTCTTCCCTCGTACGTGTTGGCTCCTGAGCCATAGCGCTGCCCAAAGTCAGAATGGCCAACGCTACAAAAAATATCTTTTTCATCGATCCAGTTGTTACTTTTTATCTTTTCTTCAAACTAAGAATCTCACGAGCTTCATCGCTTGTGGCTACCTGACGGCCGAGCAGTTTGGCCATTCTTACCACCTTGTCAACGAGCTCTCCATTGCTCTTCGCCAGAACTCCGCGTTCGAGATACAGGTTGTCCTCGAAGCCTACGCGAACATTGCCGCCCATGACGATAGCAGGTGCCGCTAATGTGAAGGCATGACGTCCAATACCAGTGGCTGTCCATGTGCTGCCTGCTGGAATCTTGTTCACAAGCCAGCAGAGGTTGTCTACTGTCGCGGGGGTGCAACCGGGAACGCCAAGCACAAAGTTAAACTGCATGGGGTCGCCTGGAACCTCTCCCTTGCGTGCCATGGTGAGAATGGTGTCAAGATGTCCCATCTCAAAGCACTCGTATTCGGGTTTGATGCCCTTCTCTATCATGCGTTTGCCAAATGCGCGCATGGTGGGCATTGTGTTGTCAAAAATCTCGTCGCCAAAATTGCAGGTACCGCAGTCTAGGGTTGCCATCTCGGGTATCGGGGTGGTGTTGGTCGAATCCAGTCGTTCGTCAGGTGTCATTCCTACTGCGCCTCCTGTCGAGGGAATCAATATCACGTTGGGGCATGCTTTCAATATGGCTTCTGTGCACTCCTGGAAACGCACATGGCTCTGCGTAGGCTTTCCGTCGTCTTCGCGAACGTGAAGGTGTACAATTGCGGCTCCGGCATCAACAGCCGATTTGGCTTCGCGTACTATCTCTTCTACGGTGTAAGGCACATTGGGGTTCTGTTCCTTGGTGACTTCTGCGCCGCAAATGGCGGCGGTGATGATCAGTTTTTCCATTTCTATATGTTTATTTATTGTTTAATTTATTGATATTTATTGTTGTTGTCGCTTTTGTGACAACTATTGCAATCTGCAAATTTACACAAAAAAACAGAATTTCTAACTGCCTTGCAAAAAACTATTTTTTGCACCCCTTGTCTTTTTTCTTTCCTTTGACACACAATATTTTTTTTTTACGTCCGTTCTCAAATAAAAAATACATCTCTCAAGTCCCTATTCTTATCTTCATTATCATCTCTCTGCCTATGAGCCGCAATTATATTCTCCCCATATTCTTTATCGTCGCTCTTCTTGTCGCTACTCCCGCCATGAGCCAGTCTAAATCAAAAAAACAGCTCGAAAAGGAGAAAACACAGCTCGAAACGGAAATAAAGCGTCTCAATGCCGAGCTGGCAAAAGCTAAGAAAAACACTAAACTTACCAACTCTCAGCTTGCCGCCCTCAACAAAAAAATCAAGGAACGCAACAAGCTTATCGACAACATCAACGGCCAGCTCTACCACCTCGATGGCCAGATATCGCGCATGAACGACAGTATCTCGTGCATTCAGAACCGTCGTCACTCTCTTCAGGAGGAATATGCCGCCACTGTCCGCTCTCTCTATCGCGAGTACAATAATATTGATAAGTGGGTCCTGCTCTTTGACACTCCATCCTACAACAAAGCTCTCCTTCGCGCCAAATATTTCAAAAAATACAACGAGTACCGCCTTCAGCAGTCTCGCAAAATTCGCGAAACTGAACGCCAGCTCCAGGATGCCGGCAACGCTCTTCAACAACAAAAGCTTCAGCAAAGTGAGCTCCTTACGCAAGAGAAACGCCAGCGCGACCAGCTAGCCAAAGAGCAGCGCCAAAAAGAGGCTTCTGTCCAACAGTCGCGCGCCAACGAGAAACAACTTTCTTCGCAGCTCTCAGCAAAAGAGAAGCAGAAACGCAAACTTCAGCAGCAAATTCAGCGCCTTATCGACGAGGAGGTCCGCAAAGCCGCCGAACAACGCGCCGCCGCCAAACGGGCCGCCGCCAAAGCAGCAGCATCTGCCAAGGGTGCAACACCGGCCAAAAGCTCCAAAACTAACTCTTCAACCTCCTCAAGGTCCAGCAATCCGTCTCCAAGTACAACCACCGTCACCGACAAAACCTCTTCTGAGGAAGCCGCCCTCAGCAACGACTTCGCCTCCAACAAGGGTCGTCTGGCTTGGCCAGTGGCTTATACTTCAATTGTACGCAATTATGGTCTCTACACCCACGAAAGCGGTGGACAAAACATGAATAATGGCATCGACCTGCTTACTGTCCAGAGCACCAATGTCTATGCCGTCTTCAAAGGCACCGTCACTAGGGTCTTCACTTGTCCTAACGGCACCACTGGCATCATCATCCGCCACGGTGAGTATATGACGGTGTATTGTAACTTGGCTTCCTCCAGTGTCAAAGCTGGTCAGAATGTCTCAACCCGAGCTGTCATTGGCCGTGTTGCCAACGACTCCAATGGTCATGGTGAATTCAGTTTCCAACTTTGGAAGGGCCGCGAAAGCCAGAATCCTCGTTCTTGGTTGCGCTAGCATTGTCAGTTTGGATCTCACTTCATTCGTCTGCATTTCGTTGGTACAAGTTCGTACCATTCAGTATCAATTCTAATTTTCTGAACTGCAAATGCCTAAAATCCAAGTATATTATTTTAGCCCCACGGGAGCTACCTTAGAGGTGGCTCGCCGTTTTGGCACCAAGCTCGGCGAAAATACCGGTCTCGAGGTCGAATACCATTCCTATACTTTGCCCCAAGAGCGACAAGGGTTGCCGCAATTCAAGGCCGGAGATGTTGTGGTGTGGGCAACACCTGTATATGCCGGACGCATACCTAACAAGACGCTACCTTATGTGCAACGTGCCTTACAAGGCAACGGCAATCCTGCCATTGCCTTAGTAACATTTGGCAACAGAGCCTACGACAATGCCCTTGCCGAGTTGGTGGGTATAATGCATCGAGGCGGGTTAAAAGTCCTTGGTGGCGCAGCCTTGGTAACCCGACATGCCTTCAGCGACACTCTGGGCTCGGGAAGGCCAAATTCCGACGACTTCGCAGCTCTTGACCATTTCGCTGGCAACGTGAAAATGCTTATGCGAGCTGGCTTGACCACAAAGCTCATCGTCAAGGGCGACGAGCAGGCTACCGATTATTACACCCCATTGAAGTCCGATAATGCCCCTGCCGGTTTTTTGAAAGCTCGCCCTTCATGCAATTTGGAGTTGTGTGTACGTTGCGGCAAGTGTCAGTATGTATGTCCTATGGGCAGCATAGAAAGCCGCAACGGAGTGCCCTTTTTTGCTGGCATCTGTATCAAGTGTCAGGCTTGTCGCCGTGTCTGTGACAGTGGTGCCATATCTTTTGCCGACAGCGAATATCTGTCGCATGTGGCCATGCTTGAACGCAACTTCGCGGCTCCTAAGGCAAACGAGTTCTTCTTGGCTCAAGCAGTAACAGTAAGACCATTGCAGAGATCGGAAATAAATTGTCTTGACGAGTTCCTCTACCAGGCTATCTTCGTTCCCCAGGGAGTGGCTGCTCCACCGCGAGATATCATTGAGCGTGAAGAACTCCAGGTGTATGTCCGCGATTTCGGAGACCATCCCGATGATAGGTGTCTTGTGGCTGAAATCGGAGGAACGATAGTAGGTGCTGTGTGGTGCAGAATAATGAACGACTACGGACATCTTTACGACGACGTACCTTCTCTTGCTATCTCTCTCCAAGAGGCCTACCGCAATCAAGGCATAGGCACGGAACTGCTGGCTAATATGTTGCGGCTGTTGGCGAGCGTTGGCTATCGTGGAGTGTCTCTGTCTGTACAGCGTGCTAACTATGCCTTAGGCATGTACACCAAGTTGGGCTTTGGGCTCGTAAAAGTGGTTGGCGACGAGTATATACTCTATTGTGACCTCACCAAAGGTGTAAGAACGTGGTCGCTGCCTCAACGTCATTGTTCCCATTGCGGTGAGCCGCTGCTTCTCAAGGCGCTCGAAGGGGAGGGGTTGGTCCCATACTGTGTGGCGTGCGGTGAGTATCGGTTCCCTATGTACAATGTCGCTGTAAGCATGATTGTCATCAACGAGTCGACAGGCGAGATTTTGCTTATCAAACAATATGGGCGTCCTCACTTTATCCTTGTTGCGGGTTATGTCAACCGCGGCGAGCAAGTCGAGGATGCTGTCAGACGCGAGATAAAGGAAGAAACTGGGATGACAGCACAACGCATCCTGTTCAACCGTACCAGTTTTTTTGAGCCATCGAATACGCTGATGTGCAATTTCACTGCCTTTGTCTCCGATGCCAGCCAGTTCTGCCCTAATGGTGAAATCGACTCTTGGCAATGGTTTTCTGCCGACGAGGCGCGTCGCAACATCCGCCAAGGTAGCTTGGCTCAGAAATTCCTTAACGCCTATCTTGATCAGAAAAACTAGAAAAACATTATGATAGACAATATAATAGAATACAATAAAAGATTTGTTGCCGAAAAGGGCTACGAGAAGTATGTCACTGATAAATATCCTGACAAGAAGCTCGCTGTGTTGTCGTGCATGGACACTCGTCTTACCGAGCTGCTCCCTGCTGCCTTGGGCTTGCGCAATGGCGACGCCAAGATTATCAAAAATGCAGGTGGACTTGTCATCACTCCTTTCGATTCGGCAATACGAAGTCTTATTGTCGCTATTTATGAACTTGGTGTCGATAGTGTTATGGTTGTCGCTCATTCCCATTGTGGGGCATGCCACATGAGTTATGACCATTTCCACGACCAGATGTTGGCGCGGGGAATTACCGACCAAACGCTCGACACCATACGCAAATGCGGCATAGACCTCAACCATTGGCTAGAGGGATTCAAAGACACAGAAGAGTCGGTGCGAAAAACTGTGGAAATTATTCGCACCCATCCTCTTGTGCCAAAGGATATTACGGTGCGAGGTTTTATTATAGATTCTGAAACGGGATTGCTTGAAGAGGTGAGGTCATTGTTGTAAACCGAAAAGTCAAAAAAAACTATTTTTTCCTCTTAGCAGATGGTCCTTTGTGTTCTTTTTTCTTGTGGCAGTGACTTTTTTTTTAAAAAAAAAAAAAAAAATTTTATTTTTGCAAATTGAAAATAAAATTTTAAAGGAATGTAGAACGCTGACCACCAATGTGATCGATTAGCCCAAGAAGGGAGGAACTATGATTGAGACCATCCAAAATGGCGCCTTGAAATGGCATCATATTACCAACCCAAGCGAAGACGACTTTCGCTTTATGCTGGAAAATTTCAATTTCCACCCTCTTGACATCGACGACTGTCGCGGTACAAACCAACGCCCTAAAATCGACGAATACGACGACTACTATTTCCTTATCCTCCATTTCCCTTATTTTGACAAAGGTAGCAAGAATGTCCGCATCCGCGAAGTGAAAATCTTCTGGGGCAAGGACTATATCATCACCATAGGGAAATCTCACTTTGTGGTCAAAAAGCTCTTCGATGAGGTCAGCGAGGATCTTGCCGAAAACGACGAGGATACCCTTGAGGCTATGTCCTGCAGCGACTTGCTGCTTTACACCATCCTCGACCGTCTCATGCTTGAAACTTATCAACTCATCCTCCGCATAGGTTCGGAAATTGATTTGATCAACTACGACATTTTCAACAAAAAAGCTCGCAATATTATCGAGCTTATCTCTATAACTCGCCGCAACATTATTCTTCTCAACACTACCTTCAAACCTCAACTCCGTGTGCTGCACATGTTTGAAAGCGGCGGCATCAAAGGCTTTGTTGACCCTGAAAAAGTTGACATGGAAGACTATTGGGGTGATATCCTCGACCAGTACCAGAAAATGTACGACCTTGTCGAGGACTACGGTGAATTGATTGAGGGCTTGTCTAAAACATTTGACTCGTTGCTGACTAACCGCACTAACGATATCATGCGTGTCCTTACCTATTTCAGTACGGTCATGCTCCCTCTTACGGTGGTCGCTAGCTTGTTCGGCATGAATGTTGATTTCCCTTTTACGACTAATACGGTGTCGTTCTGGATTATTCTAGGCTCTATGGCTCTTCTGACAACAGGTCTGTTGGTCTATTTTAATAGGATAGCAAACCGTTAATAGACTTGTCATCGTTTGTCTTCATCTCACACCCCTACGTTTGTTTCCTTTCACTTAGTCAAAAAAAGCCGACAGCTATTTGCCGTCGACCATCTTTCTCTTCTACTTTGACGTTTAGTGAAAACTAGTCTCTAATAAGTGTGTGTCTCTGCTATTACAGCGCTCATGGCAACGTCGAAGGGCTCGACAGGGATGGCGTCGAAGACTTGGAAATCGAAAGCTACCCCCACCTTGACGGCGCGTGATGTTGTTTTGAGCAGCCGGTCGTAAAAGCCTCTACCTCTCCCCATGCGGTTGCGCTGCTTGTCGAAGGCAACACCGGGAACTACTATCATGTCGATAAGGTTGACTTCGTCAAAAATCGGTCCTACGGGCTCTGGTATGCCAAACTGAGGACCCGGCACCATGCTGTCGGCTCCTGTGTAGCGGCGCAAAAGAAGATTGTCGCCATCAACACAAGGCAACAAAATGTTTTTGTCGCGATACCAACGACGCACAAAATCATGGGTGTATACCTCGTCGTCCATCGACCAATAGAGCAATACTGTTTTGGCGGCGACAAAGTCGGGATGTGTCTCGACTTTCTGCATTACGGCCTTAGAGCGTTGAATCTTGTCGTTGAGTGAGACCTCTTTCTTCGAGGCACGGACAATTTTTCGAAGTTCTTGCTTGGTCATAATCTAATATGATGGAAATGATTCCAAAAAAGTGGGAAATACTTTGAGCTTACACTATACAAGGGAGTCGAAAATCAATTCGCGACTCCCTTGCTAAAGTATTGAATAGAAAAACATGAAATGCATTAGAATGGCAAGTCGTCGTCACCTTCAGCGGGTTTGGAGGCAAAGGGTGCTGCCGATGGTGCGGGAGCAGCTGTGGGAGCAGCGGCGGGAGCAGCTGTCGGTATACCGGCAACCATGGGAACTACTCTAATGCAACGCAAATCGGTGTACCAGCGGTCGTTGAACTCGCGCGACTCAGGCGAGAACGTTACCACTACCGGGCTGTTGAGGGCAATACCATTGATCATGGCGAGACGGTCTTCGCCAAAAAGGGTGAAAGCTACTTGACGGGGATAGTCGCTGTCGGTTTCGATTACAAAGCCTCCTCTTACCCATGGGCCTCGTTGAGACTCTCCTCTTACTTCGGGCAAAATCTTAATAAATCTTCCTGTAATATCCATATTGTTATTTTTTTGATTGTTATCTAATTATAACTTGCTTGAACAGCAAATTGTTTGGAAAGTTGAAAGTACAAAAATACACAAAAAGTATTAGTAATCCATCTTCCATTGGAAAAAGTTTTGAACAACGACACAATATTTTTTGTACTTTAGCAGTTACTTTTGTTACCTTATTATAAACCAGAGGGAAGATGTCTGTTTTGTGAAGTGTCTGTGGCTCGGGAAAGTGTGTGACTACCCCCGGCAGAGTGATTTCTGTATTAACTCCGACCTTCACTTCATTATCTAATTTAACCTTCAAAAAATCAAGCCTATGCCGATGTTCTATACGCCTAAACCCAGGCAATTCCATTACAAGCCTCGATTCTACGATCCTGAAAAGGAAGAATGGGAAAAACTGAAAACGAAATACAGGCTTGAGAAAGGATTACCACTCGACGACGAAAGGTTTGCTGCGTCTCATGACGACGTGTCGTCGTCTGCCGACAACAACAATGTCGGTGGCGCTACCGATGACGACATGGAGTATTTTCGCCGCAAAGTACGCAGTATTGAGCGTGAGGAACGTGCGAAAAGGCAACACCTTACGTTGAACGACATGTTTCGAAAGCGTGAGAAACCTCAGTTTCACTATGTGTCGAGGTTCGACTCGGAAGGTAACCTCAAAGACCCGGCCGCTATGGCTTCGGAAGAGGGGGTTAAGAAACGCAAAATAACTCGTCGTTTCGACAACGACGACGATTGGGACAGATTCAAACCTATCCCCGCTGGCAAAATAATAACTTACACTTTGGCGGCAATCTTGCTGTTGATGTTTATTTTTCTCTAATCCTTTGACATTATGAGTTTTCGCAACTATCTCGCTTTTTTCGCTCTGTTGGTCTTCTCGGCCATAACAATGGCTCCAACGGCGGCAAAGGCGGAAATACAGCAAAGCGTACGTACGTCTGCCGACATGGTCATCGACGAGGCTAACAGGTATTTGGGCACTCCCTACCGTTGGGGTGGCAAAACCCCCGAAGGGTTCGATTGCGCTGGCTTTACTAGATTTATATACAGTCAGTTTGGTGTTAATTTGGCTCCTTCGGCAGCTCCTCAATATAAGCAGGGCAAGGTTGTGAAAAAAGCCGACCTGGCCAAAGGCGACTTGGTGTTTTACGGTGGAAGTCGCAGCACTAAGGCTATAGGCCATGTGGGAATTGTCACCGAGGTGGGCGTCGACGGGTTCTCGTTTATCCACGCATCAAGGAGCGGCGTGAGGATTTCTTCGTCGAAAGAGCCTTACTATAGCCGTCGCTATATTGGGGCCTGCCGCATCCTCAACTCCGTGTATGCTATGCCTTTGCGACACATACCTAAATACGAGGACTCGACAAAAAATAATAAAGTTAAATTACAAGACTCTCTGATAACTATAGCTATGGTTGGCGACATGATGTTGGGCACAACATATCCTTCTCGACAGTTGCCTGCCAACGACGGCAAAGAACTCTTCGACGACTGCAAGGAGTTGCTGCGCCGCGCCGACGTGGCTGTGGGCAATTGTGAGGGGGCTATAAGCAACAGCACCAAATGCACCAAGGGCAAAGGTAAATACAGCTACGCTTTCAGAATGCCGCCCTCTTATGCTGAGCTGTTCAAAGATGCGGGCTTCGACTTCCTGAGTCTTGCCAACAACCACTCTAACGACTTCAATACCGATGGCATCAAGGAAACTATGAAGATGCTCGACAGTATGAACATAAAATATGCAGGGGTGAAGGGCCTCTGTCGCTCGTCTGTGGCAACAATAAGGGGTGTCAAATACGGCTATTGCGCCTTTGGTCACAACAGCTACACCTATCGCCATCAAGACGTGGCCACTGTCAAGGAGATATTAAAGTCGCTGCGTGACTCGTGCGACATCTTGATAGTGTCGTTTCATGGTGGAGCCGAAGGCAAAGACAAAACTCATCTGCCTGAGGGCAAGGAAAGCTTCCTGGGTGAAGACCGTGGCTCGTTACGCAGTTTCGCCCACATGTGCATTGACGAGGGAGCCGATATTGTATACGGCCACGGACCTCATGTGTGCCGCGCTGTGGAGATATACAAGGGCCATTTCATTGCCTACAGTCTTGGAAACTTCTGCACACCAGCAGGCATCAATGTCAGCGGCATTTCTGGCTATGCTCCGGTTATTACGGTGAGGATAAACCACCAAGGCAAGGTGGTTGACGGCAGGATACACTCCTTTATTCAGACCTACGGCAAGGGACCTAAGTTGGACACCGAGAACAAGGTGTCGAAAGCTATAAGGTCTCTGACAAACTCTGACTTTGTCAACCCCCACATAGAGATACTCGACGACGGAACGTTCCTCCCCAAATAAATAGTTTAGAGGCATAGATCCTCAGTACGTCTTTATTATATTCTGGCTTTAATGTAAATGACATGAATGTTATTCTGTCATTGACACAACTTTTTTGTAATCAATAAATCTCCACCACAAGTGCTATGGTGGGGATTATTTTGTACGAATAGTTTTTATTTCTTATGCGGAAGTCCTCAAAACCATCAACCCTTAAACTCTCTCAGCTGGCATCTCTCTCCGTCAAACTCGGCAAAGTCTCTGTTCTCTATCCAGTTGCCTACATTGATGTATGTGGCGTTGCCTACCGGACGACTTACAGGGGTGTGTCGATGACCGAAAAGAAAATAGTCGTACGGCTTCTCTCCTTTGGCTATTGCTTGCTCTTGCTGGGCTTTGCAATACTGATAGATGGCCTCTTTCTCGTCGCCTAGATATCCGTTGTATTTGACCTCGTGTCGTTTACGGCTGTTTCTCGACCACCTGTATGCTATAGGGAAGCCAATATTGGGGTGCACACCGGCAAAAAGCCACTGGTTCAGTGGACCTCTAAACACTCGTTTGAGTAGAAGATAACTGCGGTCTTGGTTACCCATGCCGTCACCGTGTCCTAGCAGGAACTTCTTGCCGTCGATAATCATTGTTTCAGGCTCTCGGTGCATAGTTACACCTATCTCTTTTTCCAGATAGTCGAACATCCACATGTCGTGGTTGCCAATAAAGAAATGCAGCTCTACACCTTTGTCGGCCATTTCGGCTAGGGCTCCCAGCACTCGAACAAATCCTCGCGGCACAGCGTACTTGTAGGTGAACCAAAAGTCGAAAATGTCACCTAGCATGACAATGCGCGCTGCCTCGGGCTCTATGGCACGTAGCCAGTTCACCAGTTCTTTCTCTCTCATGTGGCTGTCGGCGCCACTGCCCAGATGGGCGTCGGTGATGAAAAAGGTTTTTGCTCTTGCCATCGCTGTGGGTAGCTATAAGGTGTTTTATTCCACTATTATTCGTTGGCTCTCTTGTTGCTGTTGGGCGGCAAGCATTCGGGCGCTCCTGGCTCGTTCCACTCGTGTGCGGTAGTTTAATGTGTGGGGATTGTCGCCGCACTTCTCGTTTAGCCCTTCCAACACATTTTCAAACATCTCAAAGTCTTGCTCGGCATAGAATACTCTCATTATGTGGTTGAAGGGTGCGTCAATGGCATAGAGCGTGCTCAGCGAACCATAATTGTCATCTATAAAGTTGCTCAGCATAAGGTATATCGTCTGCCTTTCGGCGACAAAGAGCGAGTCGGTCTTCGTGTGCTCTCTCTCATACTCCTCGGGACTTAAGGTCTCTTTATTCCTCTTGTCTTGCTGTGCTATGTCGGCTATAGCCAAATTGGCTTGGTTCACATAATCGTTGATTTGCCACATAAGCTGCGACTCTGGCGACCCTTTCACTTGGTATTTGGTGTGGAGTTCGTTGGCGTCGCCTACCACCTCTATCTTTTCTCCGTCTTGGGGCAGCAGCACTATGTAGTCGTACTCACTGCAGTGCAAGTCGAAAAAGGTCTGGTAGGTCATAGATCCTTTGTATTTGAAATTGCCGTTCTTGTCACACTTCACCGAGTCGAGGAATTTCTCTCCCTCCGAGGGGGTCATTTCGGCGATGTATAGCATGCGGTTGGCTGCGTTCTCAAGCCGTCCTTCTATGCTGAAGCTCATGCTGCCTTTGTCTTTCTTTCCGCCACATCCAGTCAGCGCTGCCGTAAGTATGAGTAGTGTTAGTGCGACAATGTTGCGGCTATATTGTCTTCTCTTTGTTGTCATGATTGCCATGTGTGTTTCTTGGTTCTTGTTGGTTTCTATCGTCTGTTTTCTATACCAGGTAGTCGGCTATTGTCATCGCTGCCATCGCCTCTACCACCACTATGGTGCGGGGCAAGTGGTTGCTATCGTGGCGCCCTTGGGGTTCCCATATCCGCACTTGACCTTGACGGTCAATACATTCCGTGGCTTGTCCTATGGTCACTACAGGGTGGAAGGCAACACGAAACTCTATTGGCATCCCGTTGCTTATGCCGCCTTGTATGCCGCCGCAGTGGTTGCTCTCTGTCGCCATCGTGCCGTCGCCTCGCCATTTGTCGCGATATTGGCTCCCTGTCATCCTGGCAGCTGCAAATCCAGCACCCATCTCAAATCCTATGGCCGACGGTATGCTCATCATCGCCGCCGCCAGGTGGGCGTTGAGTTTGTTAAACACGGGGTCGCCTATACCAGCCTTGACGCCTTCAATAGTGCATGTTATCACTCCTCCTGAACTGTCGTCGCTTGGGGTGGATATGCTTTCGGCTATTGCGGCGTGCACACTTATACCTTTGTCGGCCAGCACCATTTTTGCTATCGCTCCTGCTGCTACCCGCGCCGCCGTTTCACGTCCTGACGCCCTTCCGCCTCCTCGATGGTCTCGTCGACCATAGCGTGCCTCGTAGGTGTAGTCAGCGTGTCCGGGTCGGTAAAGCTCCTTGAGGGTGTCGTAATCGTCGCTTCTGGCGTCGTTGTTGGCTATCTTGAAGGCTATGGGGGTGCCAAGTGTGTACCCCTCGTGAATGCCCGACAGTATCTCTACCGTGTCGGCCTCGTGCCTTGTAGTGCTTCGTGCACCTTCGTGCCGACGGGCCATTTCGTGCGCCATCATCTCGGCGTCGTAGGCCAATCCCGCCGGACAGCCGTCAATAACACCACCTATGGCGACTCCGTGCGATTCACCATAGGTGGTTACTTTGTATTTGCTGCCGAATGTGTTCGACATGGTATGACTTTTCTTGGATCTCTCTTCTTTCGAGAAAAATCCGTTTATTGTATTATTTTTAGCAATTCCACCTCAAATATCAGTGTCGATCCAGGAGGTATGTCTCCGATGGGATTGTCACCATATCCTAGATTGGATGGAATATAGAAAATGTATTTCGAGCCTTCGCTCATCAGCTGCAAACCTTCTGTCCACCCTGCTATGACTTCGCTAACACCAAATTCCATAGGTTCTCCACGCTCCACGCTGCTGTCAAACACTTTGCCGTTCAGTAGCTTGCCGGTGTAGTGTACTCTAACTCTGTTTTTGGCTGTGGGTCGCTTGCCGTCGCCTTCTTTGACAACCTTGTATTGCAACCCGCTCTTGGTGCTCTTCACCGATTTGTCGTTGGCGTTACGTTTCAAAAATTCGGTGCCTTCTTTCTTGTTCGTCTCCATCGAGGCCATCATCTCTTCGCGTTTTTTGCGCTCATTCTCCTCAAATTGGGCTTGGAAGCGACGCAGCAGCGGAGTCATCTGCGCACGGCTCCAGTTGTTGGTGCCATGCACTATGTCGAGCAACGACTGAGCCACTACCTGCAGATTAATGCCCAGCTTTTGCTGCTGCCAGTTGTTGGCAAGGTCTTTGCCTATGGCATACGAGGCTGAGTCATTGAAGCTTGTCATCTTCACAGAGTTCTTTTTAAGCTCCTGCGTCAATGTCTGCTCGGTTTGGGCTAACTTCTTCTGCAGCTCATCGTTCTGCTGCTCCATCTTGTCATAGGCGTCGGCTTTCTGTTTCAGATTGTAGTAGTAGTTTTCATCCATTACGGCTTTGCCTCTCTTCACCACGACGTCTGACGACTGTCCCATGACGACTACTGCTGCCGCCAAAGCTATCACGGTTGTTACTATCTTTTTCATATCATGTGTTTTGTGTGTCGTTATTGATAATTGTTTAAAAGACCTTAAGATCCGTAATGGTTCTTAAGGTCTTTGTTGCTTGAGGCCTCGGCTTTCGATTATTTGTATATCTTTGCCTTTGTGCCGTCGAGAATCTCTTTGCCGCAGATAGCAAGAGCCAACATCTCGTTCTCGCCTTTGTATACCTTTACAGGGGCTATCCACTCAATGCGTTTGGTAATCTCAGCCATCCAAGGTTTGCTGTAGGCAATACCTCCGGTGAGCAAAATGGCGTCGACTTTGCCGCATGTTACGGCAGCCAGACGGCTTATCTCGAGGGCTACCTGATAGCAGAAAGCGTCGACAAGCAGCTGGCATTTGGCGTCGCCGGCAAGGGCTTTCTTCTCAACTTCGTATGCGTCGTTTGTGCCAAGGTAAGCCACAAAACCGCCCTCTGCGGTAACCATCTTCTTAAGCTGGGCTTCGGTATATTTTCCACTGCATGCCACCTCGATAAGTTTGCTGGCATTGATGCTTCCGCAACGGGTAGGGGAGAAAGCTCCAAGACCGCAAAGTGCACGGTTCACCTCCACTACACGTCCGTGATTGTGGATTCCTACGCTCACACCACCTCCCATGTGGGCAATGATGAGGTTAAGATCCTCATAGTGCTTGCCCAACTCGCGGGCATAGAGCTTGGCGGTCATCTTCTGGTTCAGGCAATGCCAAATGACGCCCTCGTGCGACGGGTCAAGGTCAAAAACGGGGTGGCCGCTTATCTTCGCAAAATCAGGACGCTCGTCAACAATGCCAGGGTCGCTGATATAGGCGTGTGCCAAACCAATCTCTCTTGCTATACTGTCCGATATCAATGCTCCCAGGTTGCAGGCATGCTTGCCCTGAATACCATCGTGGCACTCTTTTTTCATAAGGTCGTTGACCTCATAGGTTCCTGACTCGCAGGGACGTGTAAGTCCGCCTCGTCCCATAACTATAGCTATCTCGTCGGTTCCGACATTGTGTCGTTTCAACATGTCCAGAATAGCTCCTTTGCGATAGTCAAATTGGTCTGCTACTTCTTTGAATTTCTGAATTTCCTCAATGGGGTGACTCAGATTCTCGGTGAAAACTTCTGTCTCGCCTTCATAGATGGCGGCCTTGGTAGATGTGGCACCGGGGTTGATTACCAACGTGAATTTCTTTGTACTCATTATGTTATGTATTGTTTATTCTTTTTTTTCTTTGTGCAAAATTAATAATTTTTTTGATATCAATAGCATTTTTTTTCAGTATTACTGCTCTATTTTTTTTCTGCTATTGTTGATAAATAACCTATCATCTCTGATAATCAGAATTATATATCTTGATAAATATTTGTTTTCGGGTTGCTTGTATGGCTTTTCAACTCTGTATCTTCTTAAAAGAGGACTATAATCTGTAACTCACAGCATTGTGTGTTTTTATACTGGTTTAGGATCGTTATTGTGGGTATCGTGCGGACTTTATTATAGCACCTCCTTTTTAGTACTTTTGGGGCAAGTTCACGAGTCAAACGCAATCGTTATTAACCTTAAACAATCATCGTTCTTCGATGTTGAAAAGTACTCGATTCATTTCTGTTGTTTTTTTGACACTCAAATCCTGTCTATTCTCAAAACATATTGTCATTCAGTTGTTTCATGTAACAATTTGTTCTTTTTAATCTTTTTAACATAATAAATATATGTTTTTTGAGTTAGTGTTCTAAAAAATAGACAATGGGTAAAATATTCCGTTTATACATAGTTTCTTCTTTTTTGTTATTTTTGTCGCTCGCTGTGTCTCCCTCGCTCATGGCACAAACTCCCAAACAAGGGGTTGACACTAGCTACTTTAATAAGATTGATGAGGCCAACTTCGACAGCCTTCTTCATTTCTTTTACATGCAGCAATACGCAAAACAAGCCTCTCGTCACCAGAGCCGACGCGCATCGCAATTGTATGCCGAATTTGACAATATCCCCGACTCGGTATTCATTCGCCGACTACAAAATCTTCACACGGTGGTGCCCCTGACCTACAACAACGAGGTGCGCGCTTTCATCAAGTCGTATGTCAGAATGATGAACCGTCGACTCGACGCTATGCTCTCACTCTCTGAATACTATTTCCCTCTCTTCGAGGAAACCCTCGACCGCTACAATGTCCCCGAGGAAATGAAATATCTTACCATCGTCGAGTCGGCTCTCAACCCACAAGCCACCTCTCGTGCCGGCGCCGCGGGCCTTTGGCAGTTCATCTATAGCTCTGGCCGCAGCTACGACTTGGAAATAAGCTCTCTCGTCGACGAGCGCCGCGACCCCTACAAGTCGACTGTCGCCGCAGCCAGACTTCTTAGCGCTCTATATAAAATGTATGGCGATTGGCAGATGGCTATGGCTGCTTACAACTGTGGCCCCGGCAACGTCAACAAGGCTATAGCTCGCTCGGGCGGCAAACGTACCTTTTGGGAGATATACCCTTACCTCCCTCGCGAAACTCGCGGCTATGTCCCTAAATATATAGCGGCTACATATATCATGAACTATTACCACGAGCATGGCATGACCGCCGGCCATTATGTGCTCCCTATTCAGGTTGATACCATACACCTCCACGACAATGTGCATATGGGTGTCGTTGAGCGCTTTACGGGCATCCCTCGCCAGCAACTGCGACAACTCAACCCTCAGTTCCGCACCGATGTGGTTCCGGCGGGGTCGCGCGTATACGCCATCTGTGTCCCTTCTCGCTATTTGTCAAAATTCCTCTCTAACGAGGACACTATCTATAAGGTCTCCAGAGATTCTGTCTCCGCACATGCTGTCGCCAACGTGGCTCAGTCAACGGTGGTATACCACAAGGTAAGAAAGGGTGAGACTTGGAGCTCTATCGCTGCCAAATACGGCGTTTCGGTGTCTAACTTGCGCCGCTGGAACGGCAAAAGCCGCAAAAGCACTCTCAAGGTTGGCGCTCGTCTCAAAATCTATCAGCAAACGGCTACGACGGCAGCGCTCTCGCACTCTTCCGACTCAACCAAGGTTGAACCCCCATCGGCCAATCCTCCCAAGGCTCAGCAGGCTAAAACTCCTGCCAAACAGGTCAACAAGAATGTCTACCACACCGTGAAAAAAGGCGAGAACTTGAGCTCTATAGCCAAACGCTACGGCACCACTCCTCAACATATTCGCAAGCTCAACAATATGCGCAGCGATGCTATTCGCGCCGGTCAGCGTCTTAGGGTCAAATGAGAATTCTCTCAACCACCCCATACGATATCTCTTGTTTTCATAACATAATTAACAGCACATTATATGACTAAGTTCAAAGACACGCTTTTTTGGAAAATTATCAAGAACAAGTATTTCATTGCTGGCTTCGTGTTTTTACTTGTCATTCTGTTCCTCGACGAAAACAACCTCTTTGTCGTCCGCTCCCTACGCCACGACATCGCCGAGCTTAACCACACTCTCGACACCCTCCAGGAAGGCTATGTCAAAGATAGTTTGCAGGCACGTAGACTTATGTACAACATGGATTCTATAGAACGCTACGGCCGCGAAAACTACTACATGAAACGCGACGACGAAGACGTCTATGTCGTAAGTCGTGCTGCCGATGAGGATTGACGCCAACCACTATCAATATTTCTTGCCATGAAATTAAAAAGAATTATTCCTATTATCGCTGCCGCGACTCTGCTCTCGTTGTCTATGGCGTCGTGCGACGCGCTGAAGAGGTTCTTTAACACCGACCTCCAGGATGAGGACTATATCGTTGGCCAGCTCTACGCCGACGAGTTTGTCCAGGAAAAACCTCTGCGCCCCTCTGGCAACAACCGCCGCAACCCTAACAACAATACACCTGGCCACTCTACGGGCATAGAACTCAACGACAAAGACAATCCTAAGCTCTATTCGGCTATCGACTCTTGGTACGGCACTCCTTATCTCTATGGCGGTTGCACAACCAGCGGCATCGACTGTTCTTGCTTTGTGGGTAAAATTTTTAAGTCGGTTTACGGCATTACTCTCAACCGCACCGCTAACGATATCCAGAAAAATATGGATAAATTCATCGGCCGCAACTCTTTGCGAGAGGGCGATGTATTGTTTTTTACCAATTCCAACGGCAAGGTGTCTCATGTGGCTATCTATCTAAAAGATGATATGTTTGTCCACTCTTCGACATCTAACGGCGTCTCTATCAGCTCGCTGGACAATAGCTATTGGAAAAAACACTTCTACAAAGGTGGCCGTCACAATGGGGTGACCACTAAATATTAACCCCAATAATGCAACCTTGCTCCTTAGGGTTGCCAGCGCCATCATAAATCATAACGACTCGGGATACAATAAAGAAGTTCGCGACGGAGTGCCGCGAACTTCTTTTCTTTTATCCTTTGCTAAGGGGGTGGGCTCGTCCTAATTATCTATAGGACTTCATCTCTTCACCACACGCACTATTGTTGTCGTGCCTTCTGAGTTGTCCACAAGGCGCACAACATATACTCCGTTTGTCAGCCTTTCTATGTCAATGCCCATTGCGTCGTGCTCTTTCATTATGAGTCGTCCGCTGGCGTCATACACTACTGCCTCGCTCACTTGCTTGTCAAAGTGTAGCTTGCCGTTGGTGGGGTTGGGGTATACTTTTATCGGTGAGCCATCTTGAGTTGGCAGGGCGATGCCGTTAGTGTTGCTGTCCACCAAGGTGAGCATAAGGGTTACAATGCTGTCGCACCCTTCCATGGTTTCAAATTGCTGGGTGTAGCTGCCCGACATTGTGTAGGTCGAATCGTTCCACTGGTAGCTTTGTGTGTGGGTCGTGTCGAATATTGTCCCTGTGTAGGAATGGTTTACGGTCAGATGGTTCAGAACTACCGAGTCGCAACCATATATCGAGCTGAAAACATGGCTCAAATCGGTCGACATGGTGTATATGCTGTCAACCCACAGCAAACTGTCGCATGCCACTACGTCGCTCTCTGTGTTGTAATTGGGATGCACGCTGTAGTCAACTATGCGTATTGTGTTGTTGCCTCCTGTGATTGGGGTTATTATTATGGTCGAATCGCAGGGCGTGCTTGTGTTTATGATGTTGCCGCCTATGCTGTAGCTGTCGCCTGAGCAGAGGTCTATGCTCTCAAATGCTACATTTGTCGTCGTGTGTGGCAGCATAATGTTGTCAATCCACGCGCAGTCGCTGTTGCGGTTCACGCTGCCGTCTTTTGCATAGGTGAATTTGAGCGTGTGGCTGCCTGCTGGTATAAGGAATGCGGCGCGGCTCCATTCTACCTCTCCCGACTGGTTCATTTGGTCGTCGTTGTCAATCAGGAAATGGAATTTGTCGTAGTTGCTCTCCGACGACACTTTATAGTAGAAACTTATGCTGTCGGCTTGGGGCAGGGTCACTGCTATGCTGATTAGCGCTGTCTGGCTGTGGGTGAGCGACGAGGTCGATCGCAGGCAGTAGCTTCCCTCGTAGGCGTTCTCGTTGGTGATGTTCCATGGGTAGCTGCCTTGTGTCCATCCCGTCAGGTGGTAGCTGTTGTTCTCAAAGCTCTCCAAGGGGTAGTTGCCCACATATATGTTCGTCGTCGAGGGCTGTATGGGTGTCGAATGATGGTGCGTCAAGGTCATCGGAGCACTGATACCCAGCGGCGTCCTTTCGTCGGCATGGATGGTGTAGGTTATCGTTTGACTGCTGCCTGGGGCTATTGTGAATTCGCTGCTTGTCGCCACATCGTTGGGCGAGGCGAGAGTATTTGCTGTCACTCTTATCAAGTTGGTCGGGGGTACTAGTGTTATCCTGTCTGACTCTAGGGGAGCGTGACCTCTGTTGCTCACCACGGCTACTATGGTGGCGTTGCCGCCTGGGGTTATGCTGAGGTCGCTTTGGCGTAGGTCGATGCTTACCGATGGCGCTACGACGTTGATGATGTGCGAACTTGTCACCGGTTGGCTAAGTCCGCCGCATGTTGCCGTGCTGTTTACTAGTATATAGGTGCTGTCGGCTACACTATTGGCTACCTCTATAGTTGCGCTTACCGTCACGGTGTCGCCGGGGTTGATGTTGCTGATGTTGAACGTCGATGGTGTTATCGTGAGGGCGTTGCCGGCAGCATGTGTCAGACTTATATTTACATTTGTTGCTGCGCTGTCGCCGAGGTTGGTGACATAAAGGTTGGCTTGTGTCGTGCTTCCAGCCACAAGGTTATGGGAGGGCTCTATTTTGACCACCGTGGGAAATTGCCCTGTGGGTTGTATGATGGTGACGCTGTGGAAAGCTGGCTGATATTGTTGCGCTGTGGCGGCAATCTCGTAGGCTCCTATGTGCAACGATGTGGGTATTGTCAGCGTGGCGTTTCCGTTGGCGTTGGCGTATGTGGCGGCGACAAGGGCGTGGGTGGCACTGTCGGTCATGGCTACATAGGCGTAGGGCGCGGCGGTGACTGTTATCGACGTGGTTCCTAGCACCACAAACGATGGCGCCGACACCATCATCTGGGGCGCCTGGCATAGGTAGGGCATCACTGATGGGTCGCCCATGAGGTGGTATATCTCCCAGTAATATAACTTGCGTGATGTCGTGGAACTCTCTACCGCTAGGTTGCCTACCATCATCATGGATCCTTGCGTCATTGCCCATAGGTTGTAGGCTTCGCCATGTGTGTGGCACACGCGGTCGTATACTCCCAAATTTGAGGAATTGTATGCCATCGACATCGTCGGCCCTATGCTCGACCGTAATCCAACGGCCCAATAAAAGTCCTCATACCAGTAGGTGCTGTTGCTGCCTCCTATATATCCCACGGCGCCGCAGTAGTTGCCTTTGCGCAGCAGCGACTCGCCAAAGCAGGTCGTGGTCTCAAATTTGTTCGTCAGGCAGCAGTTGCCTATCATCAACCCAAATTTCTGACTGTTGGTCATCGACGACACATGTGTGGTGGTGAAGTTTGGCGTGCCCCAGCTTGTTGCGCTTCCATGGGCTGAATAGTTGATAAATCCGGCTCCTTGATTGTAGTAGTTGCGCACGGTGGCTGAATTCGACGAGGCGTTGCTCGATATGGTCACTCCTGGCGCGTTGGGCACTATCGAGGTGTTGTTTTTGAAGTACATGACTTGGCTGAAACCGTGGCTGCTGTTTATGTAGTTGGTGGCGGCATAATCCATGGCGGGGTCGGCATGGGTGTATCCGTAGTCGCCCGATGAACCTCCGTCAACGCCGGCCACAAGCACGGCTCGGTCAAGGAATGTTGGGTCGGCAAATGCATATTGCTCATACATGAGGGTTTTCTCTATCTGAGGGGTGAGCTGCGACTCGTTTTGGGCCGAGAATCGTCCACAGTAGCAGTCGGGTATATTGTCTCCCGTTGTCCACGATATGTAGTATAGGTCGGTGATGTGGCTCGACGACGTGGTTCCTGTGAATGCGGGCACTTGTTCGTGGTCGCCCACAATGAGCAGGTAGGTCGGCGCTGGCTTCGCCGTCGTGGCGTTGGTGTATTGCCCTCTGATGTATGCCGATATCGACGCTGTGGTGCTGCCAACTCCCGCTGAGTCGGTGTACACTATGTCGGTGATGAATCCTTTGCGGCGTTTCCATTCCACGAAGTTGTTGAGCTGTCCGCGGAATGAGCTGTGTGCTACTATAAGGTAGCGTATCGGCGCTGCGTCGCGCACGGCTTTGGGATATATGCTGTTTATCACCATCGCGTTGCTGGCAAATTGGGGCGAATAGTAGCGCTCAAACATCTCCATCGAGGCTCCTCTGTCGCTGTTTTTGTATCTCACATCTACAACGGCGTGACGACATATTATTATCTGGCCGCTGACGGGATTGTAGCTTACTGGCGCAAACTGCAGGCGCGCCAAGTGTCGGTCGCGGGCAATACCTACCGGCTCCACCATCGCTGTCTCTATGCTGTAGAATGCGTTTGTTGTATAGATTTTGTTGTCTATCACCAACGGGTGCTCGCTGGTGTCTGATTTCGAGCGCGATGGCTGTACGGGCATCAGCATGCCTCCCTTCAGCATTATGGTGTCGTATTCCATCTGGCTTAGGCTTATCTCATATCCGTCGCATTGGGGCACCTCTATCAGGCGTGAGAAGACTGGCACTTTGGGCGCTCCTTCCTCCGCCGAGGCTATCATCCCTTCAACAATGAGCTCTTCAAAATGACGACCATCATAGCTTACGCTTTCTGTCGTCGCCTTATCGACATTGAACTCTATTTGCAGTCCTTGCCAGTTGTCTTTTGTTATGCGATATAAATCGCGCTGCCCTGAGGCAATGAATGTTGTTAAAAGAAATAAAACTAAAAAAATGTTTTTTGACTTTCCCATTTCGTTGTTTTATAAGAATCTATGGTTATTGTATCGTATGATTATCCTACTATGATTTTCAGATTTTTCCTGTTGTTGACAAAGTGAAGCTCTTCTCCTATCGACTCGCCTTCTCCGTCTATGTTCACCCACCTCTCTTTGTTGTTCAACACTGTCACTTCGTGGGCTTTGTAGTATTCCACATGCTGCGACAGTTGGAAGTGGTTTAGGTAGAGTAGGGGAGCTGTCAGCGGAAGATGGAGCAGGGGTATCCGGTCAACAATACAGATGTCTATCAATCCGTCGTCAAGTTGGGCCATGGGCGCTATCGTGGTGTTGTAGCCAAATTGGTTCGAGTTGGCAAAACTGATAAACCACGCTTGTCGCTCTATCTCTTTGCCGTCTATTATCAGTTTGTATGTGTGCTCTTTATAGGTGGTGTAGTCGGCTACGATAATCTTGGCGTATGCCTGCAATCCGCGCACTTTGGCTAGCTTCATGCGCCGCGCCACATGGGCGTCAAAACCTATGCCGGCTATGCTGGCAACTATGTGTCCGTTGACATCGATGGTGTCTATCTCGGCCATCTTGAAGTGGTTTATTACCTCTATGGCATGCGCTGGGGTGAGAGGTATCTTTAGGTTGCGCGCCAATCCGTTGCCGCTCCCGCAGGGTATTATCGCCAAGGCTATGTCGCTGCCTACCAGGGCTCCTGCTATGTCGTTCACGCTGCCGTCGCCGCCCACGGCTACTATGGCGTCATACACTCCTTGCTCTACGGCGGCTTGGGCAAGCTCGCGACCGTGATGTATGCGCTCGGTATATTGTATTGTGTAATCTATCAGCGAGTGGTCTATCTTGCTCTCTATTACGTTCTCTATCTTCTTTTGCTTGCCCACTCCCGAAACGGGGTTTACTATGAACAGTATGTTTTTTTTCATGGCTTGTATCCCGATTCTTGTAGAATCTGCTGTGAGTTGTTGTTGTCAAATAGTTCTTTTATGCTCTTGCCGCTGGCTTTCATATAGCTCTTCACTATCTGCCACCCTATGTAGTCGGTCGTGCGTGGCGCTGAATTGTTGAAGGCGTTGGTCTTGGGCGCCTCGTCAACAAAGTTGTGGTATCTGGCAAAGTCTTTCTCGTACAGCAGGTCGTTTTTGATGTAGTAGGTCCACACCTGACTCTCGTTCTTCTTCATCCATTCCATCTGCTCTGCTGTGTATCTTATTTTGATTTTATCTTCTACGTCGGGCATCACTTGGTCAAGAAAATAGAGCACTTTCCCCTCCGATATCATGAAATCGAGCATACAGACACTCTTTTCTTCGGGAGCCACAATATATTTCCTGGCCAACGCGGCCATAAAGTCGCTGGCTATATAGGCGCTGTCGCATCGCTCTACTATGAACATGGGCATGTTGAAGTAGTTGTATTTCTCCATCATGGGTAGCGCATACAGGTCTAGGCCTATATAGGCGGTACCGCTTTCTCGGTCAATGTTTATGCGTCTGTCATAGTCGTCCATTCCCGACACAAGGGTGATAACTTTCGTCATCTTTATCTCGTCGTCTACTTTGACGGCTTTTTTCATGGCTTCGCTTAGCGCGCGCTGCAGCCACGTCAGGTCGCCATATCGTTTGGTCGTTATGGCGTAGATGTCTTTCACCACGGGGTCGGCGACATATTCTTCTATCTGCTTCAGAAAGTTGGGATCGTCGGGATACAATGTCAGCAGCGGCGTGGGATTCTCGCTGGCAAATGTTTTCAGCGCCGCTGACATCTCTTGTTGCGGCGTCTCAAATAGCAGTTTTTCGTATCGTACTATCTCTATGTCGTTGTCGCTGCTCTTGTCTCGGCATCCGACAAACAACAGCAGTGCCAGCACAATAGCTATTGTGCCGGCATTGCGTCTTCTGTTTATTGTCATTTTTTCTTTTGACACTTTCTTTTGTTATGCCTCGGCTTTTGGTGTCTCCTCCGAGGCTTTGTTTTCTGTTTCTACGGGCTCGTCAAGTATCTTGAGCTTTGCCTCAAGCAGGGCTATCTCTTGATGTGCGCTGCGCATCTTCTTTTCAAACTCTTGTTTAAGTATGTCGGCTTGCTTCGAGCTGGCCAGGAATCCTAGGTTGTTCTCCCACACGCTGATGTCGTTGCGCAGCTTCTGTATCTGCTCCAATAGGTGCTCGCGCTTGTCGTTTATGGCGTGATGGCCGCCCTTGTTGTTGCGCAAACTGTCGCGGAAACTGTTAATTTCGGCTTCGCGTGCACTTATCTTCAGCTGCTCAAACATCTTGTTGATGGTGTCGCGGAAGTCTTTCTGCAACCTCTGCTTCTCGGCAATGGGCACAAAACCTATCTCCATCCAACGGCGTTGGAAGTCTTTCAGTGCGTCAAGGTTCTCCTCTTTGTTCTCACCAAAGGCGTACGACTTCAGCTCGGCAAGTATGGCCTCTTTCTTCTCCAGGTTCTCTTGCTCCGAACCTCTCAGCGTGGTGAAATATTCCGATTTGCGGTTGAAAAATTCATCGCAGGCTCCACGGAAACGCTGCCATATCTTCTCGCTCACTTTTCTGTTCACAGGACCTATCTGTTTCCATTCTTCCTGCAGCTTAAGCAGCTCTTCAGTGGCCTTCTTCCAATCGTCGCGCTTGGCTATGGCTTCGGCCTGCAGACACAAATCTATCTTCTTGTTGTAGTTCTCGTTCTGCTCGTCTTTCACCGTCTCAAAGTGCTGCTTCTTCTCGCTGTAGAAGGTGTCTATGCGGCCTTTGAACGTTTTCCATATCTCTTCGTTCTGCTCTCTCGGCACGGGACCTATGGTCTTCCATATCTTCAACAGCTCGTCGAGGGCTGACGACACTTCGTTCCATTTCTTCGTCGTCGTGGGCGCCTCGGCGGTGAGCTCGGCGGCCTTCTCCATCAGCGCCTGCTTGGCAAGGAGGTTCTTCTCCTGCTCTTCGTGACGCTGCTCGTAGTATTCGCGACGGCGCTCGTCTATCTGCGATGCCGCTGTGCGGAAACGGGTCCATATATCGTCGTTGTGCTCCGGTGGCACGGGCCCTATCTCTCGCCATTGCTCTCTAAGACTTTGTATCTCTTTGGCGGCTTTGGCTATCGACGGCTCTACTATCAGCTCTTCGGCTTTCTCGCATAGCTGCGTCTTGGCTTCCAGGTTCTTCTTCTGGTCAAGCAGTATGAGCTCTTTGTTCATCTTCACCTTGTTGAAGAACTGCTCTACCAGGAAGTGGTAGTTCTGCCACAATCCGTTCAGCTCGGCTCTGGGCACATCGCCTATCCCTTTCCATTGGTCTTGTATGTTGTTGAAGGCGTCGTAGGCTTGCTTCAACGTCTCGTTCTCGTTGTCTATCAGTTTGCGCAAATCTTCTAGTATTTGCTGCTTCTTCTCTAGATTGCTCTTTTTGATGGCTTCTTGCTCATCTATATTTTTTTGACGGCGCTCGCGGTATTGGTCATACACTTTGTGGTACTCTACTGCTATGGCATCGTCGTGATATTCATATTCGTCTTTGTTGCCTCCCTCGGCCACAAAGCGGTCAAAGGCTTCTTTCCTTACCTCTTTGTCGGCATTGGTGAAACACTGTCGTAGCGCGGCAACTCGGTTCTTGATGCTGGTGATGTCGTCGGTCTCTAGCAGCGCCTTCAGTGCTTCGGTAAGCTCTTCGCGACTCATGGCGGAATAATCCACCTGGGGTTCTTCCTCAACGGCGCTCTCTTCTGCGCTTGGTGTGTTCGCATCTTCGGCTTCTCCATTCTCGCTGGTCTCTTCTTGGGCGGTGGTCTCAGCTGCAGGAACGCTCTCCTGCTTGTTCTCTGATGTGGCGGTGGCGTCGTTGCGGGCTTCGTCAGCCTCGTTTGCATTGGAATCAGCAGTGTTTTCTGCCAGTGGTTCAGGGGTGTGCAGTGTCTGGTTGTTCTCTACACCGTTAGCTGTATTGTCGGCTTGTTCCGGCATGTTCAGCATCTCATTCGATTCTTCCATAGTTGTTTTTGTTTTGTTACAATTGCTTGTTTTTTAGAAGGATAATGGACTATGCCGCATTTTTGGCGGCAAAATTCAACATGCAAAAGTACGCTTTTTTTTCAATGTCGCAATTTTTTTTGCCCTCGTACTTCTTTTGTCTGTTTTTGTTAGGCTCTATTCGCTCTCAAAATCAGGAAGTAACGAATCTACAGCTAGCAGTATGTCTGAGAAAAATATTCTCTGCTCTTTCATGAATCTCTGCTGTTTACGTAGCATTTTCTCGTTTTGGGTATCGCCAAAATACGTCGATTTGGGCTCCTCGCGATCTGAAAAGTCAAACATCGCGCTCTCCAATATGCCTGAATCTACAAACATACTGAGCAGGGCTTCGTTGTTGTCGGCATATTCTCCTATTGCTCTCTCTTCGTTGATGTCGTCGTATATGTTTCGCGCTATATGGTGCGCGTCGGGCCCTTTTATGAGCAGGGTTTTGTCAAATATGCTTTCTCTGCTTGCCCCCGTCGGGTTGTTGGAGTTGTCTACAAGTATGTACGCTATATGTTTTATGTTGTCCTGTCCATAATATACTGTGCACTTCATCTGCCCGCTTTTCTGCTCCAAAATGATATCTTCTTGCCGCTCCAACTGCATATTGTACAGCTGGTTGAGATAGAACACAAACGTGAATGGGGGATAGTGTGTGCTCCACGTTAGTATGGCTGTCGTCTCAAATAGCTCATCTAGATATTCTTCATAGTCAAACGATAGTTTCTCTTGCTTTGCCATTGTCGTGGAGTTTTTTGTTTTGTACTGTTTCTCTTTTTTTGCTTTCTCGCTGCGGTGTATATTCTGCTATGTGGCGTTGTATGTGCTGCTAGTGTTTCCTTTTTATCCAATAATTCGTTTTTTTCATCCAAACGATGTCGTCGTGTCAAAATGGGGCTTGTAGTTGTCGGCGGCGTCTAGCTCTTGCACCCATCCGCGATAAAATCCTAGTTTGTAGAATTCTTCTACCACTTGGTCGTACTCTTCTTTGTATAGTCGTCGGTTCAGTTCGTCGGGTAGCTCAACTCCGGCAGGCGGAAAATATTGCGCCATTAGTGATATATGTATCTTTGTCGACAGGTTGTCGGCTATCCAGCGTAGGCTCTCTATCGAGTTTTGCACTTGTCCTGGCAACACCAAGTGCCGTATTATGAGCCCGTTGAATGCCAACCCTTCGTCTGTGGGCAACGACGCACCTTTCTGGTTGTACATCTCTTTTATGGCTCTCCCGGCCACCTCGGGATAATCACTGGCGTTGGAATAACGCGCCGCCAACGCGCTGTCGCTATACTTGTAGTCGGGAAGGTATATGTCAACATAGGGCCCTAGCTGCTCCAACACTTCTATGCTCTCATATCCATTGCTGTTGTATACTATCGTCGGCCTCAACCCTTTGTCTCGCAACCCCTCTACTATGGGTATCACAAGGTCTGAGTATTGTGTGGCGCTGACAAATCCTACTATGTTTTCTGTCTGTCTCAGGCTCTCAGCCGTCGCCTCTACTATCTCCTCCACGCTATGCAGCTTTATCTTCTCTCTCGCCACCTTTGGCCGCGATATGTCATGGTTCTGACAGTAGATGCATTGCAGGTTGCAATGTGCGAAAAATATGTTGCTTATGCCTCGCTCTCCGCATATCGGTGGCTCCTCGCCTTTGTGGGCGTATACTGCGGCGGCTTCTGGCTGGCTCGATATCGCTTGGCAGAAACCTGGAACACTACTGCATCCCCGCGGACATTTTTTGCATGGCATATTCTCTCGTTTTTTTGTTGTTTTTTCCTTCCTTCGCCTCTGTTCTCTCTCTCCTGTCGCTATCGCTTTTGGCTTCGTCTTCTTAAAAAATAACGAGAATAGTGAAAAAAATTTTGTCATTTTTTAAAAAAAACGTACCTTTGCCTTCTCAATATCTTAAAGAAATTAATATTTAATATTATAACATTATGACAATCAAAGATCTTGAACCGAAAGCATTGTGGAGCAATTTCTACTCCCTCACCCGTTGCCCCCGCCCCTCAAAGCATGAAGAGGCTGTCCGCGACTTCCTCGTCAAGTGGGCAAAAAGCAAAAAAATCGACTGCCGCGTCGACAAGGTTGGTAACGTGATTATGACCAAACCCGCCACCAAGGGCATGGAGAAACGTTGCCCCGTCGTCCTTCAAGCTCACATGGATATGGTGCCTCAGGCTCGCGCAGGTAAAGTGCACGACTTCCTCAAAGATCCTATCGAAACCAAAATCGTCGATGACTGGGTTTACGCTTGCGACACTACCCTCGGCGCCGACGACGGCCTCGGCGTTGCTGCCATCATGGCTGTCTTCGAGTCCAAAACCATCAAACACGGCCCTCTCGAGGCTCTTATCACCACCGACGAGGAAACTGGCATGACTGGCGCCTTTGGCCTCAAGGCAGGCGAACTCAAGGGTGAATTCCTCCTCAACCTCGACTCCGAAACCGAAGGCGAACTCTATGTCGGCTGCGCCGGCGGCATCGACGCCACTATGTCTATACCCTACGCCACCGAAAAGGCTCCCAAGAACTACTGCGCCTACAAGCTCTCTCTCGGCGGCCTCAAGGGCGGCCACTCGGGCATGGAAATCAACACCGGCCGCGCCAACGTCAACAAACTCCTCTTCCGCCATCTCCGTTGGGTGGCTGAATGTGGACTCCGCCTCGTTAGCGTCAGCGGCGGCAACATGCGCAACGCTATCCCTCGCGACGGCGAAGCTGTCATCGCTTTCCCTAAAGAACACACCGAGTGCATCCTCGCCGAATTCGACAAGGTGGCTTCTTGGGTCAAAAAGGAACTCGCTTCCGTCGAACCTGACTTCTTCATGAAATACGAAAAGGTACGCATGCCTCAGAATGTCATCACCGACGCCGACACCCAGAAGATTATCAACACCATGATGGTCGCTCCTAACGGCGTCATCCGCATGAGCCGCGACATGGAAGGCCTTGTCGAGACTTCTCTCAACCTCGCCATCGTCAAAACTACTGGCAAAAACTTCACCATCCAGGCTCTCCTCCGCTCCTCGGTCGACACAGCCAAGGAAGCTCTCGCCGAACGCCTGGTATGCTTGGCTGAACTCGCCGGCGGCACATGCAAACTCAGCGGCGCTTATCCTGGTTGGAAACCCAACATGAAGAGCCCTCTCCTCAAAACTATGAAGCAGACCTACAAAAAACTCTACAAGAAGGAACCCGCTGTCGTGGCTATCCACGCTGGCTTGGAATGCGGCCTCCTCGGCGGCAAGTATCCTAACATGGATATGATCAGCTTCGGACCTACTCTCCAAAGCCCTCACAGCCCCGACGAACGCGCCAACATCCCCAGCAGCGTCAAGTTCTACGACTTCCTCCTCGCTGCTCTCGAGGCTATGCCTGAAAAGAAATAACAATTCTGTCTATCATCTTCTCACTCGGGCTGCGACCCATCGGCCGCAGCCCGTCTCTTTTATCTATGCTGCTCTCTGTTGTCATACCTTGCCGCGAAAACGACTCCACTCTCTCTCGCTGTCTCCAATCTCTGACCGGCTCTGGCCACGATGGCGACTTCGAGGTCGTCGTCGTCGTCGATGGCACCGACAGCTCTATCGCCCTATCTGCCATCTCTGTCTTGCCTCCTACTATCCTCTCTTCGGTCATCTCCACGGGCTCTCATCAGGGCGCGGCGGCGGCTCGCAACATGGGCGTCTCTGCAGCTCACGGCCGCTTCGTCTGGTTCGTCGACTCCGACGACGTAATCGACTCTTCTGTCCTAGCTCTCTTCTGGAACTCTCTCGCCGCTACTCCCATCGACATCTCTTTGATCCATCTCGGCGCCATGCGCCTCCCTGGCGACTTATCTTACTCGCCTTCTCTCCAACAACCTCAAGTTAAGGCTCCTGCCGATATCATGCTGCCTCGCAGCCATTGCCTCGACCACACCACTTACTGGATCTCCCGCTCTTTCTTGCTCCAAAACCCCTCTCTCCGCTATCACCAGGATATGTCTATCCTCGAGGACTCTCTCTTTGTCCTCTCTCTCCTCGCTAGCTGTGACAGCATCCTTTGCGCCTACAATTGCCGTCCTTACATCCATATTGTTGGCAACCACTCGCTCACTTCAGGCGCCTGGCGCTACGACCGCGCCTCTCTTTTCTTGCCTTCCATCCAGTCTTTCTTCCTCTCTTTCAAAAGGATGATCAACAACAAGGTGTTCCATTGCGTCTCTGTCGAGCAATCCGATAACATCAAGGCTCTCTACCATCGCTACCAATATGTCTATATGCGTGTCCTCGCCGTCAAAGGCGTCGAGAGCAACCTCTACAATTCTTTTTTCTATCGCCATCTTGTCAACGAGGGTTTCCATCCTCTCAACCTTAAGGAACGTCTATTCTTCAACCTCTTTTTCCATCAATCTCTCTCTCTCCTATGCCGCACGTTTCGTCACTAGCTCTCCTCTTGTCTGCCTCGCTCTTCGGCCGCCAAAACTCTCTCGCCAACCTCAATCTCCCGCTCTCTGAACAGGAATGGCGCAATCTTTTCAACTCCTCTCGTGACCAGGCGGTAACGGCTCTCATTTACGATGCCATCCTACTACTCCCTCCCAATCTTCGCCCTCCTCGTAGCGTGCTCTTCCATTTCCTCTCTTTCTCCCAAACTGTCGAGCAGGACAACCGCATCCGCGAAACAGCTCTCTCCGATTTCGCCTCCCTCATTCAAACATCGCTCTCTCTGCCCGCCAACGTCGTCAAGGGTTCTTCGCTCTCTCGTCGCTACCCGTTGCCTCTCCACCGCGAATGTGGCGACAACGACCTCTTCTCCGGCAACGACACTCTTTCTATCGCCGACTTTTTCCAATCCAAAGGTCTCTTTGTCGATCGCAAAGACCCTCGCCACATCTCTTTCTCCTTCAACAACGTCTCTTTCGAATGCCACAACTATCTCCTCTACCACAACGACGACCCTCTCTGGCTTTTCTCCCCTCATCACGACAATGTCTGCTACCTTCCTTCTTGGCAGGAGGCTTTCTTTATCGCTAAACATATCGAGCACCATGCGGTCTTTTTCCACAACCCTGTGCGCCTGCGCGACTTGGTCGACTGGGCTGTCTTGCTTTCCTCCCCCGATTTCGACTACAATGCCTTCGCCGATATTAAAAAGGGCTCCGATGTCGATGTCTTTGCCGACATGATGTCGCTCTACTGTGAGGCTCTTTTCGGCATCCAGCTCGCCGGTAACCTTTGCCGACAGCTGCCAAAAGGTTTGAATGCCGCCGATTTCGAACCTATCTTTATGCGCTGCCCTCAACGCCACCCATTGGCTGTCGTGCGCGTTGCTCGCCGCAGCGGCAAATACATCCGCTTCTGGCGCCAGTATAAACTTATCTATGGCGTCTCTATGTTCCGCAGGTTCTACTTCTCCAACCTCCGTGTCGCCATTACCCAATCCACTCGTTAGGTCTCAAGTCTTTCTCCTATCTTCTATCTCTCCATCTTTCCCCAATCTCTTCATTCTTCTTCTCCCTCGTGACTTCTTCCCCCATGTCACGCCTCTCTCATTGTCCTATTATCCCGTTATTCCCTCTCACCAACCCCATAGCGGACTCACAGCGGACTCATAGCAAACCCATCGCCTCCCAATTCACCGCGCATAAGCCATCGTGGCATCTCTCGCCACATTGGGACACAAAAAAAGGATAGGTCAGCTGACCTATCCTTTTCTATTTGTGTTTTATGGGTTGTTATCTCTTCACAATCTTGTGAAGTGCGCTTCCGTTAGCGGTGTTCACGCGTACCATATAAACTCCATTGCTGAGGTTGCTCAAATCAACCTGGCTCTTGTTCGAGGTCATAACCTTGCGGCCGGCCATATCAAGAACCTCAACGCTCTGCAGTGCTTCTGCCTCTACGTTGATCATTCCTGTGGTGGGGTTGGGGTACAGCTTCACATCGGTAACATTGACGCTCTCAACGCCTGCGAAGGGCGATTTGAAGTTGGGTCCGAAACGATTGTAGTAGCCTTCGAGTACACCTGCCTGATGGAGGTTCCAGCAAGGATTACACCAGGTGCAGGAGTAGTCAACTACAACACAGTAACCGCTGTCAAGCCATTTCTGCAGCTGGATGGGATACTGATGCTGGCTGTCACGGAAATCATAGGTCGTGAAAGGATCTGCTATGTGTGCCCACTGTGCTTTGGCTTCGCTCTTGCGCTCGACGGTGCTCTTGGCGGTCGATCCAACGGCGATGCCAAGGTCGTCGATGTCAAGGTAGAACATATCGGTTACGTTGTAGTGACGCAGGGCGATGTATACGGTTTGACCGGCATAGTTGTCAAGGCTGACATTGAGGTTACGCCAATTGGCGGTGGAGTTGCCTTCCCATACAGGTGTCGTTGCGGTGGCGCTGGCTACTGTGGGCTCGGTGCAGACGTATACTGCATAGTGCTCGGTAGCATAGCTGGCATCCTGTCCTTTGTCCCACCAGTTCAAGCTGATACCGTTCTCGTTGGGCAGTGTGATGGCGCTGGTAAATACCCAGTTGTTGGGGGTCAGAGGTCCAACCTGGTTGTTCCATGATGCGGATGCCAACATACCGTTCGATTCGCCATGGGCCTCACCTTGGCCACGCAGATAGTCAAGGGTCCACTGGTAGCCGTCGCCGTCAGCGTCAATGAATGTCCAGTTGCTGTAGTCGGCTGTGTTCTCAAAATCAAAGTAGGCGGCATAGTTCAAAATGTTGATGGTGCCGGTCTCTGATACACTTCCGGTTTCGTTGGTGACGGTAACAGTTACGGTATAGTTGCCGGCGGTGCTCCACGATGAGGTGGCTGTTGCGTTGCTGGCGGTGGATGGGGTGCCGTCCTGGAATGTCCACTCTACGGTGCATGCGTCAACGCTGATGTATTCTACGCTGAAGCTGACATTGTTGTTGGTGGCGGCTGCGCCGGGTATATTCACTTTGCTGATCACAGGGGCTTGGCCGCTGCGGGGATAGCTGTTCATAATCTGCAGTATGTTGGCGTTGCAGACAGCGGTGTCGAAGCTGTAGATGCCATCTTCCACGCCATAGATGCTACGATAGTAGCCGTTGGGGGCGATGAAGAATACGGTGGGAACACTGTTTTCGTAAAGACCTGCGCAGGTGTTCAGCGCGTTGCGGTCGTCGGCCATAGGATAAGGCACGGTTCCACCAAGGGTCCAGTCACCGGTGGTGTGGCCTGAGTAGCTGTTGTTGGCATTGGTACCTGTAATCTGAGCCGCGGTGTTGCTCTCCTCGACTTCGCACCAGAGAATTCTCATCTGGTTGGTGCCCTTGTTTTGTGCCGAAAGCGACGCAAAGGTCATTACGGCGAGTAAAACTAATAATATTTTTTTCATGTATTTTTTGTCTTGTTATTGAGCATCAGACTCTTCGCTGCTAAAAGATTAGTTATTTTAATTTCATGTTTACGCTGCAAAAATACACTATTTTTTGTAAAAAAGTATTTTTTTTCATTTTTTTATTTCTATGGCTTTCTTTTTCTTTCTCATTCTCCACGATTGTTCTTCTCTTCTCTATCTCAATAGTGTCACCGTCCCTCTTGCCTCTTGTGTCTGATGTGGCTTGGAAAGTGTTTTGTATTGCATTATCCATGTGTACGTCGCTTGTGGACACGGCTTGCCTTTATATGTCCCGTCCCACCATCCGCTCAACGCCTCAAATGTGCTTATCAGCAACCCTTGGCGGCTGTATATCCACACTCGCCCTTCTTTTAGCTCGTTGCTGGCTATGAAAAACTTGTTGTTCTGGCTCTCGTCGGGCGTGAAGGCATTGGGCGCCCACAACGTCGAGCGGTCGCAATTCACTGCCCCCCACACGCTGTCTATACACCCGGCCGTACTGTACGCCACCAGCAGCACTTGCAACGTGTCGCTATTGGCTGGAAATGCAAATGTTACAATCCTGCAGGTGTCTATCTCTGTCATCTCCGCTGTCTCGCTCATACCAGCCTTCTCTCCGGTATACCATCTTCTTCGCGCGCTCCGCGATTTGTCATGTAGCCTTACCTCTGGATTGCTCATTGTCACACTCCGCGGACTTATCTCCATCTCGGCTTGAAACTGGTCGTCGAGCTCTAGCACTAGGTGTATCGTGCTGTCGCATCCATGTATGTCGCTCATGGTTATTTCTGGCTCTGTCGTCGAGTGGGCGTAGCTGTTGCCGTCTATCCATGTGTACGGCACTCCGTCACACACTTTGGCGTTGTCAAATGTATGGCTGGTGTTGTATACCGTCAGCAGCAATGTTTGCGTACTGTCACATCCGTCTACCGTGGCGTATCTTATGTTGTGCTCTCCCTCAGTATTTATCGTTTCGCCGCCAAATTCGGTGCTCTCGTTGCTGCATATTGTGTCGTAAAAGGTTTCATGGTACACCTCTTTGACCTCTAGGGTCACATGTATTATGCTGTCGCACCCGTTTACGCTTTCGTATGGCACTGTGTATGTCCCTTCTTCTGTCATTCCGTATCTGCATGTGTCGCCTCTACAGATGACCACGGTGTCTGTCTTGTTGTATATGGGATATACCATCATTATGAGTGTCACTACGCTGTCGCTGTTGTGTATCGTCCTCAAACTGTCCACATAATGTATTATTGTCATTATCGGATAGTTTGCGTATTCTTCACTACTGGCGAATGTGTGCCCGTGCCATTCTATCGGCAGCATGTTGCGACATACGCTGGTGTCGTAATTGTTCGCGACATTCTGCCACACGTGCAAACTATAGTGAACCGTGCTGTCGCACCCTTCGCTGTTCGGTATTGTCCAACTGGTGTCGCCTACGGGATTGTAAAATATCTTTCCATCCCATATCCTTGGCATTTCGTTCTCGACTACGGTGTCGTGATAGGTGTAGCTACTGTTTGTTGTCACATTTAGTGTCATCGTGACTATGCTGTCTTCTCCGTGACTGGCATGTATCCCTATCTCTGCCAGGTTTACACTTTGTGTGCCTGTCTCTGTGAATGTCACGCCGTTCCATTGCATTGGCACGCTGTTTTCGCACACGCTGCTGTCTATCGTGCTGTGTACATTGTGCCACACATGCAAGCTGAAGGTTACCACACTGTCGCATCCCGCTCCATTCACCTCTGTCCACGTGGTGTCGCTTTGCTCGTCTACAAACGTGTTTGCTCCTAGATAATAGGGCAGATTGTTCTCTATTGTGGTGTCATGCAGCGTGTATGCGCTGTGCTCTAATATGGTGACGCTCATTATCACTATGCTGTCTTCTCCATGCTCTCCGGCTCCGATGTATACAACGCTGTCGGTGGCGCTACTTGTAAATACAACGCCGTTCCAGTACATTGTGTCGCTCTGTCGGCATGTTGTGCTGTCTAATGTGGTTACTTTGTTGCGCCACACATGGAGCGTGAAGTGTATCGTGCTGTCGCATCCTCCCGTGCTTGTCAGGGCTATAGTACTGTCGGCTACGCTGTCAACGAAACTTATCCCGCCGTATTGGTAGGGTAGTGCGTTCTCAACAACATTGTGTGTTATGCTTGTGTCGTAGGTCGGCAGTATGTTCACTATCGCTGTCCGGTGGTGGTACCCGTTGTCTCTTTCGTACACTCCTGTCTCGTATATGGTGGTGTCAAACAGTGTGTAGCTCTCTCCTCGGCATAGCGTTACCTCTACGGTGTCGCTTTGCGTGCATGGACTTACTACTTCCATCTCTCTCCTCATCGTGTCGCTGCATGCTCCGTTGGCTATCGCTGCGACGAGTTGTATGGTGTGATGCCCCTGACTCAAGGCTATGATGGGATTGCCTTGCGTCGATACCATGTTGTTGTCTACAAACCATTGCGTCGACTCGCATGCTTCTCCGGTGCTTTCTTGCAATAGTGAGTCGCTGCATATCACACTGTTGTTATGCATTTGCAGCATTATGTCGCAGCTGTCGCTCTCTATGGTGTCGTAGGTGAATCGTGCCGAGGGATACCTCTCCCCAGCTATGGCTTTCAGCTCAAAGGTGCAGCTGGCGTTGTCGGGAGCGCCTATGAATCCTAGCGTGCAACGGTATTCGCCGCCAACGGTGGTGTGGCATGATCGGTTTGTTGTCAGCGTCTCTCCGGGATTGCTGGCGTTGTACCATCGGTAACTGAACCCTTCTGGCGCTGTGAACGTGTTCTCTACATCTGATCCGCAATTCGACGACATCAGCGTTTTGTGCGCACAATCGAAAACAAAGTAGGCATATCCGAAATGCTGTCCGTCGGCGCAGTCGTACGACGATAGTCTTATGTATATAGTTTGCCCCTGTAGCGATGTCAGGTCTATCCCTACCGTCGTCCAATCTTTCCACAGCACGCTCGTCGGCTCCCACCAGTCGCCTGTGGTGTTCCATCCTAGCGCGCTGCTGGCTATAAAGTCGGCGGAATAACACGAGGAGTTGATCTCTATCCCTTGCTCGTCTATTATGGTGAACGAGAATCGTGGCTGCCTATTGCTGGGATGGTCGGGATCTTGCAACACTGCGGCGTATTTCAGTATCAGCAGGTCGCTTATCAGGGTGTCTACTTTGTATTCGTACGTTATACTCTCGGCTTGGGCTCCGGTGCTCCAATTGCCTAGCCTTACTGATGTTGTGTAGCCGGACGGCACCGTCCTCAGCTGGTTGTTGGTGCGTGGGTCGCGCTCGTTGGTGTTGCTATGCACCGTGTGGCGCGAATTGCCGCTGCTGCTGCCTTGATCTACTATCCCGCTATTTTGGTACGGATCCCCGAATGTGCCATAGGTGGCTGTCACATAGCATGAGGTCAGGTCGCTGTATGCTATGCAGCTACCGGCATTCTCCGCACATTGGGTCTTGAAACTGTTGTATCTTGCGCTGCATATGTTCTGCCAATTGCCGCTGTGGCTGTTGTATATCCTATAGTAGTATTTTGTGTGCGTTTGTAGCCCTGTCAGGCTCGCTGTGGTCGTGTCTGTCGTTATTTGATGGCTTAGGCTTCCTGGCGTCGTGCCGTAGCTTATTGTCCAACTGCTGCTCTCTGTGCTGTCGCTCCATGTTATTATTGCGCTTGTCTCTGTTATGTCGCTCACCTCTATGTCGTATACTTGGTTCGGCGTTGCTTCGCATGTCGTTACTGTCAGATTGAATCCGCTGTTGTTTACTAGCATGTCCGAGTAGAAGTGTATCGTCAAATATCCCGAATAGGCGGTGACGTTTACGTTGCCTATACCGCTGTAGCTGCCTATGGGGTTGTTGCCTATGCTGTTGGCGTCATACAGCTGCAACAGGTCGTAGCTGTATTCGGTATGGTAGTTGCCGCTCACGGTTATTGGCGCCCCTGTCAGTGATTGTATCGTCAACGTGCTGCTGCAATTGGGAGGATAGTTGTCTTCTCCTCCAGGATCCTTAATCGTTTGGATTGTGCCGGGCGTCAACACCAACTGGTTCTCTCCCAACACTGGCATATTTATGCTTTGGCTGTACAGCTGACCCGTCAGAAACAAACAAGCCAACAACATCCAGCGTCGTTTCCCTCTGGCTATTGTTGTTGGCTTTATATGGATTATTCTATCCATTTTGTTTCGTCTATTGTGTCGTGGTGTCGCTACCTATTCACATTGTAATCTCGTTTCTAGTGATTCTGTGTGTCTTCTCTCAATTTCTTCAATATATACGTCCACTATTTTGCGGCGGGATTGTCGAGATGTACATCCACTTGTGGGAATGGTATGCTGATGTTGTTAGCGTAGAAGGCTTTGTATATGTTCTCGCGTATGCGCATCCACACTGTCCAGTAGTCGTCTACTTTTGTCCATAACCATAGGCTGTAATCCACCGAGCTGTCTCCCAAATTGCTGACGCATATTTTGGCTATGGGGTCTTTCAGTATGAGGGGATCGTCCTCTATCACTTTTCTTATCACTTCCGACGCGCGGTCAAGGTCGGTACCATAAGCGACACTGCACACAACATCGAGGCGTATGACTTCCTCTTTGGTGTGATTGATAAGACTCTTGGTGGCTAGCTCGCTGTTGGGCACTATGATTATTCGTCCGTTGAATGGCCTTATCAAGGTGTGGAATATGCGTATCTCTTTCACATAACCTTTGTATGCTCCGGCTTCTATATAGTCGCCTACCTTAAAGGGCCTCAGCAGCAGTATTATCACTCCTCCCGCAAAATTCTGCAGAGTCCCCTGCAACGCCATACCAACGGCAAGGCCCGCGGCTCCCAAAATGGCTATGAACGACGTGGCTTTTATGCCTATTATGTCCATCGCCATAATGATGAGCATTACCTTCATCAGCACATCAACAAGCGAGGTGAGAAATCCTTTCAACGACCCTTCGGCGTTGCGTCGCTCAAGTACTCTGGTCAGCGCTTTCTTTAGCAGTTTGATAAGCTTAAAGCCTAACCACAACACTAATATGCAGGCAATCAATTTCGGTATAAAGGCTACCGTAAGGTCTATTAGGCTCGATAGTGCGTCTTTCAGAAATGAGTTCTCTCCGGTTATAACGGCTTTGACATCAGTGATGTTTAGTTTCGCAAGACTGTCTTTTACTGCTTGCGATATGCTGTCAACCTTTATCACATTGTCTGCTATGCTGCCCTCTGTGATTATCTTTGTCGTGTCGGCGGTGGCGTTGGCTTGTTGTGCTGCTGCTACAAGCAGCTTTTCTGTTTCTTCTAGCATGTGTCTGTTTTTATTTTATTGTTGTCAGTCCTATTTTCTATGATTGTTTATCATTTTTGCAATGATTAAAAAAATAGTTGTAACCACCCCTCGTCTCTCTGCCTTCAGCCTTCAACTATTACTATCTTTTTGGTCGCTGCGCCTTCTATGCGCAGTATGTACACTCCGTTGTTGTTGACGTGTATGGTGGTGTGTCCGCTGCCTTTGGCTTCGCATATCTTGCGACCGGTGATGTCGTAGAGGTGCATGCTCTTGCCCTCTGCGCCTACAATATGCACGTCGCGATGTGTTGTGTATACTGTTATGTCGCCTTCGGCAATCTCTATGTCGGTGCTACCGCTGAACAGGGCATTGGCCGAAAAATCGTTGGTCACGGTAATGGTTCGGGGATTCTCGGTGCTGCCGTTGTCGGTCCAATGCACAAATGTGCTCACCATGTTCGGCATCCCTGTGTTGGGTTGGGCAAAAAGGGTTATCTCTGTGCCGTATGCTATCGAGTCGTCGTTGAGGTTCATACTGCTCTCTTCTGTCGTAAACCATGCTTCGCCAAGCTCTGGATTTGCGCTGCCTACATGCACACGATACTTGTCTTTGTCAAAGGTGGCTACTAGAGTGCGATCGCCGCTGACAACAAAGGTGTACGGGTTCTCGCTGACTATGTCGTTGGTGGCGGGGTCTTGCCAGTGTTTGAATTGGTAGTGCTCATAGGGCGTCGCCGTCACCGTCGCCATACTACCTTGCACATAGTCGCCACCACCGTCAACGGTGCCTCCTGCTGTCGCGGTGACGGTTACTGTGTATGTCGGCTGCGAAAAGTATGCGGTGAAGGTGACATCACTGTTCACCGTAAAGGTGTATGGGTTGGCTTGTATTGTGTCGTCTTCTGTCACCCAGTAGTCAAACTCACAGTCGGCGGCTGGCGTGGCGGTGATGGTTACACTCTCTCCATCGTTGTACTGCCCGGCTCCCGACACTGTCCCTAGGTTGGGCGTGTTGTTGACTATCGTCACTGTGTGGTCAGCGGGTAGACATCCTCTGAATCGTATATTGGGACGATATTGTTGTCTCATTGCGTTCCCTGACATGCTTGACGAATAGGGACAAGGACTGAAATCATCGCTGAAATAGGTTAGCGATCTGTATTGGTTCCCTAACGTTGAGCAGTAGAACCGGTGCGCCGAACTGCTGTAGCTGCCGCTATTGTCCCATATGGCTACCACAAGGTTGCTTGTTCCGTCGTAGTGGAACGTGCTGTCTAAATCTATTTCGTTCCATCCGCTGGTGCAATGAATCGGCCCTTCATATACTTTATAGAGCTGGCTGTAAGGCACCATGCTGGTGTTATTGTCAAAGGTCGTCTGCGATGTGTGACCCAAATAGATGTGGCACTCTGTTTTTGTGTCAAGCTCGTTGTTGCTGGCGTAGTTGAAGGCTATTTTTGATATATTCATCTCTCCATTTATCTCTGCGGGTAGATATATCATTTGGGAATAGCTGTAATTATAGTATGTGTTGATTGGCAAATGGTATGTTGTGCTATACTGGTTTCCAATTTCTGTAGCCTGCATTGCCGCGCACGATTCTGTTCGGAAGGTTTGCCATTCGGTATAATCACTGCTGTCTCCTGAAGCGCATAGGCTTTTTACTCGCCATTGATATTCTGTGCTCAGCGATAGGTTGGTCAGATTGTGACTGCTGCCGCTGACCGACACATTGGTTATATTGTTCAATCCCGACACTCTCCATTGCAGCGTGTAATTGTCTGTGTTGCCGCTCCAGCTAAGATTTGCCGAGTTGCCGCTGATGTTGCTGGTGGCCATGTTTGTCGGCACCCTGCACCCTCTCAGGTCGCTGTACGTAAAACTTATCGTCGTCCCTGGCGATGTCACGTTGGAGATTGATATTGTTGAGTCAAGGACGTTGCCGGTAAGCCAGGGATGGGGGTTTGTGCTGGGGTTGAAAGCGGTACGGGTGGTGTTGGCACTATAGTATGCTTGGTTCAAGGTGCCGTTTGTTGTGTCGTTATGGGCGTTGGGACGGAACAGATACACCTCGTCGAAATATGTGACGCCATCATAGTTGGCGTTGCCGTTGTATCGGTCGTCAACACGGAAGATGATTAGTCCTTTGCCGGGCAATGCTGTCTCGAAAAGCTCTGTGTTGTCTCGATATTCTAGCACATACCATTGGTGCGGCTCTTGTGCGGCTATTTTGTATACACAATTGCTGTAGTCGTCGTCGGCAAGCGAATGGAGCGTGTATGTCCCGGGCACCGTGATCTCGGGTATCGAGTCAAGCCAGTTGCCATATTTCCACTTCATATATGCGCTCATGTGTTGGGGCGGCGTGGTGTTGCTGCACATCAAATCCCACGATCCTACTCCCGACACTTCTGTCTGGGTCTCATAGCGGTACAGGTCGGGAGCTCCCAACGTGTGGAACATCTCGTGGCAAAAGGTGGAACTGCTGAAGTAATGCTCTCCACTGCCTTCCAACTGCAGATTGAAGGTGTACACTCGCTTGCCGTTGATATACACTTGGCGGTCGTAGAGCGACCACTTGTGCGGCCACAGCAAATCACTCCACCCTGTGTAGGTCCCTTTCACTACAAAGCAGATGTTGTCTATCTCTCCGTCGTTGTCCATGTCTAGGTTGAGCGACGTACTCACTGGATTGTTGGCGTTGATGTAGTTCACGGCTCGCTCCAAAAGCCCAAATTCGCGACTTCTGCGCTCGTTGTCGTCGGCATATCCGTTGGGCGCCGTAACGGCGTTGTAGGGCAGATAGTAGCCGCGAGGCATGGAGTCTTGGTATGATAGCACATTGTTGCCGTTGGGGGCAGGGTAGTAGTGCGTGGGTATGTATATCTTGTTGTATGACGCATGCTTGAAATAATTGTACATCGAATTGCTGTTGGCACTCGAATCGTTGAACATATAGTCGATGGTCGAAAATGGGGTGCTTATCTCGCTGTCGTCGCTGAAACGCACAAATATCACTATATTGTTGAGTGTGCCGTGGTTGCGACCTGCTGTTTTGGCTTGTGTGTGCTGGTACTCCTTGGGCACATCGTAACGCTTCTGCAGCTCTAACCACGTGTCGTGGTCAACGCCGATATTGGGTGTCAACCCAACCGTCGCGGGATTCACTCTCCCTGCAACATAGTCGGTGGCGACAACGTCCCATCTCTCTCCTCTATCGCTTCTCCGCAATTCGCCCTTTGTGGCGTATACCCACCATCCTGTCTCTCGGTTCTGCACTATCGTGTATCCGTCGGCATCATGCAGCCGGTGGTAGTACTCGTCTCCCGATAACAGGCATCGCAATGTGTCTCCGTTGGGTTGTATTCTGATTGCGGGTGCATTGAAAATGGGCGCCGCTGCGCATTGAAATGCGATAGCGATAAGGACTAATAAAAAGATTTTTTTCATTTGTAGGTGCTTTAATTGTATTGTTTTGTTGTTTGTTATTTGTTATAATGGTATTATCAATATTTATAAGTTGTAGCTCTTTTTAATATTGCGCAAATCGCCACTCTTTATTCTTCACTCTTCTTCAATCATTCTTCAGCCATTACTTAACGCAATAGTACGCTCGTTATTGTTTCTCTTCCTCACTTTTGCTTCTTTCTACGTATTTTTTTGCTCGTAGCGCCATGTTTTTTCTCAATAGTTCGCTGTATAGCGTCAAATCTAGTCGATGGTAGTTGCCGTCCTTGCCAATGAGGGGTATCATATAGTCTTCATGCTTATAGTTGTCTATTTGCAACAATAGTGTTGTGGTGTCTAGGGCTATGATGAGTGTGTCGCCGTGCCGTGTATCTACTATCGTGGCCGGCGTGTTGTCTCTGCGCCAATTTACGGGGTTTATGGCTATCTTGTTGCCGTCGCTGAGCAATGGCATAGCGCAGCTGTTGTCTCTCACCGAGTTGTAGCATATCGTTACTCCCAAGTCATCGCTGTCTTTGGCTGCCTCTATATGGGCGGTTTTGGCTATGTCGTCAGCGGTGACTTTGTACCCTATTACGTATGCGGCAATCAGTCGGCGGTATGTCTCTTCATCCATTTCTTTCAGCAAGTCGACAACGGCCATGGCTCCTTGGCTGAATCCGGCAAGTATGAACGGTCGCCCGTTGTTGTAATGCTCTAAATAGTATTTGAATGCTTTGCGCACATCGTTGTAAGCCAACGGCATACGTACTTCTGTCAAGCTGTCTGAAGCGTAGGTCTCCATCGTGCATTGACGATAGAAGGGTGTGTAATAGTTCAATTCTCCTGCCAGCAGCTTGTCAACACCTCTCATCTCGCCCAGCATCATCTCTCTTATACTGTCGTTGTAGGTGTCGGCATAATGGATTGTGTCTCCATCTCTAACGTAGTCGCTGCATTCGGTCGATATGATGTAAAATACATCTACATCTGCACCGCGTTCTGATATGTACCACTGAGTACTTAGTGAGTACTTAGGCGTGTCGGGTAGGGGGGATTCTTTCGTTTTGCATGCTCCAACAACTAGCGTCAAGCATATCAAGTAAACTATCCTTTTCATGGCATCTGATAAGGAAAAGCAACGCAACACCATTCTTTGGGGAGGGTCTTGCGTTGCAATCTCTTTGTTCTTTTTCTTTATTCTAGTGAATGGTTGATGGATTTCTCTCGGAAACATCTTACCTCTCACTCTACTGATCTATTCTTTTGAGGTTGTACTTGCGGCTTCCAAGCCCTATCTTCTCTGCATGCTCTATGGTGTGTATGCCGTGCTGTTTCTCTATTCTGGCTTTGAGGGCTGTGGCGTCGTCGCCTTCCACATCGTTGTGTCCATAGATGAGGTCGAGGCATGCCTGATCTAGTGCCACTGGGTCGGTCGAGGCTAAGATTCCTATGTTCTTCATCTCGGGTGCGTGGGGGTTGCCGTCGCAGTCGCAGTCAACGCTGATATTGTTCATCACGTTTATATATATGATGTTGCGCCCTTCTTGCTTGAAATAGTTGTGCACTCCCTGCGCGGCTGCTGCCATACTTTCCAGAAAATGGTCTTGTGGCAGTTTGTTGTCGACATAATCCCACGCCTCTCCGGCTTTCTCTACTTCCTCATAGGCTCCGGCACTGTGTATGTATAGCTTGCCGGCTGTTGAGGCAACTCCTATCGAGGCGTTCTTCAGCACTCCACCATATCCGCCCATAGCGTGCCCCTTAAAGTGGGCTAGATTGACCATGAAATCGTAGTTGGCCAGATGGCTTCCCACTATGTCGTATTTGATGTGCGTGGTGTCGGCTACTCCTATCTTCATGGTGCCTTCCTCATCCATGATGTCAAATTTTGCTATCTCTAGGAATCCATGCTCTTTGATTGTTTTCCAATGGCTTTCGTTATCCATGCGTGTTCCAGGATATGCGGTGTTGCATTCCACTAGGGTACCGTTGACTTCCTTGACAAAGGCTCCAATCAACTCGGGACTTAGATAATTGGTGTTGCCTCCTTCTCCCGAGCTTATCTTTACCGCCACACGACCTTCGGCTTTCACTCCTAGGGCTTTGTATATCTCTATCAAGCTCTCTGGTGTGATCTCGGCGGTCATAAAAACTGTCGGTGTATCTTGCTTCGGCTCTGTCGGCTCCATTGTCTTTTGTTTACAACCAACAAAAAGTATACTTGCTGCAAAAGTTAGTAAAATGAACTTTTTCATTGTGTTATATTTATTTTAATGTATTATAATAAAATGCAAATATAATAATTTTTATTCTTACACAACAAACCAAACTCTCCGACTTTCTCTATTTCTGTCTGTTATGCCTGCTGAATTGCATGTTTTATGCCTGTGTTATCGTTAATGGATTGTCTGCCGATCTCTTTTTTGCATCTTGTGTCACTCTTCGTCGTTCTTGGCGTTGGGCACAAAGAATATCACCGTTAAGGCTCCTACAGCTCCTGCCGTTGGCACTATGATGCGTGCTATGGATCCCGCGGGAATGAAAACAAAGGTGGAAAGCAGCACCATCGCTGTCATTATGCCTACCGCACCTGCTTTCTGCGTCGCTGTCATTCCGCCGCGTCGCTGATAGCTGCGTATATATTTGCCCAACCACGACGCCAGCAACCACGCCTGTAACTTGGGCGACGACCTGTAGAACAACCATGATGCTAATAGCAGGAATGGCGTTGTCGGCAATCCCGGCACCACAACGCCCAATGCGCCTAACCCTACGGCTATTAAACCTATTGCAATATATATGTTCTTTTTCATCTCTCAGTTCCTGTCGTCTTCTCTATATTTTGGGTTCATCAAAATGGAATGCTATCTCCTCTGTCTCGCTTCCTCGCTCTATGGTAAGGGTCACCGAGTCAAGTTTGTCGAGAAGATGCCGCTGCTCTTCAAAGGTTATCTCACTCACATTGCGACCGTTTATTTTCTTTATGTGGTCACCGTTCTTCAATCCGGCCTTCTCGGCATTGGAGCCTTGGTAGAGGCAGTTGACGACCCAGCAGCCGAGGGTGCGGCTGCGGTCGTTGTAGGAAAATCCATGTTGGGGACTCTCAAAGGGCTCTTCGTATTTGGCGTTGGGTTTCAGATATAAACGTTTGCCGCTGAGGTCTATAATCATGTCGAAACGCTCCCATAATTCGTTACCGACAATAGCGATGTACTCTCCTTCGGAAAGGGCACCTTCGGTGTTGTCGCTGTAATCCATCGTAATGTCGTTCAGAGTGTAACTGCCTATTGTGACACTCTTCGCCCTAAAATCGCTGCCAGATGAGCTCCCGCCAATGCCACCGTAAATACAGGAATAATGCATCTGAGGCGAGATTGTCTTTAAGCTATGCTGGCTGGCAACGAGGCTTGTCAATGTGACTGTACCTGCGCTTCCAAGGTCTATCAATGTCTCGCCTTCTATTGTGTTTCCGTCTCGGATTACTATTTTCATGGGTACATAGATTCTGTCGTCTTCATATCGTATGGGTATTGATGTGTACCCATTGGTGTCTCCTATCTTGTCCCATATACCCATCATCTCGTCTACATAGTTTATGGCTATAATCTTCCCTCCCATATTGTCAATGCCTAGAATGCCGTCGGCTTGATCGCCAAGGATGGGCTTTAGTTGTATGATGGGTGAGATTTTGCTTATGTATTCTTTGTCGGCGACGATATATGTTAGCTCGTTAAGGATGATAAGCACATTTTCGACATTGTTCCCGGCACCTCCCATTTGGGCATTCTCTATATTTTTGTATTGGAGCTTGCTGTCGGCTAGGTAGATGCTGTCTATGCAGGTGTATGGAGCACCGGTGTCGAATGCCAATCGTGCCGGATGTCCGTTCACAGTTGTCTCGAGATAAATGTGACCGTAACAACTGACTTTGTTCATCTGCTGTTGCGCCATAACAAGGCTACAACAGAGGAACACGCCTATTGTGGCAATCAAAAGTCTTTTCATGATTGTTTTGTTGGTAATAAAAAATGTGGCTGCCTATACTGGCAGCCACATTATATTTGCTTTTAACTAGCAGAGCTCGTGGATCACGAGGCCGGAGCGAAGCTTGGGCTCGAACCAGGTGGTCTTTGGAGGCATGATGTTGCCGGTGTCGGCAATGTCGATAATCTGCTTCATGCTTACAGGATAGAGGGCGAAGGCAACCTTCATCTCGCCGTTGTCAACACGACGTTTCAGTTCGCCTAAACCGCGGATACCGCCAACGAAGTCGATGCGCTTGTCGGTGCGGAGATCCTTGATGCCAAGCACCTTGTCGAGGACGAGGTTGCTGAGGATGGTGACGTCGAGCACTCCGATGGGGTCGTTGTCATTATAGGTGCCGGGCTTGGCGGTCATCTTGTACCAATGGCCATCGAGGTACATGCTGTGCTCATGCAACTTGGCGGGCTTGTAGATCTCGGTGCCCATGTCCTGCAGTTCGTAGCTCTCGCCAACGGCGGCGATGAACTGCTCTTTGCTGAGACCGTTGAGGTCTTTCACAACGCGGTTGTAGTCGATGACGTTCAGTTGGTTGTCGGGGAATATGACGGTCATGAAGTAGTTGTACTCTTCCTTGCCGGTGTGGTGGGGGTTCTGCTCCTTCTTCTCCTGTCCCACGAGGGCGGCGGCGGCGCTGCGGTGGTGGCCGTCGGCGATGTACATTGCGGGAACTTGTTTGTCGAAGAGCTCAACGAGTTCGGCAATCATGGCTTTGTCGTCGATAACCCAGAAGCGGTGGCCGAAGCCGTCCTCTTTGGCGATGAAGTCATAGATGGGCTTGTTGGCGGTGACGCTGGCGACGATCTCGTCGATGCGTTTCACAGGCGTTGGTGATGCGGACGTGTTTCATGCGGTCCTCTTCCTTGTCTTTGCGGGTGAGCTCATGTTTCTTGATGACTTTGTTCACATAGTCCTCGCTGTAGGCGCATGCTACAATACCATACTGCCATTTTGCGTTGGCGTCCTTGGGATTCATGCTCTGGGCGTAGATGTAGAGTTTCTCCTCTTCGTCTTTTACCAACCAGCCAAGGTCCTTGAACATGTTGTAGTTCTTAACAACCTGGAGGTACACTTCGGGCGAGTGCTCGTCGGTGCCTTTGGGAAGGTCGATCTCTGCCTTGGTTACATGCAATAAGCTATAGGGATTGCCCTCGCACTCTACGCGGGCTTCTTCTGAATTCAATACGTCATAGGGACGTGATGCCAGTTTCTCGACGATGTCCACCGGGGGGCGGAATCCTTTAAAGGGTTTGATAACGCTCATATTTGTATTTTTTTAATTGTTGATTTTTACTCTAATTTGGAATTGCAAAGATACACATTATATTTGATATGGAGAAATTATTTTTCTTCTGTGCGGAAAATCTTGTAGCCAATCATGGCGATGGCGATGGACATCAGGGGAGAGATGATGTTGAAGAAGCAGTAGGGGAGATATGTCAGTGTGGGTACATGAAGCACGAGCGACTGGGTCATGCCGCAGGTGTTCCACGGCACAAGTACCGATGTTACCGTCGCCGAGTCTTCGGTGGATCGGCTCAGCAGCCGCCCCTCATATCCTTTCTCTTTGTATAGCTTTTTGAATATGTTGCCGGTGAGCACAATGCTAAGATACTGGTCACCGGTGACCATGTTGGCAAAAATACCGGTGCCTACGGTGGTGCTAACCAGCGTTCGGCGACCTCTTATGCCGCGCGCCAACGCCGACGTAATGCTTTGTATCATGCCTGTGCCTGTCATCGCGCCGCCGAAAGCCGAGGCGCAAAAGATCAAGAATACTGTGCTCAGCATGCCTCGCATGCCTCGGGTTTGGACAAGGGCGTTGAGGGCTTCGTTGCCGGCGTCGAGGGTGGTGCCGCTATAGTATGTCAGCATCAAGCCTCTGAAGGTGTTGCCCTCGCCTACGTGCTGCACAATATCGGGTTGTGCCACAAGCATTGTCATTCCTGCCAACGCTGCCGACAGAAACAGCACAATGGCGGCGGGAAGCTTTAGCGCTATGAATATCGCTGTTGCCAAGGGCACTAGCAGCAGCCAGGGATTGATGGAAAATAGTCCTTGCAACCCTTCGGCAAATTGCTCTGATTGTATCACACTTTCTGTCGAATGGCACAGGCTTGCTATCAAAAACACGATTAGGGCAATGCTGAACGACGGCACCGTGGTAATGAGCATATAGCGTATGTGCTTGAACAGTGGCACTTCACCCACCGACGACGCCAGAACGGTGGTGTCGGAGAGGGGCGATATCTTGTCACCAAAGTAGGCTCCCGATATTATGGCGCCTGCTGTCCACCCCACATCGTACCCTTGCGCAGTGCCTATGCCCATCAAGGCTATGCCGATGGTGGCTATCGTTGTCCACGAACTACCGGTCACTAGTGACACTAAGGCGCTGATAAGACATACTATAAACAAAAATATTGAGGGACTTACAATTTTCATGCCGTAGTATATCATCGTCGGCACCACACCGCTCAGCATCCAACTTCCCGACACGGCTCCTATGAGGAACAGTATCAGTATCGCCCCGCCGATGGTTTTGACATTGTCCGAGATGGCTTGGTCGATGTTCTTCCACGGCACCTTGTAGAACACCATCCCCATCGTCACCGCCACCGCCGCTGCCACGAGCAGCGCCGTCTGGCTTGCCCCGTCGAGGGCGTCCGAGCCGAACTCGCGGATAACGAGCACCTGCAGCGCCACCAGCACCACCAAGGGTATCAGCGCCAAAGTCCAGTGAATGCGTGGCTTTTCGACATTATCCTTCTTATCCATAGCTATGCAGTTATCGGTTGCAAAGATACTCTTTTTTTTGCAATAATGTGGAGATAATTTTTTTTCCATGTGGCGGGAAATGTGTATATTTGCAGTGTGAAACGAAAACGGGACGATGCTGAACAATGCTCATAACTTACTGATAGTCACCCCCCCCACGAATCACACAAGTGATCGTCGGGAGTATTTCATTTTTGTTTTTAATTCAATTGCCTCTCTCTGCCGCAAGTTTGTGGCGGAAAGGTTTTGTTTTGTCTAAATACATTATACCCATTTAATATTATATAATATGGCAACAGTTAAATACAGAATTGATGGGAATCTATTGCCCATTGACATCCAAACAGCAAATGGGAATTATCAAATCCTAGCCAAAACAGTTGTGGCTCCTGATGGTGACAAATGTGTGATATACGACTGCTATTGCGTATCTCTTAACAATGTCCAACCCAATGCTACCGATATTGAGTACTACATCGGCAAAATCAGACAGATTGCTAATTTGTACGAACAAGGTCTCACCTCAAAAGAAATAATTAAAAGGATGGCAGAAGACCACGTCAACCAACATGGACGAATTATAGACAATGACTTAATGATGATTGTTTCTGCACTACGACGTATACTAGAGGCAATAGAAGGCGAGTGTGATGGAAAACAGTTGATACTGACCGCACTTGAAGTTGTACTCAACACCTATGTTGACAAAGTCTTTGTGACTATATACAATCAAACTCCATTTGGCCTACAACCACAATTAGTATCAATGAAGCAATATATGAACAATAAATAAAATAATATGAGGAATTATAATACAGAAGCGGAAATGACTTACATCCCAAATGTTAGTTGGAAACGAAATACCATTTGTCAAATGTATAATGAGCATTGTGATTATACAGACATACAAGGGTATTTTGCAGAACAACTTGAACTAAATCCCAAACTTTTAGCGTGGTTATTCGACGACAGTAGATTATTCGGGAAGTCTCCTCTTTCTCTTGACGAAGAAAGATATGAGGCTTTTCAAGATTTTTACAACTCATTAGACATTTGGGATTAATAGCTATGGATGAAGTAAAGATAAAAGAACTGTCACAATTGCATAGTCGCATTGAAGAACTTGCGAATAGCGAAAGATTTGGTGCAAACCACTATGACTATCCACCAAACATTAATCTTTTCGAAACTCTTGTTGATCAGTTTTATGAAATTGCATCAAATATGGAATGGGAAATCAATTTAATGAGGAACATTCTAGATGGACAACGATCTTTGAATAGGCAGTTCATGTTTCTACGAAGTGGGTTGTGTGTGAATAAATTTGAAACGATGAAAAACATTTTCTCGGAAATAGACCAAATTATGATTAAAATAAAAGAATAAAAATGGAAACAGTATCATTATCTTCTGCTGCAAGAAATATAATTATTGGATTCAAAAACAGTGATGACAATTCATCCGTTTTAGAAAATTGGAAATCTATGATCTCCGCTTTGAATCAATACATGTCGTATGCGGATATACCCTATATCTCGGAAGTTCCGCTAGCCATGTACATGTACGTGATGAAGTATTCCTCAAAAAGAAGCGAAGAGAATTCTATACGAGCAATCACTACTTTTGGAGTGCTTATGAATGCCGTTGAGCATACTGAAGGTAAGGAAAGAATGGATTACTTGGCGCTTGTTGCATCTTTACTTACTTACTATAAAAAACGTTTTAACGATGTCAGTAATTATTCTATATTTCCTATTACTATTCCACAGACTAAAGAATACTTTAATCAAACGGTAATTGACTATGGGAATACAGAAGCATATTACGATTCGATGCTCCTGTATGTTTACAGTCATATCAATATTGACAGCCAATCTTTTTGGGACAACGATGAGATAAGAAGTAAATTCATTTCAAACAAAGAAACATTTCTTGATGAATACAACCAAAAACAACATGAAGTTGTTCTTGATGGTGAACGTGTCATGCGAGATTGTTATAATCGAATGAATCAGGTTGGGAAATGCCCAATTTTCGTGCCATCTGAAACCAATAGTGAAATATACAACAAGACTTATGGCCTTGTTCCACATTGTCTGTCATTTAATGCTTACAAATTCTTTTTTCACGAGACATCCGGAACGATGTCAGAGGGAGAATTATTAAATGCACAAATTAAATTGGATATTCGAGAAGGCCTGTTTAGTATCATCTGTGAAGGATTAAATGAGCAGTATTTGAGAAACGAAATATTCCTTCCAATAAGAGACTTATTTGTAAGGAAAGTTGATCAACATATCGAACTTAATTTTAACACAAGCCAAGCATATCGAGACAACAACCATAAATATGGGAATGTTGATAACGTTCCAACATCAATGGATTTGCATTTTGAACACTTTAAATTGACACAAATTGTCCTTACTTTCATTGTGGGTGAACAAGGATGGATGAGGACGTTACATTTATATGGGAATTGATTTAATATTTGAGGTCAGAAATTGAATTTATTCCAGCGTAATAAAAACCGAATAAAATTTCAAAGGATGGAGAAACCTAGCGAAGGTAAAAATGATTGTTGCTGGTTGCGAAAGCCCCAATTGGATATGAATACGTCCGTCGCAGGTTACAAAAATGGGTTTTGAAATTGAAACAGGTTTTGCAGGGTTGCAAAAGGGTGTTTTGAAAATGAAACAAGGTTTCGCAGGGCTGCAACGCGGCCTTTCAAATTTGAAACACGGTAAGAAGAGATTTTTCAACCCCCCAATTATTGAATCATAGATACAGCGAGGCCCGCGACGGAACGTCGCGGGCCTCGCATTTGTGTTGTAGAAGATGTGAGTGTCACACCGCTATTCCTGTCCGCATCACGTCGTCGTAGAGCGGCGAGGGATGGTCCTCGGAAATCAGGACCGGCTCAATGAGCAGACTCACGTCGTCGACGTCGCGCCAGAGGGCCTTGGACAACTCCAGCTTGCGGTCGCCATAGCTCGACACCACAACCGCCACGTCGATATCGCTGTCGCGGTTGGCATTGCCCTTGGAATAGGAGCCATACATCAGCACTCGCGGCTCCTGCTGGAAGTGCCGGGCGATGATGTGCTTGTACTGCCGGACGAGATCTAACGCCTCATCGCGGCTGAGAGCTGTTCCTTTATCCATGTCTGCAATGTTTTTGTGTTGTCAATAATAAAGAGGCAAGCCTCCTTGTCAAGTTTTCGCGCAAGCGCATCCTTGCTCTCGGGATAGCGTGCTTCGATATTGTAGGTCGTGACGGTATTGAGAAAGTCTTTTTGATCCATGCTCATCCTGGAGTATAATCCGCAACCATCGGCAAGACGCTTGTGGTTGTGGATATATGGCGGCTCGTCCTCCTGCGTGGCGCACCAGTAAGCCTTCAGCGTCTTCTCAATGACTTGATGACACATGAATGCCACATACAGCCAGCGTCCGGTGGAGTACATCGCCTCGGCCGTATCAAGGTCGTAGTCGGCAATGCCGAGCCAGTATTCGATTTTCTCTGCGGTGTTCATCCTCTATACATTAACCCTCGTAGAAGGGCATCTTGACGGTGATGGCCTTGAGAAGTTTCTCGCGGATCTTGATGTAGATCTCGGTGCCGGTCTTGGCATAGGCGGCCTCGATGAGGGCGGTGCCGATGTTCTTGCCGGTGCTGGGACTTGGAGAACCGCTGCGAACTTCGCCAATCTTGTTGCCTTGTGCGTCGCATACGTCATAGCCGTTGCGGGCAATACCACGGTCGATCATCTCGAAACCGGCCACTTTGCGCTTGAAACCGGCGGCTTTCTGTGCGAGAAGAAGCTCCTTGTTGATGAAGTTGTTGTTCTCGGCTTTCAGCTTGACGATGAATGCCAAAGGTGCCTCGAGGGGGCTGACGGTGTCGTCCATCTCGTGGCCGTAGAGGGCGAAGCCTTTCTCAAGACGGAGGGTGTCGCGGCAACCAAGACCTGCGGGCATGATGCCAAACTCTTTACCTGCCTCGAAAACGGCGTTCCAAACCTCGATGGCTTTCTCCTTGGGGATGTAGATCTCGCATCCGCCAGCGCCTGTGTAGCCGGTGGTGGAGAGGATAATGTCGGGGATGCCGGCGAAGGTGAGAATCTTGAAGGTGTAGTACTCCATGTCGACGATGTTCTCGCTAGTAAGCTTCTGCATGGCCTTGAGGGCGTTGGGACCCTGCACGGCAAGCTGTGCCCACTGCTCGCTCTCGTTGACGAAATCCTTACCCAGTTCCATACCCATCTTGTCGGCTATCTGGCTCATCCAGTTCCAGTCTTTGTCGATGTTGGCGGCGTTGGGAACCATGAAGTACTCGTCGTCGTGAACACGGTATACGAGCATGTCGTCAACTACACCACCCTGACCGTTGGGGAGACAGGTGTACTGCACCTTGCCGTCGAAGAGGTCTTCGACGTTGTTGGTGGTGACATACTGCATGAAGTGCTTGGCAATGGGACCTTTGGCGCGGAATTCGCCCATGTGGCTCACGTCGAACACGCCTACGTTGTTGCGGACATTGTTGTGCTCTTCAACAAGACCGGTGTATTGGATAGGCATATTGTAACCTGCAAATTCTGCCATCTTGGCACCCAAAGAAATGTGTAAATCTGTGTAGGGAGTTGTTTTCATTTGTATATATTTTTGATTTTATGTTAATTATTCGATTATTATTTAATAAATGGAGTTTACAAAAATAGGTATTTTATCTGGATTGACAAAATATATTTTTCTTGAAAGATTTAAAGTGGCTCTTTTTCTGCTTGTCGGGGATTGGGATGTCGTTGTGTTGCATTTTTTTTGTGGGGATTCGTGTTTTTGTTAGTTTTTTTCTTGTAAATTTGCATGCCGAACATGTTTTTTACGTTCGTTCGTAAACGAAAGATTACTAGTTTTATAATATAAAATACCCCCTCAACAATGAACTATAAAGAGGTAATTAATCATTATCCCGATTTCCCGAAGCCTGGTATCGATTTTATCGACATAATTCCTTTTATGTCCAACAAGGAGGCTTTCAATCAGTTGATTGCCGATATCGACGCCAACACGCATTGTCCCAATGTCGTAACAGTTGAGGCTCGTGGCTTCCTCTTTGCCGCTCCGCTGCTGACACAATCGAAGTTGGTTCAGAATATTGTCCCTATCCGCAAAAAGGGTAAGTTGCCTTATGCCGAGGGCGATTTGCGGGGAGTGCAGATTATGAAAGAGTATGGTCCTGACCAGGTTTATTACCGTCTCTCTGACATTGCCGCGGGCAAACCTGAGGGCGACACTTTCTATCTTACTTTTATCGATGATATCTTGGCGACGGGTGGCACGGCTGTTGGCATCTCGGAGGCGCTTAACAAGGAGAGGATTTCGCTCGACGGCAAGGAGTACAAAGTTAAGGTCAAGGAGTTTATTTTCCTCGTCGAATTTCCCGACCTCTACGACCACGCTCTTTTGGAAAGTATTGCTCCGGTGAAATCGTTTGTTCAAATCAAAGGCGAGTGAACTATTTGGGTGAGAAATTGTTGCGCCTCGAGGCGTTGCTGCTCAACAATAATCCGCGGCTTGTAACTCCCGATGCTATGCGCGAGATGACGGCTTTGGGGGTGAGTGACGAGATGGCTTACGCTTTGATTCTTGCTGGCGCCTTCGGCCTTCGTCCCGACGAGGATGACGACGACCGCAAACTGGTATATGAGTTCGTTATGCCTTCGCTCCACAAGCTTGACGTGAGGGATTATGCCGATGACCCTTATTACAGCTCTATTATTTTCCCTGAGATTGAGGATCGTGGTGTGCGCTTGACCCACGGAGAGTACGCTCCTTATGAGGCTTTCCCTTGTGGCGATTTGCGCTTGGAAGGCTCTCGCTTGCTGGCACCTATGGGCTTTTTTGACGAAACGTTCCGATTTCCGATGATAACGAAGGATGGTCGCGAATGGATGACTGTCACTCCCAACGAGATAGAGACGATGAGAGACGCCATATCCGAGGCTCATGGTCATGTGTTGGTATATGGCTTGGGATTGGGTTATTATGCTTATATGACGGCGATTAAGCCTGAAGTGGAAAGTGTTACTGTGGTGGAATGCGACGAGGTTATATACAACCTCTTTTGCAAGCATTTGTTGCCCCAGTTTCCGGAGGGGAAAATTGTGATTGTCTTGCAAGATGCCTTCGCTCATGCCGAGGAACGTCGTTTTTTGCGATACAATCGCCCTTATGATGTGGTTTTCACTGATTTGTGGCACGATGTTGGCGATGGCATACCTCTCTATAGGAGGATGAAGGGGTTGCAAGAACGCTATAGTGCTAAGGGTCAGATTTTTCGCTATTGGATAGAACCTAGTATGTGTTGCTATTAGCGGAGGGGTAGAAATCGAAAAAACGATCCGTTTTGATGACCGATTTGCGATAGGACGTGAGGACATTCGCCAACTTGTTTATTTATTGTTTATTTTTTTTTCTAATATTTAATAATTAGTTCATTTTTTCTTTGTACTTTTGCATTTTCAAAGCGTTAAAAATAATAATAACAAAAATACAAAGAAATGTCACAAGAACAGATTGTTAATAAGGATGACCTTGTTATCCGATTTGCAGGTGACTCGGGCGACGGCATGCAGCTTTCAGGTACGCTGTTTTCCGACGCCAGTGCCCTTACAGGCAACGATATCGCCACATTCCCAGACTATCCTGCCGAAATCCGCGCCCCGCACAACACTGTTGCCGGTGTCAGCGGTTATCAGGTTCACGTAGGCTCCCATATCTACAGCTCAGGAGATAAATGCGACATCCTCGTCGCTATGAACCCCGCCTCTTTCAAATCACAGCTGAAATGGGCTAAGAAAGGCGCTACTGTCATCGTCGACATGGACACTTTCACCGACGAGGCTATTGAAAAAGCCGGTTATAAGGACAATCCTTTCACCGACGAGCTCGAACGTGCCTATACCATCGTCCGCGCACCTATCACCTCTTTCACCGCCAAAATCGGTGAGGCTCAGGGCGCCGACAAGAAAACCACCGAGAAATGCCGCAACATGTTTGCCCTCGGTATGATTTTCTACCTCACACACAAAACTCTCGAGAAAACTTTTGCTTATCTTGAGCGTAAGTTTGCCAAGAAACCTGAAGTGGTGAAGCTCAACAAGGCTGTCCTCACCGAGGGTTACGAATATGCCGACAAGCTCGAGCTTATCCACTCGAAGATTGTCGAAGTGGCTCACGCTGAAATGCCTAAGGGTCGCTACCGCAACATCACCGGCAACGTTGCCACCGCTTGGGGCCTCCTCGCCGCTAGCGAACGTAGCGGTCGCCGCCTCTTCCTCGGCAGCTATCCTATCACCCCCGCCACCGACGTTATGGTTGAGTTGGCAAAACACAAATCGCTGGGTGCCCGCGTCTTCCAGGCAGAAGACGAGATCGCTGGTATCTGCTCTGCCATCGGTGCCTCTTTCGCTGGCGCTCTGGCTTGCACCTCTACCTCTGGCCCTGGCCTTTCGCTGAAGAGCGAGGCTCTTGGTCTTGCTGTCATGACCGAGCTTCCTCTCGTTGTAGTCGACGTTCAGCGTGGCGGCCCCTCAACAGGTCTTCCTACCAAGACCGAGCAGAGCGACCTCGCTCAGGCTCTCTATGGCCGCAACGGTGAGGCTCCTCTCGTAGTCGTCGCCGCCAGCAGCAGCGCCAACTGCTTCTACTGGGCTTACACCGCCGCCAAGTTGGCTCTCGAGCACATGACTCCTGTCATCCTGCTCACCGATGGTTATCTTGGCAATGGCTCACAGCTGTTCCGCATCCCCAAGGTTGCCGATCTGCCCACCATCACTCCTCGTTTGGCTAAGCCCAACGACCCCAATTTCCGTCCTTTCCGCCGCGATCCCGAGACTTTCGCTCGCGAATGGGCTCTCCCAGGCATGGAAGGTCTCCGTCACCGCGTAGGCGGCCTCGAGAAATGCCCCGACGGCCCTCTCAGCACCGATCCCGAGAACCACGCTCTTATGACCTACAACCGTCAGGAAAAGGTTAACCGCGTCGCCAACTACATCCCCGACCAAGAGGTTACCGGCGATCCCGACGCTGACCTGCTCGTCGTTGGCTGGGGTGGCACCAGTGGCGCCCTCACCCTCGCCGTCGAGGAGATGAACAAGGAAGGCAAGAAAGTGGCTTACACTCACTTCAACTACATCTGCCCGCTGCCTAAGAACACCGGCGATATCTTGCGCAAATACAAGAAGATTGTTGTGTGCGAACTCAACAATGGCCAGTTTGCAGGTTATCTGCGTACCCAGTTCCCCGAATGCACTATGACCCAGTACAACAAGATTATGGGTCTTCCTTTCGAGGTTGGCGAGCTTAAAGAGCATTTTAATAGTTTAATTGGTTAATTTTAAGAACATCTAGAATACTGTAGTTACGCTATCTTTTCTAGAATTAAAAAATTAAATATCATGAGTGAAAGACATTTTGTTCCGAAATCGGACATCGAATATACAAAGGCCGACTTTACCAGCGACCAGATGGTGAAGTGGTGCCCCGGATGTGGTGACCACGCCATCCTTTCGTCGCTGCTCAATACCTTCCCCAAGACACATACCAAGAAGGAGAATGTTGTCATGGTGTCGGGTATCGGCTGCTCGTCACGTATTCCTTATTACGTCGACACATATGGTTTCCATAGTATCCATGGCCGCGCTTGCGCCATCGCTACTGGTGTGAAACTTGCCAACCCTGCTCTCAGCGTCTGGGTTAACATGGGCGACGGTGACTCAATGGCTATCGGTGGCAACCACCTCATCCACGCCATACGCCGTAACCAGGACCTCAACATCACCATCTTCAACAACGAGATCTATGGTCTCACCAAGGGTCAGTATAGTCCTACCACCAAGTTCGGCCAGGTCACCAAGACCTCTCCCTACGGTACCATCGACTATCCTTTCAACCCCGGCGAGTTGGTAATGGGCGCCCAGGGCACATTCTTCGCTCGTACTCTCGACTGTGTGCCTGCTCTCACTACCGAAGTTATGCTCCATGCTGCTCAGCATGACGGCGCATCGGTTGTTGAAGTTCTTCAGAACTGTATGATTTTTAACGATAAGACCCATGCCGCTATCACCGACCGCGCTGTTCGCGACGACCGCACTATCGTCCTCGAACATGGCAAGCCTATGATCTACGGCAAAGAGAAAAACAAAGGTCTCCGTTTCAATGGCCGCCAGCTTGAATCTGTCACCATCGGCGAAAACGGCATCACTATCGACGATATCATGGTTCACGACGAAACCATCGAGGATACCGGCATCCATATGATGCTTGCCCACATGGGTGGCGACCTTCCTGTTGCTCTCGGCGTTATCCGCAACGTCAAGAAGACCTCCTACACTCAGCTGTATGAGGATCAGATGGACGAGCAAATGCAGAACGGCAAATACAAGAGCGTCGACGATCTGCTTAACAGCGGCGACACTTGGGAGGTGTAATCCTCTTTGAATAGAGAATAGTGATTCGTGAGATGACGAAATAATGCAAGTCGCTCATGAATCACTATTTTTTTTATAATCATAGCAAATCCAGGACATTGCTGATTGCCTGGAATAAAAAAACAACTATTACATTATGAAACTAGCCGAAGCCCTCAGTATTAGAAAAGATCTTCAAAAACGCATAGCTCAGCTTCAGAGCCGCATCTCCAACAATGTCAAAGTTCAGGAAGGTGACGACCCTGTTGAGAACCCCGACGACTTGATGAAGGAGCTCAACTCATGCTTCAAACAACTCGAGGAATACATCTGGCGTATCAACGCCACCAATATGCATGTCAAAAACTCGAAGGGTGTGACGCTGACACAACTAATGGCTCAGCGTGATGTGCTCACAATGCGTGTCAACACCCTGCGAAGTCTCTTCAATTCGGCGTCGGAGAACCCAAACCGCTATTCTCAGTCGGAAATTAAGATGGTTACCGTTGTCGATGTCAAGAAATTGGGTAAGCAGGTCGACGATCTCTCAGCCAAACTCCGTGTCTTGGATATGGAAATACAGGCTTTGAATTTTGCTTCCGACTTGGTGTAACTTGTCGTTCGCGTGGCTTGTAAGGGCGACATTATTCTATTCCTCTCTCGGGTAGGGCGAACCGGAACTTTTAATCGAACCGCATAGGTCTGTATTCCGTCGCCGGAGTCGACGGCTTTGTTTCTCAAAAGAAACGTTACGGTGCATACTCAGCATAAAGGCACACGAATGCATGGTTCACTTTTCAGGATGCATTACCATCTGGTTGACTATTCGATGAGAGGGATTTTTTTTTGATTATGAACGATACCGACAAATCTAAAATGGGTGTTTTTGGCTTGCTGCGCAAGCTGCTTCCCTATGTGCTTCCCTACCGCTGGCTTCTACTTGCCGCTCTGTTGCTCACCGCATTGGGTGCGGTGATGTCGCAGGTCAACGCTATCGTCCTCGATCGTGCTGTCGACGCCATAAACGGATTGCTTCACATCGAGGGTGGCTTTGAGTGGGGTAGGGCGGCACGTTTGCTTCTCATAGTTAGTTCGGTATTGATAGGCAAAGAGATTTTGGCTGCGGTGATAACTTTCGGACAACGTATCTTTGGCGAAAAAATCCGCATCAATGTCAGCCGCGACTTCTCTCTGCGTGTGGTTGACCGAATTCTTTCTTTCCGGATGGCTTTTTTCAGCAGCGAGGGCAATGAGGCTGGCAAGGTTCAGACACGTATCGACCGTGGCGTTATGAGCCTTAGCAACACTGTCAAAAACTTCTTTATCGACATTTTGCCCTTGTTCACAAGTGCCATAATGGCTCTAGCTCTAATGTTTGCCGCCAACATCTATGTCGGCATGGTGGCATTGGCCATTATCCCTGTATATTTTTGGATTACGGCAAGACAGGGTGTACGTATGAAAGGTTGGCGTCGTCGTGTCTTTGGCACTCATCAGGCTCTCAACCATGGTATTATGAACATACTTGAGAGTATGAATGTCATCAAATCGTTCAATAGGGAAAGGGTAGAGGCCGATCGTCAAGCTGCCCTTCAAGACGACAGCACTGTGCAGCAAATGCAGACACGCCGCATCTCTTTCCTTTTCGAAGGCTTGAAAAGCTTTGTCGAACAGATAGGCACGGTGCTCATAATAATACTTACCGCCTACTTGGTGCTTATCGACTATCCCGGCATGTCGATAGGAAAGATTATGTACCATGTGCTTCTCTTCAGCAATGTCAGTGCTCCCATCCGACAGCTGCACAGAATATACGACGACCTCAACGACGCTCTAATATATGCCGAAGGCTTCTTTGGCCTCCTCGAAGCTGACGAGGAAGTTGAGCCGTCAGGACAATACAAAAGCGAAATGGTGAAGGGTCGCTTTGAGCTTAGGAATGTCGATTTTACATATCCCAGCGGCACTCACGCTATCGACAACCTTTCGATGACCATAGAGCCGGGCAAAACCACAGCTTTGGTTGGCCTCAGCGGCGCCGGCAAAAGTACTATTGTCAATTTGCTTGACAAGTTCTATTCTCCCGACAGCGGCAGTGTTACCCTCGATGGTGTGAATTTAAAGGAATGGGACACCGCGTCGTTGCGTGACAATATTGGTTTGGTACTGCAGAAAAACCATATATTTAGTGGCACAATAGAGGAAAACATACGTTATGGCAAACCCACAGCGACACGCCAAGAGGTAGAGCAGGCGGCACGCCAAGCTTACATTTATGACCAAATTGTCGCTTTGCCCGATGGCTTCGAGTCTCAGGCGTTAAATCTGAGCGGTGGCCAGCAACAGCGCATAGCTATTGCGCGTATGTTCTTGAAAAATCCTCCCATAATATTCCTCGACGAACCTACGGCAAGTCTCGACGCTATAGCCACCGAACAAATCAAAAACTCTATTGATGCTATCAAACAGGGTAGAACAGTGGTGATAATAAGTCATAACATAGGACAGATAATCGACTCTGACGAAATATATGTCCTCGACAAAGGCCGTGTTGTACAACATGGAACTCCCGATGATGTCTATCATCAAGGGGGGCTCTATAAACAGATTTTTGACGCTAGCGCGCGCAGTATGAATGCCGACAAAATAGCGTCGGTACTCAGCTGATATCTGGTTCTGTGTTATTTCAGCTTGAACTGGATGGGGAGGGTGAACTCGGTGCGGACAGGCTTGCCGCTTTGTTTGCCTGGTTTCCAGCGAGGCATTCTTTTGACGACACGAACAGCTTCTTCGTCACATCCGCCTCCGATTTTGCGAACCGCCTTGACATTGCTTATACTGCCATCTTTCTCAACAACAAACTTCACTACCACGGTGCCTTGAATGCCATTTTCAAGGGCTTCATGGGGATATTTGATGTTGGAACCGAGGTATTTGTACAAATTCTCCTCACCATTAGGAAATTCTGGATATTCTTCAACAAAAACGAAGATTTGACTTTCATCTTCATTTACGACGGCATTATCTTCTATGACAACCTGGGCCTGAATGGTGCTATAGGAAGTCAGCATGACGATAATAGCTAAGATGTTTCTCAGAAATGATGTTCTTTTCATTATTGTTTTGTTATTTGCGTTTATATATTAAGAATCAATGCGTTCTATCAGGAAGCTTACTGGTCGGAAACCATCGTTGCAACTGATCATGGCGCTGTATGGGTTCTTCATCCATCCGTCGTAGAAGTTGCCACGTCCATTTGCCAGTTCCTCTACAAACCATTGCATTGACATCCATGCACTTTCGCACATACCCTCAGGCTTACGACCTTCAATGCTGACCCAACTGTCGCCTTCGCCAATGTCGCAGGTGTGCTCAATAGGGTTTTCGTATATGTCTTGCAAGTCTTTGTAGTCGGCCTTGCGTATAGCTGTTATTTTAACGTTGTGCATTTTTGTTCCTCTGTTGTGTTTTTTTTGCCATTCACTATCAGCGAGCCAACTATCCTATTCTTTGCTCTTCGCCATCTCGCGAGCTATTATTTTGTTATACTCGTTTATTTCCTTCTCAATATCAAAATCGTTGCTGTAGCTAGGAGTTCGATCTTTATTGCTGCTATTAACGTTGTTGGCTTTTGTTGAATTTGTTTTTTGGGGTTGACTTATTTGTTTTTTGTAGTTAGCGACATTGATGTTGAAATGTGAGGCGCAGTAATCTACGGCCGATTCCTTTTCGGTACAATCTCTCTGTAGCTCATTGTTGGTGTCTGTATCTACTGTACATTTAAAACTTTCGAGCATCTTTTTAGCCAAATTGATATCCTCGGTAATGACAGCCAATTCAAGAGTGTATCTACACATTTTGTTGTAGGCTTCGACATACCTGTTGTAAGGCTCGTACTCGCTATAATGGTTTGACTCCTTGCCTTCCGCAGGTATCTCAGACAGCAGTAGAGGAATACTTTTGATAGCCGTAGCCGATTGATTGCTAACAATATCTTTAATCTCGTCGCGGTAAAGTCCTTCGAGTGCATTGTAGTAGTCGTCATTGCTTTCACCAATGAATACCCTCAATTCGTTGAGCATTTTGTGTGCGTCGGTGTAGTTGCCTTTTTTGGAGAGCGACATGATATTCTCAGAGTATTCAGCTATTTTTAGTTTCTTTTCCTCCTCTTTCTTCCCTGTCGAATAATCGTCATATAATAAATATCCAACTGAAAGAATAGTGAGTATGAAGGCTGCTTTTAGTATCGTAATGATTATGCTTTTCATTATTAGGGAACTATGATGTTAAAATAATAAGTTATTGAAACGGTAGAATATCGACATAAAAGAGAACGTCATCGATCTATTCCGTTATCCAACGACATTTATTTCATGCTCGTTGCCGTCGTCGACAAGAGTCAGAGTGCTTGTAGCGCCATTCTCGTTTGCCGTGCGGCTGTAGTTGATGATGTATGTGCTGTTGCCATAGCGGTAGCGGATTTTGAATCCTGGCCATTCCGATGGGATATGAGGATCAATAGTCAGCTTGTCGCCCTCTTTGTGCAGACCTAGGATGTTCTCGATACCTGTTTTGTATGCCCACGATGCCGAGCCAGTATACCATGTCCATCCTCCGCGACCCGGATGTTGCGGGTTGCTGTAGATATCGGCGGCCATACAGTAGGGCTCAACCTTGTATTTAAGCACGTCGGCAAGCGAGTGAGTGCGGTGAATCGGGTTGATGATAGAGTAGAGGTAGTAAGCCATGTCGTTGCGACCCTCCTTGAGTTGAGCCATGATGTACCACATAGCGCCATGTGTGTACTGGCCGCCGTTCTCGCGCACACCAACGGGATAGTTCATGATATATCCCGGCGATGGCTGCGATTCTGACGAGGCGTGCCATTGGAATGCGGGTGTAAGGAGTTGGATAATTTCGTGTTCGCGGTTGACCAACCTGTTGTCGGTTTCGCGCATCACTATTTCCTTTTGCTCTTTGGTGGCGACATCGGTGAGGATGCTCCATGCCTGACAGATAAGGTCAATCTGACATTCTGTGTTGTTGCGGCTGCCCATGGGGTCGCCGTTGTCGTAGTAGGCACGCAGGAACCAAGCTCCGTCCCATGCCGATTTCTGTATGGCATCGACCAAGCGCTTGCGGAAGTCTGAGAGCTCTTTGCAGTAGCTTAGGTCGACATTGGATGCTAGCTGAGTAAGTTGCTCCATTTTAGGCAGCAGGTCGCAAAGGAAGAAAGCCACCCAGACACTCTCACCTTTACCCTCGACACCGACGCGGCTCATGCCGTCGTTCCAGTCGCCGCAACCCATGAGAGGCAACCCATGAGAACCTATGCGGTTCATGGATCGGTTCACGGCACGGCGCAAGTGCTCGTAGAGCGAGGCATATTCGAACGAGGCGTCGCCATCGCTGTCGCTTTCAATGAAAGTGCCGCTGCGATAGTTCATGCCGCGCTCAGCTTCGCCATGCGACAATTGGTCGGCTTGACAGAAGGGCACCATGACGTTGAGAATAGAGGTGTCGCCAGTGACCGACACATATTGGTGTGTGACGAAGACGAGCCACAGGTAGTCGTCGCTGAATGTGGTGCGTGCGCCGAGGTGCATGCTTTCGTGCCACCAGTGGAGCACGTCGCCTTCAGCAAATTGGTGAGCGGCATGGTCCAAAATCTGCTTGCGGGCATAGCTCGGGTTGCTGTAAAGGATGCTCATGACATCCTGCAGCTGGTCGCGGAATCCCGTTGCGCCCCCCACTTGATAGAAACCTGCACGGGCAAAGAGACGCGAGGCGTAGACTTGATATAGGTACCAGCGGTTAAGCATGAAGTCCAAGCTGCGGTCGGGAGTTTCCACTTGAATGAAAGAGAGCTTCTCGTTCCAATAGTCAACCACTTTGTCAAATTCGGAATAAATATCGTGTATCGATGTTATAGGAGCCAGCTCCTTGTTGTCCAATTCGTCTTGTTGGCACACCGAGATGATGAAAGCGACTTCCTTCTCTCCTTGTGCGGGAATGTCGAGTGCCAAGCCTATGCTTTTGCGGTTGGGGTAGTCGAGTGACACATCCGTCAGCGGTTCAGAAGCTGTCAGCCTTAGCACGGTGTTGTGGTAAACGGGATGGTATACGTTGCGTACCAACAGAGTGTTGGTGCTTGGATCCCAGCGCGAGTGGAGGTAGCGGGCGGTTTCCTCCTCGCAAACGCCCATAACTAGCTTAAAGACCATGTCGAGCTCAATAGTGCGTTGTTGCTCGGTGTTGTTGCTGACACGTATCTGGTAGTACTTCTCCATGCGTTCTTTGGCGACAAAGAGACGCACGTCGATCTTCATGTCGTCGTATTGAGCGTCAAAGGCCGACCAACCTTGACTGTGGCGAGCTGTGGCAGGCACAAACTGTTGTTTGTCGATAAGCAGCATTTCGCTGGCGTTGTCCCTCACTATGTCGTTGCTCCATCCTGTCAGCTTAAACTGCTGAGCGTTGTAAGCGAATGTGAATCCCGCCATTGTTGAGCTCACCACGCAACCAAACACACCTTTGCCATTCTCCCTGGCAATGTCGCCAGCACCGGCAATGACGTTGACCCAAGGCATTGGCGTGTTGGTGTTGGTTACCACATAGTCGCAGGGGCCAGCGTTGTTGGCTTGGTTGGTTCCCTTGCGGTTGCGTTCCACGTCAAAGCCGCCGTATTGATTGTAGAAGTCGAGGTCGCTCCATACTCTGAAATCCTTTTTGGGCTTGAGCAGCGGATATTCAATTTTATCTTGATAATGCTGGTATTCTTTTTCCAGATTTTGAAGCTGCTGCTCAATCTTGACGCCGTTGCGAGTGTTGAAACAAACCCTGGCGACGGTGTTTAACAGCGTACGCTCGTCGGCTGAGATGTCCTCGCCGTTGATGACATAGACATGTCCGGCATCGCTGTGTGTGGCCCAAAGGTGCTCTGTGTCAGCCATGCTGCGTATAAAATGCGTCAAGCTTTCACGCTGCGTTGCCGGGGCGTCGTTGATAAAGACCAAGTCGAGGTAGAGGCCACGCACTTTATAGTATTCGAAAGCCCTCAGCATCTCTTTGGCAAATCCCGAGTTGTCGGCGCTGTCAATCTCCATAAGCAGGATGGCGAGGTCGCCGCTGATACCGAAGCGCCAGAGCGAACTTTGCGACAACTTGTTCTGAGCCAAAATCTCGTTGCGATGAGTGCCCAAAGTTGCCGTCTGAGCCAGGTACTTTGCTATGTCGCAGTAGAGACGCATCTGCGATCCTTTCAGTAGCGACATGTCGTTGCGCATGTTGTTGAACACCGATGCCGACTTGAAGGCGTGCTCGATGTCAACAGGCGACAGGTACTGTTCGGCCACTTGGAAGAGGTGCTCTTTGGCTTTGGCGAAACCAGTCACAATGAAAGCCTCGACAGAACGTCCTGCGGCAATGTGCACACGTCTTCTCATCGCCATTATCGGGTCGAGGGTTGTGCCCACGGTGCCCGACAGGTTGCGGCGAGACTTGATGACTTCGGCTTGTCGTATGCTGCCGCCACGACCAAGGAAGTTGAGACGTGAAGTCTCATATTCTACAAAATTGTTGGTTTTTGCTGCCGATGTTGGGTAATCATCATCCTCGGACACCCAAAGTTTATGTATAAGGAAGTGGCGAGTTTGTGTGGCGCCTGGACGACTGAAGAGCAGCGCCTCGTGCTTGCTGTCGTACTCCGACGCAATCTTCATGGCGTTGAAGACACGATGGCTTTCGTCTTCGGCGGGAGAAGCCAGGATTACCTCACCGTAGCTGGTGAGCTCCAAGTCAACATCCTCGCTGCCCATGTTGGAGAAGGTGAAGCGTCTGATTTCGGCGCTGCGGTCTTTGAGAACCGTCACCTCTGTAAGCGTCTCGATATTGTCGTCGACACGCTGGAACTTGATGATGTCGCTGGCAAAGCTCACGTGGTACTTTTCGGGCATAACATCCAGGGGTGCGTAGGTGGCGCTCCAGATCTTGTCACTTTTCAGATTGCGAATATACAGGTATGTACCATAGTGGTCGGCGCTGATTTTTCTGTATCTGTTGAGCATAATGCCTTTGAAACGAGAGAATCCGCTGCCGCGATCGTTGAGCAACACCGTGTATTGACCATTGCTCAACACGCCTATCTCAGGAACATTGGCAATGGTGTCGAAATCGCGAGCGTCGCTCTCTGTTTGCACTTTGGGGTATTTATAACGCTTGTATTGAGTTACTTTGAGGTCGATGTAAGGTTTAACCTGAGCTTTCTCTTTCAATAGCGTTTCCATCGACTTCATAGTAGGCTCATGCATAAAGTAGCGCTGCATGCAGTTGTCGCACAGGTAGTTGGTTAGCGAGGCGAAAATCATGCCTTGATGGTGGGCATAGTGGGCTTTGACCGATACCTTGTCCTCGTCGTCGTAGCTTTCGTATAAGCCGAATTCGTCGTACATGTCCAGCTTTTTGAAACGCTGAATGTTGTCGTACACGCCGCGGTCGTCGATGCCAATGGTCATGATAGAGCTGTAGGGCGAAATAACGATGCGGTCGGGAGTGGTGTTTTGGAATTTCAGATATGGCACGCCGAAAGCGTGGTATTTGTAGTTTTGCGCGTCGTCGAGTTCGTTGTATGCCGTTTCGCTGATGCCCCAAGGTAATTGTTTATATTTGGCCACGGTATTGTTAATGAATGCCTTCTGGGCCCTTATGGCAAAGCTGTAGGTTTCGTCCATAAGCGTGTGGCGGTAGGTGGGCAGGAAGATGAGAGGCATAAAGTATTCAAACAAAGTACCGTACCACGAAGCCACGCCTTTGTAGCCGTGGTATTGCACCAGGGTTTTGTCGAGACAGAACCAATGCTTGTAAGGAGCGTCGCCTTGGGCAATGGTAAGGAACGATGTCAGTCGAGCCTCGGAGGCGAAGTTGTTGTAGTGGTAGGGTAGGAGAGTGAAGTTGGTGGTGTCGTAGCCGATGCTGAAAACGTCAAGCTCCGGATTGTAGAGTTTACTGAAATCAGTTTGGTCGATGAGCCGGCTAACTTTGGCCAGCAGACTTTCGGTGTCGTTTGACTGACCGGCAATGTTTCCGGCGCTTTCGAGCCATCCTTTCACAACATAAAGGCATGCAACGAAGTTTCCGCTGTCGCAGGTGCTGATAAAGTAGTTTGGCAACTCCTTCAAAGTGCTAACGTTGTACCAGTTGTATAGATGTCCGTTCCATTTTTTGAGTCTTCCCACGGTGTCGATGATGTTGCCTATGCGGTTTTCAGCCTCTTTGCGATTGATGAAGCCCATCTCCGAGGCGCCCACAATGGCTGTCAGCGAGTAGCCGATGTTGGTGGGGGAAGTCTTGTAGTCGGTGGCTGTCTCGCGACTTTTCTGGTAGTTGTCGGGAATAAGCCAGTTGTTTTCCTCCGTGATGAGGGTGTCGAAGAAGTGCCAAGTGTCTTTTGCCAGCTGGCGTACCTCGTCGGTTTCTTTGGCGTTGAGGCTTTTCTTGTTGAGAGGGAATTTTTTGCCCAGCCAGAACATCAGCAATGGTGCCGCGCACCACACCGTGGCGCAGAACAGTACGGCAGCCATGCCTATCCAGTTGCCCCAGCATGAGGCATATAAGGCCACGGCGATGGCCGAAGCCACATAGTTGAACCAGAATTTGGCTATATAGTCGCCCAAGGTGCCTTTGGTGCTCTTGGCCGCTTCGTCGCTGGTGATCCACGCCAGCAAGTCGCGGTGAGAGAACCACATTCTGTAGCAAGCCCTCACGGCGGCGTCGGTGTACATCCACGCCTCTTTGGGAAGCAGGGCAAACTGCACCAAGGAGCGGTAAATGATCACTCTGAAGCCCCTCATCAGGGTCATATAGTAGCGATAGCGTTTTCCAAATCGCGGCACCTTGGTGATCTGACCCATGATGAAGAAGACGATAGGGCTTGCCACCACCAGCAAAGCCACCAGCAGGAACCAGATGGCGTTGATGCCGGTAATGCCGCTGAAACCCACCAGAAGCAGCACCAAGAGAGCCAAACTGAGCATGGATCTGCGCAGGTTGTCGAAAATCTTCCAGCGGCCGATGGTGTTCACTTGGTTTTTGACCTTATCGCCTCTCTCGTTGTGGACTTTGTTTTTGAGCCAGCCAATAATCTGCCAGTCGCCGCGTGTCCAGCGATGGTGACGCTTGGCGTCGTCGATATAGTTTGACGGATTGTCGTCGAAAAGTTCCAAGTCGTTGATAAGGCCGCAGCGAATATGGCAGCCTTCGATAAGGTCGTGGCTAAGAATAAGGTTTTCGGGGAAAGTGCCTTTCAACACCTTTTGGAATACACGGAGGTCGTAAATGCCTTTGCCGCAGAACGATCCCTCGTTGAAGATGTCTTGATAGAGTTCGAAAGAGGCGGTGGTGTAGACGTCCAATCCACCCAAACCAGCCATCAGCTGTGCGTAACGGCTTTTGTTGGTGACCTCGACGTCGACATTAACTCTCGGTTGCATAATGCCGTAGCCGCTGTCAACACGATGGCCATCCTCGCTCAATTTGGCTCTGTTGAGAGGATGAGCCATGGCACCTATCAGCTTTTGAGCCGAATAGAGCACCAACTCGGTATCGGTGTCGAGCGTGATGACGAATTTGATGTCGGGCACAGCGCCTTGGCGCCAGTCGCTGATGGTTTCAAATCTGAAGCGCTTCTCTTTGTCGTTGGGGGTGGTGTCGCCCAGGAGTAAGTCGTTGAAGTGGAGGATGGCGCCACGTTTTCTTTCGTGCCCCAGCCAAGTCTGTTCGCCGTCGCTCCAAGCCCTGCGACGGTAGACGAAGTTGAAGATAGGGGCGCCGTATTTTTCATTGAGTTCGGCCACTTTGGCGCGACCCGCCTCCACGACCTCGTCGTCCCAAGGGGCGTCGGCCTCCTTGTAGGCGGCGGCGTCGCCGATAAGAGTGTAGTAGAGGTTCTGGGGACGCTGCTCGAGGCGTTGGAAAGCCACACCATCCTTGCCCTCAGAGGCGCGGTTGATGTTGCTCAGGTAGTATATCTCCAGCTGCTCGAGCAACTCGATGGTTTTCTCTTTGTTTTTCAAGATGGTAGGCATAATCACCATGGTGGCGTATTCCTGAGGTATAAGGCCGTCTTTGAATTTGATTTTGAATGTCCCCATGGGCTTGTGCAATTTGCCAAGCAGCCAGTTGAAAAGATCTATCACAATCTGACTCATGGGGATAAGGAGCAACGCCGTCAGCACAGCGGTGACCCAGGTGAATCCGTTGCCCCAAGTGCTCCACACGGCGAAGGTGAGTGCCAGCAGCAAGGCCGCGGCAGCAACGATGGTGATGTATAGGTGGGCGCGAGTGTTCCATTTCTTAGGTGGAAACAGCTGCCATCCAACATGCTCGCCGCGTTTGTCAGCCTCGGCGACAAGCTGCTTGACAAGCTCATACTCGTTGCCACTTTTCCTGCTTAGTCGCACAATCTTGGCTCGGTAGTCGTCCTTGGTTTTGTCATACATCTGGTCGTACATGCCGGCCTTTTCCGACTTGAGCATGCGCTCAGAGAAACTCACGGCGTCGAGAAGTTCGGCCGTAGGCAACTTGGTCATCTTTTTCAGCGAGGTGAAGATGTTCATCATCATCAAGTTGTCATGAGCCGCCTCGTCAAGATGCTTTGCGTCGGCATTGCTTTTGTCTGTCGGCTCATAGTTGTAAGCGCTCTTATCATTCAAGTTGCGGCACAAATCGGCCAGATTCGCTATCAGTATGTGTTTTATGAGAGGGATAAGGTTGCACACCTCGGGGAAAGTGAGATAGTCCTTCCTGTTGACCTGCACCTGGGAGAGGTAGCGGAACATGAGCCCTTTGTCGATTTGGTAGTGGCATCGCTTCATGAAGTTTTCAAGCAACTGACAAATCTCGTCGATGCGGTGAGAGCCAATACGTTTCAGTTCGCGGCTGCACAATTCCTCACGCATGGTTTTCTCCTGCTCACTAATCATATAGTAGTTGTCCAGTACCCACTCGTTGGTGCTGCCCACCAAGCGCTGGTTTTTAGTTTCTTCAACCAGCAGCATGTAGTATATCGTGATATCCTTTACATTTTTCTTGAAATTCCTGTATATCATGTTTCGATAATTTTTTGTTCGTGAGAGAGGTTTTTTCGTTGTTGTTGGCGTTTGTCTCAGTTCATAATGGTGGGCAAAAAATCTCGCTGACGTTTTTCATTTTAGCCAAATGAGCAGCTAAAGGGTATCGTAAATGCGGATTTTCAGAGTCTTTGTGTCGTCATAAGCCTATGATGACTAAATTTATCAAAAATGCAAATTTACTAAAATTATTTAATTTAAGGAATACAATATTTATAAATGTTTTTTTTATAGAAATTGGGGTTGGGGTGAAATGCTTTTTGGGGGGAGGTGAGGAGAAGGCATGAGTCCGCTATGAGTCCGCTATGAGTCCGCTAAAAAGGAGAAAGAAGTTGTTTCCTTTTGTGGTAAAAAAACGAAGCAAAAAAGAGATGAGTTTTTCTTTTTTTTCGTAATTTTGCATTTCCCTTTTTAGTGAAATGATATGAGATAAAAAAGATAAGTTGGTGATATCAATAAATTGAAATATAGTAATTTATAAATACATTAAAATTAATTATAATGAACGGAAATTTTGTTTACAATAACCCCACGAAATTATATTTTGGCGAAGAGTCGCTTCGTTATCTTGCCGACGAATTGAAGAATTTCGGTCCTACCGTCATGCTCTCGTATGGTGGTGGAAGTATTAAGCGAAATGGTATTTACGATGCTGTGGTAGAAATACTTAAGGACTCGGGCAAGATCATTGTCGAAGATGCCGGAGTGATGCCCAATCCAACCTACGAAAAGGTAGAGGAGGGCTGTCGGCTGGTGCGAGACAACAATGTCGACCTCATTCTCGCCGTGGGAGGCGGATCAACTATTGATTACGCCAAAGGAGTTTCGGCTTCAGCATATTGCGAAGAAGACGCATGGACAAAATACTGGGTCAACCAAGGCAATCCCACGTGTAAGACAGTTCCTGTTGGTGCCGTGCTTACTATGGTAGGTACTGGTAGCGAGATGAATGGAGGCAGCGTCATCACCAACCGCAAAGCAGGATTCAAGCTGGGCAAAGTATTCGGACCTGGTTTATATCCTAGATTCGCCGTCCTCAACCCACGCTATACTATGACCGTGCCGCAGTATCAGATGGTGGCAGGATTTTTTGACATTATGAGTCACCTGATGGAGCAGTATTTCGCCGGAAACGCCGACTGCACCACCGACTATATCAACGAGGGCCTCATGCGTTCGCTCATCCACAGCAGTCGCATTGCCGCCAAGAATCCCAAGGATTACGAGGCCCGTTCCAATATTATGTGGACAGCCACATGGGCGCTCAACACCTTGCTAAAATGCGGCAAGGGAGGTGACTGGGAAGTGCATCAGATAGGTCATGCCATAGGCTTGGTCACCGACGCCACACATGGAATGACGCTGGCAAGTGTGTCGTTGCCCTATTACCGGCATGTTATGCATGATGGATTGCACCAGTTTGTGCGCTTTGCAAAGAATGTTTGGGGAGTAAGCGGAGAGGGCAAGAGTGACGAGCAGGTGGCCGAAGATGGTCTTAGATGTTTAGAACAATGGATGAAAGAGATAGGTGTGGTTATGCATAGTGGCGAGTTGGGCGTGAACGAAGCCAATTTGCAGGCCGTTGCCGACGCCGTGTTGATACTGCCAGTAGGTTACCGCACACTAACCCGAGACGAAGTTGTCGCCATTCTCCGCGAAAGCATGTGATGAGATAACGTTAACCTTAACCTTAACGTTGACATTAACGCTGACAATAAACAGAAGTTTCCCTCTCTAGAGAAAGAGAGGGAAATATTTTTTTTCATCATGATGTAGTTTTTGAAAATCTTTTTACGTTATTATCATCGTGAAGCATCTGAATACTTTCGACAATCTGCTGCATCGCTATAAGGGGCTTCTGTTTTCGTTGTGTCGGCACTTCAGCCGACGTGGAACAACGGTAGAGGATCTCCTTCAGGAAGCTTCGGTGGCGCTATGGCGCGACCGAGAGAGGCTTCTTTCATTGCAGAGAGGGCCCAAGCAGGCAGCGTTGGTATGGAAGATAGCCCGCAATGCCATCATTGACGATTTGCGGCGCAACAAGATCAGCTATCCCATACCCGAGGATTATGAGGAGACTTCAGACGACCACAGCATGGTGCAGGAATTGCGAGACAGGATAGCCATGTTAGACGAGCCCGACCATACTATTGTCGTAATGCAGATGGAAGGTTACAGCTATGAAGAGATTGCCGCCCATTTAGATATGACAGAGAAGAATGTTAGTGTGCGCCTGGTTAGAGTGAAAGAAAAGTTGCGCAAGTCGATGGTGGGTGAAAACAAACAAAACCGATGAAGAAAACTACCGTAACGATATCTTTGTTGGACACGAATAGGACGAATAAAACGAAATTACAGTAGACCTTTTGAATAGAAAGAATAACAAAAAACAATAAAATATATGATGACAGAAAGCGAATTTGACGAGTTATGGCAGAGGACCGAAGCCGAGGGCTATGGTCAGCGCCTTGCCGCCGAGTATGGCGATTGGAATCGTAGACAGCGTCATATCAGAGGTGTGGCTTTAGCTTCCATAGTCGTTGTAGCTATGGCGGTGCCCATGTTGACGATACATCAACATCAGACAAAGGATTATGAGACCATTTATTGCAACCGTAGCGGTATTGCCGAGACACAATGGACCTCGTTAGCTTCAGAAATGCTTATGGAGATATGAAACGATTATTATTTATATTTTTGTTAATGCTGCCAATGGTGGCAATGTCGCAGGGCGATTTGTACAAGCACTATGCCTCGCGTACCGATATCGCGGTAGCGCAAGTCAGCGGGTTCAAGCTCAACGACAGTGTCCGAGTCGATGTTGTCCTGTTGGTGGCAGACAACAGCGCCGCGTGGAAGCGGCTGACACAGGAACTCGGAGTTAGTGTCGCAGAAGGAGTTGAAAGCTGGTTGGGCGATATGAAACAGCCGTCGCGCAGGGTGCGGTGGACAGGCAAGACCGTGATGCGAGTAGTGGTTTCCCACTCCCGTCGCACAGTGGGGTTCTACCGTATCGATAATGAGAAACAATACGACGCCCTGTTAGATTACCAACTGGAAAAAATGAAATCCAAAAAATAGAAAACAGAGATATATGATGCCGGCGCCAGCGAGCGACAATCAATGTTAAAGATAATTTTCGTAAGCCGTAGGCTTCCCAGTTAAAGAAGTGAAAAATCATGAAAAAAATATTTTCCATATTATTTGCAGCAACAATCCTGCTTGCAGCATGTGAGAAACACAAAACCACCGTCACTACCAATAGTGATGGTACTGTTGAAAGAACAGTGATATATTCCGTAGGAAAAACCGAAAATCGCTCTACCATGGAGACAGATGCCGAGTGGGATGCTCTCCTCGATCAATTCCTAGTGCAGAGCAAGAATGGTAACGAGGTAGTCTTCTACAACCTCAACCTCACCACCTATGGCGGCAATGACAACAGCGCCGCTAAGGATTCGCGAACCATCACCACTAGCAATAGAGAAGAGATAAAAGCCTGGATGAAGCAGATGGAGAAAGAAGGACTTACCGTAAGGGTGACATACGACGACGGAACAGGGACTTGGAATGGTGTCGCTTACGCAACAGCGCCCTCCTCCAACACGTCAGGTATGATATTAGGCACATGGCGACTGACTACTATGATTGTCGTTCAGAACGATGACAACGAAGTCGTCCAAAATATCGATTATTTCGAGCCCATTGAAGGCGGAAACATGATGTACTACATATTCAATAGTGATGGAACAATCCTGTTGAATGTCAACAATGCCGACAGTGTTGTGGCAACAGGCAACAGCACATGGACACTCTCCGACAATGGTATATTGTGCTCCGATTTGCTTCCCAGCGGCGAGTGCTGGAATGTAAACTGGATATCCTCAAACACCATGATATTGTCACATTCCGATAATGACACTCCCGATGGCGACCTTATTTATCAGCTGCAGTTTGAGGCTGTTGCCACAGAAAAATAAAAAAAATTACCCTTTTGTAGTTTTTTGCAAAGTTATTACGTCTTTATAGCAGAAACAAGTCAAACAAAAAATTTATAAACTTTTTTTATTCCATTTATTATGAAGAAAAACATTTTAATCATTGCAGCCGCTGCTATCGCACTCTGCATGGCTTCATGCCAGAAAGAAGAAACCACCATTACCCCTGCCAACGGAGTAAACACAGAAGCTTCTCCCAGAGTAAAGTCAACCTCCGACTTGAACAACACCGACTGGTCTTATACCGTTACCTACTCAGAGTTACTCACCAACCTTTTGGGTTCCGATCTCAGCTGTGTAGAGAATTTTGAAGACGACACCATGACCTTCGGTCTCAATTTTGATGGCACTTACGCACATTTCTCGTTCCCATCGAATGTTGAAGCATGGGGTGGCGATGCAACAAACTTCCAACAGATCAATGGCGTTTCCTACACCTACACTTATGATGGAACAACCCATACCGGTTATCTCGACGGTGTTGCCGAGGATGTCAATGGCAACGATGTTCCTGCCCATCTGCAGTTCACCTATGACGATGCCACCGACGCTATCACCTTTGTCATTCCGATGGAGTTTGTAGAGAACAGCACACCAGTCAACCTCACTCTGACATTCCTGCGTAACGAATAATTATTTTGGTTAAACATCAGAAAATGTCCGCCTTTGAGCGGACTTTTTTTGTTTAAACAAAATCAGTTGTAGGAGATTATTTAAGATTAGTGTTTTATTGGATAATTAAAGGGAATGATAAAGATGCAATTGCCGCAAGCTCATCCTCGTAATTGCTAGACATATAAGGCTTTTAACGTCAATTGTGTAGGTGTTCGTTCTTTGACTTCTCCCGTTTCTGCTTTCTGAAATAATCTGGCGGCAGCTATTGCTCACTAGCATATTGCTTTTTTTATTATTTGAGAATTAGCATGGTACTGCAGAGCTATATGTTGGTTTACCACTATAATTCAAATCATATATGGACCGGTGACAGAATCGGGGCACTCGGACATGGCTTTGGGGGTTCCGGAAAAAATGATTCTGCCGCCCATGGCGCCGCCCCCAGGACCCATCTCGATTAAGTAGTCGCACGATTTCAGCATTTCAATGTTGTGCTCGATAAGGAATATGCTGTTGCCGGCTTCAACCATGGTGTCGAAGAGGTCGGTGATGCGCTTGATGTCATTGGCATGTAGTCCGTCGGATGGTTCGTCCATGATGAATATCTTGCCAGCCTCACGAAGGCTGGAGGCTAGCTTGATGCGTTGCAGCTCGCCGCCGGAGAGGGTGGATAGCGACTGGTTGAGGTGCAGGTATCCTAGGCCGACTTTGCGCAGAGGCTCTAGCTTTTCAGCAATAACAGTGCCGCTGAAGAACTCTGATGCTTTGTTGGCGGTAAGATCCATGACCTCGGCGATGTTGAGCCCATTGATTTGGTAGGAAAGCACTTCGGGAGAATAGCGCAATCCTCCGCATGCCTCGCATGTTGTTTCAATGGCGTCCATAAAGGCCATGTCGTTGACGATGATGCCCTTGCCCTGGCAAACGGGACAGCCGCCTTTGCCGTTGAAGGAAAAGAGGTCTGCTTTGGTCTTGTTTGTTTTGGCAAAGAGTTTGCGTATGTCATCGGCAACGTCAAGATATGTCGCTGGGGTGGAACGTAGGCTTATGCCTATGTTTTTTTGGCTTATATATACTATCTCGTCGGGGAGAGGATAGGCTTTGCGAAAGCATTCCATCAGCGAGCTTTTGCCAGAACCTGCTACACCGGCTATGCCGCACATCACGCCTAGTGGCATGTCGACGGTTAGGTTCTCTAGGTTGTGGAGACAGGCATCCTTTAGGTGGAAGTATGCCTTGGGTTTGCGCACAGGTTCTTTTATACTGCTCCTCTTACTGAGCATTGTGCCAGTGAGAGTATGGCTGTGAAGTAGCTCGTCGTAGCTGCCTTCGAAGACGACTTCGCCGCCATTCATGCCTGCTCCGGGGCCCATATCAATGATGTGGTCGGCTATCTTGATTATCTCTTTGTGGTGCTCGACGAGGATAACGGTATTGCCGTGGTTTTTGAGTTTCTGCACCGATTTCTGCATCAGCAGTATGTCGTGGTTGTGCAGACCTACGCTTGGCTCGTCAAGAATGTACATCACGTCGGATAGGGGCGAGTTGATGTATTTTGCTATCTTGCAACGTTGTGCTTCGCCGCCGGAGAGAGTTCCTATGGCGCGGTCAAGGGTGAGATAGCCAAGTCCGATTTCCTCGAGTGCTGAAAGCCGTTCGATGGTGGCTCGCTTGATGTCGTCGGCAAGGGGATTGTCGACAGTTGTCATCCACTGAAGGCAATCGCTGATGCTCATTGCTGTCACTTCTGCGATGTTGATGCCGCCAATCTTGCAGGAGCGTATTTTTGCGTTTAGGCGTGTGCCGCCGCAGTCGGGACAGGTGCCCATGGTAAGCATGGGATTGATGGCTGCGGCGTGGAGCAGACCTTCTTCTGAGTTGATTATGCTGCGGTACATGCGAGGTACGAGGCCTTCGTATTTTGCCGTCTTGGGCCAGTTGGAGGGAGGATTCTTGAGTTTTATCTGCGGTGAATAGAGGAAGAGGTCAAGCTCCTCGGGGGTGTAGTCTTTTATTTTCTTGTCGAGGTCGAAAAGTCCGCTATGGGCGTAGCGTATCCAGCGCCAGCCGCCCTTGTGGAAAGCTATATAGTGTATAGTGTCCTCGTCGTTGAGCGACTTGTCGAAGTCGACAAGCTTATGTATGTCCAGCTCGCGGATTTCGCCCAACCCGCTGCAACGTGGACAGCTGCCAGAGGGGTGGTTGAACGAGAAGGCGTCGCTGTAGCCAACAAAGGGTTGTCCTACACGCGAGAACAGCAGCCGAAGCAAGGCATATATGTCAGTGTATGTACCTACCGTGGAGCGAGAGTTGGATGTTGGTTTTCGTTGTTCGATGACAATGGCAATGGGGAGGTTCTCGATATCGCCCACATGAGGACGTCCGTATTTGGGCAGATATTGCTGTGTGAATGAAGGGAATGTGTCGTTGAGTTCACGACGTGACTTGGCAGCTATAGTGTCCAAAACCAGCGACGACTTGCCTGACCCCGACACACCAGTCACCACGGTGATTTTTCCTTTGGGTATACGGACGTTGACGTGCTTTAGGTTGTTTTCGGTGGCGTCGCGGACGATGATGTGGTCGAAGGTGTTGGCGTGTTCCATTGGTTTCTGTCGTTGGTTAAGTCATTCAAAAACGAAAATGGAGCTATTATATTGTGTGCGGTGCTCGCTGATGTTCTCTGGTGAGCCTCGTTCTTTGGAACATGAAATGTTAGCAGTTGACACATGCTAAAGAATCTTTGCTTTCAGTCGCTCGCTGCTTCTTTCCCTTTGGCTTGCTGACGCTCGACCTCTTTTAATTACAGAAAATGCTATCTGTAAGAAACCCCGAAAGTTGGATAAAACACTTTCGGGGTTTATTGTATAAACGTATGTTTTATAAGAATTTGTTTGTGCGTATTTGTTAAAATTTACCTATAAATCCGTTGATTTTTTTCAGAATTGTATTGACTAATCCACCAACAATCACACCCAGTATGGCTGCATATAAAACAGCTGTGGCAGGATCGGCAGTGTCAGTAGCAACAAATCCAATAAATAATAAAACTGTGACAATGAACCCAATGATAAATGCTTTTTTTCTTCATTTTGCATTTTTATATTTACCACCTTTTACTCTCTCGTCAAATGATCCATCTTGATTTATCTTAGCCATTTGTTGTAATTTGCCGGTTATATCCTATCGGCTTCGTCGGTTTAATAGATTATTTATAGTAACTTAATTGCATCAAGAAAATGAAGTTGGTATTAGTCAGATAGTTACTATTTGGTTGTTGGTGTCAATAATTTTTATGCAAAAGTACAAATAAAAGACGAATGGGGTGTAACCATTTTGGTCCATATGTCGCAAATCAATTACATAGCTCTTTTTTATATGAATTTTTCGTGATTACAGTTGGTGTACATGTGTATTAGTTCTCGAAAGTATTCGACCTCTTCATCAGTTTTATGGTATGCGTTTGGCCAGATGTGGTAGTCAATGTCAAAAAGTAGGCAGCTTGAGGAAGTGAGCTTAAGTCTAACGAGTATTGTCTGTTACCAATAGATGTTAGGCGGACTTCTTTGCGTTGTCCAAACATATTGATTAGCCATGCTGAGGCGATGGGTTCGGGGCACATTATGCTCACTTTGCTGGTGGAGGGGTTGGGGTAGGCTTTAACAATGTCGGTAGCCACTGCGTCGATACCGATGGGGTCTATAGGTTTGGAATATACAACCAGAGTCCTTGTAAGGCTGTAATTGCCGTCGTCGGAATTGGGATTATAACGCCAAGCTATGGCCTTGATATCGACGGTGCCTGGGCCAAGGATATGCAACTCGTGGGAGCCCACTTCCGTAAATTCAGCCACGCCGTTGCCAGCAGGTAGTTCGAATGTCATATAGGTGTTGCCAATTATGAATTCAGCGTCAAGATGGATGATCGTGTCGCTGTAGACGAGCTCCAAAGGTTGATCCCATATTATGCGGCCATCGACAGGGCCAACGTGGATAATCTTTTCGACAGGTTGGGCTGCGTTCCAGTAAGTGTTGCCAGGTTGTATGGCTGTGATGTGGAATGTGCCGGTGTCAGAAATCCAGAGTCTCTGATCGGTTATGAAGTAGGTTATGGTGTCGTTCGACAAGAGAAACTCTACAGGTAGGCCGCTGCTCGAAGTGGCCGAGATGTTAATGTCGTGGCCTGGATATTCCACATAAATGGTATCGTTCACTGTTGGGGTATTCCATGTGATGTATTGGTCGGCGTGGCGATTGTCATAGATGTAGGGGGTCATAAACGACTCGTCGACATAACGCCCGATGAATGTGTTGGAACCAGGCAGTGAAATGTCACCGAATGTGGCATTGAAGGCGACACCGCTGAAGTAGAGCACACTGTCGTGTAGCGCCACGGGACCTACATTTGTGGGGCCATTTTGTGCATGGAAGTCGTGGAATGCAATTTCATGGCCGGCATAGTCCCACTGCGCCAATCCAATGGCGCTGACTACAGCCATGTTGACACCGTGGCTTGCGGTGTAGAAGGCTGTGTCACCGAAGTAGATGTTGGAACCATACACGACTTCGGCAAAGACTCGGTTGCCATTTACGACGATGTTGGGGCACCCACCAAGACTAAAGTTTGTGGACGTTGTGGCTGTGCCGTAGGAAATCAGCGAGCCGTTGTCGGGTTCGATGCGCAGGAAGAAGACACTGTTCGATAAAGCGAGGGTGTCGCCACGATAGGCAATATCATGTCCGAAAGAGGGTATAGTTATTGGGTGAGTATTTGAGATTCCAATGATGAAGAGTGAGTTGGAATCGGCATCATAAGCTGTGTTGCTGAATCTGCAAGTTCCATAGGTAGGACCAAGATCGCTTTCTTGAGGGTTGAGTGGATCCAATTGTACCAGTTGATGTGGATGCAGATTTGTGTCGTAAATCAGCATGGCGTCTTGTCGTATGTCAAAGTATTGCTGAGGGTTGTGGAACACAAGATTGTCGCTGCGCTCAACGGTGGCACCGTCGTGGTATTTGTCGAGTCCTAAGCAGATGCAGAGTCTGTCGTTGTGGATGTTGAATGAGGAAACTGATATGTTGCTTATAAAATTGGAGCTTGTGTCGGTTGTCGACGTGGTGGAGCGTTCAATGTAGGTGGCGTCAAGCAAGGAATCGAAGTGAGGTGAGAACTTCATCAACTGTTGGTTCCAGCTTCCGGTGGCATAGGGCAATTTGTAGTCAATCCAGCGCACTCCGTCGATGAAAATGCGCACTCCGCCGACAGAGCCTTCTATGGGATTAATTGTGCGGTATTGAGACTGGCAAGTGTTACAATTTATTGTAGCCTCGTCGTAGGTCCTACGCACGAGGTAGATGTTTCCATGACTGTCCACGTCGAATTCACTGGCACCAAGTCTATCTGTTATCCATCGGCCTTGGGAATTGTAACGGAAAACATTTCCCGCTGTATCCAACAATGCCCGTTGCAAAAAGTGGTGTTCCAGAAGGTGTCCGTCATCGGGGTCGAGGGTTATGATGCCGTCGGCATTCGATATTGTCGAGCTGTCGGTGGAATAGGGGTATCCGTTATTGTCAACAATCATCGTGTCCAGATAGTACAATCGACTCCAAGTGTTGTTGCTTAATGGCATATCGAAGTTGGCCATCAGCATCAACGCCGTATCGCCCACCAGTCTCATTTTTTTTGGAAACACATGATCTTGCGTATGATGTATGGCCTTGTGCCATATCATAGTGCCATCAGGCGATAGTTTAGCTACAAAGAAGCTACGTTTGTTGTTGACCGACTGATGCTGCGTAGGTAGAAAATACTCGCCGTCAATGTTGGCATCCATGGTAAATTGCCCCATGACATAGACGTTGCCTTGGTTGTCGACTTCCATTTCCAAAATACCCGAGCATATATCATCGTCGCGAAGTCCGTGGTAGTGTTTTACCCAATCGTATCTGCTGCTTGGTTTGTTGTTGACTTGGCCAAGTATTGTATTCCAAGGCACTAGGATTGTCAGCGCTAATAGCGCAAGGGTCATAGAAAGTCTTTTCATCTTCATTTGGTTTTATTTGTTCAACTTTTTCTCATATTCCGAAGTCCATTTCAGACTTCTTACACATAAGTGTGTCGAATGCTCCATTTTAGACGAAATTTTAACATTTTTTTTGTATTTTGCTGTTTTGAAAGACTCGTATATCTTCGTCGACGGCAGGGGTATATACTTTATGGAGCTAAGTTTCCTATTTGGATGTCAGTATTTCTGTATTATAAACAGGTGATTATATATGATGTACATATATTGCGTACTACTCTCGTGGAATGTATGATTTTATATAAAACAGTCATTGAATAAGTGCTATTATATTGCTTGTTTGATTCTGAAAAAGTGTAAAATGTTTTGGAATTCACAAAAAAAGTGTATTTTTGCATTGTTATATAAGGGGTAATATCATGGCTATTTGATTATGGAAAGACTATGGAGCTGAATGTAAAACAATATAAAGAACTCACTCTCGACGAATTGCACGACATTTACCGATACCGTGTGTCTGTGTTCGTGGTGGAGCAGAATTGTCCATATCAGGAGATAGACGGCAACGACAAAGTGTCGTGGCATCTGTGGTTGGAGGACAAAGGCGAGATGGTAGCTTATTTGCGAGTATTGCCTGCCGGTACAACATTCGAAGATGTATCCATTGGCAGGATGATTTGTACCCGTCGCCGCCAGGGATTGGCTACACAGCTTCTGCGTGAAGGTATCAAGCTGGCCGTGGAGAAGTTCCATGCAGAGAGAATAACCATCGAGGCACAAGTCTATGCCCGTGGCCTTTACGAGAAAGTCGGATTTGTGCAGACATCAGACGAGTTCCTTGAGGACGGTATACCTCACATCAAAATGACATTGGAAATAATATGACTATAGAAGAAGCAATACGCAACCGTCATTCCGTGCGTCAATACGACGGAAGACCTCTTGCTGAAGAGCAAGTGGCCAACCTTACTGCAGAGATAGAAAAGATCAATGCTGCCAGAGGGCTGCACATCCAACTCATACAGAACGAGCCGAAAGCCTTCTCTGGCTTCCTGGCCCGTTACGGCAAGTTTAGAGGTGTTACCAATTACATCGCCTTGGTAGGAAGTAAGTCTGATGACTTGAAAGAGAAACTCGGATACGAGGGAGAACGTCTTGTACTGTTGGCGCAACAGCTGGGACTCAACACTTGCTGGGTTGGGGGCACGTTCACGAAGAACAAAGCAGTGCAGGTCGACAAAGGTGAGAAGTTTGTGGCCGTCATCTCCATAGGCTATGGCCTTACCCAGGGCAAGGCGCACGTCGACAAGCCCCTCGGACAGATTGCCGCCATTGCCTTTACACCGGAGTGGTTTAAGAAAGGTGTTATGTGCGCCATGCTAGCCCCTTCGGCAATGAACAAGCAGAACTTCCAATTCGAGTATATGGCTGATGGAAAGGTTGTGGCCACGGCAAAAAATGTGCCGTTCTCATCGGTAGACCTCGGCATTGCCAAACTGCACTTCGAGATTGGCTCCGGCAAAGACAGCACCATTTGGAAATAGAATGACTATTCCTTGTAGTAGGGCTTATATTACGCATTACACGCAGACATTATATAGTTAACAGCTTGCGTATAATGTTTATTCTTTTGTAAGTTCGTCTATGTGGGGCTGATGTATATGGCTATATAATAGTTTGTTATTAATCGACAGAAAAGGGAGACAATCGTTATGAATTGTCTCCCTTTTTTATTATAGTTATAATGCCAGATGTGGCCTATTTTGCTGTTGTCAGCATCGCGTCGTCAACCTTGAAAGTGAGTGAGGCCCAACTCATACCGCCCGCGCGACCCGGCAGTTCGTCGTAGGTGTAGCGTGTTGACTTGAAGTTGTAGGGCGAGTCGGCACCGAGGGTGTCGCTGGCGTAGAAGGTCAGCGTGTCGATGCCGTCGACGATGAATTGCACACTGTCGCCAAAAAGTCCGTATCTGACGTTGTATAATATTGCGTTTTGCCCTGTGGAGCCCAAGCCTCCATTGAAAGGCAGCGTGGCCTTTTGTCCTGCCGCTACGGGATAGGTGCCGTCGAAGTTGGTGCCGTTTTCGTGGGGATAGTAGCGCCAGGAGCCGCTCCAAACGAAGAGGATGTCGTGCGAGCTTTGGTTGTCAATGGTGTACTCTTCGTCGAAGCCTGGGTCGCAGGCGGTCATAAGCATTGCCGCAAGGAGGGGCAGAAGTATTATTTTTGCTTTCATATCATTAATATTTTATAGTTATTTAATCATCCAGTTGAAGCCTATAAGTCCGTAGATGCTGAAGATGCTGGAGGTGGAAATGGAAGTATTTATGCCACCTTCGACGCACATTTGGGCCTTCAGATGCAGGCGGTCGTTTGTTTGCCACAGGGCTTCCAGGCGGCCTTGTTCGTTGTCGAGGCCGGCGCTGAACATCCATCGTTCGTTGGGTAGCCAGCGGGCGAACAGCGTCAGGCGGAAGGGCCTGTCGGTCATTCGGGCGTAGGGGGCGTGACGGTTCCAAGCGTAGGCCGCCGATGCGTCGAGGTACCAATGGCTTGAGAAGCGGTGGCGGTACTGCAAACCTATGATGGGCTCGGCCAGCATACCCTCATCCTCCACATAGGGATGCCCGCGACGGAGGGGAAGCGTGACTTCGGTGAAGAAGGTGAGCTTGTTCTTGCTTTCTTCGCTGCCGAGAAGCATAATGCGGGCTCCCAGCGATGGCACAAGGTTGAGGTTGTCGGGAGCATACGTGATCGTGTCGAATAAGTATCCTTTGGCGTGTGATGCGCTGACGCCCAGCGTCAGTTCGGCATTACTTCCGATACCCCAGCGAAGGCTTGCCCCGCCACCGATAGTGGTAAGTTTGCTGTCATCTTTATGAAAATAGTCGGAGTGAAATCGGGAGGCGTTGACGTCGCCGCTGAGCAGCAAGTGGCCGGAGCCGAGCACATTGGCACCAGTAGTGGTGACGAGGGGCGAGGAGATTAACGGGTTGTCCTCCTGGGCGTGGGCGGTAAGTGTGGCGAAGATGCCGAGGGCGACGAAGCAGGCTATGGCCAAGAGAGTCGATTTATTTGTACTGTTCTTCATAAGTTTATATACTTTAAATGGTTAGAGAAATAAGGTTATGCCTGAAGTGTATATTTTCTGGTTTGTTGCTGGGTCGATGTAGGTGGGCAGTAGGTTGGTGAAAAAGCGAATGCCGTGGAGCAGGCCTATCGCGTCGGTGCTGACCTTGAGCCCTATTTCCAGTTTCCATGGTTGGAACATCGGGTCGTCGGATTCCACCACTTCTTTATAGGTACCTCGTTGCATTCCGTAGTAGGTGTTGCGAGCGTCGAGGGTGCGGATGGTGAGGTACTCGCTGACGGCATAGGCGGCGTATATGTCGGCACTCAGGCGTAGCCCGTTGCGGCTGGCTGGTGTCAGCAGCCATTCCAGTTCGAGCGGTATGCCAAGATAGCTGTGGAACACGGTGGCCGTCTGGCGCCCTGTGGTAGGTGTCGTTAGGAGATTGATGCCACCACCTTCGGCAGGTTTTACGTTGTGGCGCAGTATGTCCCACTGGAAGTCGTAGCGCAGGCCGACGTTCAGATTCCAGCGTTCTGCCAGTTTCAGGTGTGCCGTCAGCGGAAGGCGGAACACATAGCTTGGCGAGGCGCTGTAAGGGCTATGACTATTGTTGAGTAGGCTGATGCCTGCCTCTATACCAAGGTCTACCTTCTGCAGGATTTTCTCATGCGGAACAACCGTGGTGTCGGTGCTTGTCTGGGCGATGAGGAACGGTGACATGCTCAGAATGACGGCGAGAATGATGATGCGTTTCATATTGTGTTTAGTGTTTTATCTGTTAATAGTCAGAATTTTAGTAGTGCCAGTGTGGTGCCTTCCATACGGCTGGGCTCGGAACGGCGCAGGAAGCCGCCGAGGAGTCTGCGTCGCTGGGGTTTGGTTGTTTGAGCGACGTTGGGTGTGTTGGTGTCGGGAGTTATGGTTGATGGTTCCTCGGTGTCGACAGGTTCGGGCTCACTGTTATAGGCAATCGGCTCTGTGTCGGGAGCGAAGTTGTCTTCAATAATAAAGTAAGGAGCCTCGGTGCTGTCTTTTTCAACTGCTTCGGTTGTGGTTGACTCTTCGGCATATAGTTCTTCTATTGCGACGGTCGGTTCGTCATTTACAACGTTTGACCTATGCCTTGTTGCTCTATGGCTGACAGTCGGAATGACGGTGGTGTCGAGGACTGTTGCCATAGGCATTTCTGTACCGTTCATCTCTGCTACTTTGGGTGCGCCTTTGGTGGTGGGGGCTGTCGGGATGAACCAGATACGCACGGCTGTGGTGATGAAAAATGTGATGCAGGCAGCCACAGCGACACGCGATGTCCACCACCAGAAGCCGCGGTGTTTGGTGGTTTCGGCAGCGGCAAGGTTGTCAATCATTGCGCACAGTTCCTGCTGGCGACGGTTGTCGCGACCTGCGTGTTCGAGGGTGGAAAGCAGTTGATTGAGGTCCATTTTGTTGCTATCGTTTTTCATATTCCAATATCATTTGTTTCAGTGAATTGTATGCTCGTGAGAGGAGTGTGTATACGTTGCCTTGGGTGATGCCGAGTTTTGAGGCTATGTGGTCGGTGTCAGCGGCGTCAAAATGCTTTAGTTGAATAACTTGTTTCTGCCTAACGGGTAGTTTTTCAATGAGCTTCGTTGCTAGTTTCAGACGTTCTTCGGCATCGTATGCCTCTTCTTCGGCAAGTGCCATAGTGTGTTCGTCAATATCTATGGTAGGATTGTGGCGGCGCAATAGGTCAACACATCGGCGTTTGACTAGCGTAATGCACCATGCTTCAAGGTTAACAATATGCTGGAGTTTCTCTCGTTCGCTCCATAGGGTTACAAAACAGTCTTGCACCACATCTGCTGCTGCTTCCTCATTGTGCAGGAGGCTTTCGGCCATTCGCTGCATAGAGGGTTGCAGTTGCAAAATGTTGCGTTTGAATTGTTCTGTATCCTGTTTCATACCAAGTAGTCGCAAAAGTGTGCAAAATCTTACAAAAAATATAGATTTTTTTTAAGCCAACAATCGATCCCAATTGTACTATGTTATAACGTCGGCAGTTACGAACTATTGTTTATGAAGGTGGGGAACAGGCTATCTTAGAGCGGATGTTCTTTACTAAGAAAGGATATATGGCAGGCCCATGTACCCAGGAAGGACTTCGTAAAATAGAACTTGCTATTTGTTAAATGCATTAATAATATCTTTTGTGTCTATTTTTTAGGCTGGTACATGGCGTATCAGGGAAAGATAGTGTGTCGTTTGGCTCTCCTTTTTCAAACTTTTTTTATAATATGACCAAATTATGACCAAATTGGGGATATAAAAGAAAAAGGATTTTGTATTTTCGCTCATTTTGAACTACTTACAAAATCCTTTTGTACCCCTGGAGGAACTTCGTAAATAAAACCTTACTATTTCTTGTTGGTTGATATTGTTTGCTTTATGTATTTTTGAGGTTGTTAAATATGGCTACTATGACCAACAGAACTTCAAAAATATGACCAAATTATGACCAACTATTAGTATTTTTCGTGGAACGGTTGGTGTGTTTGGCGCTGGTAGGGAAGAAATACTTCAGGATGGGCATAAACCATAAAACAATCGGAAAGAAAAAAAACGATATAATAATCATGTGTTGTATATAGTTGATTTTAAATTATATAACAAATCGTCATATGTGTTAACGAATAAAATATGTTGCGCAGAAACGGCATTTGTAAAAAAAAATGTTGTGTATGTGCAACATTTTTATTATTTTTGCACCGTGAAACTTAATACGATATGGACACATTGACTTTCCCTGAAATTGGTTGACAGATTTGGGATGATTAAACTGAATTGGTTTACATTGTTTCGTCCATATCCCTAATTTGGTTTACACCTTCACGG
>ONEY01000026.1 GCA_900316965.1 uncultured Bacteroidales bacterium
ATACCATTTCAACGGTATCATATCGCTATTTTGTGGCGTCTTATATGTATTGTGATAGGAATGGGTGGTTTGCGGGGATGAAAAAACGCTTGTGGGTACCATCTAGGTACTATCTAAGTACTATAAAAGTACTATCAGGATTATTATTGAGTGGGAGGGGTAATGTGTTGCGGCGAAAGTTTACAGATAATGTGTATGAGTTCAAAAAAAGAGTGTGCCTTTCTGATCGCCATTCAATATCTATTTGATGGGGCCTCAAGAGCGTGAGTCGAGGACTGGTTTAAGAATATAGTCGACGAAGCTATAGGAGAGTGAGGATTGGGGGTCGGAAAGGATGCCGCTGTCGGCCACTTTTGAGAAGCGCGAGAGGTCGATGGGGGGAAAAAAGACGTCGGCGTCGAAATCCTTCATGACCCAAGTGACATACAGCTTGCTGGCAAAGGGCAAGAATAGTTTATAGATGGCTGCTCCACCCATAACGAACACCTCGTCCTCGTTGCAGACCATTTCGAGTGCTTCCTGAAGAGAGTGAGCCACTTCTACCCCATCGTGAGAGAAAGAGATATCATGGGTTATGACAATGTTGCGACGCTTTGGGAGAGGACGACGGGGAAGTGAGTTCCAGGTATTGCGGCCCATAATGACTGTGTGGCCTGATGTCAAGGATTTGAAACGTTTGAGGTCGTCGGAGATATGCCAAAGGAGGTCGTTGTCTTTTCCTATGGCGTTGTTGCTGGCGATAGCAACGATGATGGAGATGTTGTTATGTGTCATGTGGTGGACAATGATTATTATTGGAATGGGCGTATGGCGCGGTGGAAGATGCCATTGAGGAAGGCAAGGGCTAGGCCGTAATTGGAGACGGGGATGTTGGCGTCGATGGCGGGAGCCAGACGAGAAGCCAGCTGTTTGGGAGTAACGACGCATCCTCCGCACTGAATGACAAGGGCATAGTCGGTGATGGGGGTTTGGAGAGCGGTGAGTCCAGCGACGACATCGAAATGAAGTTCCTTGCCAGTATGCTTAAGCAAGAGTTTGGGAAGTTTGACGCGACCGATATCCTCGCAAGTGACGTTATGGGTGCATGACTCTAAGATAAGCACCTTGTCGCCATCGTCGAGGCTGTTGATAGCCGAAGTGCCCTGGATGTACTCATCGAACAGGCCTTTGGCACGAGCCAGAACAATACTGAAAGAGGTTAGCGGAACGCTGTCGGGCACCATTTGCGAAACCATGCCGAAGACTTGGCTGTCGGTAATCACCAAATTGGGCGGCGAGGGCATAGAAGAAAGCGTGGATTGGAGCTCCGTTTCCTTGCACACTATGGCTACGGCATCGTTGTCGAGTATGTCGCGAAGCACCTGCACCTGAGGGAGAATCATGCGGCCTTCGGGGGCCGAGGAGTCGATGGGGGTCACCATAACAACACGGTCGGAAGGAGATATGACTCCCGCTAGCAGGGACTGGTGGCGATAGGCCGACTCGGGAAGAGCATCGCGGATAAGGCCGAGCAGCGGCAACCGGAATTGGTCAGAAGATATATTATATATATATGGTGTAGTCCCGAATTTTTGTTTCATAGAGTCTATAAAAACGTTGTCGGGGGCTATTCTGTCCGATTGTGAATAAACAAAGAGGAAAGGCACATTGCTTTTTTTGCAGTTTTCCACCAGCGTCTCTTCGGGCTCCTCAAACCTGTTTTCGGAAAGGATAATGATAGCCAAATCGCATTGCTTCAGTTCCTGTAGAGACTTTTCGACACGCATGGCGCCGAGGGAGCCAAAGTCGTCGATGCCAGCGGTATCTATCCATATCACGGGCCCCACCCCACCCAGCTCCATGGTTTTGCGAACAGGATCGGTGGTGGCTCCGGGAGTGTCGGAAACTATGGCTATATTTTGGCCTGTAAGATAGTTGATAAGCGAACTTTTACCATAGTTGCGACGTCCAAAGATACCTATGCGAGGTTTTAATTCATTGCCTTTCATCACATTTTTTTTGATATAAGAGAATGCAAATATACACAAAAAAAAACACATACGGGTCAATGCGAAAATACTGCCAATGTATCGAACATTATATCACGAGTTTAGTATAGTGTAATGTGGCTATTACAACAAGCAAAACAAATCCGTTATTACACAAAAAGGCATCCGTTTTTCTTCCCACACAAAATAAAAACGAAGATAGTCTGTTAATCATTAAAAACGAATGGGAAAACTAACAATCAGAGCCAGCCGCAAAGAGGATATCGACTTGATTATGTCGATGTATGACAACTCGCGTCGCGAAATGCGTGCCGGCGGCAACCATAGCCAATGGGTGGGCGGATATCCTTCCCTCGCAACTGTAGAGGACGACATACTCAAAGGGCATGGATTTATAATTGAGGATAATGGAATTGCAATCGGAACCTTTGCCTTTATAGTGGGTCGCGACCACACCTACGAGAAGATTTTTTACGGTCAATGGGACGAGGACGACCGCCCTTACGGGACAATACACCGCATGGCCCGTGCCTCTGGGGCTCGCGGCGTGTTCAAAGCCTGCGTCAACTGGTGCCGGCAGATGATTCCGTCTCTGAGAATCGACACCCACGCCGACAATGCCACAATGATACACCTCATTGAGAAACACGGATTTAAATACAAAGGCATAATACTCATCGACGACGGAACCGAGCGCAAAGCCTACCAGATGGTAGATTGCGGTAAATTATGTATACCCCTGATTAAATACTTGGAAGACAACATAATTCCACAATACCAATACTTCGACCAAGCCCATCGTGAAGACCACGTCAGAAGCGTTATTAACAACAGCCTCGACTTGGCGAGCCACTATCCCGTGGAAATCAACATGGTGTATGCCACAGCCGCCTACCACGATCTAGGTCTGGTGGAAGGTCGTGAGCTGCACCATTTGGTTTCGGGCCAGATAATGCGCGACGACAAAATGCTGCGCACTTGGTTCAACGAAAAGCAAATAACAACGATGTCGGAGGCCGTCGAAGACCACCGAGCATCAAGGCGCGAACCGCCAAGAAGCCTTTACGGTCGCATTGTCGCCGAAGCCGACCGCGACATAGAGCCCCTGAAAATCATACGCCGAACCATACAATATGGTATTAACAACCACCCTGGTCTCGACAAAGAGGGCCAATGGAGCAGAACACTGGAACACCTAAACGAGAAATATGCCGAAGGCGGCTACCTAAAACTATGGCTGCCAGAGTCCAAAAACGCCAAACCTCTCAATGAGCTCAGAGCCTTGATCAACGACAAAGAAAAGCTAAGAGTGATTTTTGATGAAATGTTCGACGACATTGTCGCAAAAACCATGGGCGAAAAAAGATAAAAAGTGTATTCCATTATACATTTTTTGTGAATAAAATCTCTTTTGCCAGTCGAAGCCACCCATTGCGTCCAAACGCAAAACAGAGCTCTACGACAACAACTTAAACATCGTTTTGCATTTTTTTTCAAAAAAAGAACGCCAAAGAACAAGTGTTTTCAAAAATAAATAGTACTTTTGCAACCGCTTTCGGGACAAATATCCCACCCCAAAAGGTCTGTTAGCTCAGTTGGTTCAGAGCGCTTCCTTCACACGGAAGAGGTCTACAGTTCGAATCTGTAACAGACCACCACAACCGCCTCAACAAGGCGTTTTTTTACTATTCCAACATTCTGTTTTCCAACAGCATCCCGCCTATTTACCGTTCTCGGTTGTCTTTCGCCCTTTTTCTACTAATAGATTCTTCATGGCGCGACTCCAAACCATTGTTCATAGTTCGCCTTGATTGCCATCTCCTATTGTTTTTATTTGAAAATCAACCAAAAGCATAACCAATCATATAAAAACCTTTTTTTTATCGAATAATCAGTCGCCTTATTATCGGTGGAAGATTCCTCGACGTTATACGCACTATGTAGGCTCCCGAAGAGAGACTTCCAATGTCTATGTTTTTTTTGCAGTTTGATGGACAATCGACCATCTCATGTCTTACTTCGCGGCCCAATAGGTCTAGTACTTGAACACTTATCTTGTCGTCAACACCCTCCACAGAGACCAACACCGCTCCTCTTGCGGGATTTGGCACCAAACTTATCGTCACCGACGGGGAATCCAAAACACGATCGATATTGACACTATCCTCTATATGGACAAACCATGCTACTATGGTTGTGTCGCCTGTCACGGTCATATTTCTTGGATTGGCATTGTTGCCGTCGCTCCACTCCGAAAAAACAAAACCTGTGTTGGGCCATGCAATAAGTGTGGCGATATCGCCATAGTAGTAGGTGCCACTACCCGCCACCGAGCCGTATGCTGGATCGTTGGCCAACACGGCAACTGTATGTCTGTTGTTTAGGAACGAGGCGGTGTAGTAAAGTGATGTGTCGACGTCTCCACAAATAGTGCGTATTCTTACAGTGTATATGCTACTCAACGGGAGTCCGACGAATGTATGTGTTGGCGAGCTAACCATAGCTGTTATTGTATTACTGTTAACTGTCGACAGCTCAACTTCCCATGCGGTTTCGCCGCCAACAGAATCCCACCAAACGACAAGACTGTCGGCAACAACCTCGCCGGCGACATTCCGCGGCATAGGACATCTGTCCTTCACTAGTGCAACATTGTCAATGGCCGCTGGTGCTTGATTGTATACGTTGCTGTCGTTGTGCCATAGAAATACCCATATATATGTGCCTGGAGTGTCTATGCTGAAAGTGCCTGCGCAACTCTGCCACAAGGTATGCTGACAAAGGTCCCTGCCGCCGTCTAGCGGAATTGAAAGTTGAGAATCAAGTATCGACAAATCTTGACCGATGCCGTCAACAAGAATTGTCTGGGCTGGTACAAGGAAGGCTCGCAAATAGTCTTTCGAACTTTCTCCATTGCTCCTCCAGTCATAACTGTAAGCATATTCTCCCGCTTGGTCCAAATGTATGGTGCGAGTGGCAAGCGATGTCGACGATGGGCCGCTGTAGTGGTTGCTGCCTCCGTCGTCGGTGATGTATAGCGCTCCCTCGGGATTACCTGCGTCGTCACCAACCATCCAATAGTTGTGCTGGCCTCTGTTTATCAAAGTCCATCCTCCACCATCGCCATTCTCAAAATCGCTGCTGCACGGCACCTCGACTGGCGTGGACAACAGCGTGGTGGCTACTAGATGACTTGCCACAACCGTGTCAAAACAGTCGGGATAGACGTATATATGGTAAACGGTGGCCGAATCGAGACCATACAAACCTAGTGTTGTGAGATGATATTCTTGATCTGTCTGTTCGCTGTATGGATTCACCAAAAGTCTGTGCGCCGCAGCACCATCGCCGGGCACAAAGTCCACCGTATCGTATTCCACATGCCAGAAAATACTGGCGCCACTGGTGTCGCTCCAGGCTATGGTGATACTGTCTAGTCCGGTGTTTTCTACATGAAGGTCAAAGGCGCGTGAGCAAGGCATTTCCTCTAGTACTATGTCGTCGATATATGGCCGGTTAACAGGCGATTGGTAAGGGGCCTTGAAGGTTATGTGGCCATGGGGACCGCGGTAGCCGGCCATCCTTACCGTATGGTGCGAATAGTAGCTGAGCGATTCGATGCGAGCAGTGTCGACGGCAACAAAAGTATTCGTGTCACCAGGGTCACTCATCACTCCCACAACGATAAATGAGTTATAGTAAAAATGGGCGGTGCGCAGCCAGAAGGATACCTGCAATCCTCTCGCCGGATAGAGGACGGAATCGGTGAGTGGCATAATAGCATACTGGTCGGAACACATTATGGCATAGTTAGCAGTGTGGAATCTCATGGCGTTGTGTCCGCTGTGGGCATAGGTTGAGTCGTTGTGTACAAGTGGTGCTCCGCTATATTCGCCACCTACGCTGGTGTTATGCCTCAGCCAGCAGACGGGCAGGGTGTTCGTGTTCGAATAGGTGGTATATGAGGGGATGCCGGCGACGCTCTCGAAGTCCTCGACAAAGGGTAGGCTCTCAAGTGGGGCACATTGGGTGTGGAATTGTACGGGATAGGACGGATAGCCCTCGCTGCCGCCACAGCTGGCGACGATAACCATCTCGTAATCGGTGTTGGGGTTGAGTCCACCAAAGCTTGCTACAGTGTCGTTCACAATATGAGGCTGAACGCCGCCGAGGTCGAATCCTGGTGTGCCAATATAGACAATCCACTGGTCGACACCAATGTCGCCACTCCATCTGACAAACACTCTGTCGGATGTGGTGCCAGTCACTCGGACATGATGCGGTGTTGGGCAAGGAGCTGCCAATCTCAATTCTACATTGTCGATGGCGAAACCGTTGTTGGCCATAGTTTCGCTTTCGGGCGAAGGTGCATAAAAGACGATGTATCGTCCGTCGCCGGTATAGTTTTCGAAGCTCACCGTAACAGAATGGAGCGAAGAGAAAGGCTCGTCGTTGAGGTCAACAGTGTCCACAGGCACAAATCCGGAATAGGTGTAGGAGAGCGAGGGAACGGTGAGTTCCATACTTGCCGCTGGCAGGTTGCCTGAGTACCAGGTGACATCTTCAGCGACACCGACTATCAAGAGGGTGCTGGGAAGCGGCAGACCGCTGGCGCCGGGACGCTGGATAAGGAAGTTCACCTCCAGGCTTGTGATGTCGACCGAGCCATCCAGGCGCGGCAGGGCTGCCCAACGGTAGTAGTGCTGGGTGGCACCCATACTGAATCCTACGGTGTCCTCGCCGATATACAAGTGTGTGGCGTGAGGCCTGCCCGAGACGGTGGATGGCACCGCGCCTCTGCGCCAGCAGGGGTCGATATCTTCTTGGTATCCATACTCGTAGCTCTCAAAGTCCTCTCTGTAGGGAATGTCATCCATGGTCAGCGGCCGACACTCTGTCTGTATGCTCCCTGTCTGGAATACACTGTTGTGCCTCGAACATTCGGTGGCAACGGCATAGGTGTATAGGGTTGTGCTGGCAAGCGATTGGAAAGTGTAGAAGGTGTCTGTTATTCCCCTCACCGTATCGTTGCCTAGCACGGCAGCGTATGTTATATTGTTCTCCGCAACGCTGTCGCTACCATTGTCCGAGTCTATTTCTCCGCCCGCACTCCACACCAGTGTCACCGACGTGTCGCTACATGAGGCTCTCAAATTCGAGACGGGGTTGCATATCTGGTCCGTAAGCACCACATCGTCTATCAGCAGCTCGCGACCGTAGCTCGGTACAAAACCGCGAATGGCGATATAGTTGCCCGTGCCGCTATAGTTGGCCAAGCTGACCGTGTATAGCGCGACGTCGATTGTAGGAGTGATAGTGTCTACCGCCACAAAGTTTGCGGTATCGCCGTCGTGGTCCATCACGCCGATGATATATGAACCTCTGTTTTCGCTGTTGCTCAAAGTCCGGGCATAGAACATCAAGTATAGGTCGCTGGTATTGTATACTCCCTTGTCAACCGGAGGCAGCACAACGTATAAGTTTTTGTATTCGGTGGTCAGCTCCCAATACATACTGTTGTTGCCGTGAATGCCGCTTGTGCCGTTATTCCTGACGTAGGGGCGGCCGTTGGTATTATTGTTTGAAGGGATGTTGTTGACTCGCCTCCAGCAGCTGGGGAAGGCCTCGACGTATGAGGTGTTGTGCAGTGAGTAGTAAGGCGTATTCTCAAAGTCGTTGATAAGCGGAAGGGAACTTAGAAGATAGCATGGGGTATGGAACGACGATGACCAATAGCTGCTGGTGTCGCCATCATCGCATATGGCTCGTATGCTGACCGTGTACACTGTGTCGCTCTCAAGGCCGCGAATCGTAAATACAGTGTCGGTAAGGTAGTAAATGCTGTCTCCTATCGTGAGCTCCCACTCTGTCTCGCTCCCGCCTCTTGTCCAGTATACGGTGGCGCTGTCGGGGGTGACGTCGCGGAATCTGATATTGTCCACACGGCGGCACATCGGCTCGTAGCCAATCGTGATGTCGTCGATAGTGGCTGTCCAATCGGCCAACGAGGGACGGTTGGCACGGATGGCTATATACCGCCCGTGGCCGTTGTAGTTCGCAAACGAGACTTCATACCTGTCCCATACGCTAATGGCGGGGTCGATATATACCGAGTCAACCGTCTGGAAGGTGTTGATGTCGTTCGGGTCGGTCATCACGCCCACAATGAGCACCGGGTCGTCATTGCGGGTCGACGACCTCGCCCAAAAGTTGAGATACAGTGCGTTGATAGCGTCTATGCTGGTATCCACCGGCGGCAGTACGATGGCCTGGTAGTTGCAGTAATACATACTTGCAGAGACACCGAAACCAAGTCCCCTGTTACCCGTGTGGGCACCGGAACTGATGGTGGGGTGGCCGTTGTAGGTGGTGGCGTCGTTGAGGTGGTGCCAGCAATGTATGTCAGCTGGCACCCTGTTGCCGCCAGTGGGCAGACCCTCAAAACCATAATGGAAGGGGATGCTTAGGGGTATGCATGGCGTGGTGATGGCAACCGACGCTGACACAAGGGTGTCGGTGCAGTTGGCCGTCACTCTAAGCTCGTATATCGCCCCGGGCTCCAGGTCGGCAATCGTAAAATAATGCTCTGTGGCGTTGGTCTCGGTGGCGGCATTGACCCACTCGCCGGTATCGGCGGGATTGGCAACTCTATAGTCTACGTTCCACGACTCCTCATGATAGCCGGGAATCCACAATAGCTTCACAATTCCTGTCACACTTGTGTCTACCTTCACAACCGGAGGCAGGCATGTGGCCCACTCTGTGCAGTATACATCTTGGCCTCCGGTGATGAGGCGTGTGTTGCTGCGCTTATCGAGGTCAAAAGCACCCAACCCGTATGATACATAGTTATTAGGGCGGGTGGCCCATCTGGTCATAATACGATCAGGAGTGTTCTCCTGGCGGAAGGGGCGTGGCGAAGGGACAGCCACACCGCTGCTTCTGGTAATTGTCACACTCAGGTTGCTTGTGCCGTCGTATTCGAAGGTTCCCTGATTGAATGGGATGTAGTTCCATCCTTCGGTGGTAAAACTAAGAGTGCCGCTAAAGACCAACTGCCCTGTGGTGAGGAGGTTTGGGTTGGTGACACCCGACAAATCGTCGCTTGGGATGTGAGACAGATAGATTGCGCAGTTGCCTATTTGGTATGGCTGGTCATCGGCATAGTCAAATCCGATGCCGGTTATCGTTGTCGGACCTGTGACGGGTATCTCCGACGCCAGGAAAAGATGCTGCACTATCGAGAACGGAGCACTGGCCAAGACTGGATACATGGCGCTGGTCTCTGTTCCGGGATTGCCCAACACTATGGTGTCAACGGCCAAGTCAACAGAGTCCCAGCTTATGCAAGGTAGACCCTGGGTACTGAAAATCATCGTGTCGGCTTCTCCATAAAAACCTCCGCAATCTGCCACTACCGACACCCAATAGCTACTGTCGGCGGCGAGTCCTGTCAACAACAATTCCTGGGCTGTGGTGACAAAGGTGGTGACTGCCGAGTCTTCCACATTGCGGTAACTTATCTCGTAGCCTGTCGGATGACCAAACTCGCTGTTGTAATCCCATGTCAGCAATGCCGCCGATGCTGTGGTTTCTGCGTCTATCGCCTCTATTCGTGGACAGCCGCCGGGCATCTCCTCAAGTGTTATGTCGTCGATGACAAACATATTGGACGACTCCGACTTGAACGCCACATGGCCGTGAGCACCGTCGTAATTGGCAAATCCTATCGTGAAACGCTCAAAGAGCATAGACCCTGACACAGTGACGTTCCTTATCGGCACAAAGGTGCTGGTGTCTCTGGGGTTGCTCATCACCCCCACGGTGACATACGCTGTGCGTCCCGAGTTGTTCACGCGGAGGCTCTTTGTCCAGAACGACACCTGCAGTGAGGTCAGTGGATATGTGGATGCGTCGGTGAGCGGCATTATGGCGTATTGGTTCCTGCCGTTGAACAACATCGAGTTGGCACCGCTGTATACATACGACTGATCGCTGTACACAATGTACGCATTATCGGTGTACACTATTGGTCCGCCGCTGGTGTTCAATGGGTAGCCGGTATTGTAGTACCTCCAGCAGGGAGGCAGATTGTTGACCGTCGAATAAAAGCCGTCCAATCCATTTACTCCTTCAAAACCCTCCGTCCAAGGCAGTATGTCTATAGGATCGCATAGTGTATGAAACCGCACACCAAACGACGGGTCGCTCAGTCCGTCGCCACAGTCGGCTTCTACCATCAGCTCGTATTCGGTGTCGGCATTCAGGCTGTCTATGGTCACGCTGTTGCCGTAAACATAATGCGGAGTGAATGTACCGATGTCGGCCCCGGGTGCGCCGACAAGGACAAGGCTGCTGTCGGCGCCTGCCACGTCTTCCCATACGGCCGTCACGGTGTTGTGGGTAACATGGGTTACGCCGACGTGCTGCGGTGTGCGACAGGGATTGGCCACCTTTAGCGTCACATTGTCTATTACAAAGCCGTTGTATATTGAGCTCGGAATGCTGTCGGGAAGTTGTGGGGCTAGGAATGTGATGTATTTGCCGCGTTCCGCATAGTTTTCAAACCTCACGGCGACAGGATGTATTGAGTATATCGCTTCGTTGCTGACATCGATGGTGTCCACGGGGACGAATGTCTGCAAATAGGATTGCTCAAAAGCCTCAATATCCGACACAACTCCCACCACCAAAAGGCTTATGGCGTTATCGGTGTGCTTGATCAGGAAATCGAGTTCCAGGTCCGAGACCTCTATCTGGTCTTCAACCCGCTGCAGCACCGCCCACTCGTAGACTGTGCTCGACGAACCCATACTCAAACCCACCGTGTCGTTGTTGACCACACAATTTACCGGATATGGGTAGTTGACATCCGGCCGCGAGTCTCCTTTGCGCCAGCAGGGGCTTATGTCATAAACATGGTAGCCGTAACTGTATGCCTCAAAGTCCTCGGTGTAGGGCAGATCCTCGTAGGTCAGCGGACGGCATTCTGTCTGTATGCTGCCTCTCAACCACGGGCTTATAGTTCCCGCGCATTCGGCGGCCACACCATATTCAAACACGGTGCTGTCATTAAGTCCCACAAAACTGTAGAAGGTGTCGGTAACACCAGCCACGGTGTTGCCGTCCAGCGCTACGGTGAAACTGCCCCCTCCGTTGCCTTCCCAGCTCAGGGTCACCGCGTCATGTGTGGCTGTGGCCGTCAAATTTGAGGGCGGCTCACACCACTGGTCGGTCAAATACACATCGTCTAGCACGGCGCCGAACGTCGACGGCACTCGCGGACAGCGTATGGCGATATATTTTCCTGTGCCGCTATAGTTGGCGAAACTGACCCAATAGAGTGTGGCTGTGTTGCTCAAATAAACGGTGTCGACAGGAGCAAATGTCGCTGTGTCGGCGTAGTCAACCATCACGCCTACTATAAACATAGGGAATGGTGCCGAAAGACGCGAGGTTTTGGCATAAAACGTAAGGTGCAGGCCGGTAATGTCGTTATATATGTTTGTGTCTATAGGCGGCAGCACCGCGTATTCGTTTTGGGCGTAGTTGCTGTAGCTCGAATGAGCGAATACCATACTCTTGCTGCCATTTATAACATCGTCGCTCTCATTGGTGATGTATGGATAAAAGCGATTGCCCGAGCCATCGTTGATTCGGACCCAACATCGTGGGAAAGCGTCATATCGCGAGGTCCCGCCAATTTGATAGTGTGGCTCATCCTCAAAATCATTGAAATATGGTAGTTCTCCTATTTCAAAACAATCGCTTTGGGCAACGGTCATCAATGGCGCCGTAATAAAAATGACAAGTAATATTATTAATATTTGTTTTACCATTATAATAGTGTTTAATGTTTCTTATTGGCCGACTCAATAATATTGAGTATAATAAACTATGTATCAGTATATTATATGGGGGGGGTATTTCTATGCCCTATTTACAGATTGCAAATTACGGAATAATTACCGACATGTGCAAGTAATTGACCCAAAAAAATAACATGGTTCGAAAAAAAAATCGCTCATCAATGACAAAAAAAATAAGTTGCAACGGTGCAATCTATTATTTCATTGACTATAAACAACAAGCATTTTTTAACTTTTATCATTATCCTTTAATCTTTTCTGCATGTCGGTATTTTTGTGTATTTTTGCACCCTGTTTCTAGGTCGCGAAAGATGATGTTAGCATTCTATCTGCACGCCAACACGGCCAGCGCTCAAACCATCTCTTCTCGACCCCCAACAAAAAAATCCATCTTGCCTTCACTATGCCCAAGGCTGTATAAAAACCATCACAATGGCAAACAAATTCGAAGAAAAAATACACAACGACCTGCATCAATATCTGGTGGGTATAGGCGCTGTCGACCAGCGGCTCCCTCAATGCCCCGATGTCACCGACCGATGGGTGTCGATAGGCAACTCCTACATCCCCGACGGAGCCCGCGAGTACCGCGACTATCCCGCCGCCAGCCTCGGATGGATGATGTTCATAGGCATGGCTGTGGCCATGATGTGGGACGACGAATGGGAGATATACTCACAGGTCGACGACCTCTACCTCTATATGCGCGACAAGCGCGGCTACGACGCCCTCGACGAATACATCTGCCAAGATGTTCTCATGGTTAGCGACGACGAATACGAAAATCTCTCACAAATGGTCTGCGAATGCGCCACACGGGTAAACTACAACCTCATGCGCGAGCCTGTCGAGCCCGGCACCAAGGAGGCTTTCGACGCCTTTGTGACTTGCCTCCGGGAGCTCTACTTCTTCGGCATGGCCGTCCAGCTCAAGCGGATGGGCTACCACATGGAAAAAATCAGATAATCCGCTACCAACCTTCCATCAACCCCATCAACCTCAACTCGAAACCCGAATCTTAACATAACACAATGGATCGAAACAAAAAAATTATCAGAGTAAGCATTGTCGGCATTTTGGCCAATGTGCTGCTGGCTGCTTTCAAAGCTATGGTCGGTTTGCTGTCGGGCGCCATAGCCATTGTCATGGACGCCGTCAACAACCTCAGCGACGCTCTTTCGTCGGTGATTACCATCGTAGGAACCAAGTTGTCGGAACGCCCAGCCGACCACAAACACCCCTTCGGATATGGACGTGTGGAATACTTCAGCGCCATCATCATCTCGCTCATTGTCATCGCCGCCGGCGTAACCTCGCTGGTCGAGTCGGTCAAGAAAATATTCAACCCCTCCACGCCCGAATACACCACTCTCACCCTGGTGGTAATCATCGTCGCCATAGCCGTCAAACTTGTCCTGGGATCATTTGTCAAGAGTCAGGGCAAAAAACTGAAAAGCGACGCCTTGACGGCAAGTGGCGCCGACGCCCTGTTCGACGCCATCGTAACTCTGTCAACTCTTGTCTCGGCGGGCATCATGCTCATCTGGAACATCAATCTCGACGGCATTTTCGGCACCCTCATTTCGCTGGTCATCATCAAGGCTGGCGTCGAAATGCTCTCCTCTCCCCTAGGCGAACTTCTCGGCACCCGAATCGAGCCCGAGCTGGCTCACTCAATAAAACAGACTGCCCTCTCTTTCGACGGCGTCTGCGGCGCCTACGACATAATTGTCAACAACTACGGCCCCAACACTCTTATTGGCTCCATGCACATCAGCGTGCCCGAAAACATGACGGCACGACAGCTGCACCTGCTAACACGCAAAATGGCCGAAAAATACGCCAACGACATGGGCATCATCATGAGCATTGGTGTCTACGCTGTCCACACCGGCGACACTCCTATCGCTAAACTGCAGCAAGACATTGTGCAAGCCGCCACCAACCACCCCAACGTCGTTCAAGTCCACGCTTTCTACTATTACGACGACCAAAAACTGGTGACCATCGACGTCGTCCCCGACGAAAGCATAAAAGACGCCGCGGCTTTCTCCGAGCTGATGAAGAATGACTTGCATTCCTTGTTCCCCGAATACAACTTCTACATCGTCGTCGACTTCAACTACAGCTGACGCCTCCCCTAGCGCAAGCGCCACCTCTATAAACAATCATTAAAACAAAATCCCCGCAGCTATCTTCCTGCGGGGATTTTTCATTTATTCATATCCCTCATCCTTCGGGCTGTGTTTATGTTATTCCTGATAATACTCCACACACTTACACCCATACTTATATAGTTGGGCACATCGGGGTCTCTGTCCGAACTGCGTTTGCGGTATTTGTTAGGCTCTACATAAACTATGTCGTTGTTGTGCAGATAGTAGTACGGCGAGTCAAACATCTCTTTGCTGGTCAAGTTCAGCTCACCAATCTCCTTCGTGCCATTCTCCACACGCATGATGGTGATATTGTCTCTAAGACCATAGATGGTCAAGTCGCCGCATATTGCCAAAGCTTCGAGTATGGTCAACCTGGTGCCGTCAACATGAATCTGTTGAGGGCGAGCCACCTCCCCTACCACGGTGACTCTAAAATTCATCAACTTCGATGTCACCTGTGGGTCTATAACATAACCCTCCGCTTTAAGGCGCGACTCCAGATAGTGGCACAAGCTGTCGTGTGTAATACCCACAACGCTGATTTCACCCAAAATAGGAAAGGTAATCATACCCCTTTCATTGACGGTATAGCCCGTTATGTCAACATTGACATATTCTGTATTTTGCTCGCTCTCCTCCTTCACCACACTGTTGCTGAGCAGCTGCAGCGTGCGGCTTTCCTGATTGAACGGAATCACGCTCTCTGGTGTCATACTGGCAACATGGATATACAGCTGGTCGCCGGGAAGGATTGTGTTGTCATACACCGACAGAATCTGCTGCGCACTGTCGCGGGTGGCATCACTCACATACGCAATCTCGCGAGTGCGGCATGCGGCTAACAACATCACAACAATAAAAGAGAGGACTAATATTTTTAAAAATCGACCAATCATCTGAAACATAATATTATACAACAATTTCAAAATAGCCTTTGTTTCTGCAAATTTACACAAAATTCCATAATCTCATAGTGTCATGCAAAAAAAACAGAAGCTCCTTATCAAAAAAAAATGCTCGATAGTGTAAGAAAAAAACTTTTTTTTCGTCATATATACAGAAACCCTCAATAATGACCTCCGACACATTCAAACAAACCATACTACCTCTTCAAAGCCACATGCAATTGTTGGCCGAGCGTATGCTTGGCTCCGAGGCCGAGGCCGAGGACGTAGTGCAGGAGGTGTTCCTGAAATTCTGGAAAAGTCGCGACAAACTGGACAAAGTTTTGAATATAAGGTCCTACACAATGCAAACCACGCGACTGATGTGCATCGACATTCTACGAGAACGACAGCGTTCCAACCTCTGCGACACCGCCATCCCCGACATTCCCGATCAATCTATCATCGACGATGTCGAACTCTCCGAACACCGAAGTGCCATGCTCCACAGCATGCTCGACAACCTGCCCGAAAAACAACGCGCTATAGTAAAGATGAGATACTTCGAAGAAAAAGAAATCTCCGAGATCGAACACTCCCTTAATATTTCACCCGGCAGCATATACACTTCCCTCTCGCGCGCGCTACAAACCCTCCGCGAAAAACTGAAACAATGTTAAAGCAAAACCATAACCCCCTTAATAATCAACAATCATGAAAACAGACGACAATAAAATAGAAGATCTTTTCGAAGCCGCCAAACGCCACCACAAAAACCTGCGGCGCCAGCAGCATCTCAGCCAACTTGTCGACCAATGGGAGGCCGAGGAACTCGCCGCAAAGAGCACCGCACGCCATCGTAAACTTTGGATCTCCCTAAGCATAGCTGCCAGCATTCTATTGTTGGTCAGCGTCGCCATTCGTTCACTCCAGCCCCGCACATCGGTTCCCAGCAACACTATTGTCGCCGAAAACAGAACAACCTCAATGCCCGTTCCGCATGAGCCCCCAACCGTCGTCGCTACCCCTCCCCACTCCTCAACCTCCACAAGCGCCCCCATCGTCTCTTCCGCTCCCCAAGCGACATCAACCCACAACTCAACAGCCGAACCCCAAGAGCCCCTGGTTGCCCAATCCAATGTCCCCGCCGACAACGACATAAATCAAGTGCAGTCAAATCAAATTCTGATTGCCGAAAACACCATCACTCCCCCCATCAACAAACCCAAAAGAACCGTCTACGAACGCACCTCTAGCCGACTCATAGGCAAAAGCGGCTACAGCAAGGCCGAAACAATAATCACATCAGATCTCAACCAGCCTCTACTGGCCTTCTCCTGCCCCTCCAACAATATACAATACGAAATAGGCAGAATAGAATTCTGAAAAAAAACGTAAGATTTCGGCAACTTTGCCGTCATATAGTCAGAAACGCGTTTCAAAGTCATAACCATTCAAACATTTATTATTCGTAACAACACCATGAAAAAAATAACATCACTAGCCTCTGCATTTGCATTAATCCTATTCTTCGCCTTCTCATCTCAGCTCCATGCTCAAGAAGAATACCGCATATCTCAACCCATCTCCGCCAATATCGACAGCCTCTTTATCAAGGCAGGATGGAATGTCCTCATCAAACAAGGCGACAAAGCATCCATTGCAATCGTCACCGTCTGCCACGCCTTCTTCGACAACGACAACGAACCTGAAGTCTGCAACATAGAAGGCAACACCCTCACAATGCTCGAAAACAACTCAATGCCCAAAAGCACCGTTGTCGAAATCACACTCAACCGCCCACTTAAGGCTCTCGACATCGCCCCAAATGCCATCGTAACCACCCAAGAGATTTCCTTCAACGAAAAAGTCCACATCGTCACTATCGGCGAACACGCCTCTGTCAACGGCTCGGTATGGCGCAGCCCCAAGTCTCTCAGCATACACATCTATCACGACGCAAGCCTGAAAATGGACAGCATTGTGGCAGGCAACTATCTCAATTTATACCAACACGAAGGGGCTATTCTCGATTGCCCCGCCATGGTCAGCCTCGAAACCACACTCTCGCGCGCCAAAATTGTCAACGGCCCCATATACATCAGCGACGCCGCCAAACATCTTACTGTCAAAACCAAAGGCTATCTGGCTCACTCCAAACATGCTCTGGTTATCAACGGCGGCATAACAGCTCCCATACCACTCTATATGAACAACCGACAAGGCTCTCCCTACAACCGCGGCGAAAACTACCGCCTCAACATCAACGCTAGCGTTATAAACGTGAATATCACCAAACATCTGAGCTTCACCCCCTACCTCCGATATGAATTCGACTGGAGCCGTCTGCTCAACACGGTGAAAAAAGATGGCGACGCCCTAGTTTTGGACAACAGCTTCGGCGCCATCAACCCCCACCAGCTCCTCTATACCGAAAACCTGGGCATCGATTACAGCTTCACCTTCTCGTTCGGCAAGAAAAATCCCCAAACAGGAATGAATCCATACCATATCAAATTCGGAATTGAGGCCATGTACAACATCAGCGGCCGTCTCGTAACACGCACAATGGGCGACGACAACCGCTGGCACCGTACCCGAGACAAAGTCGACGTCTTCAACCCCTGGCAACTGCGCGCTCATCTGGGCATTGGCGGAGGCCCGCTCACAAGAGCTACTCTATCGCTCTCCTACGACCTCCTTCCCACCTTCCGCAGCGACATCGGCGCCGACAAGCTCCACACATTCGGTGTAAACATCAGCTTCTGAAAAAAACAGATCGATTTTCTGAAAAACCAACCGCACATAAGCAAAAAACAACCAATTATTATTTCGAGGCACAGCAATGCAATAACAAAAAATCATTCCACTTACACCAACATAATCAACATATTGCCATTCCAAAAAATAAAAATTCGGGTGCAGAAGCAAAAAACTTTTTGTCAAATCAAAAAAACTTTATACTTTTGCACCCGATTTCAAGAGAAAAATGATCTGCTAGCTCAGTTGGTTTAGAGCGCTTGCTTGACAGGCAAGAGGTCACAAGTTCAAATCTTGTGCAGATCACTTAACCGCCTCGTTTGAGGCGGTTTTTTTGTATCTAAACGTACTGAAAATCAATAAAATTAGACACATTTTCAATACTTTGTGTTTTTGCCATTTTTCACTTTGTTTTTACTATTTTTGACACATTTTTGTCACATATTTGTCACACGATTTTGTCATGTGAAAAATAGTGTGTATCTTTGCATCGACAAAAAAGAAAAAAGGAAATGGCACGTAAGAAAAACACAAATGATACTGCGTTGGTGCAGTTGCATGAGAGAGTATTGCCGAGTGGAGCAGTACGTTTTTATCTTCATTACACACGGAACGGAGAACGGACAAGAGAGCCGTTAAAGAGCATTCCGATTGTCTCCAAGTCCGATAGGCAGGCCTATAAGGAATCGAAACAGATTGCCAATAGGATTGCTGCAGAACGTATTGAGGAAATCCGCAAAGATGAGTTAGGCCTCACAAACCGCCATAGAGACCTTTTGTTGCTCGATTGGTGCAACACCTATACAGAGAGGATAAAGAGCCGTGTGAGGTCGGAAAGATACCCTTTAATGGTGGAATCAGTCAAGGATGTTATCAAAGAGTATTCCGGAGAGAATACTCGTCTGCAAGATGTGGATAGAAATTATACATTGGGATTTATTGACTATGTGCGGAACGTCTACACCATAAAAGCAGGGGCACAGCACAGGGGCGAACACCTTAAACCAAGCACAGCTAATAAGAAGTGTGTTATCTTCTCTTCGATATTGAAAGAGGCTGTCAAATGTGACCTGTTGCGAAAGAATCCCTTTGACGAAGTGGGGAGAGCCGACAAGATAAGTGTTCCCGAACCCGACAACAGAGCATTGACACGGGCAGAGTTGAAACAGATGATTGAGACGGACACGAAGAGCAGCATGACAAAACAGGTGTTCCTCTTCATGTGCTTTTGTGGGTTGCGTGTATCGGATGCAAAGAAGTTGCGGTGGTCGGAAATCGGCATGGATGGCGAGCAGTACACGATGAGAATCCGACAAAAGAAAACGGAGAAACCATTGGTTGTTCCCATGTCGGAGAACGCAGTTGAATATTTGCCCGAAAACACGGGCGAGAATGAGTTGGTATTCCCGAACTTACCTACGGAGCAGACAATGAACCGCAGCGTTAAAATATGGGCGAAGAACGCAGGGATTCCCGATTGGGAACATATACACCTACACACGGCACGACACACATTCGGCTCTATGTTAGCGAATTTGGGCGTTGATGTGACTATAACGGCCAAGTTAATGGGTGACGAGGTGCGAACCGTCTCAAAGTATTATATCCACATTGCAGACGATACCAAGCAGAGAGCCGTGAGGATGTTGGATGATGCATTTAATAACCTATAATAACAATATATATAATAAAATAACAATACATAATGGAAAAGATGATTCGGTTTGATATGTCGGAATGTCCGGTAAAGCACATTTCACAGGTTGCAGCCGTGATAGATGCGGTGCGTGAAGAAATAATAACTTGTATTGCGAGAGAAGAGAATGATAGTCTTTCGAACGGAACAAGTGAGGCGAGTGTAAATGTGCTGCGGTGGTTAAGGGATTCTTTTAACGATGCGGCCGTATCAAATGGAGAGCAGCCGTATTATATGACCGATACAAAGAATTCTGTATGGAACCTGTAATTAGACGAAAGGAGGGAGTATGAGTTGCGAGAATTGTCCTAACTTTGAAGAATGCAGGGAGTTTTCGCTGAATCTTAATCGGGATTCGGATTACAAGGAACTGCACCCAGATCTGGTTCGGGAAGTTGAACGGTATATAGAGAAATGCAAGGAAGATTGTGCAGAATGGGAAAGCGGTGGAGAAGAGTATTATCGAAACAAACTGAACGAAGAAATAGGTAAATCTCTCAAATGGATGAGGGATATAAGAACGCACATCGAAAATGTTTGCAGTTATCAATCCGAGTATTTGAAAAATAATATTAAGGTTTACTGCGTAGAGAATGAGAGGCGAAAGATGTTCGTTTCGGAATTGGAGAGGTTGAAAGGAGAACCGCAGCCAGAGCCGTTTGTTATTCCGGATAGACTATTAGAAGAAGATGCGAGGATTCTTTTGAAAATAATAGAAACGGTTGAAATTGATGTTAAGGGCAAAGGGAAATGTAAGATGATAGATACGACAAATATTCCATGGGGATATGCAAGTAGGGCAGCACTAAGAGCAGTCGCAGAGGTTGTCGGCAATTTGCTTATAATCGAAGACAAATGGAGTGTGTTTGAAAAAGCCTGTTGTCTTAAGAGCCTGCAAAGTGCCCCAGCAAGACGAATTAGAGCGTTGGAAAGAGCATTAGACGAAGCAGGGTATAAAAACTATTATAGATAATTTATAATATTAATTATCAGTATTATAAAATAGCAGTCTAAATAGCAGACTGCTATTTTTTTTTGTATCTTTGTTATACTTTTGCCACCGAAACGACAAAGGATTGTGGAACCCGTAACCCCTTTCCAAAGTCAATTCCGAGGGCAATAGCAGTGTTACGGCTGTAGAGATTGCCATGATGTAATAACTATTAACAATGGAAGAGAACATTGAGTTAATGGCAAAGTTGGAACGTATCGAACAATTAACCCTGTTAGGGGCAAAAGATGTGTTCAACATGGATGATGTTGCGGCCTACACTGGATTCACGAAAGGTTATATCTATAGGCTCGTCAGCGAAAGGGCAATCCCGTTTTTCAAGGGCGGTGGAAAAATGAATTTCTTTAGGCGTGAGGATGTCAATGCATGGTTGCTACAGAACCGAGTGAGCAGCCATGCAGAGATTGCCGCCACCGCAGCCGCCTATGTGGTGAATAACCCCGTACGGAAAGGAGGTCGGAGATGATGCAGAATGACACCCGACAGCCGCAGGAGCCTACGAAATACGGATATGTGACAAGGATTGTGTTGCAGATACTACGAGATGCGGAGAAACCTCTATCATGTAGACAGATTGAACAACGAGCAGCGTTGTATACAATGGAGGTGAAAACGGCCAAAGGGATTGTGACGGTCGGAGGCCACACAATAACAGATTCCCGTGACGTTATCCGGAGCCTAAAGAGAATGGGTTACGATATTCACACGGAATATCGGTATAACCGATTCGGAAAGCGTTACGGAGTACATTCGTTGAATGTGCAGCCAAATACCTCTCAACAATTGTCAATTTTCGATATTGAGGGTGTGTGATAATGCGTTGCAAATTTTGCAACACCTATTAACCGCTTATTGCACATTCATTCACAGGGTTTTGAATCAGTATCAGAAACAGGGGAATTGAACCACCTGGGCGAAATCCTACACGTATATAACAATGATAGGATTTCCCCTTTTTCCTGTGACGGCAGCCAACGATGTTTGACACGTTAGGAATATATTGGGATATAGAGGGAGTACCGCAACAATATAAGGATTGCTGCGGTGTTGATGGGCGTATGCATCAATCGAGGAAACCTATTAGGAACCTGACGTTGATAGAGAAATATAGAGGGAGTTATACTCATTGCGAACTCATAGGGAGTATTCCACGCTATCTTCACGGGGATAATTTGAATTCAGCCACGCCCGAGGAAGTGAGGTTGGCATATTTGGAGGTGTCGGAAATTGTCAAATATCCCCTTTTAACGGCAAAAGTAGGTCGGGTGGATGTCCCTGTCGATATAGAGTTAGAAAAGCCGCCTAAAGCCTATTTTCGGTGGTTGTATGGGCATAAACGAGGATATGATATATTGCCACAAAATGAAACATCGTTACTCTTTAGGCATAGATCTATGATGCGTGAGATAGAATTTTATGATAAGGTCGCTGAAATGATACGTTACAAGCGTGATGTCACAGGCATTGAAGATGACAATAGAATGAGGGTGGAGTATCGTCTCATGAAAAGTGTTACCGGCTCGTTCTTCCCGTCTGCGAGATGCAACAATGTTGAGAATCTTCTCAAGCCGGAGAGCTGTGCAAAGTTAAAGGATTGGATGATTAGGGAGTATCAGAATGTTGAGAAACAAAGAAACATTTATACGATGAAAAAGGAACTTGTAGAACCGACAGCCGGAGACAAAAAAGACTATGCAGCAGCGTTGTTTATGACGATGTACCCCGAAGAGTATTCGGCATTCGTTGCTCAACCATTTGAGACAGCCGCCTCACGGAGTGAACGTAGCAGAATGAAGAAACAAGATAGGAGGTTGCAGGAACTTGTAAAGGAGACGGAGAACGGCATGGTTGAAGAATTGGATAACAAGGTAATGGAGGCAATTGACAGGATGCAATAAACGATGTTGCGGTCGGCTGCGGTCGGGGCGGTCGTTTTTATACCCCCCCCCTCTTTGAATCGGCAGGGGCGTGTAATAGTCTCCACGGAGAGTTTTTAAAGAATATTGGAGCCATGCAGAGCAAATACACGGCATTATACAGAGTGTTCGATATACGGGAATCCCGTAAGAAGTCGGAGGTCGGGAAGATAGAGGGCAATAACAAAGAGAAACTGAAAAAGGAAATTGCCGCCAAAGTGACACCGGAGCAGTCTTATGTGTGGGCGGTGTTCGACAATAAGGGTGAATGTGTATACGGTGGAATCATGTCAGCGAGGATAACGGAGACAATCATTTGGGATAAACGATATATTAAGGGCATTGCACAACGTTTCTTTCCACGATATACAGCAATGATAGAGGCCGGCCACGATGCGAACAAATAGCAGAAAAAGTGACAAAAAGCAGCAAAAGATGTTATTTGTTGCGTATCTTTATAAAATTAAGTGGTTGATTTTGTAGCAAAAAATAGTCTTTTTGTTAAAAAACATGGTGGTATTATACACTATCCATATATGCATATCCACCCACGCACGGGGAAAAATGAAAAAAAGTTATCCAATTTCGGAAAAAGTTGTATCTTTGCAAGCAGAAAACACCGATTGACGATGTGCCAATTTTTTCTTTTTTGTCACACATTTGTCACATTCCAAAATGTCAATCGGTTTTTCTTTTTGAATGACAATGAGTTATAGAGATATGTGTTAATCTTGTGCAGATCACCAAAGACCACCCCCCTTCAAGGTGGTCTTTTTTTTACCCCATCGCTCGTTACAGTTTCTGGCTGTAAAGTGTTTGCACTTAACCTAAATTAGTCGTTAGGATTTATGTCCGATTGGCATTTGTTCCGGGCAGATAGGCCGCATCGTCATCTTTTCCGAATGCGAAATCAAGTTTTTTTCCTCCCTTCCGTGTCTACTTTTCATGGTGCAACAATATTATCATACGTGAAATCCATAGCCAAATACCCGTGGCATTTCTCCAACCTCGTACACTCTCTCCGTCTGAACACTTTCACCAAACTCAATCTGCTCCTTTGGTTAGACAACCCCTTCTCCAACACTGTCGTTTCCTGATTTAGGTTGACTCTTGTTTGTGATTAATAACTGATAAATGTTGACTATATTTTGTTAGTCCTATAATTTGTTTACTGTATAGGTCTTATCCCTGTCATGGGTTGACTGGAGGCCGTAGGCCGGAAGGAAACCCATGACAGGACGGCACGGGTAAAGGATATTCAGTGATACCTGCATTATCCCTGCTTTTTATTGCCATTTGCCTATAGCTGGTCCATTTCATTTCCCGGTCACCACTCAACACAGAGGCTTCGGCCGGAGTCATCATTCCACCCGTTTCAGTCATGCTAACCAGTATACCGTGGCTTTTCAGTGTGTCTGTATACTCGCGGCTGGCATACTGGCACCCGCGGTCGGAATGGTGAATCAGGCACACGGCCTTGCCTTCTATGCGCTTCAGGGCCATCTTCAATGCCGCCATCGGATAGTCGGTGTCGAGTGTCGGTCCGACGCACCATCCCACTATCTCCTCGCTATAGGCATCCTGTATCAGCGACAGGTAGACAAAGTGATAGTGACACTCGTCGTCCATCACCACGATATATGTAATATCGCTTACCCACAGCTGGTTCGCCGCCATTGGAACAAAGTCCTTTATGAGATTCGGATATGTCGGGAGCCCGTGTGTCGAATCCGTTGTGCGGGGTTTCCTCTGCCGCAAACGCACCTTGAGTCCGTACTCGTCTATGATTCGACAGAACCGGTCCCGGCCTATTGGACTGTCGTACCCAAACTCCGTCTTGTACATATGCCAAAGTTTCATACCTCCGATACCGGGGTCTACTGCCCGCACTTCCCGTATGTACTGGAGCGCAAACGCCTCCCTGGCAGCCTTGGCCAGCGCCGCGTCTTCGTCGTATTGGTAATAGGCCTGCTTGGTTACGCCAAACAGTACACAAAGGAACTCGACGTGGTAGCGTCTCGAATCCCTTGCATGCAGGTTCCCTACTGCTTGGCGCCAGCTTTTTTTCTTATCGGAATCCTGAACTTGGCCTCGGCCACGTTTATCAGTTCGTCATAGGCTTCCGCCTTGATCTCTGCCTCCAGAAGCTGTTTCTCCAGTTCCTTGACCTTCTTCTGAAGTTCTCTGATTTCGGCTGACTGTGACTGCTCCACGCTGACAGCCTGCACTTTATGCGAATTTCTTGCCATCGTTACCTTGCCTTTTTCTTTTGCAAAGATAGCAATCCATCTTGATACTGTGCTATGTCCTATCGGAATAATTTTCGCTATCCGGTCTTCCCCATAGCCTTCTTCATAATGCAACCGTATCACTTCACTGAAGTACCTGCGCTGCTTTTCTGTGTGTAAGTTGTACATTGTTAA
>ONEY01000015.1 GCA_900316965.1 uncultured Bacteroidales bacterium
CCCCTCCCGGTCCATAACCGAGCCGAATATCTCGTTGGCGGCGGCCCCGTCCGAGTATTCGGGACCTGAGTAACTCCTCACCCAGTCAAACCGCTGCGCCTGGACTGCAAGTGTGAGGAACATCACTATCGCTATTGCAAAAAATCTCTTAATCATAATTTAATGATTTTTTGTTGATACGTATTCTTGTCTGTAGTAATTTGAATGTAATATATACCTGAGGGAATATCGGCTAACGAAACAACATTTCCTTGTACTTTTATCTCCTTTCGCTGTCCCATCGTACTAATGATACTGACACCAATAATTTGCTCGTTATCAACATCTATAATCATTCTCCCATTAGTGGGATTAGGATATAATCCTATCTCTTTTTCATTGTTCACAAAGGGTACGCCAACGTCATTGACCGTCAGGACCTTTGAAACCGGCATGGCTGGATAGTATCCGTATTCTGTGCCGCTCTGACAGGCTGTGACCATTGTCGTACCCTCGGCGAGCAGATACAGTGTGTTGTCGATGACTCTTGCAATCGTCGTGTCTGCGCAATTATATGTGACTGGGAGTCCGCTTGAAGCCGCGGCGGTAAGGATTATTGGAGTATTGTTGAGAGGGAAAAATAGTTCTTGATTCCACTCGATTATTTGTTCTTTGCGAGGGTCTATATATACCGACGGCGTTATAAACGATGTGTCAACATAACAAGCTATATATGCTTGGTCACAACCTCCCGCCTGATCTATGTGCCGCTCTCCAAAATCGGCACTACTGGCGACTATGCCTGTCAAATACAAACTACTGTCAACAACATGCAGCCGTCCTGTCTTGTTTTCTATACTTGTTGCATTGTAATCAAGAAAACCCAACTCGTGGCCCTCTATGTCCCACCACATGACACCTATTCCATGTCCTGTTATACCTATATCGATTGACGTGTCTCTGAAAAATATATCTCCTTGATATCCAACCTGTGAAAAAACTCGGTTTTTGCTTACAACAATGTTGCTTTGTTGGAATATGCCATCTGTCTGCTTTATTCTTGTTACATTGTTTGTTCTTGCTTTCCCATACGCAATGAGGCTATTGTCCGTGGGATCAATGCGGAGCCAAAATAGGTTCCGGTTCAAATCTAGAGTATCGTTTCGGTATGTTATCCAGCAGTTGGGACTTTCAACTGCCATGGGAGTCTTTTGCACTGACCCAAGTAGATATATTGAATTAGACTCTTTGTCGTATGTGGCTCCGTGAAAATAATATGATTTAGGAATACCTAAAGGATCTTCAGTACATGAAATCTGAATAACACGTGTAGCGGTCATATCAGTGCTATATTCTATCATACAAGCATCAAATGCCGTCAAATTGTTTGAAACGCACTCCAAATCATTGGAACGTGAAATCATCATCGTATCAGGGTAGTCCCATCCTCCAAGCAATAAATAGAAATTATCATCACCGCCTTTCTCAAAAGAACTAACATTAATATTTGTGTATAATTCTTGAGGAATGGTCAACGAATCGAACACATACACAGCGTCAAGCAAGGAATCAAAATGCGGCGAGAATTTAAGAATCTGCTGATTCCTATGGTCTGTCCTGTATGATGGTTGGAAATACTGTGACCTCTGCCCGTCAATAAGGATACGCAATTGGCCGATACCTCCATTTTCTACCGATAAAACAACATAGTCATTGATCGCTGTGTTGTACCCGGAATAAACGTCAACAGCCCTGCGACATACATATATGTTCCCCTCATCGTCAATATTGAACATTTCATCAGTGACTGGAGTGGTTATTATTTTATTATCGCCAGCCATTTGACCTGTGTTGCTCCTTCTTAGCGTTGCCCCACTGCTGTCAACATAGGCCATCTGCAAAAAATGTTGCTCTATTACGTTACCGTCATAGTCTAGTGTTATAAAAACATTAGTGGTGTAATTCGCTATACTGTCAGTTGTCATCAAGTAACTGTCGGTTGTGGTTAACAGGGTGTCCAAATAATACACATTATTGTTGTCGGATACTCCTCCTTCGTAAGGAAGTCGAAACGTGCCCATTACAACCACAGCCGTATCTCCTTGTTTTCTGATATCTAACGCATAGCAGTATGACTGCTGTGAATAGATGGCCTTATGCCACGCCAGTTCCCCCGATGACGTAAATTTTGCAATCAATGCACACATATTATTTGCCCCCGCAATGGGTAGTAACTCGCTATTCCCAATACGAGCTCCTGGGGTGAACTCTCCTATCAAATAAATGTTGCCTTCTGTATCGGTAACAGAACTTACTGGCCTGTGTATATCTTCCGTATTCAACGGTGGACCAGAAAATGTCCTCACCCAGTCAAACCGCTGAGCTTGGACCTCAAATACCATTAAAGCAATAACAACCAATATAATAACCCTTTTCATTATAGTATACTATTATTATATCAATGAATTATTTAAAAAATTTCCCATTGATAATGTCATCTGGATAATGACATAAAGAAAGAGTAAAAGAAGTACATACTCCGCGCGATTTTAAGCTTGCCATTGTAGAAGGCGGCTCGCAATCACGGGCAGATAGGAAAAGTGCGTAGTAGTATGAAAAATCATCGTCTTTTCATACTACTACGTCATTAGAACGCTAAACTTACTTAATAGCTATACACACATACTCGTTTTTCTCGGAGTCATAGGCCACCGATACATGGTATCCGCTGCGAATACGCTTGAGACACCAAATCGCAGCATCGGTCTCGCTGGCGGTGGTGTGGATCTGCGTATCTTTTGTCCCCATTGACTGGGAAGATGCCTCCTCATCAAAAAAGACAACCGTGGATCCCACCTGGGCTATAGACAAAAAATACTGCATCATAACCTGCTCTTCCGTATCGTTGTGGATGGCAACAGATTGCTGAAATCCATCAACATCATACGTTACAGTATACACTGCGCTTTTTTCAGCCATGGAGGTTTGTGGCTCAACAAGATTTTCTTTCTGGCAGCTGACAGTCATACCAGCGAGCACTACGAGAAGTGCAATGGAGAGAACGTTTCGTTTCATTCGCAATAATGTATTATTTGTTAATAAAAATATATTTATGTTATTTATTTGTCATCAGAGTGTATCTCATGTAGTCTTTTCATAAAGATCACATCTACCTGCGTCTCATCAACAAGATGGAAGACACTTACAAGATGCTTTTTGCGAGATACTGTCACTGCGTCATTGTTGAGAAGCACTGTGTCTTTAGGTGCCGTGTATTTGCCTTTGGGAGCAAGCCGGTATTCGATGGCGTCAGTGTTTTCAAATAGTTCGCGGTATTCTTCGGGAATTATCGGTATACGGAAATCGGTCTGTAATGTCACCCACGCCGAATCGGTCTTTGCTTCAAGCAATGTCACATCAATAGTGACGGTGTCGTTGACTCTATAATCCTTTATGAATGTAGCTTTGATTCCCTCTACAACCGAATACTGTTTATAGAGATCGCTGCACCGGCCAAAAGGAACGGTACGCGGACAGAACCGCACTGCCATCGCCACACCAATAATGGATAAAAAGACTATGGTCGGCAACACGAGGTATACAAATTTTGTTTTTTTCTCCATATTATTTTTTTTTAAGCGGTGTCGAATCTTCGTGTCTTCTTCTGTTTTATTCTTTTTGCGACATTTAGTTCCTCTCTGCTTCAGCTGATTATTTTATATGTGATAAAACATAAGACACATTGGTAATGGCCTCACTACGCTGCGATTCTGTGGTAAGCGACATCGAACGCCCATTCTGGAGGGGCACAACAATGAATAAAAACAACACAACGACTGTGGCAAAAACGGTTGCACGTGGGATAGAGTAGCGCAAAGGCGAGACTGACTCATAATAGTTTATTCGGGTGCTGTCAGATGATTGTCTTAGTGACGAGTAGGCGCGTGCAATGTTTTGTATTGCCGTGAAAGATAGCGCTAAACTGAGTAACAGGAAGAATATCATGTCAAAAGTGTCGTACACATATTGCCTGCGAAGAATCACAATACCAGCTATGGCGGCGACACAGATGAATGTCACTGCCAGATACGAGAACACACTACGACGACGCGAGGAAAAGACCCTCGGGCGTGGAGTAAGTCTGAGTTTCGTCAAGTCGTGATGCCGTGCTATCTCCTCTAGGCTTTCACTATGCTGCTGCCAAATGGTCGTCAGCTCTTCTAAAATGTCTTCTTTTTCTTTTCTTTCATTCATTTTCATTCAAGTATTTAAGTTTATTCTTTATTCGTTCTATGCGATGATTTACGGCAGCCTCGGTGATTCCAAGTGTCTGCCCCATCTCTCGAGCCGGAACTCGGTCTAGGTAGAGAAGGATGATCGTTTTCTCGTCGGGAGAAAGGCGATCTGTGAGTTCGTAAAGCCGCTCCACGATACTGTTTTGACTCTCCTCTGCCAGGTTGTTATATGTATCGTCGTTAAGCCTGGTAAACATAGGCGAAATCGATTGGCGTCGCACTTGTGATACGGCAGTGTTGAATGCCACGCTGTAAACCCACGTGTTCTCCTTACTCTGCCCCTTGAAACTAGGCCAGCTCTCCCACAATGCGCAAACTATATCTTGATACATATTTTTTATGTTTTCGGGGTCGCGATCAGTAAACATAAGGCATACTTTGAAGATTGTGCTGTCACAACGGCGCAGCATCTCCAAAAATGCAATATGCTCTTTGTTATGTTTCATTAAAAAAAAAGCGCTTTTGATTTATTAGTCGCAAAAATTGACGAAAACTACCATCAATAAATGAAAAAAAATTAAAAATTTTACTATAGCATTGGTTATTAACACTCTAGAAACAATATTTTTTTTTAAACTTTTTTGAGCAACTGGGCGTTTAAAAGATAGTTTTCCTTATCTAGCTTACTCCTGCCATTGGAATAATACCTATTCTACCCTGTTTTACGCATTTTACATCAAGGCAATCTGTGAACACCCATTCCCATTACTGAAAAGTAGTATATCGCAAGTGGAATTTGGCTATTTCGTGGCCGCAGACTCGCTCTTCCATATAACCTTCCCTTTTTTGTCGATATAGGCATCACTGCCGTTTATTGTAACTCGAGCCACACCATTCTCAAAGAAACTGTATGCGTTGTCGAAACTGGGCTCTATGACAACTTTGCCATCCCTATTGACATAACCAAACTTACCGCCAACCCTGACTAGGGCAAGTCCGCTAGAATATGAATAGACAACATCGGGACTGCCCTCAACTCTACACACAGTCTCTCCGCTCTTGTTAATAACTGTCCAATAGGGCGCTTTGCCGTCAGCTGCTTTATTAAGCACTGGCGCTATCCCCTCTCTGAAAGGCATGGCACTTTCATATCCATGCCCAAAATGAAGCATATCGTTGGTGTCGACAAACCATGTCTCTCCTGCCCATTGTACCAAAGCTAACCCTTCGCTGAAATCCGACCATAACTGGTCAAAGCGATTCTCACCAGCAGGATTGCCTTGCTTGTCTATATGGCAAAACGAATTATCAACATAGCCGCCGGCACGACCTTCTTTGAAAGGCCCTAGGTTTTGTTTGGTACGCAACACCATATTGCCGCTCTTGTCAATATAGCCATATTGACCATCTAATAAAACTCCGGCAAGTCCGTCTGAAAAATCATCGGATTTGTCGTAACGAGGGTCTATGACCATTTTACCTGTTCTGTCTATAAAACCGCCTTTATTGTCGACAACGACAAGGGCCAGCCCTTCACTGAAATGACTGACAAATGTGTACTGCGGCTCTACAACCCATTCGCCCTCGGGATTGATAAAACCCCATTTGCCACCCTTGGATGCGGCGGCAAGACCTTCGTCAAAAAGTATATGGGTCGATTCAAAATAGGGCTCAATGACAACATTGCCTTCGGTGTCAATAAAACCGCACTTCCCATTCTTTACAAAACTGACAAGGTTGGAGCCTGCGCTTAAATCATCGGGGGCCTCTCCTTTGCCCCCAGGTGTCTTGGATCCACCACCACACGAAATAAGCGAAAAAACAACTGCAAAAAAAGCGCATAGCAACGGCATGATGCCTAAGCATAAAAGGGTCTTTTTCATTTTTATCTTTATTTTTAGCAATGATTAAAAATATACCAATGTAATCGATTGTTTTATTGACTCTAAGCAACAAACAATCTATAACTAATTTCAATACAAACCGCTAGGTGAGAGAAGAGAGAACTGTTCTCTTTTCCGAGCCAAAGCAATGTCAGCGAAGCTAAACTTTAAACCCATCAAGCCCATTAACCTTCATTTAATGAGCCTTTACATGACGTGTGCGTCCATTGACATAGATGGCGCTGAATGGTCTTACCGGACATAGATACTCACAAGCTCCACACCCCAAACATTTCTCTGTGTCGACAGCGGGAATCATCACAGCTGCAGGATCGTCGGGATTGGCATCCTTGTCCTTGGGGACCATAAGTATAGCGTCTGCTGGACAATGGCGGGCACAATTGCCACAGGCCACACCCTCGCTATAAGGCAGACAGTTGTCGGGTACAACGACGGCAATGCCGATATGTATATCGGTTTTCTCCTCTCGTGTGATGGGCCTAATGGCGCCTGCGGGACACACTTCGCTGCATCGTGTACACTCGGGACGGCAAAAACCCCGCTCAAATGACATCTCGGGCTGCATAAGCGTGCCTAAATCATCGCTGGGTCGCAAGACATGGTTGGGACATTCGCTAACACAAAGCTGACACCCTGTGCATCGTTTGCTGAAATTGTCTATGCTCACTGAGCCGGCAGGCTTCAATGGTATGTCTCGATGGGGTATCTGTTTGTCTTCAACAACAGCCAAGCCTCCATCAACTTTCTTTTCCTGAGCATGTACCGCTGCTGCAACACCTACCATCGCCGATGTGGCAAGAAAGGATCGGAGCGACGTGTCAACTGGCTTTTCGTCTGCGACAGCCATAACGGACGGATTGATGCGAAAATGTGTGTTGCGTATTTGTAGTGCATCAAATTGGCATTCACTCAAACAATCCATGCAAGCCACACAACGTGATGCGTCTATTCTATGATTGTCAATATCAATACACGAGGCTTTGCAGTTACGCTCACATTTACGGCAGTTTTTGCATTTGTCGGCATCGATAACAGGACGTAAAAGCGCAAAACGCGACACTAAACCTAGCAACGTCCCTACAGGACAGACGGTATTGCACCACGTGCGTCCACGACGCAGTGCCAAGAAGGCTACGACGACTAATGTCGCTATGGCGATAACAAGCGACAACGTACTTTTCATCCACACATCTACACTATAAAAGCTATAGCTTTCGGCGCGCTCGGCAATTCCGGCCAATATGTTGTTTATTAAGATATATACCGGCTGCAAAAGATTAGTGGCTATGCGGCCATAGGCGCTATAGGGCGCTATAAGGATCGCTAGCGTATTGAGCCCCACTAGCATAAAAACAACAAAGAGGACAAACAACGGGTAGCGCACCCATTTGTTCTCCTTAACAAAACTGAAACGCTGCTTCTTGACCTTGCGGGCAACAAAATTAAAACCATCCTGCATCACACCCAAGGGGCATACCACAGAACAATAGACGCGTCCAAAAAGAAGTGTGACGACTATCCATAAAGCCACCAAGATGAAGCTGGAGGCCATCACAGCAGGCAAAAACTGGAGCTTTGCCATCCAACCAAGGTAATGGTGCAAGCAGCCTGAAATATCTAAAAACAATGCCGTAATTGACAAGAAAAAGATGACGGCAAGAACAACTCGTAGCTTTCGCAACATAATTATCTATATTTAATGTTTTAAAATAAAATGCAAAAATAAAAAAAATAATTCAAAATTCGTACTTTTGCATTTTTAATAAAAACGCAAAAACAACACAAATTATTTATTTTCAAAACGAAACAATAACAATCAATAATAATAAACATGGCATTTATCAATACAAAAAACATTAAAGGTGATATTTTTGGAGGTATTACAGCCGGAATTGTGGCTTTGCCTTTGGCTCTCGCTTTTGGCATACAAGCCTTCAGTGGCATTAGCAGCCCTGACGCGGCATCAATAGGCGCTTACGCCGGTCTTGTCGGTGCTATGATGCTGGGATTTTTTGCAGCCCTGTGTGGTGGTACTCCTAGCCAAATCAGCGGCCCTACTGGTCCTATGACCATTGTCACCGCGACTCTGGTAACTGGCGCCTGGACTTCGTCGGGTGGCAACCTAAGCGAAGTACTTGTGTCTATGGCCTTCGCGGCTCTCTTTTGCGGCTTGTTCCAAGCTCTTTTTGGTATCATTAAGATTGGTAAATATGTGCGCTATATTCCCTACCCTGTTCTGTCTGGATTCATGAGCGGCATTGGCGTAATCATCATCCTGCAACAGCTCTATCCTCTTATCGGACAAAGTGGTTCTGGCTCCATGCTCGACCTTATGATAGGCTATCCCTCAGCAGTAGGAAACACTTCGCTGACTGCTCTTTTGCTGGGCTTGGGAACAGTAGCAATTATTTATTTGTTCCCCCTGCTGACCAAAAAGGTTCCATCTACCCTCGTGGCGCTCATTGTGATGACTATTGTGTCGCTGTTTATCAATATGGACGGCGTTCCTATCATTGGAAACATTCCCTCTGGATTGCCAACTCCTTTCTTTGCAAAGTCTGGTGTTGACCTCGCTACCATCAACTGGGGCACCGTCCTCACCGCAGCCATCATTCCTGGCCTCACTCTGGCAGGCCTGGGTTCCATCGACACCCTGCTGACATCGGTCGTGGCCGACAACATCACCAAGACTAAACACAACAGCAACCGCGAACTTATTGGCCAAGGTATTGGCAACGCTATCGCTGGTCTCTTCTGCGGACTGCCGGGCGCTGGCGCTACTATGCGTACCGTCGTCAACGTCAAAAGCGGCGGACGAACTCCTCTGAGTGGCGTAATACACGCTTTGGTTCTCCTCGCCGTATTGCTTGGACTTGGCTCTCTGGTAAAATATGTTCCTCTTTCGGTACTTGCCGGCATTCTTATCACCGTAGGTTGGGGCATTATCGACTTCCGTGGATTCAAAGACCTGCTGAAAATACCTAGAGCCGACGCCGTTGTGCTCATGGTCGTTTTCGTCGTCACCGTCTTTGTCGACCTTCTGACTGCTGTGGGAATAGGCATGGTTATTGCCTGCGTGCTGTTCATGAAACGAGCCTCCGACCTTGTTGAGGGCGGTTATAGCTCGTCGGCAATGAGCGACAGCGACCTGCATAAAGGTCTACCGGCACCTCCGCAAGCCAACTTCGACAAAACACTTCCTTGGAGCGACGAGGGCGGCATAACTGATGAGATGCGTCAACACATATACATCCAACGTCTTAACGGACCTATCTTCTTTGGCTCCATTACTAAGTTCAAAGAGGTGATGACCGATGTGCCCAACGACGCAAAAATCGTCATAATTCGTATGCGTCTTGTCAGCTTCATGGATCAGAGCGGACTTTACGCAATGGAAGAGGCCATCAAAGACCTTCAGGCTAGAGGCGTTATGGTGCTCATGACTATAATTCAACCGCAGCCTATGTATATGCTGACTAAAATGAAGGTTATCCCTGAGGTTGTCCCTCAAGAGCACACCTTCAAAACCTTCGAAGATTGTACCGACTTCTTGAAGCAGATAACCAAGGAAATGTAATCAAAAATTTGCAATAAGTAAAGCCTCGCTAATTCTAAAACTTAGCGAGGCTTCTTTATAAGGGCAAAAGGGCTTCAGGTGCTTTTGCCCATTGCTTAGGATATCTTTAAAATGCAAGGAAGTTACTTGAATTCTGCCACTCTTTCTACAACCATTTGTCATTGCAAATCAGTTCACAATAATACCTCTGAGTTGCCATTATACTACACATATTCATTTACTATGATATAGCGGACAATTAGTTTAATATATATTTTCGAAAGTGAAAAAAAGCCTGTCCCCTATTTGCCTTACATAAGATTGTGAATCATTGCATATACTGCAAGACCCGCTACAGATTTAATTCCTGTTTTATGTGTGATGTTTTTACGGTGACTGTTGACTGTGTGTATAGAGATGTTTAGCTTGTCTGCTATCTCTTTACTGCTCAAGCCCTTCGCAACGAGCACCAATACGTCTGTCTCTCGATCGCTCAGCTCGTAATTGTCCGAGACAATCTCCTTGTCAGGATTCTCTTTTGTACTTTGGATGGCTTCTTTCAAAACAGTCTGCATTGCACTACGGCCACAGCGTATATCGAGTTGGAAGCGGAAAAGGTCTAGCACATGTTTTTCCACATATTGGTACACTAATGCTACAATGGCCATCGAGGGACGCTGACTCTCCAATGACGCTATCTGCGCTTTGGGGGTTGACGACAGAATGGTCGGATTGATAATCAACAAGTCGGGACGCAAAACAGGGAGTCTTTCCTGTAGCATGGCGGTGTCGTGCATCGGAGCCAAGACATTGTAACCGCCAGCTTGCGAGAGCAATGAACGAAGTCCCTCGGTGATGATATCCGACGGCTCGACAACAAGAACTGAAATCAATGAGCTCATTTATCTCTCCTTTCCAACCACTGCATGTATGGTTGCAATATCTTGTCCTCGATAAGGGCATGTTTCTGTATGTCCGACGATAGCTGTAGTATGTCGAAGACAAGCTCCATAGTTTCCTCGGGGAGCACATTGCCGGGCAGGTACTTGTATACAATCTGGGTAAGGTCGTTGAGTTTGTCGACCAAATCAGGATGTGTCCGTTTGGATGTGCCTTTCATCAACCCACGGCGCGAGGCTCCCTGCTGAAGTGCGAGAACTCGCGCAAACTCATACTTCTCCTCCGACGAGAAATGATCCTCTATCTGGTTTCGGAAATCGGCGTAAAACTGCTGGAACACCTTACCGTAACGATTGTCGATTTGACTAGCGATATTGTCGATATGGGCGCCTATATGTGGCAGACGCTCATCGGTGTAGTAGCGATGCGAGGCCTTGAGATACGGCACCAATGGTGTCATGTCGATTTCTGACAACTCATCAATCATAGGCAGATAGTCCTCAAAGGTGTATAGGTTGCATATAAGTAGCATGAAATCCTCAGGAACCCCTGAGGCTGCACATACCTCGTGTACCGACTTTTCGCCAAAACCCAGAGGTATTCCAAAACGAGGCAAAAGAAGTATGACATTATGGTTGGCTGCGATAATGTCTGCAAGTTTCATTCGTGAAGTAAACATAGGACAGCAACTTGTGGTTATTGAATGTATTATTAAGAATCTACAATAAAATCGTTTTATATCTGCATGAAGTATTTAATAATTAATCCATTAAATTTGCACATTTCGTATTCAACGGTATTATTCACTAACATAGATACGTTTAACACGCGGTGAGACGGAAGTTAGTATTTCGTATGGAATGGTTTCGGCGGCGTCGGCCATATTCTGAAGCTGTTGGGGATTGCCGAAGAGCACCACTTCGTCTCCTTCTGAGCAGTCGACACCAGTGACATCAACAAAACACATGTCCATACATATACTGCCTATAATGGGCACTTCTTTACCTGCAATACTTACTTTGCCCCTGCCGTAACCTAGATGACGGGAGAGACCATCGGCGTAGCCTATAGGTATTATCGCTATGCGCGATGGCCGTTGCGCTATCCAACGACGATTGTAGCCCACCGAGTCATTCTCGGGTATATCCTTGATTTGTGATATTCGTGTCTTTAAGGTGCTAACATGCTGTAGGCATGCCTGGACTTCGCTCTCGGGCGATACTCCGTAGAGTCCTATGCCAAGTCGCACCATATCGAACTGGGCCTCGGGGAAACGTGTGATACCCGAGGAGTTGAGGATATGGCAAATGATGTCGTCACGATGCAGTAGTCGCTTCAAATCGGAAGAGCCCTGACGAAAACGCTCTATCTGCATACGCGTGAAGTCGTCCATGGCAGGATCTTCGCTACAGGCAAGGTGGGAGAACACCGACTTGACATACAAAGGCATGTCTCTCTTTTGCAGGATGGATGAGAGTCGCTCCATGTCGTCAATGCCAAACCCAAGACGATGCATACCTGTATCAAGCTCGATATGTACTGGTAATCGCTCTCCATCGGCGACATACATCTTGGCTGAGGCGGCGAAAAGCTCGAGAATACGGAAACTATAAATGTCGGGCTCTAGCTTGTAGCGTATTATGTTGTCAAAACTCTCCTCCTCGGGATTCATAATCATGATGGGCAGCGTGATACCGTTGCGCCTGAGTTCTACACCTTCGTCGCAATAAGCCACGGTAAGGTAGTCGACATGATTGAATTGCAGCGCACTGGCTACCTCAACTTTGCCGGCGCCATACGACGAGGCCTTCACCATTGCCATCAGCTTGGTGTTGGGCGATATGCGCGAGCGGTAGTAGTTGACATTGTGGACAAGGGCGTCGAGGTTGACCTCCATAACTGTTTCGTGAAGTTTGCGTTGCAACGACTTGGCGATATCCTCGAATTGGAATGAGCGAGCTCCTTTGAGCAATATGGTCTCATTCTGGAAACTGGCAAAATCGTATTCGCGCAAAAAGTCGGGTGTGGAGTCGAAAAAGATCGACTTAACATTCGAGAACCTGTCAGCATTACGCTGGAGGGCTGGACCTATACCGATGAACTTGGTTATGCCTCTTTGCGATATAAGTACGGCAACTTGTGAATAAAGCTCTGACTCGGGCAAACCCGACTGGACAAAATCGCTTATGATGAGCGTTTTTTGGAAATGCTGCTGCTCGTGCTGGAGATAATCGAGCGCTATGGAGAGTGAGTTGATGTCGAGACTGTAGCTGTCGTTGATAAGCATGCAGTTGTTGATAGCTTCGCCCATCTCCATACGCATGGCTACGGGTTGAAGTCCTCGACAACGCTCTTTGATGGTGTTGACCGGACATCCCAGATATATCATCAACGTAATGCAATGCATAGCGTTCTCGACCGAGGCTCGGTCGACAAAAGGTATCTCTAACTCTACATCTCCTCTGTTGCCTGAAGGTTCTGTATAATTTATTGTGAGAAGGCTGTGATGTTCGGAAACAGAGACTGAAAGCAACTGGACATCGTTGTCGGATGACGAGCCCCATGTGAAACGACGCAGCTGACGAAACTTCTCGTTTTCTGACACCACAGAGTGGATCTCTTTATGGTCTAAACAATAGATAAGGGCGTTGCAATGTGTGAAGAGTTGCAGCTTCTCGGCAATCTTCTGACGGCGGGTGAGGAAGTTCTCATCATGAGCTTGTCCTATGTTGGTGAAGATACCTATAGTGGGTCTAATAACCTCGCGCAATGCCTCCATCTCGCCAGGTTCGCTGATTCCTGCCTCGAAAACGGCAAAATCATGCTCGCTGTTGAGCTGCCAAACCGACAACGGCACTCCTATCTGTGAGTTGTAACTTTTGGGATTTGCCGCAATATTGTGGTCGGGAGCGAGAAGCTGCACAATCCAATCCTTCACAACGGTCTTGCCATTGCTTCCGGTGACGCCGACAACAGGGATATCGAACAGCGACCGGTGATTGGAGGAAAGATGCTGCAAAGCGCTTACAACATTGGAAACAAACCAGATATTGGCTTGGGAAAGGTTTAGTATAGCTTCTTTCAAATCGGCACTGATAGCGGCGTCGAGGACGAAATTACGGACGCCTTTTTTGTAAAGCTCCGGCACATAGCGCGCACCATTGTTACGTTTGGTGGGGATTGCGAAAAACAGAGAGGCGGCAGGGTCGACTAGTTTGCGACTGTCGGTGAGAAGGCGCGAAATTGAGCTGTCACTATTGACGACTCGCATTTCAACAGGTTTTAGTAATGAAGATAATTCAACGGGAAGCATTGCTTATATAGAAAAATTAAAAGTCTTATGGTTTTATCGTATTTTCTTTTTTTGTTATTGTTGTCGGCACATAATCCATATCAATCGAATCTTATCGTATTTATATTGTTGGCTACATTTCTGAGCTATTGTTTTTCACCAGCCTAAATCCCAACTGGCAATCAAGACAGCGACGAGGGACACAATATTCGTTGTGGCGCTGGATTAGGGCCTGCGACTCTGCCGCATTTTGGGGAACACGCCCTTCTGATGTCCAAAGTCGCGTTATACGGTTGCGCTCGGAGGGGAGTTGCTGCAACAACGTGAGTGCCCTGTCCTTGAGCCTTTGGTCGCCATGCTTGGCACCATAACAGAAGAGCAACGGTACGCATGCATTAATGATGATGGTGTCGATGGTGGAATGCCCCAAGCCACGCTCTTTGCTCGATTGTCCTCCCGAAACAACAGGTTGATCGAAATTGTAGTGGCTACACCAATAAGGGGAAGCGCTGATGTCAAACAGGCCTCGCAGCTCGTCGATATCGCTGGCGTCCATAAGACGAGAGAAGAGATTGTTGGTCTTGTATATCAAGTTGGCAAACTGGCTTATACGAAGGGTCGGGAAACCCGCCGGACGAACCCTGAAGAACTTCCACAGGTGTCCTGGCATGGCCTGAAGATGATAGGCAACGGCCTGATAACCATATTCTCGCTGGAGACTTAGCGGATAGTCGTCATTGAAATCGCCCTCGAGCAAACCACTCTGTCCGAAAAGCAAGGACTCAATACGAAATGCGTTGTCCTTCATTTTGGACAACACATTCATAGGCGTGCGCTTGGCAAGAATCTCAAAGGCAAAAGAGTTGATTTTGCCCCCAAAATAGCGAGCTGTCATCACATAGCAGGTCTGCTCCCAATCACCACGAAGGCTGTCGAGTAGTTTTTCAACATCGTTGGATTTGCGCTGAAGACGTTCTACCGTGAGCGACTCCTGACTGACATTGAAGAGAAACTCTGGTATTTCCTTGAGTCTTGGGGCACAAGGTATTTCTATGTTGGCGGGAGGATTGACCAATTGGTCATAATTGTTCCACATCTGCTCTGGAACGTTATTGACAACCTCGATTGTAGCTATTTTTTTCCCTTTAGGCAAGTCGATGGCGACGTCGTTGACATAGACAACATGAAGGATGACGTTGTCGTAGTTTTTGTCACCCGAATGATGGTGCGCATTCCAATCGGAGGCTCGCACATGAACCTCGACATTGCCTGCCCAGCGTATGCCGCCTATAGTGAGTCGCGCGTCAAAAAAGTCGGGGCCTGCATCACGGTTGAGAATACCTGGGCGGTCGACAAGGACGGGCTGTCCGTCGGTAGTAATTAGCGGACCTTCGAAAAGGCGATGCTGCCACAGATATTGCAAAAACGATTCAGACACTAAAGATCAAAGTTAAAATAATATGGTGTTATAAGTGGGCGCGGCAATGTCGGCTTACGATAAACTGTTGCTTCTGTAAGCCTCGATTAATTGAAGAGGTCTTTCATCTTGTCGAAGAAACCTCGCTCCTGTTTGGACGGATTGGGTTGGAAATTGGGATGGTCGTTGAGCTGGCTCAGAATGGCTTTCTCCTCTTTGGTGAGACTCTTGGGCACCCAAACATTGATGCTGACGAGAAGGTCGCCTCGTGAATATCCATTCAGGTCGGGAAGTCCTTTGCCTTTGAGACGAATCACCTTGCCCGAGGGGGTTCCCTGCTCTATCTTGACACGCACTTTGCCACTGAGTGTGGGTATCTCGATAGAAGCGCCCATGGCGGCGTCGGCAAAGGTGATAAAAGCGTTGTAGAATAGGTTGTTTTCCTGTCGCTCAAACAATTCGTGTGGTATTTCCTCTACTTGAATAATAAGGTCGCCATTGACACCTCCTTGAGGAGCCGCATTGCCTTGACCACGCATAGATAGCTGCATGCCGTCGGAAACTCCGGCGGGAATCTTGATGGTCATGATATCCTCGGCCTTGACAATGCCATCGCCATGACAGTCGTGGCACTTATCTTTTATTATCTTGCCCTTGCCTCCACAGTAGGGGCAAACCGACTGTGTTTGCATGTGGCCGAAAAGCGACTGGCGAACTTCGGTGACAACACCTGTGCCATGACAATGGGAGCAGGTCTCGAAACTATTATTGCGGGCGCCCGTGCCACCACAGGTTTTGCAGGGCACATACTTGTTGACCTTGATTTTCTTCTCCACACCTTGGTCAATTTCCTCGAGGGTGAGTTTGACTTTGATACGGAGATTAGAGCCACGAGATGTGGGACGCGCGGCACCACGTCCGCGGGCGTCACCGAAGCCACCAAAACTGAAGCCGCCTCCACCACCAAAAAGGTCGCCAAAAATAGAGCCAAAGGACGAGAAAATATCGTCCATGCTCATGCCCTGACCACTAAAACCACCAGCGCCTTCCAATCCGGCATGACCGAACTGGTCGTAACGTGCCTTCTTGTCAGGATTGCTGAGGACATCATAGGCCTCAGCAGCCTCTTTGAATTTTTCCTCGGCTTCCTTATCGCCAGGATTGCGGTCAGGATGATACTTGAGGGCAAGCTTGCGATAGGCTTTCTTCAAATCCTCGGGTGAGACATTTTTGTCGACACCCAGCACCTCGTAATAATCTCTTTTAGCCATATATATATTGTGTGTGCGTATTTATTGATGTGTTGAAAAAAAAGATGAATTCATAATTTAAAAAACGTCAGCAGGGACGCGTCAGTTGGCGACAACTACTTGGGCAAAGCGGATAACCTCGTCGTTGAGGAAATAGCCCTTCTTGACGACGTCGATAACAGTGCCTTTGGCTTGCGGGTCGAGAGCGGGAATCTGGGTTATGGCCTCATGATAGTTCTCATCAAATTTGACTCCCATAGCCTCCATAGGCTTCAACCCTTTCTGTTGAAGGGCGTTGAGCATGTTTTTAAGGATAAGCTGCATGCCCTCCTTGGCAGTGTCGTCGTCAGCCATGTTGGCGAGAGCGCGCTCCATATCGTCAATAACGGGAAGCATGAGTTTTATGACATCTTTTCCGCCATTGAGGATAAGTCCTGCCTTTTCGGCACTGGTGCGTTTGCGATAGTTTTCGTATTCTGAGTACAGGCGCATGTATTTGTCGTTCATCTCGGCAAGTTTCATGCCCATTTGCTCAACTTTTTGGTTCATCTCTTCCATGTGGCGCTCGGAGCGTTTTTTGCGGGCACGGCGTGAGTTGCCGCTTTCCTCCTTGACGTTGGTGGAATTGGCATTGGCTTGCGTCTGCTCGGCAGCAGCGCTGGCTTCGTTGTCGTTAATGGCAGTGTTCTGATTTTCTATATTTTCGTTTTGTTCCATAACATATTTTTTTTCAAAAACAAAAATGCGTCCAACCTTCAAAAGGAAGGATTATGCTATCTTTTTCAATTATTTGCTATTAGGTTTCTTAACCGTGAAATAGTCACTATTATTGTAGCAATTTGTTTGCCACTCCTTCGGTCGTGACATTTTGTCATAACTTTGGGTGCCTACTTTTGATCTTTGGTTCGCAGAAATACATCGGCGGGTTTATGAGGTCGTATGTCGCTCTTCCATGAGAATCCAGGAAGCCGTTTTTCGGAGTCGGGCAACTTGTCGGGTGGATACATTTTCATGTCGGGAGAACCGTAGGTGGAGAACCTTCGCGGCTTACGGTCATGAAAATAGATGCGCATATCTGACCCTACTCCGGCATTGACTCCTATCAACGAGCGATGATGAATAATAACACTATCGGTAGGTGTTGTGCGAACCACTTCGTCGCTCTCATCAAGGACATAATATACCATGCGTGCCGAACCAAGGATGTCGGCATATCTGGGCTCGTTGTCATCACAGTATACTACAGCGTTGCGGCCTTTAATCTGGTTGTATTTCGCTGTGTCGAGTTTCTCCAAAGCCATAACGTTATTACTCAACTCTACCCGTCGAAGCCCCGAGGTGTCGTAATGGCATCGGATGGTGTCGGCGGTGCATTGGTAATTGTCATACCATACAACGGGGTCGTAAAAGAGCGACACCGTCGAGTCGATGGCGGAGAAATATAGCGAGTCGCATACTGCCTGGACATCGACTCGGAAGAGGCGTACGTTTTTATATGCCTCGGCTGATTGCAGATGTTTATGCTCGTCGTTGAAAGCGAAAATGGTGTCGGCATGCATATACAAAGTGTCGCCCACCGAATCGATATATATAATCTGCGCCGAGTCGGTGACAAATGAGTAACGCTCGATTTGGTTGGTGATGCCTACGTTGCCTGTACAGATGACATTATTGAGTGTGTCGACAATTGTGACATTGCCGAAAGCCTCGCCATATTCTGTGTCGTCGTTGAAATAAAGTGTGTCAGCGGTAAGACGTTTCTCGCGGTTGACGAGTGAGGTGGCTTTGAACGACTGCGCCTGATGGCTTTTGGTGTTGTAGGTGCCGTCCTCGCTGTAAATGCTGGAAGAATCGCTGACGATATCGGTGGGGGAGATAAATATGGCCAACCCTGTGTGTGTATTATAGAGCAACGTGTCGGTAAAAAGCCACGAGGTTGAATCGTGGAGGACAACCTCGTCGAAGAGATAAATATCCCTGGTGTCGGTGTGGTAATGGCCTTTACGGCTGTCCATCACGGCGCTGTCGTGAACGGTATGCCCCCAATGGAAATATGATGCCGTCGACTCGTTACGGTCATAGCTGAGGAGGTCGGTCTTGAGTATTGTGTGCCCGTCGATAAGTCTTACGGTATCGCCCCAGACATCGGCTATACGTGTTGTGCCATCGTAGACGGCTTTGGAGCCATAGAGGGTTGTGGTATCAGTGAGATGCATTATGACATTACGGTGCGCCACAAAGATGTTGTTCTTGGTGTCGAAAGAGGCCGAGTCGGTTATGAGTGTCATGCCCTCATGATAGGCATGAACGTTGCCGTAAAGAATCCAGATATCTGAATTGTCGGGGTCTCTAGTGCCCATATCGGCCTCGTAACGTATCAATCTCTGAGCCTCGACGGGTAGAGCGAACAATACGAAGCACATCACAAAGAATAATATTTTCAACCATTTAGCCATCATAATAGCAACTACACAGAAATTGCAAATTTACACAAAAAAAATGGATTATGAATAAATTGCACAATACAATAAACCCAAATCGGTCGTTAGGGTTGATCTCCAGTAAGTATCTGTTTAGAGCGGATTGGTCACATGAATGCTGAAGGAATGACCTATTGTGGTTATCGGACATAAGAGTAAACCGCCGACAAGGAAGGGCGAAAGGAAAGATATTGCGCTGGGATGGGGACAAAAAAAAGGAAAGCCGCGGGGCTTTCCTTATAGTGTTATTTGAGGTTCTATCATTTGCCTGCTCTTGATCCGAGGCGATCCATAGCGCAACGGAAACCAATCCATGAGGTTGAGCGATCCTGCTCGTAGAAGCGGCGGGTGCCTGCCTGCATCCAGTAAGCGCGGTCGTTCCATGAGCCTCCCTTTACGACACGCACCTTGTTGGAGAGCAGCGAGGAGACGTTCGGGCTGGGAACGTTGCGGCGGTACATCATGTTGGTGACGCTGTCGGGGTTGGCCATATTGTTATTTTCGTCGGCGATTTCCTCTTCGTCGTTTGACGATCCTGTCCAATCATCAATAGAGTTCTTGCTCTCATAGTCGTAGATGATGGAGGCGTAGTCGCCATCGAGATAGTTGATATTGTCGGCTTGACGATAGTTGCGGCGATTGAGGTCGTCGTCAACGTTCTTGTAGATAATGCTACCTGTGGTGTCGTTGATGGCGATTTCCTCGTCAATATAGGTAGGAGTGCGGTAGACGTTGCCACGGAAGGGGTTCTGGTCTTCGCCTCCGATGGGGTTCTGGTCTTTACGATAGACGTCCATACACCATTCGCTGACATTGCCGGCCATGTTGTAGATGCCGTAGTCGTTGGGGAAGTACCACTTGACGGGGCAGGTGTAATCCCAACCATCGTTGAGGTTGCCAGCTACGCCCATGGCGTCGCCACGCGAACGCTTGAAGTTGGCGAGGAACTGTCCATAATATTTCTTGTTGGCGGAACGTACGCTGGAGCCTGCCCAAGGATAGGTTTTGTGCTCAACGATACGCTCGTCGTAGGTGTTGCCGATCATGCCGAGGGCTGCGAATTCCCATTCAGCCTCGGTGGGGAGACGGTAGTGGGGAACGAGGATACCGTCCTCGCGACGCACCTGACGGGGTTCGCCACCGGCTGAGGGGTCGAGGTTTTCGAGCTCATTCTTGGTCTCGCCACGGAACTGGCCAGCGAGGTAGACATCGGTTTGGAAGGCGGTCTCGCCACGGAGGTCGGTGAGGTCGAGCTGGATGATACCTTTGTCAACAAGTATTTTCTCATTGACGCGGTCGGTACGCCAGATGCAATATTTAGAAGCTTGCTCCCAGGTTACGCCGACAACGGGATACTGGTCGTAGATGGGGCTCTGGAAATAATAATCCACAAAGCCCTCGCGCCAAGCGAGCTTGTCGCGCCAGCAGTTGGTGTCGGGATAAATGGCACGCACTCTTTCGGGATATTCCTCGCCATAGGCGCGCTGCATCCAATAGACATACTCGCGATAGGACTGATTGGTAACCTCTGTTTCATCGAGATAGAAAGAGGAGACGGTGACGTTGTGAGCCACATTGTTCCATTGGAAACGGGAGTCATCGGAGACTCTTCCCATGGTGAAGGCGCCACCCTCAATAAAAACAAGACCTGGTGCTGTAATCTGTTCATTGTAATCGGACACTTCAAATCCACCCCACTCAGGGTCGTTGTAGTTCCATCCCGTGGTGGCAGATTTCTGCTTGCTACAACCGGTGATAATCAGGATTGTAGCAAGAAAAAGAGATGCGATTGAGAGGTTTTTCATGATATTTTGACTTTTTATTTTCAGTTTTTATACGATGTATGAGAAAAAATGTTTCGTTTTGTTGTATCACAATGGCCAGCTATGTTTGCCGAATGGCTCATGACTGCACGACCTGTGGGTCTAACAAGCTGACATGATATCTATTAGAATGACGGGCAACGTATGGCTTTAACTTTGTGTTTCTTCTCGGGGCAAGGTAGCAGGATGCCTAGCGAGAGCTCGTGAGCGCCATGGGTGTTGTTGGCGAGTTTGGAGACGGTGACGTCGTAGCTGTAGCCAATCTTGAAATAGTCTTGCTGGAAGCCGAGCTGGAAGATGAATGCGTCGGCATTCTCGATACCGTTGCGGAACCATACGCCAACGAGGAAGGGCATCCAGTCGAGGTAGATGCCATAGTTGAAATAGTGGAGGCCAGCTTGGTACTGATAGATGAAGTTGGGCGAAAGCACCGGGGTGCCAAGGCCGAGCGACGAGGTGCGGCGCGCCTCTTCGGCGATGTTGAAAAGGCATCCGATGTTACCGGTGAGTTTGATGGGCATTTTGGTGACGCCATAGAAACCATCGGAGGGCTGTGTCAAGTGGGCGGCTGAGAAGCCGGCATACCATGAGGAACTGTAAACCATGGCGCCTGCGGCGAAATCGAGGAACCATTTGTTGGTATGCTCAGGCATTTGCGCCGATGTCTGACCGGTGAAGCCGTTGACGTAGTCGATCATATCGGGGAAACGCAACTCGTTCCAGTTGAGGCTGGTGTTGGTGATGCCGGCTTGAAGGCCTGCGTTGACCCAAACTTCACGAGCCAATTGGAAGCGGAAAGCGTACATGACAGCCAGCGAGCTGGTGGAGAGGGCGGCGTGGTCGCCCTGACGGTCGGTCATGAGGATTGCGCCGACGCCACCATGAAGGGCGTCGATGTACTGGTCGTAGGACGCGGACACTGTGGTGAAAGCGGACACCAGCGAGGGCCATTGCGACCTGTAGTTTAAGGATACGCGCGGACAGACCTTGGAACCAGCGAAAGCCGGATTCAAATAAAGCGGGTTGGCATAAAATTGAGAAAAGGCAACATCTACCTGGGCTTTGAGGCCCTGTGCAGCTCCTAAGAAAAGGGCTACTGCCAACACTATTTTAGCAAGTTTCTTAGTCATATAATGATGTATATAATCAGCCTAAAAAGATTGGCAATATTACAAAAAATATTGCATACAGAAAAAGATTTGTATAAAATATTTTAAACAATATTAACAATCAGTATATTACATTTTCCATAATCATTAAAAGTCTATGAATAAATGAGTAAAAAATGGAGTTTTTTTTGGGATTTTGGGGTGTTTTTTTCTAATAATCGCGACAGTGTTGGAACGGCATTGCCTCTAAGAGAAAAAGGGGCTGTTGGACGCTGGGTCGAGCATGGAAGTGTCGAGGATAAAGTCACCATAGTTTCATCGGCTGTTCTACCCAAATTGGTCGGCAGGATTTATGTCAGATTGTCATGAGTCCGCTATGGGTCCGCTATAAGTACTATGTAACTACTATGTGGGTACTATAAATGGGTGTTGCTTGTAATGGGCAGGCAGCATTTCGTCTTTTGGTGATAAGTAATTGTTATACAAATTTTTATTTTCAATCAAAGGAAATAATTATGTTTTTAGAGCAATTGTGGGTTTATTATCGTTTTTTTTGACACAATATTTTTCACAAATATAAGTTATATGGAAAACCATATATTTTATGGCGTTTTTTTTTCTGACTGCGCTTGACTGTGCCGAGGCTTGTGATGGGGTGGGAATGTCAAGCTTGATATAAATGAGCTGAAACGACCATAGGACTTATCGACTAAAGTTGCAATGAAAATAAAAGGAACAAAATACTATTGCGCGCTGCTTGCTGTCGGCATGATGATAGCGGCAGATGCTTGCGCCCAAGAGGCTGGCCACTCGCTGCTTTCGAATGGGTTGTGGTGGAAAGCCTCGATAGCGGAGAGCGGAGTGTACAGGGTGTCGGGTGCTGAGGTGAACAACATGACAGGAACGCCGACGGCCGATATCGCTGTGTATGGCTATGACGGGGGCGCAATGCCGACAACACACAGCTATATGGTTCGCAACGACCTGAAAGAGATGGCTGTGGCGATAGACGACAGGAACGGCAACGGCGTTTTTGAGGCCGAGGACGGTATTGTTTTCTATGCCCAGGGGGCTGTTGGCTGGCAATACAACGCATCGTTGCTGCGTCTCTCCCACTCTACCAATCCCTATTGCGCCTCGAATTTTGTTTTCATAACCTCGAAAAGCGGCAGCCACAAGCGCATAGCTACAGTCAACGCCCAAGCCGACGAGGGTAATGTTGTGACAACATGCTATGCCACAGCGCTTCATGAGAAGGAGCTGACCAACACGCACAAGTCGGGTCAGATATGGGTTGGCGAACGCTTTTTTGGCGGCAGCACCAAGCAAGACTTCACGATAACGCTACCGACACAAGCATCAGGCACAGTATTGATACGCTATGCCCTTGCGTCGGTGTCGACGGCGGCGAGCCGATTTGTTGTGAACATGAACGGATCGTCGCGCAACTTCGACTTCAACGGCCAAACGGTGTACAACACCTTTGAGGCTGAGTATAGTGTCAATGGCACAAGGTCGCTGAATATAAATATAGAATACAAATATACTGAAAGCATGGCGTCGGGTTATGTCGACTATATAGAGGTCGTGGCGCCCGTTTCAATGGGGACACAAGGCAATCAGACAACGCTGTACACAGCGCCAGCGACGGGCATAAGAAAGTACAATGTTGCCAACGGAGCGGGGAGCAGAATATGGGATATCACCGATTATAACAACGTCCGAGAAGTGACGACGACTGCTGTCGGATCGGCGGCGACATTCTGCGACACAGCCGACAAATGGCGCTCATACATAGTATTCAACGGCAGCACAAAAACCGTTCAGAGCCTCAACGCAATGAACAACCAGGACATTCATGGCGCCGGAAGCCCAGAGATGGTGATTGTATGCCACTCGGCGCTGAAAGAGCAGGCGCTGCGTTTGGCCAACATACACAGCATAAATGACAATATGGAGGTGCTTGTGGCGACGCAAGAGGAGGTGTTCAACGAGTTTGGCGGCGGACAACGCGACCCTATGGCAATAAGGGAGATGATGATGTGGTTCAGACAGAAAGCTTTGAACAACACGGCTCTGAATATGCCACGCCACCTGCTGATTTTCGGCAAAGGCACTTACGACAACCGTAACATCATGGGCAACACGCTGACGACGGTGGTGACCTACGAGACAGCACGCTCTTTTGACGAGGAGGGTTTGTCGATAGCGACAGACGACGTGATGGCCAACCTCGTGTATGGCACCACATACAACTCACCAGACATCTCGATAGGAAGGCTGCCGGCAAAAAACGAAGATGAAGCTAAACAACTGGTTGACAAGATTGAACGCTACATAACGCGCCCCGATTTGACTCTTGACAACATAAGAGGCGACTGGCGCAACTCGGTGGCTCTTTTGGCCGACGACGCCGACCCGGGCAACGGGGGCGACACCAATTTCACAGCATCGTCTGAATTCGTGTCACGAAATATTACCAAAGCATACCCTCATATAACAATAGACAAGATTTACGCCGACGCCTACGTTCAACAGTCGGGAGCCGACGGATCGTTCTACCCCGATGTGAACAACGCCTTAAAGAAAAGGCTCAACTATGGCTGCATGATACTGAACTATATAGGCCACGGCTCGGCTCAATATATAGGCACGGAGCGTTTTATGATGAAATCGGACATAGGGTCTTACAAAAATATTTACCAGCTACCTTTCTTTATAACCAGCACATGCACCTTTGGACGCTACGACGACCCCGACGAAACCTGCGGCGCCGAAGAGTTCCTGCTTGCCGACGGCGCTGGAATAGCATGCCTGGCGGCATCAAGGCCTATATCGCATGTCGAGTCGGTGAACAACGATATGATAATGGAGTCGCTGAACCCTAACAACACAATAGGCGACGCTGTTCGCATAACAAAAAACCGTCGCATGACTACGCAGGCGCTAACCCTGTTTGGCGACCCAGCACTCAAATTGAGCCACCCCAAGCACAAGGTTGTCGTCACCGCCATTAATGGACACGAAGTGGACAGCAACCGAATAGACAGCGCTCTGGTGCTTTCCACCGTTACAGTAGAAGGTGAGATCAGAGACCTTGAGGACAACCTGGTGACCGATTTTGACGGCAAAGTGTTCCCCGAAGTTTACGACCGCGTATCGAACGCCAAAACTTTGGCAAACGACAACGATGGCTGCGAGGTGACCTACCTGCAGCAGAACAAGCTGATATACAAAGGCTCATCGCAAGTCAAAAACGGAAAGTTCAGCTATCGTTTCACAGTACCTAAGGATGTGAACTATAAGTTCGACTACTCGCGAATAACTCACTACGCCAAAAGCGCTACGGAAGACGCTGCAGGAGCATACACAAACCTTATGCTGGGCGGCTTCGACGAAAGCGTGAACATCAGCGAGACAAGGCCGCAAATTAGACTTTTTATGAATGACACCAATTTCATAAACGGCGGAATAACAGACAACAACCCGACTCTGCTGGCTTTGCTTTACGACACAATTGGAATAAACGCCGTAGGCAGCGGCTTGGGACACGATATGATAGCTGTGCTCGACGGCAACACCAACAACACAATAATACTCAACGACTTCTACGAGACAGATATCGACGACTACTATCGCGGCAAGGTATCTTATACTTTAAACGGATTGAGCAAAGGACGTCACACATTGAAATTCAGGGCATGGAACATTTTCAACTATTCCAACAATGCCGAGATAACTTTCTATGTACGAGGATCCGACACAGTATCGACAACATTCAACGCGGCCCCAAATCCTGCCAGCGACCACACATACCTCCGTATGGAACACAACATGAAAGGCAAAATTGAGAGCGTGAGCCTTGTGATCTACAACATGCAAGGAGGCCAAGTTATTGCCTTCAACCCCGCACCTGCCACTGACAGCTATGTTGCCGGACCTGTGGAATGGAATCTTTGCGATGGCAATGGTCACCGTGTTGCACCAGGCATATATATCGCCCGATTTACAGTAACAACCAGCGACGGTGAACGCATAGACGAGACAGGAAAGATTGTGGTGAGATAGCAGTAGCGGTACCAACCGACAAAAAAAAGAACGACAACACTCTAACTAATATTCAACACCCTACATAGAGATTGGGGAAATTCCAAATAGCATTTGACAAAAGAAGCATACAATTTTTTTTACAGAACCTCGTTAATTAAGCAATGATAAAAAAAATTGTAACGATATAGTATGATAAAAAAGAAGTTGCAACGATGTAATTGATTATATAGTTGTCTGTAAGTAAGTAATATCCTATAAACATTAACCATAAATCTTTAACCTTTACTTAATGTCCTTATCAAAAAGACTATTCGTGACTATCGTTGCCATAACAGGCATTGTCACAGCAAAAGCACAGTACAGTGAGACCGGTCAAAGTGTGAACTACATACACACAGGTATCCCTATTCTTCAGATAGCCCCCGACGCCATAGCCGGCGCATTGGGCGACGCAGGCGCCGCATACATGCCCAACGCATATTCGGCACACTGGAACAACGCAAAAATCGCCTTCGCCCCATCCGACATGAGCATAAGCACAACCTATACTCCTTGGTTGAAAAAACTGGCTTCTGACATGAATTTCCTATATCTTGGCGGATACAAGCGTATAAACAAGCGTAGCGCCGTGGGTGCCTCGCTGACTTACTTCACCCTGGGCCGCATGGATCACACTAGCGATGATGGCCAAAATCTTGGCGAATTCCACCCCAACGAATTTGCCGTAGACCTGACATACTCTATGCAACTAACCGACTATCTGGCTCTTGGCGCCACAGGCCGCTTTATTCACGACAACCTCACCGAAGGTCTTGACGTCGCCGACCAAACCACCAAGCCCGCCAATGCGCTGGCCGCCGATGTAGGTCTCTACTACCAGCGGGATGTGGACAAAAACCAACAAGTTGCCGCGGCGCTCACCATCAGCAATCTCGGCTCAAAACTGTCGTACAGCGACGACGACACCGAAAACGAGTTCCTGCCAGCCAACATTCGCCTTGGCGGCCGCTACAGCTACGAGATTGATGACTACAACAAAATCAACATCCTCCTCGACCTCAACAAGTTGCTGGTTCCCACCCCTCCTATGTGGAACGAGATTGACAGCACCTATACTGGTCTATATACCGATATGGCCGACTATCGCCAAACAAGCTCTATGATGGGCGCCATCCAGTCCTTTTACGACGCACCCGGTGGCATGAAAGAGGAACTAAAAGAAATCAGCCTGTCAATAGGTGCCGAATACTGGTACTCAAACATTTTAGCAGCACGACTGGGCTATTTCTACGAAAGCAAAGACAAAGGCGGCCGCCAATACCTCACCGCAGGTATTGGTCTGAGATACAAAACTATGTCGTTCGACCTCTCCTATCTCATGCCCACCTCTGACTTCAGCAACAACCCGCTGGCAAACACAGTACGCATCTCCTTGACTCTTAACTTGGACAAAAACAAAAAATCATGAAATTCCGCACCGGCATAGGATATGATGTACATCAGCTAAAAGAAGGTCTACCTCTTTGGCTTGGAGGCGTTTTGGTACCACACAGCAAAGGCCTTGTTGGTCATTCCGACGCCGATGTGCTCATTCACGCCATCTGCGACGCCCTGCTTGGAGCTGCTGCCTTGGGCGATATAGGTAAACATTTCCCCGACACCGACCCTGCCTACAAAGGCATCGACAGCAAGATATTACTGAAAAAAGTGTGCGAACTTATTCGCCTTAAAGGATATGAGATAGGCAATATCGACGCTATACTATGCATGCAGAAACCTAAAGTGGCACCATATATATCAAAAATGCGTGAAACTCTGGCGGCTTGCACAGGCGTGGATATAGATTACATCTCGGTAAAAGCCACCACAACGGAACATCTCGGATTTGAAGGCAGAGAGGAAGGCATTTCGGCCATAGCGACAGCTTTGATTGAAATCACAAAGGCATAAAGCCGAAAAAAAAGCACTAAAACATCATAATACGTGAAAGACGACAAACAATACAAAGAACAGCAAGAGAGCGAACTGGATGTGCTTGAGGATGACGGTTGCAAACTTATCGTCCACAACGACGACTACCACACATTCGACTATGTCATCAAAGCCTTGGTGGACATCTGCCGTCTCACCTACGACCAAGCACAACAATGCACTATTGTCATTCACTACACCGGTAAATGTATTGTCAAAACAGGAGGGTACGAGGATCTGCTACCTATGCATACTGCACTGCTTAACAAACAATTAACTTCAGAAATAATACAATAACACTATGAGCTGGGTTTTAACAATAGGAGTAATACTTATAGGACTTATTTTGGTGGCACTGGAAATTGTGGCACTACCTGGTGGTGTATCTGGCATTTGCGGTGGCATCATGGTTATCATTGGAATTTGGCAGACCTACGTTCATCATGGCACAACTGTTGGCAACATAACATTGATTGCAAGCATAATTGTAGGAATAACTCTTCTTGTTGTGTTGCTTAAAAGCAAAACATGGAAACGATTCAGCCTCGACAACGAAAGCAATAGCAAGGTCAACGAGATTGACAACAGCGTCATCACAATCGGTGCCAAAGGTAAAACTGTGTCACGACTCGCTCCTGCTGGCAAAGCAATCTTCGACAATGAAATTGTAGAAGTTCACAGTACCGGAGAGTTTATCGATGAAAACCAAGACATCGAAGTGGTTGAAATAGAAGGATATCGAATAGTGGTACGAAAAGTCTGAACGACAGAAGGCTCTATCCGTTAACAAAGAATTGAAATAGAAATAATAACAAATAAAAAATAAAATTATGGATCCAATTACTTTAGTCATCATCATTGCATGCATTATCTTCCTGCTACTGTTTTTGTGGCTGGTACCAATCGGAATTTGGTTTCAAGCCCTCATCTCCGGCGTTCACACATCTTTGATTCAGCTGATTTTTATGCGATTCAGAAAAGTCCCACCGTCGGTGATAGTAAACAACATGATTTCCGCCACCAAAGCTGGTCTCAAAGTTTCACAGAACGAACTTGAGGCTCACTATCTGGCTGGTGGTAGAGTGAACACGGTAGTCAATGCATTGATATCGGCCGACAAAGCCAACATGAACCTTGACTTCAAAACTTGTACCGCCATCGACCTTGCCGGACGTGATGTGCTTAAAGCTGTGCAGACTTCTGTCAACCCCAAAGTGATAGACACCCCACCTGTAGCTGCTGTGGCAAAAGATGGTATTCAGCTGATTGCCAAAGCCCGTGTGACAGTTCGCACCAACATCAAACAACTCGTTGGTGGCGCTGGCGAGGAAACCATTCTGGCACGTGTAGGTGAAGGTATTGTTACCAGCATTGGCTCTGCCGACAGCCACAAGAAAGTGCTCGAAAACCCCGACAGCATATCGAAACTAGTACTTACAAAGGGTTTGGACAGCGGTACCGCTTTCGAAATTCTCTCCATCGACATCGCCGACATCGACGTGGGAAAGAATATCGGCGCTCAACTGCAGATGGACCAAGCCAACGCCGACAAAAACATCGCTCAGGCAAAAGCCGAGGAACGTCGCGCTATGGCAGTAGCTCAGGAACAGGAAATGAAAGCCAAAGCCCAAGAGGCACGCGCGAAAGTCATTCTCGCCGAAGCTGAAGTGCCTCTGGCAATGGCCGAAGCATTCCGCAATGGCAATATGGGCATTATGGATTACTATCGCATGAAAAACATCCAAGCCGACACTGACATGCGCGAGTCTATCTCTAAACCTGTAGTTAAAAACGACAAATAAACCAATAACAACAATAGTCGAAGATGGAGTCTCTCTTAAAAGTGGCTCCATCTTTTTAACTCCAATAGGTCGTTTGGGGGTATGACAATCTAAAGAACAAGGTCATGATTACACCTGGTATCAAAGGACACATCGAACAAATAGTAAGCGAGCAACTATGCGCCGACAAAATAGGCAGCGGACTTGTTAAAGTATTTGCCACACCCATGATGATAGCCCTCATGGAACAAACATGCAACGAGAGCGTGACACCATATCTCGAAGCCGGCCAAGGCACCGTAGGAACTCACATAAACGTCTCTCACTGCGCTGCAACACCAGTAGGTATGAAAGTGTGGTGCGACAGTGAACTTATTGACGTCGACCGTCGACGACTGACATTCAAAGTCACCGCCTTCGACGAAAAAGGATTGATCGGTGAAGGAACTCACGAGCGTTTTATAATAGACACGGCGAAATTCCAGCAAAAAACAAACGAAAAAAGATGATTCATAGCCAGCAGCAATTGGAAAAAATCATCGCCGAATGGGGCTTTCTCCCATTTTTCAAATGTGGCATAGACGGCTTTTCCATCCAAGAGATGACTCCCGAAGAGCTGTGGTTCAACGACGAACATCCAGGACCATGGGAATGGAAAGGACCAATTATTGGAAACTGGCAATGCGCTTACGGCAAATTTTTCGCCGGCAAAGCAGGATACATCAGCCTTGAATGGATGCCTGATTTCATCAACTGGCGTCGCAGCATATACCCTATCGAGGAAAAGAGCGAAGAGACTAAACATGTTTACCAAGTACTCAAAGAGCACGAAAGCATGCTGTCACATGAACTGAAAATAGCCAGCGGATATAGTCTTAGACGCACCAATCGAAAACCCATAAAAAACATATCCGATCTCGCTGAGAAAAATAGCCAACATATAAAAACATCCAACAATGACACAAAACCCAAAGGCTCGACTTGCGACGCAATAATTGCCGAGCTCGAAATGGCGACTTACGTATGCATTGCCGATTTTGAATACAAAATGACCAAAGATGGCCGACGGTACGGATGGGGGGTGGCTCGCTACTGCACTCCCGAAGCCATGTATGGCGATGGAATAGCACAAACTTTCGCTACTCCACAAGAATCGCTAAATCGAATGGTCAACCATATAAAACATTTATTTCCACAAGCCTCTGACAAACAAATATCCAAATTGTTATGAGAACAACATACCAACGCCTACTATCTTTCTTGATATTTGCTCTGCTGTTGCTATTGGCGCCATCATGCCGACAGGCGGCCTCACAATCCACAGCCCTTACCGAAGACAACGACAGCTTAAAATGGGTACGCGACATCGACATACCCTCTCCCCTACCCGACAGCGTTGCGGAACAAATACTCTATCGCAAAGCCTATATTGTATCTTACAACAAGGATCGACTGCAACCCAACTGGGTCGCCTGGCATCTTACTGCCGAGCATGTTGATGGCAACGTGCCTCGTCCTAACCTGGCTTTTCACGAAGACAAAGATGTTCCGGAACCCAAGGCTTACCATTGGGATTATCGATATGAAGAAGACAAACATATTGACCGAGGCCACATGTGTCCCGCCGGCGACAACAAATGGGACAAAGAGGCGATGTATGAGAGTTTCCTGATGACAAACATCTGTCCCCAGCACAAAGCATTGAACAGCGGTATATGGAACACCATTGAGAAACGATGCCGGGAGTGGGCGAAAGAGTATGGAGATGTCTATATTGTCTGTGGACCTATTTTCATGAATCAAGAACATGACAGTATCGGAGAACACCGGATACCAAAACCAGAAGCCTTTTTCAAAATTGTTGCCTGCCTCAACCCCAACCATCCATGGGGCATAGGATACATCTGCCGCAACAACGAAGGCACCCGCAAAAGAGACCTTTACACCAACAGCATAAGCGAAGTGGAGCGAATCACAGGACTCACCTTCTTTCCAAACATCGACGAAGCGATAAAGGCGAAAGTCAAAGACACCTATGAAGAGTAGCCCTGTGACGGGAAAAGGCCAAAAACAATGATGCTTCAGTAAACAGCCCCGACGGGGTACCACAACACAGACGGGGGTGTTAACCCCCGGGAAATGGCGCCATAAAATAGACGTGTGGCGTAACCCCACGGTGGGCAAACAAAAATCCCATTGGCGATTTTTTTACTGATTCGGAAATTATTTCGTATATTTGCATCAGCAAATATATATGTATGCGCACATGTAATAATATATATAACACACTGATACAGAGGGAGAAATACCCCCCCCTATCACATTGTGACAGTGTAAGTTACAACACATCAAATCCTTCGGAATCATCACCCCTGTCGGATACGGGCAAACACCGTAGCGGCAGGGTTGTTTTGTTTTTGTTTGTGGCGATGGTATCGCTGCTGTCATTGTCGTGCACCAAAGAAGATGGTGACGAAGGCGACAGCGGCAATGTCGTCACATATCAAGAGCAGGAATGGGATTGGGGCGACAGCAGCAAATACAATCCTGGTGGTTTCACCCTCGATACCACCTGGGATGGTGATACAACTATTTATTTTTGAACCATAAATAACCTAGTACTTATTTGTATCAAACAAAAAATGAAAAGTAAAAAAGTATGCCATAGAGCACCTTGGCTAATTAAGAATGAAGGAGTTTCGTGAGCAAGTGATGGCAAACAAGAAACTCAGTCAGGACAACGGCGACATCTTTGTGTTACTACAAGATATTGTCATCCCTGAATCTTCATGCTCACCTTCCGGTGCTGCCTCGTTCTGTACAGGAACATCCATGCAGGGAACAGAAGCCTGGGTAGCAGACGACCAGCAGAGGTATCCATCGGAATGGTGGAAAGGTTCTTTGTAATATTTATTCATTTGAATTAAGACTACTATGTTAGCTGAAAAAATGACCGACCACATTGTCTATGGCTTGATGACAAGCGCCGGCTTAAACCCTGAACCAGAAAAAACACAGATACGTGAGGTTCAGAATGCCCTGAAAACCGCTTCAAAACGCATGACGGGGAAAAGCGGAAAACCTGAGTTCATAGCTATGTCAGGTAATTACCTGATTATTGTCGAGGATAAGGCCGACACAAGATATCAGGCGAACTATATGACGGACAAGAACGATACTTTGCTGATGGATATACCTTCTGTGGAGGACTATGCAGAAAATGGTGCATTGCACTATGCCCAACATATCACTTGCTACACATCTTTCAAAAAGGTGTTTGCATTTGGGTGTTCCGGAACAGAAAAAGACCAACTTAAGATTCGGCCTATCTTTGTAACAGACAAAAGCTACAAAGTAATGCCTGTGGTGCGTGATTTTAATGAGTTCAGACACGAAAATATTGAAGTCTACTATCGCACTAAAGTTCTTGGCAACAAGAGTGAACGCGCCGCTGAACTTGAAGAGATTCTGAGCCGAGCCAAACAGTTGCATGAGGACTTACGTAACTATGGGTCATTAAGTGAACAGGATAAACCTATCATTGTCTCCGGTATATTGTTGTCATTATGCAACAAGAATTTTTCTACCTCCCAATTAACTTGTAGCATCGGAGATAACAGAGAAGAGCGCCGAATTGATGGCGAGAAGATATACGATGCAATCAAAGAATATATTCGCAAAGTGGATGAAACGCATAAGTTGAAAGTTAATACCGTTCTCAATCAATTTGAATTTATTAAGTTACGTCCACAACTCAGCGCCAGACACCCTGCATTAGGAAAATCGCCTTTACGTTATTTTGCAGAATACATTCACTCCAAGATTTTGTCAGCAATCTGCAACAATTCTCCAGACGATGTACTGGGACGCTTTTATGGAGAGTTCTTAAGTTATAGTGGTGGCGATGGGAAAGGCCTTGGTATTGTGCTAACTCCATCACACATTACCGAATTAATGGTAGACTTACTTGATATCAAGAAAGATGAAAAAGTATTCGATCCATGCTGTGGTACAGCAGGTTTTTTGATTGCTGCAATGTCGAAGATGTTCAAAGAAGTCGAGGATACTCGTCAAACACGCGCTGTGCAAGAAACTGCAAAAATGAACATACGACAGAATTTGCTCCATGGTGTGGAGATGAACGATCGCATGTTTTCTATAGCCACTACCAATATGATTCTTCGCGGTGATGGCAAAAGCAACCTTATATGCGAAGACTTCTTCAAAATCCCAGTTGAGAAATTGCGTCGTGAGAATTACCGAATAGGTATTATGAATCCGCCCTATTCTCAAGCAAAGAATAAACAAACGGCTCATTTATCGGAACTACGTTTTATTCAGCATCTGCTTGACGGTCTAGGTGACGGAGCTCGTTGCGCCGTAATTGTCCCTCAATCTGCAATGGTGGGTAAGACAAAACAGGATGCTGCTATCAAAGCGCAGATATTAGAGAAACATACATTAGAAGGTGTTATAACACTAAATCCTCAAACATTCTATAAAGTTGGCACCAACCCAGTGATAGCCATATTCACCGCACACAAGAAACATTCGGATAGTTATTACAGCAAGTTTATTAATTTCAAAGATGATGGTTACGAAATATCGCCACATATTGGCCTACTCGACAATGGGACACATGAAAAGAAACGTCGCCAATTGATTGACTGCTGGCTTAATAATGCACCTGCCCATTCATCGTTTATGGTGAAGTCCAAGGTGGAATCGACCGACGAATGGTTACATTCGTTCTATTATTTCAACGATGAGATACCCACGGACGAAGACTTTGAGCAGACAATGGCCGACTATCTTACCTTTGAGTTTAAAATGATTGCTAACGGACGAGGATATTTGTTTGGTTATGAAGAAGATTAAAGATCTGAAATGGGAAGAGTTCTCTCTGCTTGATCTGTTTGTCCCTAAAAAGGGTAATCAGAAAAACATGAACTCATTGGAAGAAGGTGAAATTCCTCTTGTATCAGCCAAAAAAGTTGATAATGGATTTAAGGGTTTCTATCATGTTAACGATAAAGAAATATTCGTTGGTGGATGTATCACTCTAAACAATGATGGAGACGGCGGTGCTGGTTTGGCCTATTATCAACCAAGCCCGTTTGCCTTGGATACTCATGTAACAGCATTGTACCCAAAAGAGAAAATGTCACGTGAGGCTATGCTTTTCATTTCAAGCTGCATTTCACGCCAGAGTGTATTATTTGGTCATGGACACTCCATCAATTCCGAGCGTTTAAAACAGATGACAGTTATGTTACCCGCAGTAGCCAAACACGCTCCTGATTATGGTTTTATGGAGGAATATATGAAGAAGACAGAGGAGAAAATGCTTATTCGGTATAAAAAATACCTATCAAACAAAAAATTATCTTCACGACTCAAATTAATTAACACAGAGTGGGGAGAGATAAAGATAACGAATTTGTTTGATATTTTTCCAGGTGTCCGTTTGACGAAACAAGACCAAAAACCGGGCAAAAAGCCTTTCATTGGTTCTACGGATAACAATAACGGTATTACTGCTTTTTGCTGTAACACTAACGCATCTGAAGACAAAAATGTTCTTGGTGTAAATTATAATGGTAGCGTGGTGGAGAATTTCTATCACCCATACAATGCTCTATTCTCTGATGATGTGAAGCGTTTTCATCTAAAAAATCATATTGGAAACAAATATATTTACCTATATTTGAAAGATTGTATTCTAAAACAACAAGAAAAATACCAATACGGCTATAAGTTCAACGAGCAACGTATGAAAAAACAAGTTATCATGATTCCAGTTACCTCTAAAAGAACCCCAAATTTTGCCTATATGGAGAACTATATGAGGAATAAGGAACAGCTCTTATTGAACCGTTACATCAATAAAAGACTCAAATTACTTCAGGAAGTATGACCACTTTCGATATAGACAATACCTGCAAGACAAAATATCTGGAAGTGTTGGAAAGCATTAAAGAGCAGGCTCACGCTCTAAAAGCTATCCACAACCCCCAGACTTGGCGTCTATCTGCATTGACGTTTGCATTACATCTCCACGACTGCTACATACTGTTTGATTCATTAAAAAAGAGTTGGGCTGTAAAAATACCGCTTTCGGAGGCGTGGGATGTAAATCTCTCAGGATGGAAAAATGAAATATGGTCACTTGTTAACGATGTTTCAAGTTTTACTGAAAACGATAAATATGCTAATTTTCAGCACTTATGTGAAGAAGACTACCGTACTTTCATAAAAAAGACTGGAGAATGCTTAGGTGGCACATTACCGATAAATGATATTTTGGACTTCTTGTCAGAGAAGAATACTGAATTGAAGAATGTAATTATAGATAGTGGTAAAGATTTATCGACACTGCTCTCCGACACACAGGCTATGCTTTACAATTTACCATCCTTACTATATGAGAAATTCTATGACGATTTGGTTGGTATCTATTTAAAAGATAATGACACTCCTTATATGATTGCCGTAAACGACGGACTCATGCCATATGAGCAATGGAAAGCTTCAAAGTCTCAAAAAAAACTACCAGAGTTAATCTCGTCAAAAATAAAGAATGCCCATGCGAGTATGCTCGACATCAAATTTTGGCAGGAGACATGGGAAGAATGCTTTGATCTCGAGAAACGGGAAATCAATAAAGAGGGATTCGCTCGCTTCATATTCCAAAACCGAAAAAGTATCATTGGTAATAAACAATATCCCTGTAAAAACTGCCTTGAAAAATGCTTTGCTACACTTTGTTTATGTGAGCACTTGTGGAATGAGTATGACCGGCTAAAGAATCCAGAAGTTACTGTAGATGTATTGAAACAAAAAATTTTGCCTGATATCAAACCTCTAGAGGAAATTGTGAAGGATGAATATAAACAACGATATCTTCTGGTGTGGAATCTAATTCTTGAGGATGACACTATTTTTCGTTTGTTGAAAGAAATAAATCCGAACAAATTTAAGGGTGGCTATAATCAGAAACTTGTCTGCAATATAATTGGCATGATGGCAGAAAAGGGATTGTTTACAAAATCAAAAAATAAAATTGACGCACTTATCTATTTGGGGACAACTCATTACAAATACTTGACAGAGCTTGCTGTAAATGATGACAATAAAAATTGTGCAATGACGGAAAATGTAAGGAACGTTATAGAAAACATTCTGGACAATTCTTCGTAGTTTTTTCGTAAAGAAAAGAATACTAGTGTATATTATTAATAATCAGTTGGTAAATAATTAATATTTGCCAACTGATTTTATTTTTTTATGTACTTATCAGTCATTCTACTTTTGCATCAGTTTTCGAAAACGAAACATTAGTCATCAACATTTTTACCCCCGCTGAAAAGGCAGCGGCTGTCGAGTGAAGCTGAGGAAGTCTCGCGAGATTCGGGTGGCCACCCTTCTGAAACTCCTCTCGCCAAAATTCGACTAATAATGAAAAAAGCAAAAAATGTTTTTTCCGACAACTTCCGTATCGAGACCCAGACGGTCTTCAACGAGAACGGTAACATCAACATCTACCCCTGCCATTTTGAAGAGAAACACTTCATCGTGGCCGACGGCAATCAAGCCAAACAGAAAGGACGCATGGTGACCGAGGACGACGGAACGTCGCTCTTCCGACCTTATGCGGTTGACAGCGGCAGCCGTTACAACACTCTCTTCAGCACCGCTCACGGCACTATGAAGGAAAGCAAGAACGACATCATCGTCCAGCTGCGCTTGCCAAAACGTCTGGGCAAAGCTATTATGAAGAGTATTCTCTATGATGAGGCCGGCGAGATGTGCAACTTTATCAAGACTCGTCGCAAGAAAATCTTTTGGGCCTGGTAGGGAGGAAAACGATTGCCAAGTACCCCCCCAACTCTCCAGTCACAGAGTCACAGTCACAGTTGAAAAAAAAGTCATATCCTAACTCATATACCCTCTCTTTATATACTTATAATTAATTAATAATAAGATATATAGATATAGAAAATAGGATGGATTTGAAAGTTGGCAAGTGACTTTAAAAACAACTGTGACTCTGTGACTGTGACTTAAAAACAAAAAATTAAACAATGAAAAAAATAAACAATATGCTGAACTACAACATTTTCGACAAGAAAGCCCCTGCTATGCCCAAGCCCTCGAAGGGCACAGAATTCTGCAAATTTCTCCTCTCAAAGGCATCAAAAGACATGCGAGAACCCCTCGTTCCGATGGCTTTGCCCGCCTTGGCGGCGCACCTGACCGACGTAAAGTTCATGTACTCGGACAACAAATATTACGAGCTTTGTGGCCAAATGGGGCATCTCATAGGCCCTTCGGGCGTCGGTAAGGCTCAGTTGACGCATCTCATTGAGGCTATCATGCGCTCGTTCCGCAACCACGACGAGATGGAGTACCAGCGTCTGGCCGACTGGCAACGTCAGATGAAGACCCGTGGTGCCAACAAGGAGAAACCAGAACGTCCCGATGTGGCTTTCTGGTTCCCGCCTGCCGACCTCACCAACGCTGCTTTTCTGCAGAACGCTATGGCGCTGGAGAAACAGGGCAACCGCACACAATATCTCAATCTCCCCGAGGTGGAGATGGCCGACCGTATGTGCGGCGGACACAAGCAGGTAAGCCAAACAGTAAGAAATATTTACGATATGCAGAGAGGGGCAGGTGCCCTTCGAGCAACCGAGTCGGGAATTACCGGCAATCCTGTCCTCCGTGTGAACCTGACCTTCAGCTCCACCCCCGATGCCGCACGCACGTTCTACAAGAAGGATCTTACCAACGGCTTCTTCGGACGTATCCCTTTCGCCTACAAGGGACGCGGCGAACGCAGCGGACGAATTCCCCGCCAGGGAACCTACGACGAAGGATTCCTCCGCCAACTCGACGAATACCTCCTGAGGCTCGACAACTGCAAGGGCGAATTCAAGGTTGCTCAACTCAACAAAGTGGCTGACCAACTGGCCGACGAAATGGCTCGCCTTGCCGACCTTGCCGACGACGACAATCTTTTCGAACTCAGCCACCGCAGCATCTTTGCCGCCTGGAAGAAAGGCGCCACCCTCTGGATTCTGAACGACCAGACGTGGTCACGCTCCATCGGTGAGTTTGTCGTCTGGTTCTGCTACTACGACCTCTGGTCGAAAGTAAAGGTGTTCGGCGACCTGTTCAAGAGTGGCGACTTCCTGTCGGACGAGGTGCAGCGCAGCGGCCCCAAGAACATGCTCGACGACCTCCCCGAAACATTCAACGAGCAACAACTCGAGGCCTTGCGTCTCACCTTGGGCAAAAGCAAGGAAGGCACAAAACACCTCCTCAACGTCTGGAAGTACCGTGGCTTCATCACCCTCGACCCCTCCACCAACCTCTACACCAAAACCCCCGAATACCTTGGTAAAGTTTAAAGACTATGATTATGGATAAGTTTGAACTTCAACAGCTGCGCGACCTCCCAATCGAGGAGGTCGCCGAGCGGCTGGGAATGGAGGTGAGGGGCCACAAGGCGCTCTGCCCCTTCCACGACGATCACCACGCTAGCCTCTCATTCCACATACGCCGCAACACCTTCCGATGCTTCGTCTGCGACGCACATGGAGGCACTATCGACCTCGTCATGCGCTGCCTCCACAAGGATTTTAAAGAGGCCTGCCAGTGGCTCTCCTGCGGCACCACTATCAGTAGTTCCCCCTCTAAGATAGAGGGGGTGGACGCGAAGCGGACGGGGGCGTGTGCCCCACCCCCCTTCGACCCCTCCCGCTACTCCCGCTTCTTCGACCATCCCTATCTATCCCCAGCCGCCAAAGCCTTCCTCTTCGACCAGCGCCGGCTCGACCCCCGTGTCGTCCGCTGGTGCCGACTCACCTCCTGGCGCGACCGCAATGGCATAGATTGGCTGCAAATTCCCTACTACGACCGCAACGGCCGCCTCATCGGCATCCAGAACCGCAACCTAGGAGTCAGCCAAAATTCAAAATTCGAAATTCAAAATTCGAAATTGGAAGCGCAGCCTCGTTTCCGCTTCCCTCGTGGCTCCCAATGCTCCATCTACAACATCCCCATCCTCAACCGACTCCAACCCCACGAGGCGCTCTACATCACCGAAGGGGCTTCCGACTGCTGGGCGATGCTATCCTCCGGCCACAAAGCCATAGCCATACCCTCGGCAACCCTCCTCAGCCGAAAAGACAAGGAACTGTTGTCATCGTTGTCGTCAACGTTATCGTTGACCTTCCACATGTTCCCCGACCGTGACGCCCCGGGCGAGAGGCTCTTCCTGCAGCTAAGGGATATTCTTCCCAACCTCCAGCACCACCAGCTGCCACCCTCCTGCAAAGACTACAGCGACTACTATGTAACGTTTAAAATTTAAAGACATATGGAAAACTTCAAAATCAAATCTTACACCAAGAAAGAACTCGCTCTCCTCTATTTCCCCGACAGCACGCCGGAGACCGCCGTCAAGCACCTAATGGCTCTTATCCGCCACAACGACATGCTCTGCGACGAGCTGAGCGAAATGGGCTATTATTCCCGAAGCAAGACCTTCACGCCCCGCCAAGTGCAGGCCATTATCGACTGGCTAGGAGCCCCGTAAACACCTTTATCCACCGCTATCGGAAGTAATAAGTATCTATCCGCCGCTATCGTCACAACCCCACGAAAAACGGTTGTATCTTTGCATCATGAAAAGCCCCAACTAAGCCTCCTCTCCATCCCCCTTTTAGCGGACTCATAGCGGACTCATAGCGAACCCATCCAACACAAACCTTAACCATAACGTTAACTTTAACTCTTCATGAATCTATTAACCTAATAACCTATTAACCTATTTATTAACCTTTTTAAAAAAAATTGTACTATGGGAAAATTTCGTTCTCTTATCTACTTTACCGGGCGCACCGGTAACGTAGTGGGCCGCAAAGGCCCCAACGGTGAGTTCATCACCGCAATGCACCAACCTACCGTCAACCAGCCCAACACCGAGGCCCAGCAAGCACTCAAGGCTAAGCTGAAACTGGTGTCGAGCACCATGAACAAGTTCGTCGCCATCGCCAAGGACAACATGGTGTGCCAAAACGGCCGCAACTACTGGCAGGAGCTCATCGCCACCAACCTCGACGAGGCCGTCACCGGCTCGCTCAAC
>ONEY01000016.1 GCA_900316965.1 uncultured Bacteroidales bacterium
GAAATCGTCGGCGCAAATCACCGCCCTCTACACTCCCGACGACCTCGTAGGCACGCAGGTGGTCTGCTGCGTCAACCTGCAGCCGATGCACATCGGCTCTGTCAAGAGTGAGGTGCGCATCCTCGGCACCGACTCCGCCCAGGGTGTCGTCCTCCTGCGCCCCACCCACCCCGTGAAGAACGGCGACCGCGTTTTTTAGCACACCACACAGTCTACAACCATTCGAATGAAACAACAAATTGCCCAAAGGAATATACATTTTAAAAGTTGAAACAAAAGAAATAACAAGTGCAATAAAAATAATCAAAAAATAAATCGCTATGAGACAACCAGCATTTACATTTCTATTGCCACTTATCTTGCTGCTGACATCGTGTGGCAAGGATTATGACTATGAAATAGTTGTTGATGAACAGTTTGTTTTAAACCTTGAAACGTCAGGTATGGGAAGCGGTTATTCTTGGCAATGGGAGAAAAAAGATGACATTTTAGACACAATCGGATGGGAATTCATCCCATATGAATTTCCAACAGGACCAGGAGTGGAACGATGGACATTTGTTGGCAAACGAAAGGGGACAACACAGATTAAAATGATATATAAACGTCCTTGGGAGACTGAAATCATTGACAAGAGAGAATATAATGTAAAAGTACGATAGTGGTCGGATTCACGGTCCCCCAGCAACCCCTGACGGGAAACCGAAGTTCAACCAATAATATATAATGTATATGAAGAAAGCATTTTTAACCCTCGCGGTGCTGTGCGCCGTTGCGACGATGGCCGGATGCAAGGGCGGGACGGCAAACGAACGCATTGATGAGACACTGCTCGTAGGGCAGTGGGATTTTGTCTACGAGATTAACGATTGGAAGGCAAGCGATGGCGCTATTTACGACACTTGCGACTCCGAATGCAGCCCTCTTCTTGGCATAGAGTTCACAGATGACGGCAAGTGCACCTACACATTCGTCAACGGGACAATGGATTTCTCCGATGAATCCTTCTCCGTTGAGATGGACACGATTCTCCAGTCCTTCCAGTATCATATCACCGACGGCACAATTGTTCTTTCCGACGGTGACCAGCAAGGGGAAATCCAAATATCAAAGCTGACAACGGACACCCTGGCGCTGATTGAAAAACAGAAAAGCACGTTAGTAAGCGCAACAAACATCACCGTTCTTGTCAGGCACAATCAATAGTAATTTGAGAACGGCCGTCGCCCCCCCCTGCGCCAGCCCCGACCGACACGGGAAACGTCTGCCCTCCCTGCGTGCTATGGCTACCGACCGTAGCGGAGGTGATGGCAATGAAAACAGAAACAACACAATGAACATCTCCGTCTTCTGCGGCTCGTCTATGCCGCACAACAAGGAAATCGTTGAGGCCGCCGCGTCTTAACAAAACCACGCCGAGAAATTGATGCATAACATATAATATAAAAGGTATATGAAAAAAGCACCTCCGAGGAAGAAATCGACCAAGAAGAAAAGCAATATAAAGAAAGTTATCTTGATACTCGCCGTGCTGTGTGCTGTCTATGAATACTCTGTGAACGGAGGCACCTACAATAGTTCGGACCAGATTGACTATGACACCTACAAGAGACTGAACATTGGCGACACCGTATCGGTCTTGGTAAACAATAACGATTACAACAAAACGGAGCTGTTGCTTGAGCAAGACAAAATACATAAATTTCATATCGATTTTTAATTCACTTCACGTTGCACAATGAAATTGCACGAATGAAGCAAGAACAATTATCACAAAACAATGGGACATAACAAGGACAGACGCCCAACGTATCCGGCGGAGAACAAGAAAGGTAAAGGCAAGTCTTTCGTCAAACTGTTGAAGGATGGCTGGGCTTATGCTTTCTTGGTGATTTTCTTTGTGCTTTTCATTAATGCAATTGTCATAATCCACGACAATCACATACGGCGGAATCAGATTAATGACAACCCAGTAGAAACAGGGGCCGTCATTACTAAGATAGGAAGGAAGGGATTCTTGAGAGGTCGATATGCACATACAAAACCGGTATATTACGACTACTACGTTGGAGACTCTTTGTACCATGGTAAAATATATGAAAGTACTAAAGAAAGAGAAACCAACAATATGAGGGTCGGTAACACTATCAAGATAACCTACGAGAAGGATAATCCGTCTAATTCAATGTTTGGGGAAACGCTATCACAGTATTAACACAATGCACATAGCAGTCTTCTGCGGCTCGTCTATGCCGCGCAACAAGGAAATCGTCGAGGCCGCCGCCCTCGGCCGCCGCATCGCCCAGGAGGGGCACACCCTCGTCTATGGCGGCAGCAATCTCGGCCTCACGAGCGCGGTCGATTTTCACTCGAAAAGTGCCCTCCGCTCATGAGCGCGGTGAAAATGCAGAAATGAAACAACAGATTGAATATGAAAAATAATAACAAGAACTCTATTCTCGACTGGGAGAAGCTGAGGAGCCAGCCGCCGCTGGTTCAGACCATCTCCGTGGCGTCACTGGTGATACTGGTGGCGATGATTTTCACGACGCGGCAGTACATCGTCACCGTGCCGTGGTTCACGTATGTAGCGCTTGCGGGTGGCATCTGCCTCTTTCTCGGAATATTCCTCTACGCCTACAAAGGCCGGCTCCAGACCGTCGGCAAGTACTTCTTCGGCTTTGTGGTGATGGTTTATGCCGCTCTCATTGTCACCATCTATGCCGGAATCGGCAGCGAGCGCGAATGGAACGACCTCGAGGTCGAATCGTACTATATTCGCTCCACCGGCGGAATCAGACCAAAGAGCCCGTCGTACTTTGTTGTCACCATCGACGACCAACCTGAGCATATCTACAAATACGACCAGTCGCCGGAAACGCTGGCCAAACGCTACGGCACCGACTTCAACGACTCCGTCACCGTCGACCTGACAGCCCGACAGATTGTGCCGCACTTCTACGTGAAGCCCAAGGCCAAAGTCAAACCGAAAGCCGCCAACGCTGCCACTCCTACAATAGACTGATGGATTATAAAAGAATACGCATAAGATGTTGAAACCATACAAATACTGTTTCTATAAAATCACGCGGTTCTGGGACCATCCCGTGCATTACTCCTTGTCCTATGACCCGCTGACGCAGAAGGTCGATCCGACCCATCTGATATCCTCGATGGGCATCGTATCGCTGCTTCAAATATCCAACCTCAACACGCTGCTGATCCTGCCCGTTCTGCTGTTCGGCCACCAGCTGTCGGCCAACCTGCTGTGGATTATCGTGGTGGTAATCGCCGTTTTCAACATCTTCATCCTTAACAAAGAGAAACTGTACGACGACTGCGAGGCTCGGTGGAAAGACGAGCCCCCGAAAGCACGCAAGAGGAACCGCTGGCTACTGATAGCCTACTTCGTCGCCAGCGCCGTTCTGATGGCCGTGTCGTTCAAGATAGTGTATCTCCCTCACTCAATGACTTTTCCCTTCTTGGGATAAGACGAATGTGAAACAATAAACACAGACAATGGACATAAGAGATAACGCCGTCAAAGTATACAAAGATACCGGTTGGGTATGGTTTGAAGTTATATTTCTCATAGCTATTCAGGCCTTGTTTGTATATTTTATGTTCACATCAGATTTAGATTTATGGCTGTATGTAGTGTTAAGTGTCGCTCTAATCATAATATCCATAACACATTTCTTTGACATCAAGAAAAACCGAAACACCGTTGTTGTCTACCCCGATTATTTGGAAATTGAACACGCACAGAGGATTGATAACACTTTTGCATGGGAAGATGTTGGGACAGTCGAAATCCAATGGTCGCAAATAAAACGGATCTCGGTTGAGGGTATCTACGGAGCAACCTATTATTATATGATAATTGAACTACAAAATGGGAAAAGCTACCGCTTTACCGTCATTGAGCAGACTAGGTTTTATATGAAACGGCAATTGAAGAAATATCATAAACAATACAAATAGATGAACAAGACCTTGACGTTTTGCGCGATAAATTGACTTGACAGAATAAAATAGATTATTATACACTCAGACAATGAAGAAACTGATTTTGTTAGGCGCAATGGTGTGCGCCCTCGGAATGATGGTCGCCTGCAAGAGCGGATTACAGAATGAAAACAAGCCAAAAAATTACCTCTCTGTCGCCGACTTTTCGTCGGACGACATAATTGTAATGGGAACCTATGATGAACTGATTGCCAAGATGGGGGAACCTGAACATTATTCCGACAGAGGATGCATTGCAAAGTGCAATGACACCGACGCATTTATCCCTGTGATGTATTACTCCGGCCTCAGTTATTACCGCAAAGGCGACAGCGTCCAGCTCTCTTTTGTCGATTTCCGCAAGTCGGCAGCCAAGCTGACCCTCCAAATCGGCGATGGAAATCCGCTAACCATTGACAGCAACACCGTATGCGATGACTTCTATGCTTATATGGACCAGTTTGTCTTTGCCGACGGAAACAGCAGTACTTTGCCCGACGAAGAACGGATGTCGTTCGATGCACACTATATGACGGAGGGACTATACTATGCGCTGGGGTTCCCGTGCGACACCATCGACAAGAGATTCGGCAACATCATCACCCCTATTTTCACACCGGGCGACAAACGACTTTGGTATATAGATTTCGGCGCAGTCGATATGGGCGGATTGTATAGAAACAACAAATAATCAGTCTTCTGCGGCTCGTCGCTGCCGCCCGACAAGGATTTCGTCGAGACCACCGGTTTTGCATACGTAAGCGACGAAAATGGCCAAACGGAACCACCCCGTGTATGAACGGCCACCATCCCCGCTGACGGCAATGAAACGGATACAATACAAAAATACCCGGCCAACAGCAACTTGACCGGGTATTACAATTCACAACCTCAATGTTTATTTCCTGACAATAACGCTGCCACTGCCCTGATGGGTGGCGAGGATCAGCACCTCGGCTACCTGCACGTGCTCGGGGGCGTTGGCGGCATAGACGGCCACGTCGGCGATATCGTCGCCCGTCAGGGGCTTGATGCCTTTGTAGACGTTGGCGGCGCGCTCGGTGTCGCCGTGGAAGCGGGTGTTGCTGAAGTTGGTCTCCACCAGTCCTGGTTTAAGGTTGGTAACGCGGACAGCTGTGTTTGCGACATCAAGGCGCAGACCGTCGGTGATGGTCTTCACAGCAGCCTTGGTAGCGCAGTAGACATTGCCGTTGGCGTAGGCGGCGTCGCCGGCAACAGAGCCAATGTTGATGATATGGCCGCGGTCGCGCTTGACCATGCCAGGCACAACGAGGCGGGTCATTGTTAGAAGACCTTTGATATTGGTGTCGACCATGGTGTCCCAATCGTCGTAGCTGCCCTCATACTCGGGTTCGAGGCCGAGAGCAAGGCCGGCGTTGTTGACAAGCACGTCAATGTCTTTCCACTCGGCCGGGAGGTTGTTGATGCACTCCGTTGCCTTGTCGCGGTCGCGGACATCGAAGAGAAGAGTAAGCACGTCGGTACCATTGGCAGTAAGTTCGTTGCGGATTTCCTCAAGACGCTGAGCGTTGCGACCTGTGAGAATAAGGCGGTCGCCGTTGGCGGCGAATTTTCTTGCGCAACCCAAGCCGATACCGCTTGTTGCGCCTGTTATCATTACTATCTTGTTCATCAGAATTGTATTTATATAATGAAAAGTAACGGCGGATAGTTGTTTTTATTGTGTGTCGCAACAGAAAAGGACGCCCGATTATGGGCGTCCTTTTCATATAGGTTCCACGGAGTGGAGAGGTTTGTATTAATACATACCACCCATGCCGCCCATGCCGGGATTGCCGGCGGGCATTGGAGGCTCGGGTTCCTTGATGTCGCAGAGGACGCACTCGGTGGTGAGGAGCATGCCGGCTATGCTGGCGGCGTTCTCGAGAGCGACACGGGTAACCTTGGCGGGATCGATGACACCGCTCTCGAAGAGTTTCTCGAACTTCTCGGTGCGAGCGTTGTAGCCATAGTCGGCTTTGCCGTTCTTAACCTCGTTGACTATGACGCTGCCCTCAAGACCTGCGTTGGCGACAATCATGCGAAGAGGCTCCTCGACGGCGCGACGGATGATCTCGATGCCGAGTTTTTCGTCCTCGTTTTCGGCTTTAACTTTGTTCAGTTTTTCAGCGGCGCGGATGAAAGCAGTACCGCCACCGGGGATGATACCCTCTTCGACAGCTGCGCGTGTTGCGTGGAGAGCGTCGTCGAAGCGGTCTTTCTTTTCCTTCATCTCGACTTCGCTGGCTGCGCCTACATAGATGACTGCCACGCCGCCTGCCAATTTGGCAAGACGCTCTTGGAGTTTCTCGCGGTCGTAGTCGCTTGTGGTCTTTTCGATCTGGGCTTTGATTTGGCCGACACGTGCCTTGATGGCAGCGGCGTCGCCCTTGCCACTGACGATGGTGGTGTTGTCCTTGTCGATGGTGATTTTCTCGCTTTGGCCGAGCATGCTAAGGTCGGCGTCTTCGAGCTTGTAGCCTTTTTCTTCGCTGATGACGGTACCACCGGTGAGGATGGCGATGTCTTCGAGCATTTCTTTACGACGGTCGCCAAAGCCAGGAGCCTTGACGGCAACGATCTTGAGGCTGCCGCGGAGACGGTTGACGACGAGTGTGGCAAGAGCTTCGCTCTCGACGTCTTCGGCGATGATAAGGAGAGGACGGCCGGTGTTGACAACTTTCTCGAGCACGGGGAGGAGGTCCTTCATGGTGCTGATTTTCTTGTCGAAGATGAGGATGAAGGGGTTGTCGTAGGTGCATTCCATTTTTTCGGTGTCGGTGACGAAGTAGGGGCTGATGTAGCCGCGGTCGAACTGCATACCTTCAACGACCTTGACATTGGTGTCGATACCCTTGGCGTCCTCGATGGTGATGACGCCGTCCTTGGTGACTTTTTCCATAGCCTCGGCGATGATGTCACCGATGGTGCTGTCGTTGTTGGCGCTGATGGTGGCAACCTGACGGATTTTGGCGATGTCGCCGCCGACTTCCTTTGACTGTGCTTTGATGTCCTTGACGATGGCAGCGACAGCCTTGTCGATACCGCGTTTGAGGTCCATAGGATTGGCGCCTGCGGTAACGTTTTTGAGGCCTGTGTTGACGATGGCTTGAGCTAGAACAGTGGCGGTGGTGGTGCCGTCGCCGGCTTGGTCGTTGGTTTTGGAGGCGACCTCTTTAACCATCTGTGCGCCCATATTCTCTATGCCGTTTTCAAGTTCAATTTCCTTGGCGACGGTAACGCCGTCCTTGGTGACTTGAGGAGCGCCGAATTTTTTGTCGATAACGACGTTGCGGCCTTTGGGGCCGAGGGTAACTTTAACTGCGTTTGCCAGAGCGTCAACGCCTTTGCGCAACTGCTCGCGAGCATCATTATTGAATACTATCTCTTTTGCCATTTTAATGTTCCTTTCATTAGTTTAAGTCCAAAAAGTGGGACAAATCTGAATTTTAGATAATTGCGTAGATATCGCTTTCTTTCATTATCATATACTTGGTACCGTCGAATTCGATCTCGGTGCCGCTGTATTTGCCATAGAGGACGTTGTCGCCAACCTTGACGGTCATTTCATGGTCTTTGGTGCCTTTGCCAACGGCGACGACTTTGCCACGCTGTGGTTTTTCTTTTGCTGTGTCGGGAATGATGATGCCCGAAGCGGTCTTTTGCTCTGCTTCGGCGGGTTCGATGAGAACTCTGTCTGCTAACGGTTTAATTTTCATGATATTTATTTTTTAGTTTTATTTTCAAATTATCTTGTTCAAAATGTTTTTCCAGCATAATTGGGACGACTATAATTAATCAACAAATGTGCCAAAAGGCAAAAACTGACAGAGGCGGGCAAAAGAATGACAGTTTGTCAGTCAATTTGGCAGAATATTTAAAAAAAAGTAATCATTGCAGGATGGGACGTGTGTCTTTATGACATTTTGGTTGGCATGATGAAATAAAAAAAATAGGTTTAAAAAAGAGTGATGGGATGGTCATGAGTTCGCTATGAGTTCGCTATGAGTTCGCTAAAACGCCTTTGAAAAATGGTGGTGAAAAATTTGTTTGGAGCAATTATTGTCGGTACAATAGGAAGGGCATAAACGGAGGGTATGGTGCGCCTTGAAATTGTCGCAGTATGCAAAATGATTAAAAAAGAATCTAAATTTGATATAATTCCAAGCTTTTTTTTATCTTTGCAAGATTATTCTAACCTCATACTATAATAGTATCTATCTGTATTGTAGAAATATAAAACAATGAAGAAAACTATTTCATATATTATATCCCATTTGCGCACGTTCTACCTTGTGGCCTTGATGGCTGTTACTGTTGGTTTGATCATCATCATGTTTCCCAACGACTATGGCCGGGTGAAATATGACTACACCGAAGGGGGATATTGGCGTGGGGAGGATTTATATGCTCCGTGTGATTTTACGGTTTTGAAAGACCAGAAGGAGAGCAAGGACGAGCGCGACCATATTATCAGCACGTCGACGCTGTACTTTGAGCGCGACAATGCCGCAAGAAGCAAAGCCGAGCAGCGTCTTGCTGAGATACATCTCACGCATGCCAAGACGGCTATGGCTCGCCAGGTCATCTCGCTTGTTTACGGATCGGGTGAATATAGCGATATTGACCTCAAGGAGAGTGGATTTGGGTCGCTGGAAGGTCATCCTATTGTTGTGCTCACGGACAATATAGGTAGGCAGCTGGAGGGGGTGACCATATCGACAGCATCGGATGTTGAGGACTTTATAAGAGAGACCTACAGCGACTCGGTTGAGGCGATTACGCTCAGCAGAATTATGATTGACTCGGTGTTGGTGCCTTCGCTGCACTATGACGCCAACCGCACTCACCTTGAACTGGACACACGCCTTTCGCAGCTTAACTACTCGTCGCGCATGGTGCAGCAGAATGAGCTTATTGTCGCCAAGGGTCAGCGAGTTGACTCGGATGTTGCCTCGACGATAAAATCGCTTGAAGAGGAGGAGTCGAACCGCATGCAGCAAGCCTTCAATCCGGTAATGCATTACGTTGGCCAGGCGCTGCTGTGCATAATAGCTTTTGTGGCTTTGTATATTTTCCTGAAAAACATTCGGCACCCTATGCTTGAAGACCTTAAAAAGGTTTCTTTCGCATTTTTCATAGTGATATTGATATCAGCCACGGTGGCTCTGCTTGTGCGCAACCACCCCGACCTTGTCTTGCTGGCTCCAGTATGTATGGTGCCGATACTGATGAGGATATTCTTTGACATGCGAGTGGCGCTATACATCCATATTGTCGCCGTAATCATAATAGGCAACATGGTTCCCAACAGCTATGAGTTTATCTTTTACCAGCTGGTTTCGGGCATGATGAGTATCATCACGGTGAGGAATTTTGAGAAAAGGAGCAATTTCTTTGCTGTGGCGCTTGTCATATTCTCAACCTACTCGCTAATCTACATTGCCGGAGTGCTAAGCACGGACACAAACCTGAGCAGTATTGACCCCAGCCGATTCCTCATTTACTTTATCAACGCCCTGTTGACCCTCCTGTCCTACCCGCTTATATTCCTCTTTGAGCGCATGTTTGGCATGACAACGAACCTTACGCTACTTGAGTTGTCGAGCACGAACACACCGGCGTTGCGCGAATTGTCGCAGAAGGCGCCCGGCACTTTCCAACACTCAATCCAGGTGGCCAACATAGCAGAAGACATCATCAACGAGATTGGCGGCAACGCTATGCTCACCAAATGCGGCGCTCTATATCACGACATAGGCAAGATCAACGCACCGCTCTATTTTACGGAGAATCAGAACAATGGATTCAATCCTCACGACAATCTTGATTATCACGAGAGCGCACAAATAATAACCAAGCATGTGCGCGACGGAATAGAACTGGCTAAAAAATATAAACTTCCCACCGATATCACCGACTTTATACGTACACACCACGGAACCACGGTCACCGGATATTTCTATGCTCAAGCCAAACTCCACAATCCTGACGGCGACATCAAAATCAGCGACTTCCGCTATCTTGGTCCAACACCATTCTCGCGCGAGACGGCCGTTGTCATGCTTGTCGACTCGGTTGAGGCGGCGTGCAAAAGCCTTAAGAACCATGACAAAGAGAGCCTTGACCGCATGGTGGACAAAATCATCAACGACAAAATGGAGATGAAGCAACTAAACAACTGTCCGTTGACATTACAAGATATTGACCGCATACGCAGGCGCCTCAAAGAGCGCATGATGAGCATATACCATGTGCGAATAGCATATCCAATGAAAAATAACTAATATTTTGAAATATAAGACGATAACAAAGACAACAAGATGAAAGAATCAACAAAGTCTCAGGGTGACAAGAGAAACACCAAAAAGAATGTATTGTTCCACATCATAGCCATAGTGGCATTGTTTGTGGTTTCGACCATCTATTTTCTTCCTGTTATGAGCGGAGATGTCGTCATGCAAGGCGATGTGCAGAAAGCAGAAGCCATGGCCCATCAGCAAAGGACATACGCCGACTCGACAGGAACTATACCCAATTGGAATCCCTCGATGTTCAGCGGTATGCCCGGTTACCAAACCGAGGTGGAAGCCCAAAAATCAATTTTCACGCCACTAAAACGAATGCTGACATTGCGTCCTATGGGCCTAGAGCGCAACATAGGGATGATGTGGCTTTACCTGCTGGGCTTCTACGTCGCCCTAATAGCCTTTGGATGCAACATCTGGCTTGCTCTGCTGGGCGCTGTGGCCTTTGGATTGGGAAGCTACAACATAATAATCATCGAGGCGGGACACATCACGAAAGGATGGGCGATGTCGATGATAGCGCCAATACTTGCCGGAATGGTGCTGTGCCTGCGCTCTGTCGACAAAAACGACGAGAGCCAATGGAAAATCAAATGGCGTCAGATGGTTTGGGGTGCTATACTCTTTACCCTTGCCCTAGGACTTCAAATCACTTTCAACCATATACAGATCACATTCTACACCATGATTGGTGGCATTGCCATTGGCATCACATATCTGGTATACGCCATTAAAGACAAATGGTTTAAACAGTTTCTCGCCACCGTGGGCATACTGCTGGTTGGCTGCGTGTTTGCAGCTGGCGGCAACTACCGGCATCTAACCATAAACCAAGAATACCAGAAAGTTACCATGCGCGGCGGTAGCGAAATAACCGTCAAACCCCACGACATAGGAGCCGAAGACATACAACAGGAACAGGTATCACAGAGTGGAGGCCTCGACATCAACTATGCTTTCAGCTGGAGCTACGGAGTTGGCGAGACCTACACCATTATGGTTCCAGGTGCTATGGGCGGCGGATCGGGCGAGAAAGTCTCAGACGATAGCGAATTTGCCAAACGATATGGTCAAACACGAGCTCCTCTCTATTGGGGCGACCAACCCTTCACCTCGGGACCTGTTTATTTTGGTGCTATAATAATATTCCTATTTATTCTGGGATGTTTCATAGTAAAGGAACCGGAACGCTGGTGGATTATAGCCGCTACAATCATAGCAATACTACTCTCATGGGGGCGCCATTTCCTTCCACTCAACGGATTCCTGTTCGACCACTTGCCGTTGTACAACAAATTCCGTACACCCTCGATGGCCCTTGTCCTAGCCAATGTTTGCATGGTTATTATGGCAGTTCTGGCAATCAAGGCATTCGTGTCACAACCTAAAGAAAAAAAGCCCCTCTACTGGGCAGCGGGAATAGCAGGAGGTGTGCTCGTCATAGGCATGATAGTAGGAAGTTCAACACTTACCTACAACGGACCCGAGAACGACGCGAACCTTAAGCAAGAGATTTTGAACGCATACATCCGCAGCGGCCTCAACCCCAACGATGCCAACCAAATGGCACAGTTTGACCAACAACTGTGGCCAGAATACCATAACACCGTCGTTGCCGAGCGCAAAAGCCTTTTCATGAGAGATAGTTTCCGATCGATAGTTTTTGTATTCCTTGCCTTCGGACTTCTTTGGCTATACAGCAACGACAAAATCAAGAAGAGCAACCTAGTGGCGATATTGCTGACATTACTCACCTTGATAGACCTATGGGGAATAGACCGACGCTATCTTAACAAAGACAACTTCACCGACCCCGACCGAGTGGCGCTGAAGAAAAACGCCACCGAGCACCAACTCGACATGATAGCAGCCGCAAATGCCGACAAAGATTATCGCGTATACGACCTGAGCGTCAACACCTTCAACGACTCTCGTCCCAGCGCGTTCCACAACGAGATTGGCGGATATAGCGCAGCAAAACTGCGTCGTTACCAAGACCTCATCGATTTTTACCTTGGCAGCAACAAAGTGTATGACTATGTCAACAAGTGCCAAATTGGCATACAGGGTGAAACAGGCGGCACGCCCCTCCTAGCGGTGCAGGAGTCATACCCTGTACTCGACATGCTCAATGCTCGCTACATGATGCTGAACTTGCAACGCGGACAAGGGCCCACACCAGTACGCAGAAACAGCGCTTTGGGCAACTGCTGGCTGGTTGAGGAGGTGAAGATGGTTGACGATGCCAATGCCGAAATATTGGCACTGAATGACTTTGACCCATATAAAACAGCCATTATAGACAAATCGAAGTGGGGCGACAAAGTCGACGCCAAACAATCGCCACGCGACAGTAGTGAGACTATAATGCTCGTACATACCTATCCACAGACGCCCGACCATTTGACCTACAAAAGCCACACTAACGGAGAGAGGATAGCAGTCTTCTCGGAAATATACTACGAACCTGACTGGCGAGTATATATTGACGGCAAAGCGGCCGAATACTTCCGCGCCGACTATGTGCTTCGCGCCATGAAGATACCCGCAGGCGACCACACCATCGAGTTTGTCAATGAGGCACCAACATTACACCGACTCGACAGCCTCACACTAATCATCTCCATCATTATGGTTGTCGCCTTCGGCGGAGCACTCTATCTCGTATACAGAAAGAGAGGCTTCAAAGACGAAGACAACAACAACTAAAGCCGCGCTACATCTATTGAATCGCGACCTACTGTTCGTCAATCAAATAGCCCCTAATAAACAATTACAAAATAATCATGAGAAAATTAGTCAAAAATAATGTTAGCTGGGTAGGATACATCGATTGGGAACTAGAGACATTCCATGGTGACGACTACTCAATCAAAAACGGATCGAGCCAAAACGCCTATCTCGTCGAAGAAGAAAAGACGGTGCTCATAGATACAGTATGGACTCCCCATCGTTTCGACTTTGTAGACAATCTCAAGAAAGAGATTGACCTCAACAAAATCGACTATATCATTGCCAATCATGGCGAATGCGACCACTCTGGTGCCCTTTCGGCACTCATGGCCGAAATACCCGACACGCCCATTTACTGTACAGCGCAATGTGTTAAAAGCCTGGAAGGACAGTATGGCAAACACGGATGGAACTTCCATACCGTCAAAACTGGCGACACACTAGAGATAGGCAATGGCAAAAAACTCATTTTTGTTGAGATGAAAATGCTCCATTGGCCCGACTCGATGGCGACATATATGACCGGCGACAACATTCTATTCAGCAACGATGCTTTCGGACAGCATTTCGCTGTTGAAGAGCTATTTAACGATAAAGCCGACCAATGCCTACTCTACAAAGAGGCCATAAAATACTATACCAACATACTCAACCCATTCTCAGCCCTAGTTGCGAAGAAGCTAGAAGAGATCAATGGTTTCAATCTCCAGATAGACATCATCGCCCCATCGCATGGAGCCATTTGGCGCGAGCGTCCCCAGCAAATAGTTGAAAAATACGCCCAATGGGCAGAAGCCTACCAAGAGAACCAAGTGACAGTAGTATACGACACCATGTGGGAAGGCACCGCCAAAATAGCCCACCGCATAGCCGAAGAGCTACACCGCCAGAGTCCTGAGACCGTAGTTAAGGTGTTCAGCATATCCAAAGCCGACAAAAACGAGATAATGACCGAGGTGTTCAAATCTAAAGCCATAGTTGTGGGAAGCCCGACGGTGAGCAACAGCATTATTTCCAGCGTTGCCGGATGGCTTGAGTTTTTGAAACAGCTAAAATTCAAGAACAAACGCGCTGCAGCCTTTGGATGTTACGGATGGAGCGGTGAATCAGTCAAAATTCTACAGGAGCGACTACGTGACGCTGGCTTTGAAGTTATCGAAGAGACAGTTCGCTCTCTATGGAATCCCGAAGAGAGTGACTTTGCAGCTATTCCAGCACTTGTCAGCAGCTTGCTGAAATAAATGATTATGGGACACTTTCGAGGGACACCGAAAGAGATGGACTTGCAACATTATGTAGTAAAATATAGATTGTCAATTAGGTATTAGACCTATTAAAACATGATCACACTTCCAAACTCTTCACACAACTATAAGGAATAATACAGCTAATGCCCTCAGAAATGGGCACATCGACAATAAAAACACTACAACTATATATAACTAGACAACACACTATTATTTAATCAATACATACTCTGAGGCGCTGGTAAATGAATTACCAGCGCTTTATTTTTAGAGTTTTTTTACCACAAACTACAAAGTTTTTTGTAAATTTGCAGTTTAAAAACAGTAATATCGACATGAAGAGAATAGTATATATTTTATTTATTTTCAGTGCATTATTATCAACCGCACAAAACAAAAGCACAGTAGAAACACGTGCCTTGATGCGTAGTATAGAAAAAGCAAAAAGCATCGACGCCATTCCACAAACTATAAAAGACCGATATCCAATACGTCACGACAGACAAGGAACAACCATTGGAGTGCTGGCGAAAGTCAACGAAAGTTTCGACGCAACAAGCTTAGAGGTATATGGAATAAAACAGACCTCGAGGATAGCCGACATTGCTGTATTGCGAGTACCCCTCGGACAACTACATATCCTTGAGAGCGTAAGCGGCATAGAACTCTTCAGCGTATCGCACCCCGTGGCCGCCGACATGGACAACACGAGAGTAGATACCCATACCGACAGTGTGCAGGCTGGCAATGGAGTGCCAATGCCATTCAACGGCGAGGGAGTACTGATAGGCATCACCGACTGGGGTTTCGACTACACACATCCCAACCTCACTCGACAAAACAACCAACGCATAGAGCGAGCTTGGGACCATTTTAAACTATCGGGGCCAGCACCTGAAGGCTTTGACTATGGTACCGAGCACGTAGGCTACAATGCCCTCCGCACAGCCAAGGGAGACACCTCGGGATTGTATGGATACGGTAGCCACGGCACCCATGTCGCCGGCATTTGCGGTGGATTGGGCACTTATGAAGGCAAAGCGATAGGACAGGCACCAGGAGCCCACTACCTCTTGGGATCGTGGTATCTTGATGAAGCCTCGTGGCTAGACCAAGTGGCATGGATGAAGAAATGCGCCAACGAGATGGGACGACGTCTAGTAATAAACAGCAGCTGGGGCATGTACACCTTCAGCACCTTAGACGGCACCTCGTTGTTGAGTCAAGCATTGAACAGCTATGCTGACAGCGGCATAGTATTCGTCACCTCAGCAGGCAACAATGGCGATGAAGAATACCACCTACGTCATGTTTTTGGCGAGAGCGACACATTGGCATCGATAGCCGCCTATTATCAGAGCGGCATCGGGCAAGCTTTGATATATTGGGGAGAACCACCCACGTCGGGATCAGCATCGGGTGATTTTGAGGCAGGATTTGCCCTTGTTGACAAAACCGACACCACAATAATGTATCGATCGCCCATGTTCAGCACCGCTCAAAACATAGACTATTACGAGTCCTATGTTGTGGCAGGCAACGATACCATCCACTATGACATCATGACCGAAGAGAGCAACCCCCTAGACAGCCGTCCCCATGTGCTGCTCAACGTAGGACGCAACGACAAATACATGTTGATGATGCTGTGCACCGCTGATAGCGAGACCCTTGTCAACGTATGGAATGTTGCCAACATAAGCAACCATGCGGGCAACATGGGGTGCGCATTCGGACATGGCAACATGGCGCGGTGTACACGAGGAGACAACTATTACGGCATTGGCGAGCCCGCATGCGCCGAGAAGACCCTCTCGGTGGCAGCCCATACAGCCGACCGCTACAGCGGCGCAAATCTCACAACTGGCACCTTGGCATCGTTTTCGAGCTACGGTCCCACCCTTGATGGACGCGCCAAACCCGACATCTCAGCACCTGGGTATGGAGTAATCTCGTCAATCTCCTATTGGACCGACGGCGAATACCACGCCAAATACGAAGCCATATCAAGTGGCCGACGTTATATTTGGGCGAGCATGAGCGGCACATCAATGTCATCACCCGCAGTTACAGGTATAGTGGCATTGATGCTCGAAGCCAATCCCTACCTTACCACGGCGGAGGTATGCGACATTATAAGAAGCACATCGCGCAACGACGACAAGACAGGGCCATTGCACGCCAACGACAGCGTCAGTGTAAGATGGGGATGGGGCAAAGTTGACGCTATCAACGCTGTCAATGCAGCCTACGACCGACTGAGCATAGAGGAAGCCGCAAAGATACGACCCGCATTAGTAGTGGCTCCAAATCCCGCTGCCAACGTTGTCACAGTACTGACAGGCAGCAACAAACCCGAGACATTAGAGATATTCAGTATAGATGGCCGCATGGTACAAAAAACCACTATAACGAGCAGCGCCACAATAGACATAAGCGAGCTAGACAAAGGAGTATACATCATGCGAGTACAAGACAGAGCTGGAGTGCGTACAGCCAAAGTTGTAAAACAATAAAAAAAACGACACACCTAATTGATACAACTTTTCAGACAGAACACCCTAGGACAAATCATTGTCATTCTCCTGGCAGCCATTGCGCTATGGAGCCAGGCCTTTATACAGCCCGTTGAGGTGGAGACGTCGACAAGATTCGCGCCGCTGTACGAGCCGATATATATGCTGTTAAAGCAGCTGCCCCGACTAGCCAGCGGCATAGCCTTAATAATAGTGCTGATAGAAGGCGCCTGGCTTAACTACCTACTTGCGTCGCGCAAGATAGTCAACGCCAACAGTCTCCTCCCCACCCTAGTGTACGTGCTGCTTATGAGTTGCGACCCGAACGCACAAACAATCACGCCTCAGCTCATCATCAACATAGCCATCATAGCAGGATGCTCACAATTATACTCTGATGGCTCCTCGCATATAACCTTTGAAAAGATATTCAACGCCGCATTTTGCATAGGATTCGCCACACTATGCTATCTACCTGCCATAGGATACATAGTTCCATTCCTACTGATTTTTATTGTCTACAAACTATACAAATGGCGTGATATAACCGTTGCGTTTTTCGGGTTGATAGCGCCATATATAGTCTATTTTCTATACAGCTACCTCAACAATAGGCTACAATACAACCTAATATTGATGAGGCACGATATTGTCGACTTGAAAGTGACAATAGACAGCATGAACATATACAAAACCATAGGAGAGACCATGCTGTTGCTGACAATGCTAGGTTCCCTGCTACAGCAGCTGACAAAGATAAACGACAATGTCGTACACCGGCGGATAAACGTGTGGGTGACGACACTCACAATTGTTGGCGCAGGAATGATGGCTTTTTATGGAACAATGTTTCCATGCGATATGCAGAATATGTCAATTCCCGCCGCCTTTCTGTTGTCGTCATTCCTGCTATATCAACGCAAGCGCAGATGGATAAACGAGACGCTGTTCTGGATAATGATAGCAAGTGTGGGCATAATATATATAATGAGATAACGCTGAGAGCGAAGAAGAGAGAGAAAAAACGAACATCTAAGAGACCTTACATGTTAGAGCAGAGATACACAAGTGACAAAATAGAAGCCGGATGTGATGAAGCCGGACGAGGATGCTTAGCGGGGCCTGTTTTTGCCGCAGCAGTGATACTGCCCGACAATTACAGGAACGAACTGATAGGCGACTCCAAGCAGTTGAGCGAGCGACAGCGATACCAGCTACGCGAAGAGATAGAGAGAGATGCCGTAGCGTGGGCGGTAGCCAAAGTGGACAATATCGACATTGACAAGATGAATATACTACAAGCCTCCATCCACGCCATGAACATGGCCGTAGCGCAACTAAAAAAGAGACCAGAATACCTTATCATTGATGGTAACCGATTCAAGAGCGAGCAAAAGATACCATATAGTTGCATAGTGAAAGGCGACGCCAAATACATGTCGATAGCCGCCGCCTCGATACTAGCCAAAACCTACCGAGACGACTATATGACCGAGCAGCACCGGCAGTATCCCCAGTATGGATGGGACAGCAACAAAGGGTACCCAACAGCAAAACACTACAGAGCCATTGAACAATACGGAGTGACACCGCTACATAGGAAAAGCTTCACACTATACAAACAGCCGACCCTCTTCGATTGACACAAAAGAGAAAAGGGGCAATAAAAAACAGAATACCGACATTGTAAAAAATATAAAAAACCGAATATGTTCGATTTCATCATAAAAAAATATCACGAGCGCCAACTTCGAAAAATCATGAGTACTCCGCGTGACAAACGAATAGACAACTGGGACAACATCAAAAGTATAGGCATGATTTTTACAGTTGGAGACAACAACCAATGGAATCTCATCCATCGTTTCATCACAGCTCAACAAAATCAAGGGAAAGAGATATATCTAATAGGATTCCAAGCGAACAAATATGAGATAGACTATATTTTTTCGCATACCCAAACGACGATATGTCATGAGAAAGAAGACTTCACACGACTAGGGTTACCGAAAGAAGGAATTGCGTCGACATTTTTAGACAACGACTACGACCTAGTGATAGACGCTACCGTCCAGCCCAACTATTTCGGGAAATATATAACCGCATTGAGCCACGGCAAGCTCAAAGTAGGGTACAAAGACCTGACGCAAGACCAGGGAGAGATGGAGATGTATGACATGACCATACAAGGCAACGGTCCGATAGACTTTAAAGACTATATAGAGCAGATAGTGAAATACCTGAAAATGATACAAAAAAACAACATATAAGCCAACATCTAAAACTGGAAATAGATGAATGGCAACAAGCCAGATGTTGTAAACTGATAAGCTACAAAAACTACCGCAACAACAATAAGCGACAACAGCCATAATGGCATACGTGTGAACCACAAGCGATAACGTCTCTTCCAGTTATCTGGTAGCCAATGCACTATCATTCCAAAAACGAAAACGATAAACACGCTGGAATATACGCTTAACACATTGGGCACTATCGACCAATCCCATATACCACCTATCTGATTCACCATTTCCTTGGCAGTTTGCCAAGCTTCATAGTTGGCCTCTGAGGGATCAAGATTGGACCCACTTCTAAAAAAAAGTCTTGTAAAAGAAATAAAGACAAATGTTTGCAAGACATTCCAACATTTCTCTATTTTTTTTGACAACAACTCCTTTCCGCGACTTAAACATAACGGATCGACAACAAAATAGCGTAACGCAGTTCCTGCAAAGATAAATCCGCTCCACACAACTCCAAGTTTTAGCGCAGGCGCCGGCCATATCAAATCTGCAATCATAAAAAAAATGAAAAGCAGCTGGGTTGAGACTACACGCGACCTCTTCCCCTTCCCTTTCCACCATTTATAAATTAGAATTCCAAAACCATTCAACGCTCCCCAAGTGATAAAATTGAAACTGGCACCATGCCACAACCCTCCCAAAAGCATGGTATCCATATTGTTGACATTGGTTTGGAATTCTTTGCGATGACGGGGGAATACAAAATATATTGCCACCAAAAACAATATTGTCAAAACGACAATAATAGTTACCCACGCAATACCTGCCATTGCCGCCACAATCAACAACATGCCCACCAATATAAGATATGAGACCCACGTTGCCTTGCGGTTGCCACCAAGAGGAATGTAAAGATAATCTTTTAGCCAGTTGGAAAGCGATATGTGCCAACGCTTCCAAAAGCCAGCGGCATTGGTGGACTTGTAGGGCGAATTGAAATTTTGTGGCAAATAAAAGCCCATCAACATAGCCACACCTATGGCTATGTCGGTATATCCAGAAAAATCGGCATACACCTGAAGAGAATAAACAAAAAGGGCCGACAAATTTTCAAAACCGGTGTACTGTGTAGGCAACTCAAATACTCGGTCGACAAAATTGACCGACAAATAATCGCTAAGAATAATCTTTTTCAGCAAACCATTGAGAATCCAAAACACAGCCAAACCAAATTGCCGGCGCGAAAGGAAAAAAGGGCGGTACAGTTGCGGCACAAATTGGTCGGCACGCACTATAGGACCAGATACAAGCTGGGGAAAGAATGTAGTATAGAAACCAAAATCAAGGATATTATCGACGCTTTTGATACGTCGCTTGTATACATCAACAATATAACTGATATTCTGGAAGGTAAAGAACGAGATTCCAACAGGCAACAAAATGGTATCCACGTCAAAACATGGTGATGAAGTAAAATGATTGGCAAACTTTGCCATATGATTTACAACATGCAAATCGCTATTAAACATACTATTATATACATCTGTAAAGAAATAGGCATACTTGAAATAAGCTAGAACCATCAAATTGACAACAACACCAATAGTAGCCATTATTTTACAATGTCGTTTGGTTCTTTTACCATACTTAGGAGTCATGCTTTTGCCTAAATAATAGCCCAATATTGTAGAGAAAACAAGAAGCAAAACAAACAAACCAGACGTTTTATAATAGAAAAAAAGACTCACAAAAAATAGATATCCATTGCGAAGCGTAACTTTGGGTAATCGTTTGAGATAGCGTCCAAACCAATTATTCGTCAAGCCTTTGTTGTACAACAAATCATTAAACTTCCTACTTTGCAAAAGACATAGTCCTGATATAACTATAAAAAGGAAGAACCAGAAATTGAATTGCACAAAGAGCAAAGGATGTTCTTGATTGAATGAAAAAAGATCGACTAAAAAGATAAAAAAGTCCTTCATAACAACATAAAAAATCAAAATCAACGTTTAATTCCACTCAAGCGACTCTTTAATGAATAGTACCGGTAGCATAAACTCATTATTCGACCCAGTTCTCCGCCCATAATCATAGAGCCTTTGGATGTAAAATGAACATAATCCCTACCAGCATAACCTTGCGATACCCAATCAACCATGCTTCCTTCGCCACCCATAGCGTCAAACATGCTCCAATAGGCAACACCTTGCGAAAGTACTGTCGCTCTTAGCTTTTCCACCAACATCGAAAGCCAAACATAACTGCCATATTCGCCCCCAACCTTAGTACTCATGTCAGAAGGACCTACGAATAGAAAAGTTGCTTGTGGTGCTATATTCTTCAAATACTCTATCTGACACTTAATCTTGTTGCAATACATGTCGATAGACTTCTCTCCGTTCAATGAGGGAACAGCATTGCCGCCAAACTGCAAAACAATCATTCCAACGTTTATCTTATTGAAGCAATTGGACAATTCTACACTATCCACCATAGTGAATTTGGTTCCCGACGACCCTCTCATAGCCATATTGTCAACAGCAACGCCACCACAGTCATCGACAAGAAATCCACAAATGTCAGCATTTCCGCATATCTCCACCTTGACGGCAGATGCAGAATCCAAGGCCCATTCCATAACACCAATACCCTCTCGTTCAGTCTCTTTGCGCAATATAGAACCATCATCCAAGCCATTCAACACAACAGAGAGTCTCCCTCCATGATTGTTGTACAGAACCTTTACCTTTGAGAACTGTTTCAACCGATGACTTGCCGACTTGCTAGAAGTACACCGCAAGGTCGCTACGGCCTTACTGTTCACATGCCAGCTACGCAACATGGGACCAAAAGTGCCGTTCGCCCCCATCTGTTGCTTGCCACCCCAAGTTGAAATACAAGAAACGTTGCCCTCACATTTTTGTGAAAACGACATAGAATTGACCGTCTGGATGAGAGGTATCATTCCAATTCCACCACCGCCAAAGAGACGTTGTAAAGTATCGCGAAGACAGCAAGACATACGATCCATCTCTATTTGTGAGTCTCCATAATGAAGTACCCTTAACGTCACCCCATTCTCATAAGCCTTAGAGGCAGCGTCAAAGAAATGGTCAAAATAGCCATAATCAGACTTGGGTAGCCACAAATGACTAGACTCACTTGTCAACAGAGTTCGATAATACTCCAACGTATCTTCTGTATTTCGCAGTTCCGCTGTATTCAAACTAGAGACCACTGCCTCTACCTTTTTTTCGCCATGATGACCGACAAGGACTTTGTGCAGAGTAGCAAAACGCAACTCCTTGCCCGCAACAGAGACACCTTTGTCAGGGAATGATATTGCCAACAAAGCCAGCAGAGAGAAGCATAGAAGGAAAAATTTAAATACCTTAGTTATTTTCATTGTTTGATGTATTTTTGTTTTACAGCACAAAAATACACCTAACTTATGAGATACTAATACGTTCCGAAGCGCATTGTATAAATACTTCGGGGTAATGTACAAAATGACATCCTAGCTATCATTTCATACACAAAAAGCGAGAACAGAGTTCATTGAATCATGCTCTGTTCTCGTTTATAATACACACAAAAACAAAAAATCACCTTCTAAAAATCAGATAATTCATATAGTCACTCTTTTCAAAAGCATCCGTGCCCAACCAAGTCTTCTCTCCATTCATATCCACCGACCAACCTTGTGCCGAACCGCCGACTAAAAATATCGCATTGTCAACGCCCATATGTTGAAGCATTGTGCTGAATTCGTTCATAAGTACTTTATCCATACTCACCACGATGACCATATCGCCATTCAAACCACATAACGCCCGTCTGAAGGCCTTATTCTCTGGGTTGTTACACAAAGCCTGGCCTTTAGCAACTGCAGGATACTGTCGGAAAAAAAAGCCGCCCTCTTCTGTTGCCTGCTCAAAAAGCGGCGAGTTGTCTGCCACTCCAATAGCCATATTACCGTTTATGATAGCACAATAACCTTTTTTAGACAATCCCCAAGCCAAAGGCTCTCCATTCAAAACAAAAGCACCCACAATCTTGCCATTGTCACGTCGGACATCAGCGGCCATAGCAGCAAAAACGATTCCTTCGTCAATAGTGTCTATTTTACCAACAAATAGTTCTGGTGTGACATTGATAGGAGTGAAGACAGCACAATTGATTCCGTCCACTACTGTGTCTCGTCTGATAACGCCTTCACCTTTATTGACGTCACTATTATTCAGCCAAATATCACTAACAGAAACATCTTGCGTACTAATCTGACTTGGCGATGGTGTTTCTACAACATCTGTGTCACCCTTGCCACTATGCAATGCCACAACAAGTGAAACAATAGCGACAGCAATACCAGCAATGACAGCGACATATAGCCACACGCGATTTTTCTTTCCATTGTCTCGTTCACCATCGGTATTACCGATAATGCGGATTTCGTTGTCATCTATATCGTTTAAATTCTTCATAATATCTCGTTTTCTATAGCCTCCTTGATCCGTTTCAAAGCATCTTTTGACGCTGATAGCGTGTGAGTCGAGAGGCGTCCGTCAGAAAGGACAATTTGTTGTTTAGAAAGGTTAATCAGAAAAATGTAATCACAATTAATAATCAAGCTCTTACCAGCCCTGATAAAACGAACAATGTCTCGTTTCACTCGTTCTGAAATCATTTTCTCCAATTGTCCCAACTGCAAAGTCACCATTCTCGACTCGCCATTGGTAAGCACAATAGAAGAATAGTTTCCATCGCTGGAAATAAACATAATATCTTCTAAGGCAACCCTCAGAAGCTCCACGCTTGATGATATAATCAGATAATCTTTCACTATTTATCTATGCCAGATAACGAATGATTATACAACCTGATTGGTGCGACGCACATAAGGCGGGATAATTTTCATTGCCAGCGACGTACAGTTTTTGATCAAGAAGTCGAGCAGCCTCAGCTTGAGGCTGCCTTTAAGGTAGGGGTTGGCTGCGTAGTCGGGGATTTGGCTGATCATTTCCGACCTTATTTGCAACACCGTTTCCTTTTGAGGCTCAAGCGAGTTGCTGAGGTAGTTGAATACCGAGGATAGGTAGCCCTTCTTGAAGTAGATGAAATCAATCTCGTCTTTGAATTTCTCGTACACGCCAGCATCTTTGAGGTATTGCATAAGACTGTTGAAAGTAGCCAGGCGTTTCTGGTATTTATTGCTATCTTTAGTAGTTGTAACGGAACCCGGCCGCAGAATATAATGGTAGAGAGGTTCGTCGACATGTGCCATGCTTTCGGCGAATACCAAAGCACTTGTAATGAAAAAGCTGTCGTCGGCGCTTCGTGATTCAGGGAAGTGAATGTTGTTGCGAGAGACCATCTCCCGTTTATATATATAGGTGGAGAAGAGCGAGACATAGTGAGACAGAAAGTATCGTTTATCCTCGATAGAGAGGAAACCCTGAGGGATAGAGGGATTGGATACCGCCTCGGAGGGACGGCCGTCGAGGAAGTCTTTGGACAGCTGACAATAGCATAAGTCGCTATGGTCACATGAGAGAGCTTGCTGATAGAGCTTTTCGAACATAGAAGGTTCCACCCAGTCGTCGCTGTCGACGAAAGCTATATACTCACCATTGGCGTGAGGGATGCCGAAGTTGCGAGCCATGCCCGCTCCGAGGTTATGGGGTGGGCGGAGGAAAACAAATTGCGACTCACGTGGATTGCCGGCGATAAGATTTTTAACAATATCGATGCTGTTGTCAGGGCCGTGGTCGTCGACGAAAATAAACTCCATTTCCTGAAGAGTTTGTGAGAGCAAGGACTGAGCACAACGTTCAATGTACTGTGCAACGCCATAGACGGGTAATATAACTGAGACTTTTATCATTGAAATGCTTATTAACAAAGACAAAAAACAAAATAGATATAAGGCTTACAGATGATGGAAGCCATTAGAGTGTCAGAGGTCCTCCAATCCCTCGTAGTCGCGGGTATCCTGCTTGACGTTGGCCTCCAGGGCACGGCGTATGTTCTCCTTCAGACGAAGAGTAGCCTTGTCGGCATCGGAGCGTTTAGCCGGGCGATAAAGATTTTTGTAACGCAGCTTAGGAGAGAGGTCGAAATGGAGTTTAGGCATAGTACCAAAGACATCGACAGCCAAACGCACGGGCAGAGGCGACTCGACGATTTCGACATGATAGTCGTAGTTGTTGTCGAGATCGTGGCGACCCTCGGCGACAATTTGATACTTGTGGAGCGACAGAAGGAAAGGATAGACCTCCAAATTGTTCCTAAATACCGTCATAGCCACATCAAGGCTATCGAGGTGGATCTTAGTGTCATCCTCGCGCCAACGTTTAAGTTGCAAAAGTTTGGCGATACGGTCGATATCCTTGTTGTCAAGGACGGTAAGATTTTGACCCGTTAGAGCGGCGGCGGCACGCAAAGTGCTCATCTTTGGCTTGTAGAAAGCATTGACATAAGTTTCGGCGCATAGGTGGAAATCGGCGGCACCCTCAAGGTCGTTGAGCAACGGGACGATGGTGTCGACATAGGGAATCATGTCGATAAGCTCCTGAATATTGATATCCAGAAGGTGGAAGTCGAGGCCGACAAAGATGTGGTTGACACGAGGAGTGCGATACATGCCCGTAAGCTGCATTTTGGCTGCTTTGCACACAAAACCCACCTGGTTGAGAACAGCGATGCCATCCTTGATTTGCACGTCGCCAGCCACCTCACGCAAATCGTTCTCAAATGCAATAGCCTCTTTGATACGAGTGTGGAGAGTGAAATCGACATCACGAGGGACTATGAAAGGATGAGCCGAAGTGTCGACATTGTCCTCGCGGCGCTGAGCCTCGAGAGTGTCGGCGTCACTACCCATGCCGCTGAAAGCCTCCATAAGGTCGTCGACATTGGTGAAGTTGGACGTGAAGTACAAGTCTCCCTTGAGCATATCCTCGTGGCTGAGCCATTTCTCCAAACCCGTCACAGCACCCGAAAGATAAAAGTCGGAGTTGCCGAAGACAACATTTGCGTTGCTGATCTGACATATCTCAGGTTTATAATTGAATTTGATGTCGGGAATCTGCACAATATAATCCATCTGTTCCAAGTCGAGATATCCGCGCTTGAACTGAACATCGAGATTGGGAGACCATTGCTGCAAAGTGTTGCTACGCGATGGGTCGTAGTTAGCGCCGCCGTCGACCGAAAGACCCGCGAGGTCGAACGAGGTGCTATCGTCGACATCAAGATGAAGACTGCTGCTAGAGAGTTTGACCTGGTATTTAACCTTGTCATTGTTTACCGATTGCGGAATCATAGCGAAGCTACCGACAGGGTGTTCCATGGTAGCGCTCATAGAATCCATGTTACCCGCGATATTGGCGAAGTCGAAGTCGCACACCAGACGGAAGGGCTGAGTTGTGTCGAAAATATCAGATATAGCGGCATGGAGCCTAGTCTTGCCCAAAGAGCCATCGATGGCTTGGTTGGGCATATTGGCGGTAAGAGCGTCGGCGCTGATGGTTGCCGACAGCAGCTCCTTGAAAAGGCCACGCTTCATAGTAGACGGCATCCGTACATTCACATTACCTTTCGGTATCTGGGCATAAATGGTGTCGTATACCACGTCGAGATTAGCTATACCTATGTCGCCTGTCACCACCATCTTAGCGAAATCAGCGTTCTGCAGCTGTTGAAGGTTAGTGCGGACCTTCAGATTAGGAGTAGCTTTGCCCTTCATATCCAAGTTCATATCCTTAGGCATAAAGGCCTTCACGTCGGGCAACGATATCGAGCCACTTACCGTAGCGTCGGTAACCATAGTGCCGAGCAAGTCGGCGATATGACCTTTCAGCGACAGGCGGCTATTTTTGGCGCGAGCCGAAAGAGCGTTGACATCGACATTGGTAACGCCGCCCTCCGAGAGATCCAAGTCGGCATGTATATCAGCCGCGATGGCATCGACCTTGAAAGGCAACATAGAACGATCCTCAAAACTACCGTTGTTGAGAGTCAAGTCAGCACCAATAAGTGGCATTTTGCCGTCGCCCATCTCACCGCGAGCGGTACCAGAGAGTTCCATAACGGCATCCATCCTCATCGTTCCCTGCCAGGAAGTGAACTCAGCAGGCAAAGAAGCAAGCAACTTGTCGACTTTCCACTTGTTGCTCTTGAACTTGACATCCATTGCCATAGGTTTCGAATCCTTAGGCAACGAAATAGAGCCGTCGACACCAATGCTGTACTCTTTCAAACGAGCCATGACATCGTCGAGGACAAATGACAACGAGTCGGCGTCGCCTGTAAATCCGCCCTCCAAGACCAGCAAGTGGTCGTCATCGGCAAAGAGAGTGTCATTGACATATTGCATATCGTTGATTGAAAAACGTCCATTGTCGACAAAGAATTTAAAATCGCCTTCCACCCTACTCTCCTTGGTGGCGCCATCAAGGCGGAGAACAATCTTGTCAAGCTTGGTGCCCAGCGAGGCACTGTCAGAAGACATATTAAAAACGACGTTGGCAATATCCATATCGACCTTAGCGTCGATATTGCCAGGATTATATTTGCCGTCGACGCCGAGGTTAAAGTCGCTGACGCCAGCCCTCATATTAGAGCTTTCGTCGAGGTAGGAGACATCGAAATGCTTCAGCTTAACACATTTCAACGACACCAAATCAGGCATTTTGAAAGGCTCGGAGGCAGAAGTATCCTCCGAAGGTTTGAAAATGTCGTAATTGGCTTTTCCCTCTTTAGAGACATAGATATTAGCCTGAGCGTTGTTGAGGACGAGTTTTTTCACCTCGATGTTGCCATGTTTGAGGAATTGCCTGATGTTGAACCCCACGCCAACCTCATCGATATGAGCCAAAGTGTCGTTGGGAGCGTCGGGGACAGGGTTTATCAAAGTGACGCCCTGCACATTGAGGCCCACGTAGGGAAATGTTTTGAAAACCGTTAGGTCGACATCGTCAAAGTGGTTTTCGCAAAGTATGAACTTATCCGAAAACCTGTTGACAAGAGAAGTGAGCCGCGCGGGAGTGAGGACAAGCCAAAGAGCCACAGCAACGAGCACGACGACCAAACCCAATAGCGAGCCCAACGAGATGAGAGTAATCTTCCAACCTTTCTTCATGCGTCTCTTCTCGGGTTTTTGCTGTTGTTCGGCACTACCTTTTTCTATTTCAATATTATTTTCTGTCAAAGCTAAAGAAATTTGAGATGTTAAAAAAAACTTCACATTATCTGCATCGAGCGAATGTGTAGACAGTTCCCGATCGATGTTTATAGGATAGCACAGAGTCGTTGAGCACAGTTATTGTAAACATCTGAGGAATTGTCCAATCGCCAGTCATCTCCATCCAATGGATTTGGGTCAGCGAGTTGTCGCTCTCGTCAAATTCCCATTTAAATGGTTGCCCCTCCTCTTCCGAAACGTCGTCGCCAACGTCCCAAGTCGAGCCAGTACCATCGCTATCGTAACGCCAGTACTCGGTTCCACTTACCCATTTGCCAGGCAAAAGCGAAGGGTCGATTTCGGTGACCTTGCCCGAGCACGAAACGACCAAGGTCATAACAATCAAAATGATAAGAGGTATTAAATTTCTTTTCATCATATAAAACGATATTCAAAAAATAAAAAAGGATACAACGCTCACACACTATCACTCGCACACCTTGTAGATGTCTTTATAAAAACGGCCATAATCATTGTAATCCATACCATAGCCCACGATAAAATCGTTGGGTATGGAGCGGCCGATATAGTCGATTTTGAAGTTTTTCTTGAAGCAACCTGGTTTGAACAAAAAAGAGGCGATATGGATGCCCGCAGGATTAAGCTTTTGGAGCTGGCCAAGCATAGCGTCGATGGTGCATCCCGTGTCGATGATATCCTCCACAATAACCACATGGCGGCCGTCGCATCTTGAGGGGAAAGGAAGGTCGGTAGAGACAACGCCAGAGCTATGCATACCTTGATACGAGGTGTATTTAACAAAACAAATATCGGCATCGAAATCGAGAGCGCGAGCCAAGTCAGACATAAACATAAAAGATCCCGTCAGAGTGGGACAAAAAATAGGATTTTTGTCACCAAGATCTCTAGAGATTTCACGGGCGACGCGAGCCACTTCACTTTGGATTTCAGCTTGCGTCATGTAGATATCGAACAACTTATCGTGTATGCTTATCACAGGATTATATTTATGAGAATAAGGATAAATAAAAATGCCATCAAACCCTCTTAACCAGCCTAAAGATTATTTTACTAATGAAAAGACAGATTCTATCATATCGTTATTCCTCCTCAGGTTCCTCGACCGAATCAAGAACCAAGCGGAATCCGTGGAAACCATAGCCATAGTCAGGCTGATACCAGCTGCGGTCGCTGACAGTACAACCCCATGAAGGGCTGTTGAGGCAACCGCCGCGCAGAATGCGGCTATCGCCATGACGAGGGCCGCGAGGATTGGTTTGCGACTCGGCGGTATAAGGCTCATACCAATCGCTGCACCATTCCCAGACATTGCCAGCCATATCATGCAAACCTAGCTCGTTGGGCTTTTTACGTCCCACAGGATGAGTATAGTTGTCTGAATTCATTCCATACCAAGCCACCGCGCCGGGGTCGCCATCCTGGCCGGGGTAGACATAATTTTTGGAGTTGTTGCCGCCACGTGCTGCAAACTCCCACTCAGCCTCGGTAGGGAGGCGGAAACGGTAGCCCGTCATCTGCGACAAACGAGCAATAAACATCTGCACATCGTTCCAAGAAACCTGCTCGACGGGAAGACTGTCATTATATTGCCATCGGCTGGGGTTGTTGCCCATAACCGTTTTCCAAAGGCGCTGAGTAACCTCAAATTTACCCATATAGAAAGTGTCGACTGTGACCTTATGGACAGGGAACTCAGCCTCATAATTGTGTTTGGCTGCTCCTGGGCGAGTGCAGCCCATAGAGAAAGAGCCGCCAGGGACAGGCATCATGCGAAATTTCATGTCGGCGACCTTGATGTCGACCGAGCCGTCGTCGACCTCGACCGAAAAACGGATAACAGAGTCGGCGGCGTTATAGCCCGTCGAATCGGGCTCATACGGGAGCATGCGCAAATCTGGCAAATCATAAACAATAATTTTCTTGTCCTTGCCAGCCTTAATATTCTTACCCACATCGCCGCTCATATTCTGAATATAATCGCCATAGTAGCGGCCGCCGTCGATAGAGACACAGACACGGATGTTGGCATCTTTGCTAAGATCGTAAGTAATGGTGACCTCCTTGTCGTGCCTGATAAAGGCCACATTGGAGATGTTTTGAGCCATAGCGAAGGAAGAAAACAGGCCAAATAGACAGAACAATAACTTATGTTTCATATATTTACATTAAACTAAATCAAAATAAGAGTATCTGCAAATTTACATCTTTTTTTATAATTATAATTACTTTATAAAGATAAAAAAACAAGATGTGAAAAATAGCGTAGGCCTTAGGAGGAAAAACAAGAGACCGTTATAGCGTTAGTGAAAAAAAAGAAATCCACATTTACCAACAAAATCCAAAAGAGAGAGTCAATCATTGTAGTTACCGCATAAGACAAAGAGCAGATACAGATAGAAATGAGCAAGTTGAAAAAATGAAACGATTTTTTTACCACAAATCAAAATATTATTGTATACTTGCAAAGTCAAGATTTTCGTCCTTGCAACCATAACCAGCTATATTACAACATAGAAAAACACATCGACAAACAGAACAACAAACATTGCCATGAGAATACTCCACACCGCTGACCTACACCTCGGACAAGTGCTGTACCAATACTACAACCGAGTAGACGAACACGAAACATTTTTTAATCAGCTCAACAAATGGTGCTCGACCTACAAACCCGACGCGTTGCTAGTTAGTGGCGACATCTTCGACATCCAACAACCCAGCGCGGCAACCAAAGCTTTTTTCAACAAAAGTATCGCACACCTACACAAGGCATATCCCGCAATGGCCATTGTCGTAACCGCAGGCAACCACGATTCGGGGAGCCGCGTTGAGGCCGACAGCGCCATGTGGGAGCTTGCCGACATCAAGCTGACCGGACATGGGCCCGGCACCAACGAGGTGGCAGAAGGAGGATGGGAAGACCGTTTTATTGTCGACACACCCCAAGGATTCATTGCCTCCATGCCTTTCATGCCCTCGTTGCGCAAAGAGGTAATGCAAGCCGTACTAGACAAGATAGCGATGAAAAACAGCGACAACCGGCCCGTAGTATTGATGGCACATGCCTCGATAAGCGGCGACGAACACATATTACCTGGCGACATAGGCAACGTCAAGTCGCTATCAATAAAAGAGATGGGGACAGGATACGACTACCTAGCCTTAGGACATATTCATCGTTCACAGACACTTGGACAAGACATCGAGAACGAATACAGCGACAAAGAGAGCACCCATCCTGCCCCTGTGGCACGCTATAGTGGCAGCCCCCTCCATGTTAGCTGCGACGAACAATATCCACATAGTGTCAGCCTTGTCGACATCGACCACCACCAAGGTCAGGTGACCATAAAAAGACTATTTATAGAGCAACGCAGACATTTCTATATCATACCCCGGGAAGATAGGCCCGCAGCCAAATCAGCCGAAGAGATATACAGCTGCGTAACAGACTTTTGCAAAACACAAAAAAGCGGATACATCCGACTACGCATAGATGCTTCGGCGGCATTGCCACCCGATTTCACACAAAAGATATACACAATTCTGGAAGCCACTGGCAATGAAGTGCGCTACAATCCCAAAATCATTTTTGAGAACCTACCCGAAATACAAGACAACACCAAGACGCCGAAATTTGAGATTGCCGAATTGCAACAAATGGAGAACCCTCTAGATTTCATAGAGAAAACGATGATAAACTATAGCGAGTTGAATTTTGAGGATATAAAGAAAGACTTTGAAGAGGTAGAACAAGAGCTGATGAAGATGGCTAAAAAAGAAGACAAAGAGATTGTTCCTCCAACCAGTCAAAACTAAGGTAATAATCAAAGAAAGAGATGAAAATAAACCAATTACACATACGCAATATAGCCTCGATAGAGAGAGCCGACATTGATTTTGACCACGACAAAGGATTGATAGACCCCGACACGGGCAAACCTGCACAAAAGTTTCTAATCTATGGCGACACAGGAACAGGGAAAAGTGTTCTGCTCGACGCCATAGCTATGGCGTTGTTCAAGAACACACCACGAATAAACGATGTCACCGCCAAACAAAAAAACTCCTTCACGTCGGCCAACGGCAACGAAGTCAACATATTCAGCATAGAGCAGTACACACGCCTAGGCATAAGCGAGAAAGACGAATGCTACAGCGAAGTAGTCTTTACCGGCAACGACGACGTAGAGTACCATGCCAAACTAGAACTTGGCTACACCAAAGGACGAGACGGCAAACTCAAGAACAAATTAAGTTGGAAGGTAAAGATAGGCAACGCCGACTGGGAAAAGATGGATTCCAAAGGGGCGACAATAACCGACGCCATAGGCATCAATTTCGACCAATTCAACAGGATGGCCATGCTGGCACAAGGCAAATTCGAGACATTCCTTTGCGGCTCGAAAGAAGAGCGATCAATAATACTCGAAAAGCTCACCAACACCAGTATATTCACAGAATACGGTAACGCCATAAAAAGTGTCACAACCAACAAAAATAGAATAACTGCCGCAGCAGAGGAGCGACTGAAGATGGCAAAAAGATATGTCGACAAAAGCGAGGACAGCGACATAGTAAAATCCAAACTCGAAGCCGACACCATATTAGAAAACAGAGCGAAGAGAGAGATAGAGACCATCGTCAATATACTAGACATAGCCAAAGTCATCAAAGAATCACAACAAGCTGCAGAAGATGATAGAAAACATCTTTCAGAGCTACAAAGAATAACCCTTGACGAAGAATACAAAAGACTTAAAGCACTTTGCGACGATTGGGACAAGACCGACAAAGAACGCAAAGCTCTCGATAGCAAACAGCAACGGAAAAGAGAGCTCAACAAAGCCAATGAGGATGAGAAAAATTTGGAATCCAACTTTTTGGCCATGGCAAGCGATCTGAAAGAGTATAAGAAAAAAGCCGAGGACAAAAGAGAAGCCATAAAAACTGAGCAAAATTGGATTGACACCAATTCGAAAAACGACACACTATATAGAGAACACAAACTCAGAAGTGAGCAAATAACACAGCTAGAAAAAAACATCGCCACAAGCGAAACAACAAGCAAAGAGCTAGGCGAAGCAGAATCGATGTGCAAAAATCTAGAAGACATTCGTGTTGAAGCTTTCAATAAATTCCAAAAGTCGAAAGAGCAAAACAAAGAAACACAGAATGTTATCGAAGAGTTGCAAAAGAAGAGGAATAGCCACAATCCCGAGAAGCTAGAAGAAGAGAGCAAAAGACTGAACAAACTAATATCAGCCCTAGAGTTGCTCAAAAAAGACGTCGCCACAAAAAGCGACAAAGAGCAAAAACTGAAAAAAGCCGAAGAGCAACGAGACTCACTAAAAAGCGAACTCACCAATGCCAAGGAAGAACAAAAGTCTGCCAAAGACGACCACGACCAAAAACTAGAGATATTAAATAATGCCAAAGAGCGCCTAGCCACGATAAGCACCAGTTTGGACGAAACCCTCGACAATTTGCGAGCCAAAATGGCAAAAGAGCACACCGAAGTGTGCCCACTTTGCGGACAAAAGATAGGCGAAAACCTGTTGTCGCGAGACGATTTTGCACAAATCATCACCCCATACGAAAAAGAGCAAGAGGAGGCCAAACAAAAACATCAAGAGTCGTTGGACAAGCTAAACAAAATCAACGATAAAGTCAGCACCATCAATGCAAAAATTGATGAGAAAGTGAGTTTCATCAACACCCTTTTGCCCGAGGTAGAAAAACTACGTGAGAACGTTGCCGAAAGGCTGAAAAAAGCAGGCATTGACGACTGTCAAGACATCGACAAAGCCTTCGACACAAAGATAGAAGAAACGGCCAAAGCACTTGAGAATATAGAAGACCAAAAGAAGCAAGTAGCCAAGATACAGACAGATATTGACAAAAAACTAGCAGAGAAGAACAGCCATGACCAGATAAAAGACACGGACGAAAAGAGATACCTAGCTGCAAAACAAGCGGAAGAGAACAACAACGGAAAAATATCGAACCTTAAAGAACAACAAGAGAGACAAGAGAAAGACCGAGGCGAACTAATAAGTCTTTTAAACAAAACCCTGCTAGCATGGAACGACAGATGGAAGGACAATCTCGCCCATAGCAAAGAGCAGTTGAACAAAGAGGCCGAACAATACCTTGAAAGAAAAGAGCGACAAGAGAAAGAGATTCAAAATCTTGGCACTATTAATTCTACCATCAGCAACATCGACCTAATTCGCGACAAGATTTTGGAGACACATCCAGAATGGATCGAGCTTATAAGAAAACACGACCAGCTGGACGGCGATACGACAGCAGAGACAGCCAACCTAAAAAAACAATCGGAGGGAAGCCACAAAGAGGGCGAGATAAGCACATCAGAATGGAACGAACTGTTGTCGAAATGTAGCGCACTCGCCAGAGCCAAAGAGATATGCGTAAACGAAATAGCCCAAAGCAATGAAATCATAGCCGAATGGGTTGAGGAGACAGGCAACGACGAAGACTACCTGACATCCATAGCAGCCAGAAGAGACGACATTGCTGCCATACGCAAGCGCATTACCGACACAGAGGCAGAAATCACAAAATGGAAGCAAAAGCAGCAAGAGCACAACCAGAGCATAGCCGACAGCACCAAGAAACTAGACGACATGGGGAACATATCCTTCGAGCTAGCCGCCGATGAGCTGCAGCCACAATCATTCACATTCCAGATAGAGAATATCGACACACAGACAGAAATGCTAGTATGCCGACAGAAGAGGCTAAAGGAGCTGGAACAAGCCGCCCACGACCGGATTACGGAATACAACAAAATATTGCAAATTGACAAAGAAAACAAAGAAGAGCAAGAGAAAGCCCAACGCGATTATGATGAAGCCAAAAAGATTTCCGACCACTGGGAGATACTCAACAAGAGGTTTGGAGGCGAGCGCTTCCGCAACCTAGTGCAGACCTACATCATGCGACCATTACTGAACAACGCCAACATCTACCTAAGCCAGATAAGCGACCGATACAAGCTCACCTGCAGCGAGGAGAACGAGCAGCTCTCAATACTAGTCCTCGACCGCTACAACCGTGACGAAGTGCGAAGTGCCACAGTCCTATCGGGAGGTGAAAAATTCATGATATCGCTATCGTTGTCACTAGCCCTGTCATCGCTCAACCGTCCTGACATGAATGTCAACATACTCTTCATTGACGAAGGATTCGGAACGCTCGACCAAGACAACCTCGACAGCGTGATGAACACCCTCGAGCGGCTAGGCGAGATGAGCGGCCAAAATGGACGCCGAGTAGGCATAATATCGCATCGTGAGGAGCTTTTGGGACGTATACCCAACAAGATAAAACTACTGCATCGTGGCGAAGGCCGAAGCCAAGTTGAGGTGGTGTACGAGCTATAGAGCAACATCAGCCATAATACCGGTTTGAATCCCAAGACAGCCACCTCCAAGAATAACAGCCACCTCCTCCAAGAGAGAAGCTCTCCCCTTCCCTATTAGCAGCAAACCACAAAAAAAGTATGCCCTCGAAAGAGGGCATACAGTGGAAATATAAACTGATAATAAGATTCGCTTATTTCTTAACGATCTTTAGAGTTGTGCCACAAGCGCGGAGCATATAAACGCCCTTGGCGACATTGCTGATGTCGACAGAGTTGACACCATTGTGGAGAGCAATCTTAGCCACAACATTACCAGTAACATCGAAGAGCATGGCGACCTCGGCATCGGCATTGGCAACAAGGATGTTGACAATGTCGGTAGCAGGATTAGGATAGACGCTAAGCAAAGAAGCGTCAGCTATCTCGACACCCTCGCCCTTCTGGTTGATAACGCCGACACCATCGAGGTCAAAGCCAGCGCTATAGCTTACTGTTGGGAAAGGATCGTTGATGATGTTACCAAAAGCGTCGTAAGTGCCATACTGAGGATCGATGCTACCGACGACGTCGACGATGCGTACATGAGTGATGTTGTTGATGTCAATAGCCGAGCTATCGCGAAGTTCGTTCAAATCGAAAGGAGTGCCGAAGCCGACACGATATTTGCCGGCGAGATTGTTGATGTAGGTAGGATCGACATGGCTAGTGATCTGGCGAACCGTCTGAGTCATCGAAGTTGCGGGGAAGCGAACAAAACGCTCGCCGTCGGAGCTAACCTCGACAAAGGCGAGTTCGAGGAAATAGTCGTCGAAAGAATTCTCGAAGACGACGAAGTCATAGCCATCGCCGTTGACGATAGGTTTGTTGAAAGTAAGCGTTGCAGAGCCGCCATCGCCGAGGCTAACGACATCCATAGTGCTATTGGTGGCAGCGCCAAGAGCTGCATTTTCGTCGCCATAGGTAACGACAGGAGCGTCGGGGTTGCTGAGATTCTGCGAGCCACGTTCAATAGAGCAACCAGTAGCCCAAGCCTTGATACGGCTATCGCCACAAGCAATAGCCGAGCTACCCTGAGTACCTGCGGCGCCACAGAATGGACCCATGCCTTCAGGTTGACCGATGGGGTTGATAGAGTTGGTGTAGACATAAGAATAGTACCATTGACCTTCCCATTCGGTGCTGTCGACGACAACACCTGCTTCCGGGTCGGCCCATTTGGTGAAATCGCCATTATGGAGAACCGAGGTGATGCCTTGAGAATTCCAAGTGCTGCCGTTGATGAGGTTTTCCCAATAATAGCCGACTTTTCTGAGAGTATCGTCGCCCTTGAAGAGGAAAATGTCGTCGAGGAAATCGCCATTCATAGTGTAGTCGAAGCGAGGATCGGCTGCCTTAATGTCGTCCATAACAGTTTGAAGGATGACAGAGTCGGCCTCAAAACGGTAGCCCCAAGCGAGAGCTGTATCCACCCAGTTGACGGCGAAGACGACCTCGTTGTTGCCTTGACCAATCCAAGTGATGATCTCGCTTGCCGAGATAGAAGCCTCTTGAGGCAGAGGAACAGAGACAGGGTAGATAGTAGCAGGATAGACATTGGAATAGTACCAAGAACCTGCATATTCGAAGCTGTCGACAGCAACGCCGACGGCAGGGTCGCCCCATTTGGCGAAATCGCCGTTATGAAGAACCGAGCTCATACCCATACCCGAATAGCCGTTGACAAGATTTTCCCAGTAGTTGCCAGGAGTGATGCCCAACGAGACAACGCCGTCATTGAAATTGATATCGCTGAGGAAAGAGCCGCCGGAGAAGCTGAAACGATGGTCAGCGTCGGCGATGTCGTTCATAACAGTTTGCAGAGAGACAGAGTCGGAGGCAAAGCGGTAGCCCCAAGCGAGAGCCGTATCGGCCCAGTTGACAGCAAGGACGACCTCATTGGAGCCCTCGCCAACCCAGTAGAGGATGCTGGAGGCAGCGATGGTGGCGTCGACAGGAGTTTCCTCAGGAGCGTTGGGATCGGTAGCCATAATCATGACATCGGCGGTAGAGGTCTGCATCCAATCGACGAAATCGCCGTTTTGGATATAATCGTTAGACACACCACCCGACGAATGATCGGCGTCGTTGGCGTCTTTCCAGTTATACCACCACCAGCCATCTTCGCCCAAAAGGTTAAGGCCAAGTTCGGCGTCGTTGTAAGCGATGTTGGTGATCCAAGTAGACGATTGAGTCAGAACCATGCGGCTGTCATAGAGAGCAATAGTGTCCATGATATCGCCGATGGTGACAGCGCCATTCCATTGGACACCCCAAGCGATGCCGATAGCGCCGGCGACTTCATCATCCCAAGTCACAGCTACGACAGCACGGTTAGAGCCCGAACCTGTCCAAAAACGAATACTGTCCTGGGGAACTGTCGGATTAGACGAACCCCACTGGGCATTAGCTCCAAAAGCGAGCATAAGGCCCAAAGCTAAAAACAATAATTTTTTTGTCATATTAGATACTGTTTAATAATTAGTTAATAATTCCAACCAGTATCGGAAGACAGACGAGGGGGAAAAGCCGAGGGGGAAAAACAGGCAAAAAAGATAAATCAAAAAAAGGCGAAAGCCAAGCCTGTTTCTCGGGCACTTTTTCCTCGAAAGCGAACCGATATTTTCAGATTTGGCAGGTATTCTGACTTGCTTTTTGCCGCTCAGCCTTCCCATATATCTATGGCGATATACAGTGACTATAATATTGATTGGCAAATTATTAAGCTCACAGCAGCGGGACTGTTCAGGACTTGCACCTGATTCCCTTTCACACGCCTATGAGGCGACCAAATCGGATGCAAAAATACAACATTTTTTCAAAACAAAATCCTTATCGCGAAAAACTTTCAATCTTTTAAACATGCCGGACAACTATAACCACATGATCGCGGCAGAGGTGGTGAAGAGAATCTTCGAAACGCTGACGCGCAGAGATGTCCATCCAAGCCGTAGGCTCGTCGAAGAGCAAGACCGGGGAGCCAGAATAGAGCTGGCGAGCCAATGCCAAACGCTGCCATTGCCCCATGCTCAGCTCCTCGCCGCCAGAGAATTGACGACCCAGCTGAGTGTCGAGACCTTGAGAGAGCGAATCCACAACCTTGTCGGCGCCCGAGAGGAGGAGAGCGTCGGCAAGACGATTGGCATCGGAGGCCGAATGGATGTCGCCGAAGTCAATATCCTCACGGGCAGTAAAGTAGAAATTGACATAATCCTGAAAAAGGGCGCTGACGTTGCGACGGAGGTCGTCAAGATTGTATCGGCGGATGTCAACACCGTTGATAAGCACGGCGCCATCCTGAGGGTCGTAGAGACGCAAAGCCAGCTTGAGGAGAGTACTTTTGCCGAAGCCGTTCTCGCCCTCAAGATAAGCCACCTCGCCGCGGCGAGCCACAAAAGAGAAGTTGTTAAGGAACGGGGCCTTCATGCCGGGATAGGCGAAAGAGATATTTTTGAATTCCAAGACCTCCACCCTATCGGGGAAAGAGACAGAGTCGTCGGGCGAGACGATGGCAGGCTCCATTTCGAGGAACTCAGTAAGGTTGTTGATGAAAAGGCGGTTCTCGTAGAGGCCACCCACGGCGGCGACAAGACTGTTGAGGTAACCCATGCCGCGACGGAAAGCCTCGAAGAGCATGACGAAAGAGCCAATAGTCAAGGCGCCGGCGGCGACAGGAGCGATGAGAGCCAGCAAGACAACGGCGAGGGCGACAGCCTCGATCAAAGCCGAGAGTGAGTCGAGTAGAGCAAGGCGGTGGGCGATACTTTTGAGTTTAGCGAGGAGAGAGGCGCGAATGTTGAGATACCTGTCGCGAATATACTGCGACAAGTTGTAAGTTCTAATCTCTTTGGCATAGAGGCGCGAGGTGAGCAGAGCGCCGTAGTAGCTGGCACGGCGTTGTAGCTGAGTGGTTTGGCGACGGAAATCGTAGATGCTTTTCGATTTGTAGAGTCGCGCGCAGAAGGAAGGCACCACGGCGACGAGCATGACCAGCACCACCTTCCACGAGGCGAAGAAAAGCATTGAGGCGACAGCGGCGAGAGAGAGTAGCGAGCCGAAGAGCGCCACCAAGTTCTCCATGATGCGGACGGGACGGAAAGAGGCCTCCTGCTGGGCGCGGTGGAGAGTGTCGTGGAAGGAAGGGTCGTCGTAGTAGGACATATCTAGGCGTGCCGACTGGTCTTGGATGAGCGTGGTGACATAGTCAGACAGACGTTGAGAGAGCACCTCGTTGTTGTAGTTGTTGAGCGCGCCGAGGACACGGCCGAGCAAGGTTACGCCGCAGAAAAAGAGAACGGCGGGAAGCACCTCGTGGAGTACAGAGGAAAAAGAGGTCGATTGTGTGATGCCAGAGGAAACCGTGTCGACGATAACCTTGAGCACATAAAGGTTAGCCAAAGGGAGGAGGCTGACAAAGACCGTGAGGAGAAGCTTTGTGAGGAAGCCGCGGGGGTCGCAGGACCATATTATTTTAATAGCTTTTTTCAAAAGAGTGGTGTTATTAGATCAAGAAACGAAGTTTTTTATGGTCAGGGTTAAGGTTAAGGTTAAGGTTAAGGTTAAGGTTAAGGTTAGCGTTAAGGTTAGCGTTAAGGTTAGCGTTAAGGTTAGCGTTAAGGTTAAGGTTATGGTCAAACACACTCTTTCACCACCAAACTGCCGTTGACATAATCCACGACCTCCACCTGTGAATCCTTCTCAATATATCCAAGTTGAGCCACAGCGTCGTAGTGCTTGCCGCTGATGATCACTTTGCCGGCAGGGCGGAGGATGGTAGCGGCGGTACCCTTGGCGCCTATGAGAGAAACCTCATTGTCGGAAGCAACGGTAAAACCCTCGGAGGTGCTTTCTGTTGTGTTCAAGGCCAAGCCGCCGAAGAGAGAGCTTTCGAAGAGCTTTTTACCAAGGAAGATGCTGAGCGGCAAGGCTATGGCAATAGCCAGAAGAGTGATCATAAGACGGTTGGCGATGACCGCGGAAGGCACAAACGAGAAGTCGAAGCCGATGTTGCCCACCATACTGAACACCAAACCCGTCACCACACAAATAATGCCCATGACGCCCGAGACGCCGAAGCCCGGGAAGACGAAGAGTTCCAAGATGATAAGCACAATGCCGATGAAGAAGATGATGATTTCCCAATAGGTGGCGAGACCGTCGAGGTAAAGAGGGGCGAAATAGAGCGCCGCTGCCGAGAGGGCAAGAATGAGAGGGAAACCAATGCCCGGTTGCTGCAACTCGAAATAGATGCCGCCGATGATGAGCATGATAAGGATGCCCGAAACGACAGGTTTGACAAGGAAACCAATCAGCTTGTCGATAAAAGAGTAGCGTTGTTCCTGAATGGTATACTCCTTGACACCGGCATGATTGAGAAGCTGTTGTACGTTTTCGACCTCGGCCTCACAATAGCCATACTTGATAGCCTCGGTGGTGGTGAAGGTGAGCACCTTGCCGCTGTCGCTAACGCCAGCACCTGCCCGGTTTGGTCGACCACGGTAGCCGCGCCGATAGAGGAGCCGCTGTGCATATAGATAGAGTCGCAAGCGATGGAGATGAGGGCGCCGGCAGAGGCCGCGTTGTTGTCGATGAAGGCATACACCGGCACGGGAGATTGGAGGAAAGCCGTGCGGATTTTGTCGGCGTCGTCGAGGGTGCCGCCGAAGGTGTTGATATGCACTATGATGATGTCGGACTTAAGATTTTTAGCCTCCTCCATAGCCTTTTCGACGCGGAGGGACGCCGGGGGAGCGATTTCCTCGTCGATATTGAAGCAGTAGACCTTCTTAGAATTGTTCTGAGCCATGGAAGCCATCGACATCAACATGGCAGCCAGAAAGAAAGACAATAGTTTTTTCATAGTTTGAAATGCTTGATAGCAGAAATCAATTCGTCAAAAATCAGATTGTTGGCAGCGACCATCTCAGCGCCGTGGAGCCAGTTAGAGCCCCCCTTGAAGTCGGCCACGACGCCACCTGCCTTTTGGACGATGAAGGCGCCTGCGGCAACATCGTAAGGTTTGAGGCCATATTCGTAGAAACCATCGCAGCGGCCGCAAGCCACGTAGATCAAATCGGCGGCCGCCGAGCCGAGACGACGGACACCGTGGGTACCCTTCATTGTCCATTCGAGAAGGTCCATGTAGGCGTCGATACGAGAGAAGTCGGTATAGGGGAAGCCCGTGGCTATGAGCGAGTCGTTGAGCGAGGGCGACTGAGATACCGAGATGGCGTTGCCGTTCAAGAGAGCCCCGTCCTCGGCGTCGCAGGCAGAGAAACACTCCTCGGCCCAAATCTCGTAAACCACGCCGAGAGCCATAACAGGACGGTTGAGGGAGAGCGATTTAGCGTTGTCCTGCAAACCGATGGAGACACAAGTTGGGGCCATGCCGTGGATAAAGTTGGTAGTGCCGTCGAGGGGGTCGATAATCCAAGTGAAAGGTTCCTTGCCTGTGCGGGTGGCGGTGCCCTCCTCGGCTATGAAATCGCTGTCGGGCAGGAGTTGTTTGAGACGCTGTACGATGCGGCGTTCCGACTCCTTGTCGAAGCGAGTGACATAGTCGTGTATGCCCTTGGATTCGGACGAGACGACACCCGAAAGGCCCTTGCGCTCGGTGGCCAGGAAAGCGCCGACCTCGCGAGCCAGAAGGGAGACCTCATTGCAAAGTAGTTTAGTATTCACGAAGTAATTGTATTAATAATGCGGGAGTTAGATTTGATAAACATATAAACGGAGAGAAGCGTTTTTTATTATGTACCTATATGAATAAAATTGACATTAGGGGGCATTGCGTACTTTGGCTGGAGATGGGAGGTTTTAGATGTGTTTTTCGGAGCTTGATGGATAAGATTTTTTTGAGGCATGAGTCCGCTATGAGTCCGCTATGAGTCCGCTAAAAAGGGGGTGAAAAGATGTGGAGAAAAAGAAGAGACAAGGGCACGATTGTCGGCGAGCGAGGCAAAGAGAAAGGGCGGACAAAATAAAACATCAGTTTTGGCGTTAGAATGGAAAGATATTTCGATTATTCTCCTTACATCATGAGCGACATCACATTCCGACCCATGCGTCGACACAAACAGCAGCTAGAGCCAGAGGAGTGCCTGGAGCTGCTCAGCACAGCGCCACGAGGTGTACTTGCCGTCATTGGCGACGGCGGATATCCTTATGCCATACCCCTCGACTTTGTTTACGACGAGGGTACAATCTACTTCCATAGCGCCAAAGAGGGGCACAAAATAGACGCCATACGCGCATGCGACAAAGCCACATTCTGTGTGATGAGCCAAGGCGAGAAAGAGGCTGGCAGCTGGTGGTATCATTTCAAAAGCGTTGTCTGTTTTGGGAGGATACACGAGGTGGAAGACGCCGCGCTTGCCGACGCCAAACTGCGTCTGCTGGGCAAAAAATACTTCCCAGAAGGCTACGACCTAGAGGGCGACATGAAGAGCAACGCTCCTAACGCTTTGGTGCTAGCGATGAAGATAGAGCATGTGAGCGGCAAAAGAGTAAAGGAAAAATAACGTCACATTTATCCCATACAACAAAAGACAACTACACTCGATGAAAAAAATAGCATTCACTCTGTTTATCGTAATCTTGCTGATGTTTGGCTGCAAACAAGAGCCAAAGACATTCAGCACCCACACCATTAGCGGCAACAAATACTGGATAACCACATACGCCAACGAAGGAGAGAAAATTGGAGCGGAAGTGAGCTACGATATAGTTTGGCCCGACCAAGGCGTCATAAGTGCCGCCGCCGAGCGAGAGCTTATGACGATATGCTTTGGCGACAGCATCTCTAAGAGCTTTGACGAAGCCCTGCGAAAATGGGTAGGCAATGCTCATATCGTTGAGGATGGGTATGGCGAATACACACCCGTCGACAAGCTTGACACGATAGAGGTAGGCGAAAGCCACACGCTGGAAAGCAGCTGCAAGGTTGACAGCACATTGGCGCTTTTCATCATAAAAAGATACGATTATGCCTTCCATGCCGCCCACGGCCTTTATTCTGTCGACTACCTTACCGTCGACCTCAATTCGGGCGAAGCCGTCCATATAACCGATTTGGTGACCGACACAGCCCTTCTGTGCGAGGCTATAGCACGCGCGATACAGGATTTGGATGTGAACAAAGACATCAGAGAATGCCTGTACGAAGAGTTCGGCGACGCCGAGAGGATGCCCAACAATTTCAATTTCCTGATTGACAGCGCCAGGAACGGCATCATAGTCGAATACGGCCTATACGAGATAGCGCCATACGCATGCGGCATACAAAGCGTATACCTGCCGATATTCTGGCTGTCGAAACATGTGCCGCTAACCGCCTACGCCAAGAAACTTTTCGGGCCCGACAGCTACATAGAATAAGTCACGAATCAAAGCATGAGAGCACATATACTTTTAAAACAATATGTTTGGTTGGTTGAAACCATAAACAGTGCACGACGCATAACCCTCGCCGACCTTAACGAGCGTTGGCAAAACAGTTCCCTCAGCGACGGCAAGCCATTGAGCCGAACCAGCTTCAACCGACATCGCGAAGCCGTGGAAGAACTCTTTGGCATAAAGATTGAATGCGACAACGACAACCGATATCATATTGTAGACAACGACCTGATACACTCCGACACCGTCCAACAATGGATGCTCAGCACCCTCACAGTCAGCAACATTGTAGGCGAAGTGCGCAAACTTCACGACCGCATACTGCTAGAAAACATACCCTCGGAAGGCGAGCTGCTTCAGGATATCGTCAACGCCATGCAACGCAGCGTACAAGTAGCTATCACCTACCAACGCTATGGACATGATATTGGATCGATCCGAGTTGTAGAACCCTATTGCATCAAGTTGTTTCGCCGTAGGTGGTATTTGTTATGCCGCACCGAAAAGAAAGGATATATGGTTCTATCCTTCGACCGGATAAAGACGTTGAAACTCACCGAAAAGACCTTCATCATTGATCCCGACTTCAACGCCGAGAACTTCTTCTCGGAATATTTTGGAGTGATGACCGACGACAGCATACCACTTCAACGCATAGTTCTGCGAGCCTATGGCAACGAACGTTTTGCTTTACGCGACCTACCCATACACCATACCCAAAAAGAGCTGGAAGCCACCGACGACTATGTCGATTTCGAGATACGCCTGCGACCCACCAGCGATTTTAAGGCACATATACTCTCACGCGGACGCTGGGTAGAGGTGATTTCACCCAACAATATCGCGCAAGAAATCAAAAAATTGCACCAAGAGGCAATAGAAAATAAGTGAAAGCGACCGAATAAATGACACCAATAATCCACTAAAGAGTATTCCTAATGGCCCAATGGCGTAATGACAAACACTTTCGAGTCAACTTTTGGCGCAACACTTAACCCTTCAAAATCAATTATTTATCATAAAGATTAATATAAATCGCACGAGTGTACCGCTTTTTGGTACAGCCATAGATATATCTTTGCATATATTTTTTATACGCAAACACAATGGCACAACTCGGCATGGCGATGATATTACTCTCGAAAGGAAGCCTTGAAGGAGGAGGAGGTCTCGGAATCCTCATCCTTTTGGTTGTCTTGCTTGCCGTGCTGGGACTTGGGGCGTCACTTTTAGCCACCCCTTTTATAGGCGCATACACCCTCATGACACACAATTCTGAGGGAAAGCTGGATTATGATGGGCCTTTAGCATTGGGAGCCAAAATAGTGGTAGGAATGTTCACTTTGGCCATTTTGGTCGGCATCCTATCACTCGTCGAATTCGAAAGTATATTTATAGAAGCCTTAGTGGCCTTGCTACTAATATTTGCAGCCATATTCTGTTATCTTGTATGGAATCATTTCTATTTCAGGCATCTATACACATTAGGTAACGAAGGCGCCCAACGTTCGATACGCATACTATTCCTTACAATTGGCGTTATAACCATTTTGATCATAGTTGTTCTGGTGTATAATTCGGTAGATAGAAAAATAGAGAGGTTTGACAGAGCTATAGTCAAAGCAGAGCAAAGTCCAGAATTGCAAACAGGCTGCATGATTCCAGATATACATTTAGGAATGTCACATGAGGAGTACTGCAACGTCGTTGCCAGAATGGAAAAACACGACAGTGTTAGGACGAGCGACTCCGGAGGTGAAACGCTCTATCTGGTTTACTCAACCGATTGCGACCGATCCATGTCGATGGGAACAACCTTCATCAAAGGAAAACTAGCCATGCTTCATTTAGGCGACTATGGTGGTTTCGGCAGCAGTTTATTCAAAGAAGACGTAAGGCAATCAGGCATTTTGCAGGGTTACAAGCGCCTCGAAATACCCTCGGTTGACATAAAACACGACGGGACCATACGCTACCCTCGCCATATGCACGACTTCTGCACCAACTACGAACTCAACTTGCTGTATAATTACGACGATTATCTGTTTGTAAAAGACAACCTGTTGATAGTGTTTACCCCATTGGGAGTCTCATTCATCAACATGCCACAAATGACGGGGTATTAAGGAGTAGCAAAATAAACACAACACAACCACAATAAAAAATCAATTAAGATATACCTATTTTTCAACTCACCAGCACAGTAGACAGGTTTATAACAAAAACACATTATCAAAACAGACACAAATTCCATTTTTTTTGTATTTTTGCAAATAAAAACAAATCCATAACAATGAGTACAATATTAGGTTTAGACTTAGGAACTAACAGCATTGGCTGGGCTGTTGTCGACAACGAACAGAAGAGAATCAAAGCCGCTGGATCGCGCATTATTCCCATGGACGCAGGCAAGTTAGGCGATTTCGAGAAAGGCAACCCTGTATCCCAAACGGCAGAAAGGACTGGCTATCGCTCGGTTAGGCGTCTCAGAGAACGTTATTTGTTGCGTCGCTCACGTATGCTGCGTGTTTTGCGCATTATGGGATTTCTGCCCGAGCATTATAACAAACAAATAGACAGGTTTGGTAATATACCGGAAGATTCCGAGCCAAAGCTGGCATGGCGTGAAGGCAAAGACGGGAAATCGGAATTTTTGTTCCATCAAGCATTTGAAGAAATGCTTAACCAATTTCGCAGGGAGCAGCCTTCATTATTATCCGACGGTATGAAAATCCCTTACGATTGGACCATATATTATTTGAGAAAAAAAGCTCTATCCCAAGCCTTGACACCAGAAGAGTTGGCATGGGTGTTGCTTCAATTCAACCAAAAAAGAGGATACAACAAACTTCGAGGAGAGGATGAAGAAGATGATAACACAAAACAGGAGGTATATCTCGAAGCCAAAGTTGTTGCCGTTGAAGACAGCGGAGACAAGAAAGGTAATGAAACATGGTATAATGTCCAATTAGAAAATGGAATGATTTACCGGCGGTCTTCGAAACAGCCACTCGATTGGGTAGGCAAAACCAAAGCCTTCATAGTAACAACCCAACTAAACCCTGACGGCACCGAAAAAAGAGACAAAGACGGCAATATCAAAAGATCCTTCCGTGCGCCCAAAGATGACGATTGGGCATTGTTAAAAATCCGCACCGAACAACTTATCGAGAAAGGTCATTACACAATAGGTGCATACATTTTTGACAACCTACTCAAAAAACCACAACAAAAAATAATCGGTCAATTGGTTAGAACTGTAGACAGAAAGTTTTTTAAAGATGAACTGCATGCCATCCTTAACAAACAGAAAGAGTTTATCACCCAACTAAACGATCGCAACCTTTATGCCAAATGCATAGAAGAACTATATCCAAACAACGAAGCTTATCGCAATAGCATTGCACAACGTGATTTCACCTATCTCCTTGCCGATGACATACTTTTATATCAAAGGCCATTGAAAAGCAAAAAATCGCTTATTTCTAATTGTCCTTTCGAACATCGTGACTATACAGACATGGAAACTGGCGAGATTAAGAAATCGCCTATCAAATGCATAGCCAAATCACATCCTCTGTTTCAAGAGTTCAGATTATGGCAATGGATTTCCAATCTTAGAATATACCGACGGGGTGGGTATGACGAAGGGAGAATAGTTCCTGAGGAAGACATTACCGCAAAATTGTTACCAGATGAAATGTCGTACGAGAACTTGTTCTTATGGCTTAACGACAGGAAATCTATCGACATGAAATCCATTCTACGCTTCCCTGGTTTCAAATTCAACAAAAAAGAATACGACACCTATCGTTGGAATTATTCTGAGGACAAAGAATTTCCCGCCAACGAAACAAGAGCCACCTTGCTCGGTGGGCTCTCCAAAGCAGGTATTGAATCATCATTTTTGGACAGCGAACAAGAAGAGATTCTATGGCACATTCTTTACTCTATAGAAAATCCAGTTGAATACGAGAAAGCATTAGTAAAATATAGTTCACGCCAGAATTGGAATGACGAACAAAAAGAAGCATTCCTAAACGCATTCAAAAAGCTGACAATTTGCAAGGAAAAAGATTATGGCGCTTACTCAGCCAAAGCCATAAAAAAGCTTCTCGCTGTAATGCGTTGTGGCACATTATGGAGCGCTGACAATATTGACGAAAATACACATAACAGAATCGATAAGATTATCAATGGCATTGCTGACGACAAAATCAGCCTTCGTACACGAACAGTATTGATTGGCAAAGATAGCATCGAACAATTCAAAAGACTTTCGTTAACTCAAGCCTGTTACCTTGTATACAATCGACATTCCGAGACAACCGATGCCGACAAATGGGAAAGTCCTGACGACATAGACATCTGGCTACGCAACTTCAAGCAGCACTCACTCAACAATCCCATAGTAGAACAAATTGTTACCGAGACATTACGCACAGTTCGTGACATTTGGAAACAAGAAGGCAAAATTGACGAAATACATATCGAGATGGGGCGAGAGCTAAAGAAAACCGCAGCCGAACGAAAAGCCCTATCCAACACCATTGCCCGCAACGAAGAAACCAATCAACGTATCCGCGTACTATTAAGTGAGTTTCTTAATCCCGAATACGAAATCGAAAATGTGCGACCTCACTCCCCATCCCAGATGGAACTATTTAAAATCTATGAGTCAGGCGTATGGGAAGGTATCAATACAAACGAATTGAATGCTGTAGAAAAAGCAGAATACGAAGAAGCTCTCGACATTCGCTCCCGCATAGCCACATCCGACGGCAAAAAGAAGCCTTCACGCAGCGAGATTGCTCGCTACAAACTATGGCTTGACCAAAAATATATATCACCATACACAGGTAGGGTTATCCCCCTTGGCAAACTATTCACGGAGGCCTACCAAATTGAGCATGTTATTCCGCAATCAAAATATTTTGACGACTCGCTGTCCAACAAAGTCATCTGCGAATCAGAAGTAAACCTACTGAAAAGCAACGAACTCGGACACGAGTTTATTGTCAACCATCAAGGAGATAAAGTTCAGCTAACCCTTGGCGGCACCGTTGAGATTCTTTCGGTCGAAGCATACGAAAAACTCGTATACAAACTGTTTGCTTCAAATAGAGCCAAGCTCAAAAAAATGATGCTTGACGAGGTACCTGACGAATTCAGCAGCCGCCAATTGAACGACAGCCGCTATATTAGCCGTTTGATAATGCATCTGCTGTCCAATATGGTACGTACCGAAGACAACGAGGGCGATATCGAAGTTGAGGCGAAGTCTAAAAATGTAATCGCATGTTCCGGAGCCATAACAGACCGACTTAAACAAGATTGGGGCGTTAACGACGTTTGGAATAGAATCATTTTGCCCAGATTCGAAAGGCTCAACAATATGGAGCACACAACCCAATTCACTTCAACCACAGCCTCAGGACACACAATTCCCGACATGCCAATTGAACTTCGTCAAGGTTTTAACAAAAAGCGCATTGACCATCGTCATCATGCCATGGACGCAATTGTCATTGCCTGCACCACGGCGAACCATGTTAATCTTTTGAACAATGAGGCTGCACAATCCAACAAACAACGCTACGATTTACAACGGATATTACGCACCACCGAAACTTATATTGGCAGCGATGGAAAACAACATGAGGCATTTCGAGCATTCAAAAAACCATGGAACACCTTTACTCAAGATGTATTTGAGACATTGAACAACATCGTAGTAAGTTTCAAACAGAATCTGCGAGTAATCAACAAAAGTTCGAATTATATAGTATCCTATAAAGATGATCAAGGCAATTTGCGCATTGACAAGACCGGCAACAAGAAAAAAGGATTGACACGTCAAACAAAAGGCGACAACTGGGCAATACGCAAAGCCCTGCACAAAGAGACCGTATATGGCGAAGTAAACCTGCAATTGCAAAAAGAAGAAAAAGTAAAAGAGTTCATCAAGCACCCAGAGAGAATTGTCAACAAAGAGTTGAAACAATTCGTCAAACAGAAACTCAACGAAAAGAGGCATCTACACTATAACGACAAACAGATTGTTAGCTATTTCGAGGATTACTTCAATAATAATGACGACACTTGGACAGAGGTTAAGGATGGCAAAACCACCGTCTATTACTATACCAAAGAGACCAACAAACAATATTATGCCACACGAAAAGACCTCGTGGATTATATGAAAGACTGCTCAAGTGTAGCATCTGCCGAAAAAAACATAAATGCCATAACCGACAGCGGTATACGCAAAATAATGTTTGCACACCTTGCCACTGAGAACAACGACGCATCCAAAGCCTTTTCGGCCGAAGGCATCGATCGTATGAATGAGAACATCGTAGCACTCAACAACGGCAAAAAGCATCAAACTATAAAGAAAATACGTGTTTACGAACAAGCCAACAAATTTGCCATAGGCACTTCTGGTATAAAGAGCAAAAAATATGTTGAGGCAGCGAAGGGTACAAACCTATTCTTCGTCATATACACCGATGACAAAGGTTCTCGCGGATACGCCACCATACCACTCAACATTGTCATTGACTTACAAAAGCGATACAAAACAGAATGGCAAAAGCATCTTGCCGAAAGACTAAAAGAGAAAGATATTGCATTGATGCCTGAGAAGTCCAGCATTCTGTACATTCTTTCACCTGGAGATTTAGTATATGTGCCAAAAGGAGAAGAAAAAATGACAAATGTCATTGACACATCGAGAATATACAAAACAGTATCCATGTCAGGAAGACAGTGTTTTTTCATATTCAATACTATTTCTTCCATTATCTATCCCAAAGTAGAATTCGAATCCTTAAATAAAATGGAGCGTGCTATAACAGGCGAAATGATAAAAGAAGTATGCATTCCCATAAAGGTTGACAGACTTGGAAACATTATCAAAATCGGACAATAATCATTAACTAAAAAGGAGAGTCAAAAAATGGCTTTCCTTTTTTATTTTTCAACTCTCATGATAAAAAAGACCCTATGTTTTTCAAATCCAGCTTATCTATCACTAAAGAATCAACAACTGGTTATTCAATTAGACAAATCTGACGAAAAACGCACAATTCCTATCGAAGACATCGCATACGTGCTGCTCGACAATCAGCAAATCACTATAACCCATGGAGCTATTGCGGCTCTCCTTGACAACAACGCAGCAATTATTACATGCGATAATCGCCATCTGCCAATTGGATTGATGCTGCCCCTCGAGGGCAACACCTTGCAAAGCGAACGTTTCCAAAACCAAATCGAAGCTTCTCTTCCCCTTCGCAAACAACTATGGCAACAAACAATAGAGTGCAAGATTCGTAACCAGGCGGCACTCCTCAAGATGTTACACAATTGCGAAATACGCAACATGCTCGCATGGGCCAACGATGTAAGGTCAGGCGACAACACAAATCTTGAAGGTCGAGCCGCTGTATACTATTGGAGCAAGATGTTCCCTGAGCAAGACGATTTCACACGCGACCGCGAGGGCATCCACCCCAATGCCATGCTCAACTATGGCTACGCAGTTCTTCGTGCTATTGTAGCCAGAGCTCTTGTGGCAAGTGGTTTGCTTCCCACATTTGGCATACATCACCACAACCGCTACAATGCCTATTGCCTTGCCGACGACATCATGGAGCCCTATCGTCCTTTTGTAGACCTACTCGTCTCCAAACTAATACGCCAATATCCAGGTCAAGAGGAAATAACGACTGATATTAAACGTCAGCTACTAACCATACCGACACTCGAAGTCACCATATCCGGTCAACGAAGTCCTCTTATGGTTGCTGTTTCGCAGACAACAGCATCGCTTGCAAAATGCTATAGTGGCGAGTTAAGACGCATCACCTACCCCACTTTCGATGGACAGATTTAGCGAATACCGTATTATGTGGGTACTCATTTTTTTCGACCTTCCCACGGAGACCAAGAAGGAGCGCAAAGCAGCCGCCGACTTTCGCAAGAATCTGACAAAAGATGGTTTTACAATGTTTCAATATTCAATTTATGTAAGACATTGTGCTAGTCGTGAGAATGCACAAGTTCACTTGAGACGTGTCAAATCCTTATTACCAGAATATGGACAAGTGGGATGTTTATGCATTACTGACAAACAGTTTGCAGAAATAGAACTGTTCGACAGTCGCAAAGAGAAAGCTCCAAATGCACCAGGGCAACAATTGGAATTGTTTTAGCAACAGAAAAAAGAAAATGAAAGCAAAAACAAAAAATCCCGCCAAAAATGACGGGATTTTTAAATTCTAAGACACTCTTTAAGATATTATCCTTAAACTTTTTACCACAATCGTGGTGTCAAAGAACGGTTTCTATCTCTACTTTTTAAGCGAATCACAACACTGTCAAAGAACGGTTTCTATCTCTACTTTTTAAGCGAATCACAACTCGAGAACTATGCCCGTAAGATTGCCAATGGGTGTCAAAGAACGGTTTCTATCTCTACTTTTTAAGCGAATCACAACGGATTGTCGATGATGGACTGTTTGAGTTTGGTGTCAAAGAACGGTTTCTATCTCTACTTTTTAAGCGAATCACAACTGCAGCACGTAGGCGTCTGTCGCAAGTTGTGGTGTCAAAGAACGGTTTCTATCTCTACTTTTTAAGCGAATCACAACACATTCTAATACGATGATTAATACATTTGGGTGTCAAAGAACGGTTTCTATCTCTACTTTTTAAGCGAATCACAACAAATTCCTGACGTTAAAGAATTGTTTGTTGGGTGTCAAAGAACGGTTTCTATCTCTACTTTTTAAGCGAATCACAACTGTGAACACTTATAATGGTACATGGAAGCCGGTGTCAAAGAACGGTGAATCACAACTCGACGTTGCGTCCACCTCTATGACCTTGCGGTGTCAAAGAACGGTTTCTATCTCTACTTTTTAAGCGAATCACAACGTTGATGTAATCCATTGTTTTTGTGTTTTGGTGTCAAAGAACGGTTTCTATCTCTACTTTTTAAGCGAATCACAACAGCGTCGGGCGGCTTGCCGTCCGACACATTGGTGTCAAAGAACGGTTTCTATCTCTACTTTTTAAGCGAATCACAACTTCTTCCACGGCGCTGCCGTCGGTCTTCCAGGTGTCAAAGAACGGTTTCTATCTCTACTTTTTAAGCGAATCACAACGCTGGTACTGAGCCGCCGCCCCCTCGCTCTGGTGTCAAAGAACGGTTTCTATCTCTACTTTTTAAGCGAATCACAACCAATGTTCCGTAGAACACGCCCGCTCTGTTGGTGTCAAAGAACGGTTTCTATCTCTACTTTTTAAGCGAATCAAAAATATGAATTTTTGAAAAAAGGTGACAGAAGCCCTGCCACCTTAAATGTTTTCACAACGGAATAATCCTTATTGTGAGTCGCTTAAAAAGTAATGCAAAAATACATATTTTTTTTGATATGACAAAACAATAATAGCAAAAATTATCTACAAAACTCATTTACAAAGACAAGCAACACTTATTAAAAGAATTTTTTGTTTCAAAATACAATTTCGAAATAAAGAAAATTATTATTTTGACATCAATAACATATAGAGCAGTATTGCTGTCGCCATAGAATTTCGCTTCTGACATCTGTACAATAAAAAAGATTGCTGGGCGTTACATATCACATGAACAACAAAGCTATTATCAAGCTCAGGGCTATGGAGCCTGAGGACATAGACAATATCTACGACTGGGAAAACGACCCGACAACGTGGATTTGCAGCGCCGCACACCAGCCTTTCTCGCGCCACACCCTACAACAGTTTATCAACGACTGTGCCTCAGCCGACATATACTCATGCCACCAACTGCGCCTTATGGGTATAGACAACGATGGTTTGGCTGTGGGGTGCGTGGATCTCTTCGACTTCGACCCCTACCACCAACGCGCCGGCATAGGCATAATAGTGGACAGAAGTAAGCGTCGCAAAGGTTTCGGCTTGGCTATGCTTAGAGAGGTGGAGCAATTTGCCTTGGAACACCTCCGCCTGCACCAGCTGCATTGCACCATAGCATCGGACAACAAGGCTAGTATAGCCCTATTCGCTACAGCAGGGTACACTCAATGCGGTACTTTGAAGCAATGGAACCTTGACGGCTCAAACAATTGGCGCGACGCCCTCATGTTCCAAAAAATCATCAACTAATGACAGCCAAGAAAAAACAAAACAAACGCCAGAATATTATCGTTGCCATCATAGCCATAGCTCTGCTGCTGGGCTCAGTGGTGGGTCTTATTGTCCTGCGCAGCCAGAAGATGGGCAACAACGAACAAGTGACATTGTTCATTCCCTCGGGGTCTACATATCAAGATGTTGTGGACTCTCTCAACGCTCACAAATGTATTGGCAACAGCGCCGTATTCGCCTCGATGGCCCGCCTGCGCCACTACAAGGACAACGTGAAGTCGGGCTGTTATATCCTCAAACCCCACCAACCGGTGTGGAACACGCTGACAAAGCTGTACTACGGCAACCAGGACCCTATACGTGTAACCATAGGGAAACACCGAACCCTGCAACAGCTGTCGACATACTTAAGCCGCAAACTTGAGATGAGCAATGACGACATCCTAAACTTGATGTTGGACGACAGCGTATGCGCACAATTTGGATACAACAGCAAAACAATCATAGCGATGTTTCATCAAAACACTTACGACATATACTGGAACATCACTCCCATCAAACTGTTGGAACGCATGCAGAAAGAGAGCGGAAAATTCTGGACAAAGTCGCGGCAAAAGAAATGCGAGGCCCTGAATCTTACCACCGCCGAGGTGACGACGCTGGCTTCGATTGTTGAGGAGGAGACTAACAAGAACGACGAAAAGGACGACATAGCAAGCGTATACCTGAACCGCCTGCGCAAAGGCATGCTTCTTCAGGCCGACCCCACACTAAAATACGCCGCCGGCGACTTCACCCTTAGGCGCCTGCTTAACAAGCACATGGAGAGCGACAGTCCTTACAACACCTACCGTTTTCGTGGTTTGCCACCAGGCCCAATCTGCATACCCAGCGCCGCCTCGATAGACGCTGTGCTTGAAAACAAGAAGACCGACTACATCTATTTCTGCGCCAAAGCCGACTTCAGCGGACGCCATGCCTTTGCCACCAACCTGGCACAACATAACGCCAACGCCGCCGCTTTCCACGCCGAACTAAACAAGCGCAAAATATACAAATAACGTACCACGACCCCTAGAGGCAGAGCGTCGGAGAGAAGAAACGTTGAAAAAATATGTTTTTATATATCTGTCTGTTATGAGACGATAGCAAAAAAAAATTTGCCACATTAAAGAAAAGTGGTACTTTTGCAATTGGGTAAGTCTTATACGGTCAGCTCCCATTGAATCCCCCAGGGCAGGAATGCAGCAAGGGTGTTTGGTTGTAGCGACGCGATATAATCAGCTTACCCTTTTTTATTTTGCCCATCCGAATAAGTTTTGGTAGTTAAGGGTTTAAGGATTCAAAAGTTTAAAGGGGTTACCACATACGGCACACTGGCGCGTTTTTTTTCAGATTTTTCCGGCCATTTCTGTGTTAAAAAAAGAGAGTCGAAGAGCATTTTATGAATTATTCCCGTCTTTTTCGTAACTTTGCACTCCCGATTTTTATAAATGGACATCAATATAATAACATCTTACATACTGATTTTCTTAGGAATAACACTATGGGTTATCCTTATTCCTGGAGGCAAAAAGATACCGCACAAGGTGTCGGATTGCATCACTGTCTTCGGTGGCGCCTTCCTCTTGGCCTCCTGTTTTATCAACCTCATCCCCCACATGTTTGTGCAGGGGTTTGAGACACCCAACCTACACATTAAAATAGGTCTTGCCGCCCTCGTGGGATTCCTAATACAAACCCTCCTCGAAATGATGACCAACAGCATGGAACATGGCCACAACCATTGCCACGACTGCCACGAGGAGGAGGAGTACAGCCACGAGCACCATCACAACCATCATGTACATCCCACGACAGGCCTTATCATAGGTCTCTCCATTCACGCTTTCCTTGAGGGCATGCCGCTGGTGGACAGCGGCTGCGACATACACCAAAGTCTGCTCTACGGCATTGTTCTTCACAACATTCCCATAGCCTTGGTACTCGTCGCCATTTTTATGCACAACGGTTACGGCACCCTCAAATCATTCCTGTTGCTCTCCATATTTGCCATCATGACGCCACTTGGCTCGATGTGCAACCTGCTTTTTGTCCCCGACAACGCCATAGTGCAAGCGATGATAATGGGAGTTGTCGTCGGCATACTGCTACATGTGAGCGTGAGCATACTCTTCGACAGCGAAACCGACAACCGCTGGCTAAAGCTAGCCCTAGTCATAGTTGCCTTCGCCGCCGCCTACTTCACCCCTGGATGTCCCGAAATATATGTCTAAAGCCGTTACAATAGAAAACAGACAATCAACAAATAGAAAAAACGTCAAAAAAAAGCCAATTAGCTGAAGTCAATAATAAGTCGTCATTGAAAAAACACCATGCTTCTCTCAGTAGTCATAGTAAACTATAACGTAAAGTATTTCCTAGAACAATGCTTGCGTTCTGTTTTTGACGCCACACAAGGCATCGAGGCAGAGGTATGGGTGGTTGACAACAATTCCGTTGACGGCTCGGTACAGATGGTTAGAGACAAATTTCCTGAAGTCAACCTTATCGCCAACGGCGACAATCCGGGTTTTGCCAAAGCCAACAACCAAGCCATACGGCAATGCAAGGGCGACTATATTCTGCTGCTAAACCCCGACACGCTGGTGCAGAAGGACACATTTTTCACCTGTATTGAATTCTATAGAAACCATCCCGACTGCGGAGGACTGAGTGTGAAGATGATAGACGGCGAAGGGCGATTTCTGAAAGAGAGCAAGCGCGGTTTTCCGTCGCCGGCGACATCGTTCTACAAAATCAGCGGACTCATAAAACTATTCCCCCACAACAAGAAGGTAGGTGCCTACTATATGGGGCACCTTGACGACAACACAGTTAATGAGGTTGACGTGCTGCCGGGAGCATTCCTGATGATTAGCCGCGAGGCTTTGAAGAAGACCGGTTTGCTCGACGAGAGTTATTTTATGTACGGCGAGGACATCGACTTCTCGTGGCGCATAAAACTTGCTGGATATAAGAACTATTACCTGCCGACGACACGCATACTGCACTATAAGGGCGAGAGCACCAAAAAGAGCAGCATGAACTACGTATACACCTTCTATAACGCAATGGCCATCTTTGCCCGCAAATACTTTAGCGGCAACGGTGCCAAGATGTATACGTTACTGATACAATGTGCCATATGGCTGCGGGCGTCGTTGGATTTCGGGAAACGTTTGATTGGCAAGCTCGCCGTGCCAGCATTGGACTTTGCCGCCTCGTTTGCCGGCTTTTTGGCCATAAAGAACATTTGGGCCACCTACTGGGCTGAGAATGTGAACTATTACCCAACATTCTACACATGGACAATACTGCCCCTATACATCCTTATCATGCTGCTTGCCTCATGGCTTAGAGGAGGTTACGACAAACCCATACGAATAGGGCGCATAGTTCAGGGTATGGGCATAGGAGCGTTGTGCCTACTAGTCTTCTACTCGCTGCTGAGCGAGGAGTTGCGTTTTTCGCGTGCTATAATACTGCTCGGCTCGGTGTGGAGTATTGCGTCAGCAATAGTCATACGTCTGCTATTAAGTCTGTTGAACGTAGAGGGCTACAAACTGCGCCCCGACAGCGGCAAAAGCCGTCTGATTGTCGGCAACCAGAGCGAGTATGACCGAGTCACCAACGAGTTGTTCGACACCCTAGGCATAGAGTCGAAATACGTCAAAAGCCTTTCGCCACAGAAGATTGCCGACCTGTCGGATGTCACAAAGGACATTGAGGACCTTATGGACAACCGAAGCGACATAGACGAAATCATATTCTGCACCAAAGACGTATCAATCAGCTCCATACTCAGCGTCACCGAGCGACTGCAAGGCAAAGGGATAGGTTTCCGCATAGCGCCCAAAGACATGAACGTGCTGATAGGCAGCAACTACACCAGCAGTCCCGAGGAGCTATACACGCCCGACTTCAGCAACATCAGCAACGTCACCAACCGCCGCAGCAAAAGGTTGTTTGACATCGTTAGCTCGTTGTTGCTGCTGCTCCTCTCCCCTATTCTTTTCTGGCCACAGAAACGTAAACGTCGCTATTATGCCGACTGTGTCACAGTACTTTTCGGCAAGAAGAGTTGGGTGGGATATTGCAGAAGTGGAGAGCTGAAAGCGAAAAGCGAAGAGGCGGAAAGCGAGAACCCGTTGCCAGCCATAAAGCGCGGCGTGTTCCGCACCAGCGACCGTATGCCCAACGTGAAAAATCCCGACAGAGAGAGACTCGACAGAGCCTACGCCAACAACTATTATTTAATGACTGATATAACAATATTGACAATCAATTTATTCCGCATATGACCATTCCCGAAACCATAAAAGACCTTGAACAGAGAAAAGAGGCTTTAAAGAAATTCCTTGACATAGACAAACTCACGGCAGTCATAGCCGAAGAGGAGAAAAAGACCGAGGCCGCCGACTTTTGGAACGATCCCAAAGAGGCCAAGAAAGTTATGCTCGAGATAAAGAGCAAAAAGAATTGGACAACAGCTTTCAAAGCCGTCAATGACAGCGTCGATGACCTGTTGGTTATGAGCGAGTTTTTCGATGCCGGCGACGCCACCGAAGAGGAGATGATGAAACAGATTGAGGCGACGACAAAGCTTGTTGAAGGTTTGGAATTCAAAAACATGCTGCGCGGCGAAAGCGACCGCTTCGACGCCGTGCTCAGCATCAACGCCGGCGCCGGTGGCGTGGAGGCTCAGGATTGGGCCGAAATGCTCATGCGCATGTACATACGCTACGCCGAACGTTCAGGTTACAAAGTGGCCATAAGCAACTCGCTAGACGGCGAAGGGGCAGGCATTAAGAGTGTCACCATGCAGATTGAGGGTGATTTTGCATTTGGCTACCTGAAGAGCGAGACCGGAGTGCACCGCCTTGTCCGCGTAAGCCCTTTCAACGCCCAGGGCAAACGTATGACTAGCTTTGCCTCGGTCAGCGTCACGCCCCTTGTCGACGACACCATCGAGGTTGTTGTCGACAACTCGCGACTGAGCTGGGACACCTTCCGTAGCGGCGGCGCCGGCGGACAGAACGTCAACAAGGTGGAGAGCGGCGTGCGTCTGCGCTACCAATACAAAGACCCCTACACTGGCGAGGAGGAGGAAATCCTTATCGAGAACACCGAAACCCGCGACCAACCGAAAAACAAAGAGAACGCCTTGCGTTTGCTGCGTTCACAACTCTACGACCGCGAGATGAAACATCGCATGGAGGAGCAAGCCAAAATCAAAGCCTCACAGAAAAAGATTGAATGGGGCAGCCAGATTCGCAGCTACGTCTTCGACGACCGCCGTGTTAAAGACCACCGCACAGGCTACCAAACCGGCGATGTGACAGGTGTGATGGACGGCAAGATAGACGAGTTTATCAAAGCCTACCTTATGGAGTTTGGTGCCGAAGGCTAAGAAAACAAATTAGGGAACAGTTCTTTGGAGAGTAAGGAAATAAATACATCCTTATATTCCAAGTAATGAAACGAAAAAAGCCTGCTCACGAGAGCAGGCTTTTTTATGATTTAGAATATCTTAGTCCTCTTTAGGAGCAACACATTTGTAGAACAGGCCTGCGAGGGCGGCGCCTACGAGGGGAGCCACGATAAAGAGCCAAAGCTGGCCGCATGCGCTCCAAGTGGCACAGTCGCTGAAGAGAGCCTGACTGATGCTGCGAGCGGGGTTGACGCTAGTGTTGGTGAGAGGAATGCTGACAAGGTGTATCAAAGTCAGAGTCAAGCCGATGGCAAGGCCGGCAGCCTTGGTGTTGCTGCGCTCGTCGGTAGCGCCGAGGATGACCATAAGGAAGACAAAGGTGAGCAAAGCCTCGACGAGGAATGCGCCACCTGCGCTAATGGCATGATAATTCTCGCCGGCGGCAGCCTTGAAAGCGTCGCCATAGCCATTAGCAGCGAAAACGCCAGTCTCGCCCATTCCGGCGGCCTTCCATATAGCAAGCAGGACGGCACCAGCAATGATGGCGCCAACAATCTGTGCGCCCCAGTAGCAAAGCATATCCTTAAAACTCATGCGTCCGTTGACAAAAACGCCAAATGAGACAGCGGGGTTGAGGTGAGCTCCGCTAACATGGCCAATGCCATAAGCCATAGCAATGACTGTTAAACCAAAGGCGATGGAAACGCCGATAAAATTAACGGAATGTCCAGCGAAAAGCGCTGTACCACAACCGCCAAGGACCAACACGAATGTACCGAAACATTCGGCTAAAATTTTGTTAGTAATTTTCATGTTGCTATAGATTTAGGGTTATTTGACATTGTTAACGCAATTTAACAAAATTTTATTGTATGACAACTGTTTTTTTCAAAAAAAAATCCCCGACTTTGCTGTCGAGGATTGAGTTTGTATTGTGGCAAGACACACATCAATAGCTTCTTGCGAAGACTACACGACGGTGGCTGGGTTTGCCGCTGTATATGCACTTGCCCTCCTCGTCGGGAGCGTCGAAAGGAATGCAACGTATTGTTGCCTTGGTCTCTTCCTTGATGCGCTCTTCGGTTTCGATGGTGCCATCCCAATGGCAGAGCAAGAAGCCATTCTTCTCGATCTCAACCTTGAAATCCTCCCAGGTGTCGACCTTGCGGGTCATGCTGGTGCGGAAGTCGGCGGCCTTCTTGTAGAGGTTCTGCTGGATATCCTCAAGAAGAGTGGATACATAGTCGGCAATGCCTTCGATGGGGACATTCTGTTTTTCGAGAGTGTCGCGACGGCACACCTCGCAGGTGCCATTCTCCAAATCGCGAGGACCTATTGCCAAGCGTACGGGAACTCCCTTGAACTCGTACTCATTGAACTTCCACCCTGCTTTATATTCGGGACGGTTGTCGTATTTAACCACAAGACCTTTGGATTCCAATGCCTTGACAATGGGAGCGATATGTTCGTCGAGTTGAGCCATCTGGTCGTCGCCTTTGGCAATGGGCACTATGGCGACATGGATAGGAGCCAGATGAGGAGGCAGCACAAGACCGTTGTCGTCGCTATGGGTCATGATGAGCGCACCCATAAGACGGGTGCTGACGCCCCACGATGTTGCCCAGACATACTCCAGCTTGTTCTCCTTGTTGAGAAACTGCACCTCGAAAGCCTTGGCGAAGTTTTGGCCCAGGAAATGACTGGTGCCTGCCTGCAGGGCTTTGCCGTCCTGCATCATAGCCTCGATACAGAGAGTGTCGAGGGCGCCAGCGAAACGCTCATTGGGGCTTTTGTGACCCTTGAGCACGGGCATGGCCATATATTTCTCGGCGAATTCGGCATAGACCTCGAGCATCTTCTTGGTTTCGGCCTCAGCCTCCTCGCGGGTGGCGTGGGCGGTATGGCCTTCCTGCCAAAGGAATTCGGCTGTGCGGAGGAACATGCGGGTACGCATTTCCCAACGGACCACATTGGCCCACTGGTTGCAGAGGATGGGGAGGTCGCGGTAGCTCTTGATCCAGTTTTTATATGTGCTCCAGATGATAGTTTCGGAAGTGGGGCGCACAATGAGTTCCTCTTCGAGTTTGGCTGATGGGTCGACGACGACGCCATTGCCGTTGGGGTCGTTCATCAGACGATGGTGAGTCACTACGGCGCACTCTTTGGCGAAGCCCTCAACGTGCTCGGCCTCGCGGCTCAGAAAACTTTTGGGGATAAACAATGGGAAATAAGCGTTTTGATGGCCCGTAGCCTTGAACATGCGGTCCAACTCATGCTGCATTTTTTCCCATATAGCGTAGCCATAGGGCTTGATGACCATACAGCCTCGTACGGCACTCTGCTCGGCCAAGTCGGCACGAACCACCAATTCGTTATACCATTCGGAATAATTCTCGCTGCGTTTTACAAAATCTTTTGCCATTTATTATATATGTTTATAATTTTTTTTGAGTAATAACGTTATGTATCACGAAAAAAATGTACTTTTGCACATCCTTTTTCGATTTGCAAAAATACATATTTATAAGCATACAAAAAAAAATAAACATAACATATAATAGTTTTGAAAGCATGAAAAAACTACACATCAGAACTTTATGCATTCTATTTTTCTTGTCGGCAGGCTTGGCGACAACCATTGCCCAGACTTCTTTGACCGACGGAAAATACTATTCTAACTATGAAAAAGGGATAAAACCTTCGGCTCCGAAACCATACTTCGACTCCTCTATTATCGACAAAAGCGATGATATCACCGTTGAATTGACCGGTGTTGTACCCGACACCTCGCGTCGTGACGACAGCATCAAAAGCAAGCTTTCAGTAGATTACTATTCTTATAGCCTTGCCGACCCATGGTACAGTCCCTATTGGAATGTATGGGGTCACTCGTGGTGGGGCGGCTGCCATTGGCGTATAAGCCACTACTGGGGTTTCGACCCTTGGTGGGGTTGGGGCTACAGTTGGAGCTACGATCCCTGGTGGGGCTGGGGTTACGGCTGGGGAGCCTCATGGTGGTATTGGGATTCCTACTATGCATGGTATGGCCACTCTTATGGATGGTATGGCTCATACTACGGATGGAACAACTATGGTCACCACTATGCTGGCAACAACCGCAACAACGGATGGGCGCCCACATCGCGCACCGCCACAACGCCGTCGCCCTCACCCGTAGGACGAGGAACTGTGCGTCGCGGCGGTGTTGACATCAACAACGGCGGTCACGCTCCTCGCGGCAGAGTAAGTGGCACCGGTGTCGCCTCCAACCGAGGCACATCCGCAGGTCGCGCTACGACATCGAACACATATTGCCGTCCTGCCAACGCCACAGCAAATCGCACATCATCAAATGTATCGCGTAGCACCAGTTCATCGTCGCAGCGTGGCAACTATGGACGCAGCACCAGCAACGACAGCCGTTTCGGAGCCACACGCAGCCTGAGTTCGGAGCGTCGTCAAGCCACCTCGTCCCGCAGCAACTCGACATTCTCCAACAGCCGCAACAACAATTTAGGCAGTTCGAGCCGAACAAGCAGCAGCCGTTCCTCGAGCCGCAGCAGCAGTTTTGGTAGCTCGAGCCGTAGTGGTAGTTTCGGCAGCTCGAGCCGTGGGGGTGGTTTCAGCGGTGGAAGCTCAAGCCGCAGCGGCAGCTCGTCGAGAAGATAATGTCTCGAAGACACAAACAAGGATAAGAAGATCATAATATGAAACAGAAGGCTAAACGCCTTCACATTAAAGATAAAGCCAACGATAAAAAACGTGAAAAAAATAATTCTCACTCTTGCTCTTGCTGCGCTGACAACATTGCCAGCCTTCAGCCAGAAGAAAACATTAGTAGCAAAAAGCGACACCATAGGCCAGATGCCTGAAGCTGGCCGTTGGCTAGATGAGCCGCCAGCCATAGAGGCATACAAGAAAGCCAAAAACGTCATCATTATCATTGGTGACGGCATGGGCACAGCACAGGTATACGCCTCGATAGTGGCTCAGAAAGGACACTCCAACTTTTTGCGTTTCCCCTATAGCGGCTTCTCGCGCACATTCTCGCACAACAAATACACCACCGATAGCGGAGCCGGTGGCACAGCGATAGTGACCGGATACAAGACCGACAACTACCATATAGGTATGCTTGCCGACAAGACACCCGTGAAATCGTTCCTCACCCTTTGCCGCGAGCAGGGTATGTCGTCGGGTTTCGTTGTCACCAGCAGCGTTCTCGACGCCACGCCGGCATCGACTTACGCACACGTACCCTACCGAAAAATGTATGACACCATAAGTCTCCATATGTCGCAATGCGGCTTTGACGTAATGATTGGCGGAGGCATATCGAACTTTCGTCCCGAAAACCGCAAAGATGGCCTCGCCCCTCTCGACACATTGCTGAAACGCGGCTATGAGATAACATACAGCTTGGAGGAAATGAAACGGTCAAAGAGCAACAAACTGGTCACCTTCTTCTGCGAAAACTACTATGGGCCTGTGGCTCCGGGACGCGACCCCGTGCTTGCCGAAGGCACTAAAAAGGCCCTCGACATACTGACTCGCAATCCCAAAGGTTTTGCCATGATGATTGAAGGCTCGCAGATTGACTGGGCCTGCCACAACAACGACGCTGCCTATATGGAGGCTGAACTCGCTGACTTTGAGAAGATGCTCAAGATAGTTCTCGACTTCGCCGAAAAAGACGGCAACACACTCGTTGTCGTCACCGCCGACCATGAAACCGGCGGACTAGTGCTTACCGGAGGCAACATCGAGAAGGGCAAAAACGAGTGCAAATACATCACCGACGGCCACTCGGGTGTTATGGTCCCCGTGTTTGCCTATGGTCCCGGTGCCGAACGTTTCACGGGCATTCAGAATAACATAGACATCCTTCCCAAGGTGTTCAAAGCCATGGGGAGAGAATTCAAAAGAATCAACTAATAACAACCACTTATGACTTTCTTAGCCAAAACACTACGTCTATTACCCGTCATAGCCACGATGTCGCTGTCGCTCTCCAACCTCTCAGCTCAGGTGAAACTGACACAGGACACCCTGGTGACACCAATCTTTGGTTTTAATTTCGGCACTGTATTCGCCACAGACAAGATGTCGTCGGAAAACGGCATGCACGACCTCTACCCATCGCCATACCTCAACTATGGTGTCGAGGCCTCGTACAAGTTTAAGTCCAACTGGCTACTGTCGCTCGACGGAAGTCTGATGGTTGGCCACGACCTCAACGACAAAAGCGAGCGCATGCCCGCCGCATACAGCCACGACACTGTTCCCGTCGTCATCGGCACCAACGGCACCAACGCCGAAGCCTCATGCTTCAACCGGGCTCTGTCGCTGCGCATAGGAGTGGGCAAGATTTTCCAACTGGTGGAAAGGAACCCCAATTCTGGCATTGTGGCACGTCTCAACTGCGGCATAATACAGCAGAAGACCATTTTCGTGATGAACGATGTCAACGCGCCACAGCTGCAAGGCGACTACGCACGCATATACGACCACAAGCGTCGCGGTTTCACGTTGAGCGAAAGCGTTGGATACTGGTTTATGAGCCGTAGCTCCAACATATTCAATTTCTATGTCGCCTTCGAAGTCACAGAATGCTGGAACCACTCTGTGCGCGACTTTGTCCTCGACGATGTCATGGGATTGCATGGCCCCGACAACGGCAAATACTTCGACATGCTTTACACTATCAAGATTTGCTGGATGTTTCCCCTCAAGGGCAAAACCGCCTACGACTACTATTTCTTCTAAATAGAACCCTAACTTGACACAATAACAAAGTGCGTATCTTATATAGCATAGGTATAGGTTTTTACGCCTTCGCGGTGCGACTGGCGGCACCTTTCAATACCAAAGCACGCCAACTTGCCGCCGGATGGCACGGATGGCGTAGGAAAGTGCCTTTCGACACTCTAAAAGGATACAAGGTAGCATGGTTTCACGCCTCTTCACTAGGCGAATTTGAACAGGCGCGACCGGTAATGGAGTCATTTCGCCAAAAGCATCCAAACTACAAGGTGTGCCTAACCTTCTTTTCCCCTTCGGGCTATGAAATACGTAAAAACTACGCTGGAGCCGATGTGGTGTGCTACCTTCCTCCCGACACACGCCGCAACGCCAAAGCCTTGATTGGACTTATGCACCCCGATGTCGCCTTCTTTGTGAAATACGATTTTTGGTTCAACATCTTGGAGCAGCTACACAGCCACAAAATAGCAACATTCCTTTTCTCTGCCATTTTCCGTCCGTCTCAATACTTTTTCCACAGCTATGGCCAATGGTTTGCTCGCCAACTGCAATGCTACTCGCATATTTTTGTGCAAAACGACGAATCGGCAGCATTACTTAAAAATATTGGTATCGACCAAGTATCTATGGCTGGCGACACCCGCTTTGACCGCGTCGTCGACATAGCAAACAACGCCAAACCAATAGCAACTATAGACAACTTCCTGAAAATGTGCAACTGCGACAAAGTCGTGGTAGCCGGCTCGTCGTGGGAACCCGATGAAAGCAACATAAAAGCTTTTCTCGATGTCTACAACAAGCCTTTGGCGCTTATTTTGGCCCCTCATGTCATCAACGAGAGCCACATACGCGGCATAGAACATCTTTTTGGCAACGACAAATGTGTGAGGTTCTCGCAAATCAAGGACATCGACTCGTATGAAATCGTTCATGGCAAGAGCATTCTTATTATTGACAACATAGGCATGCTATCCTCTATATACCAATATGCCACCGTGGCATACATAGGTGGCGGATTTGGCAAAGGCATTCACAACATCCTTGAGGCTACAGCATATGGCACACCCGTCTGTTTCGGTCCCAACTACTTAAAATTCAAGGAAGCGTGCGACATGATCGCCTGCGGAGGGGCTCAAAGCTACTCGACAAGCGAAGAACTGGTGCCAATACTATCCTCGTGGCTAGACGACAAAGACGCCCGCAACAAGGCCATAACGATGTGTCGCAACGTTATGGATCATGAAATAGGCTCGACGAAAAAGATAATGACAATAGTTGAACAAACGGTATGCTGACAAGAGGAAAGAGTATATACACACTGCTGCTAACCATGCTGGCTTTGACATTCATGATGTCTGGTTGCCGTGGTGTCAAGAAATTCGTCAGAGATGACGAGCGCATACTCTATCAGAACTACTATGAAATAACAACAACCGACGGTGCCGAGCCGGGCAAAGAGATCTACGATGCCCTTGACGGCATGAAAAAATACACCCAGCAGAAAGCCAACACCCATATACTTGGCGTCGGACCACGTTTCTCAATGAGAATCTATTGTCTCTCCAATCCCGACGACTCCAACTTCATCAACAGCTACCTACGCCGCAAAGGGCAAAAGCCCGTCATATACGATGAGTACGCAGCTCGCAAAACCTGCGACCAGCTCACTAGCCTGCTATACTCGAAAGGCTGTTTCAACTCGGTTGTGACCTTCGACACAGTTCACCGCAAAAAGCATGACGTCAAAGTCAAGTACAATATCGCCGCATCGCAACGCTACATCATAGACGACGTACGCTTCAAGTCGGAGACACCTGAAGTCACCAAACTGCTACGGCAATGGCAAAGCGAAAGTCTTCTGCAGGCTGGCGACTACTACGACCAAGAGAAAATGGAGCGTGAACGCAACATTGTAATCGAGAAGTTGCGCAACGAAGGATACTACTACGCTTCCACCGAATTGGTGTCATACATTGTCGACACCGCTTTCGACGACCACAAGCTATCCATTGTCCTCAACATCGCCAACCCACGTGTCGTAAACGCCAACAGGCAGATAGAGGTACGTCCTCTGCAAAAATACCGATTCGACGAGATATTCATCTACCCCAACTCGTCAACATCGAGCAGCGACGCCCAAGTAACGTTCGACACACTTATATCCTCATTACAGTTCCGAAACAACACCACCAACTACTACTACCTCTACAACGACGAGATGGCTCTACGTCCCGAAGTCATAAACCGAGCCCTCTTCCTTTTCCATAGACAAACATTCAGGCCTAGATTCATAGAGCGGACCTACAACTCCCTGCTCAACCTACGCAATTTCAAATACATCAACATCGAATTTGCCGAGTCGCCCAACAGTTGCGACACCAATCGCCTGCTCAACGCCAAAATACGCCTGCTCAACGCGCGAAGACAACGTTTCTCTGCTTCGGTAGAAGTCAACAATTCCTCGTCGTTCGACAGCGAGAACCAGGACGGTAGCTTCGGATTGTTAAGCGGCAATTTTGGGTTGGAGACAAAACTCACTTATCAGAACAAAAACCTCTTTGGCGGTGCAGAGCTCTTCAAAACAGAATGGTCTATGCTCATAGAGCTGCCCAAACTGATATTCCGCAACAAGTCGCAAGGTTTTGCCAACAACATCAGCAACATGGAGAACGGCATCAACATGTCGCTCGACCTACCAACATTCCTCTTTCCATTCACCAAGGATGTCTTATGGCAGCGAATGCGACCCCACACCGTCATCAACCTAGGAGCCAACTATCAGCTTCACAGCTATTTTGAGCGACTACTTTTCAACACGGGTATGGGCTACAACTGGAGCCGCAACCTTAATGTTCATCAGCTTATGCCGCTAGAACTCACCTATGTGCGTTTCTTCAATATCGACAGCTCATTCCGAAGTCGTATAGCCAACATCAACGACGCCAGGCTCAAATACCAATACAGCGACCACTTTATCATGGACGCACGCTACGACTATGTCTACAACTCACAACGCTATGGGCAACGAATAGACTTCAACTACCTTCACCTCTCCGCCGAGAGCGCCGGCAACCTCCTTGCCGCCATCGAGAATATCGCTGGTACACCTGGCGACGAAAACGGCATCAAACGTATTTTTGGAGTCCCCTTCTCGCAGTATCTTAGATTCAACGCCGAATACAAACACTATTTCTACCTTGGACAACGCAGCACTTTTGTGACAAGAGTCATGACCGGCGTGGGTCTACCCTACGGCAACTCCACTGCCATGCCCTACGAAAAAAGCTTCTTTGGCGGCGGTCCCACAACAATAAGAGCCTGGCATCTACGCCAGTTGGGACCAGGCACCTTCCAACCCGATGAAGGTACTGTTTTTGAGCGCATTGGCGACATACAATTCGTTGCCAACCTAGAATACCGCTTTCCACTCTTTGCCATTGTTGAAGGTGCCTTGTTCACCGATTTTGGCAATGTGTGGCTGACACATAAGTCAGAAGAATTCGAAGGAGGTGAATTCAACATCAAAAGCCTCCACAAAAGCATAGCCGCAGGCATCGGATTAGGCATCAGAGCCAACATATCTATTGTCACCTTACGCTGCGACCTCGCCATACCCTTCTACGATCCCGGTGCAGCAGCCAACAGACATTGGCGCCCCGCCTATTGGAAAATATCACAAGTGACCGCTAACTTCGGAATCGACTATCCATTCTAACATCACTCAACAACAAAAAAATAGTGTAATCAACATATTATTGACATAAACCAAACAACGAAAAAACTGCTAAACAAAGTACAATAATAATTTTATTAGCCCACCGCAGGCTTATTCTACTTCGTCGATTATAATAATACACAACATCCATGCTTACTCTATCAGAAATCAACAACAAAGTTAAAGAATATTTCGCCGCCGAAACATTCACAGGGATACCACGACAACTCTACGAACCAATAGATTACACCCTTGCCCAAGGAGGCAAACGCATTAGACCAGCCATGCTCCTCGCCGCCACGCAGATGTTTGGAGGCGACCTCGAGACAGCCCGCTATGCTGCCATAGGCATTGAAACCTTCCACAACTTCACCCTACTTCACGACGACCTCATGGACCAATCGCCCATGCGACGCGGCAAACCCACCGTTTATCGCAAATGGGACGAAAACACCGCCATACTTTCAGGCGACGCCATGAACATACTGGCATGGAGATATTTTTTGCGCACTCCACACCACAATCTGCATCGTATACTGCAAACCTTCGAAAAAACGAGTATGGAGATATGCGAGGGACAGCAGTACGACATGAACTTTGAAACACAAAACGACGTCACTATAGAGGAGTATATGGAAATGATTCGGCTGAAAACAGCCGTCATGCTTGGAGGAGCATTGAAAATAGGAGCCCTTTATGCCGACGCCCCAGACAACGACATCGAACTACTCTACGACTTTGGAATCAAAATTGGCCTTGCCTTCCAGCTTCGCGATGATCTCCTCGACGTCTACGGCGACACCGCCACTTTTGGCAAACAAACCTGCACCGACATACGCGACAACAAGAAGACATTTCTACTCCTGTCAGCTATAAAGAAAGCGTCACAGCAGCAAAAAGAGCGTCTACAGAATCTGTTTGCCGTCTCGCCAAACGACACAACAGCAAAAGTGAACGAAGTCATCGATATATACAACGCACTCAACATTCGACACGATGTAGAGAAAGCCATCAACAATCTTCATAACGAAGCCCTTAGCAAGCTCGGATTGATTTCACAACCAGAAAGCGACAAAGCCCCACTCTATGAGCTCACAAAACAACTGCTGAACCGACAAATATAACGCCTACCCGCAGAAATTTACAAAACTACATATCAATTCATTAACACCAACCTTAAATAATAAAAATAAAAAAAATACCTTTTTTTTTGCATTATATGCAAACTTATTGCTACATTTGCAAACATATTGTACAACACAAGAATCAAATTAATTAATTAATAATCAATACAATTTAAAAACAACCATGAAAAAAGTTATTGCATTAATGTCAGTAATTGGATTATTGGCATTCACCAATCTCAACAATGTTATGGCTCAGGGCGACAAAACAGACACTGCCGCTCAAACAGAACAGGTTTCTGACGATAGCACAGCAGCGACAGCCGCAGAAGCAGCTCCTGTAGCGACCACAAACGAAGAAGAGGCCGAAGCCAAATCCTTCCACGAGGTATTGAAAGAGAAATACATTCAGGGTGGTGCAGGCTGGATGACCCCCGTGCTCCTCTGCCTTATCCTCGGTATGGCTCTTGTTATCGAGCGTATCATCTACCTCAACATGTCAACCACCAATGTCAACAAACTTCTCGAAGGTATTGAAGACAATGTAAAGAAAGGTGACTACAATGCAGCCAAAGAGCTCTGCCGCGACACCCGTGGTCCTGTAGCCAGCATTTTCTATCAAGGTCTTGACCGCGTCAACGAAGGTCTCGAGAATGTTGAGAAAGCTGTCACCTCCTATGGTGGTGTCCAGATGGCACGTCTTGAGAACAACCTGACTTGGATTGCTCTTTTCATCGCCCTTGCTCCTTCATTCGGATTCCTCGGTACCGTTATCGGTATGGTTCAGGCATTCGATGATATCGAAAAAGCCGGTGATATCAGCCCGACCGTTGTCGCTGGTGGTATGAAGGTTGCTCTTCTTACAACCGTCTTCGGTCTTATCGTTGCTATTATCCTTCAGATTTTCTACAACTACCTCCTCACCAAAATTGAGAGCCTTGTTGCCCAGATGGAAGATGGTTCTATCTCCTTCATGGACATTCTCGTCAAGAACAAGAAATAATATAAGGATTAGTTGTATTAATTTATAGAAAATTAATGATGATTATTAGCCTCGCAGTGGCATTAATCGTCGCCGTTTGCGCCATACTCTTTGCCTCAAACCAAACAAAATTCGGCGGTCTTTTCAATGTCGCATATTGGATTTTGGTTTGCTACATAGCTGTTAGTCTATTAGTATGGTTGTTCTACGGCATTGTGAGCCTTAAAGACAAACCAAAGAAAACCATCATCTTTGCAGGTGCAGTTGTCGTGGTTATCGTCGCTGGAGTGCTCCTCGCATTGACCGACGCAAAAATGCCCACCGAATTTCTGCTCCGCTATGGCACATCCGAAACAGCAGCTAGACTTATATCAATAGCATGCTACATCACCTACATCACGGTGATTGGTGCCGTTGTGCTGATGATCTATTCCGCTATCAAAAAAGCTCTTAAAAAGTAAATCTCACTATGGGTAAAAAATCAACTCCTGGCTTAAATACAAGCGCCATGTCCGATATATCGTTCTTGCTGTTGGCATTCTTCCTGATGACCTCCAGCATCAACACCGACATGGGTATTGCCCGGCGTTTGCCGCCACCGCTGCCGCCGGACTTCACACCGCCAGAAGTTCGTGAACGCAACATCTTCCAGGTCAAGATTAACCGCAACGACCGTATTCTTTTCAACAAGGAGGTCGGCGATATAAGCTTGCTCAAAGAACGCGCCAAAGAGTTTTTGGGCAACCCACAGAATCTTCCCGACCTGCCTGAAAAAGTGGATATGGACATCGACTACATTGGTGTCTACCCCGTTTCGAAAGGTGTCATCTCGCTGCAAAATGACCGCGGTACCTCATACGATATGTACTTCCGAGTACAAAACGAGCTCACCGCTGCCATCAACGAAATGCGTGACGAACTCTCGCGTGAAAAATTTCAAAGACCTTATAAAGACTTAGACGAGGCACGCCGCAACGCTATCGACAAAGCTATACCTGTCGCTATCTCCGAGGCTGAGCCTTCAAATAAAGGAGGGAAATAATGGCACGCTTTAAACAAAAAAACGACAAAGGCACACCCGGCCTGAACATGGGTTCGATGTCTGACATTATTTTCATGCTCCTGTTCTTCTTCATGGTCATCACAACCATGCGCGAAAGCGAACTTTTTGTCAAAATTGCACCTCCCAAGGGTAGCGAAGTGACAAAACTGGAGAAGAAAAGTCTGGTCAGCTACATCAATATCGGAGTACCTCAAGACGCATACACTGCCAAATACGGTACCGAACCACGTATTCAGCTCAACGACCAAATTGCCGAAGTAGAAGACATACGTCATTTTGTCGAGGCTGAAAAGAACGCTCGCACCGAAGAGGACAGCAAGCTCCTCACCTTTGCCATCAAAGCCGACGGCAAAGTCAAGATGGGTATGATAAGCGACATCAAACAGGAACTCCGTGCTTCTAGTGCATTGAAAATCTTCTACAACGCCGCAAAAGACGCCAAGAAGTAACTCTACATTATCTCTATTAGATAAAGGCTGCTGCGCAAAAGTGCAGCAGCCTTTTTTTTATTATTCTAAACAACAGACTATAGCTTGTTCCAATTCAAACAATTCTCGATAGAAGATGACGGTGCCACCATGAAAGTGGGTACCGACGCCGTTATGCTTGGCGCTCTGGTATCACCAATCAAAGAACCGCAAAAAATACTGGATATAGGCACCGGTTGTGGCGTTATCGCATTGATGATGGCACAACGCTTCGGAAAAGCACAAATTGACGCCATCGACATAGACAGTCAAACCATCGAGGTGGCAAAATCGAACTTCGTCAACTCGCCTTGGAGCGAACGACTGCAGGCTGATAATATCAGTCTGCAACACTTCGCCCAACGCATCAACGACGAGCAACGCGGAGTCTACAACATCATTGTATGCAATCCACCATACTTTTCCAATTCACTTAAAAACAACGAGGCGAGACGAGCCATAGCCCGGCACGACGACACACTTTCTTTAGTCCAACTGTTCGATAACGCCACGACACTGCTGTCCGCCGAGGGACAACTTGTCATCATCATTCCCAGCGACATAGCACAACGTGCCATCGACGATGCCAGCAAAAACAGACTAAACCTCACAAAGCGAATAGACATTGTCAACCACATAGGAGACAAGCCCAAACGCACTGTGCTGCTATTTGCGGAGGCGACAGTCATGTCCCACTACGAAAGTCAATATGTCACCATTGCGATGCGCAATGCCGACAACAACTATTCAGCCACATACATAGAGCTGACACAACCATTCCTGCTCTGAAAAACAAAATTCACCCTATAAGAAAAGCCACAAGCAGACAAGCTCGATTATATGCTGAGACAAAGACACCAGCCATTTTGGCGACATGTTCGCATGATTCGTGTCGCTCGTTGTATGGAGAGCCCACAAGTTCATGTTTGACACAGCTATTGATGAGTACTAACCTGTAATCTATGGGATTCCAAGGGAAATAAAGGTATTCTCCGCTCTTGCAGTCGAGACGCATAAGAGCTTTGTCCCGTCCGTGCATAGAGGCGAACTGGTCCATAATGCCACATTTCACCCCTACATATTT
>ONEY01000019.1 GCA_900316965.1 uncultured Bacteroidales bacterium
TTTAAGGTATACCCTAACTCCAAAATTCTATTTTTTTTTAATATTATTATAATTATATATTATATATGTTATTGTATATCAATATATTATATATTGTATTATAACAAGTAAAATCAAAAAAAAAGAGTTCTTATGACCATATAGGTATACCCTTTTTTTTTAATTGAGATTTGAGATTTGAGATTTTCTGTATGTAAGTTGTTGATTTTCTCTCTACAAGGTCCACTTGGTCAACATCACAATATCACAATAACTCTCACTTGTTTTCGTAATTACCTGTAAAACACCATGTAATTCTATTTCAACATTCCCGCTATTTATCTCGCCCCTCGTTTGCCGTCTCTTTCTCGTAAACTATCAACCATGTTGTTCATAATATTTTTTCTTATGCGTGTGTTTATGTCAAGGATTTTTTGTAAATTTGCATCGTTTTAATAATTGAGTATATATTCAATAAAATAATATAACTATGACGAAATCAGAACAATTCATGGAAATGGAAGCCAAATACGGCGCCCATAATTATCATCCACTGCCAGTAGTCCTCGCTAAGGGCGAAGGCGCTTTTGTTTGGGACTGTGAAGGAAAGAAATATTTCGACTTCCTCTCTGCCTATTCTGCTGTCAACCAGGGTCATTGCCACCCCAAGATTGTCAAGGCTATGTGCGACCAGGCCCACGAGCTCACCCTCAGCAGCCGCGCTTTCTACAACAACTGCCTCGGCGAATGGGAAAAATATGTCACCGAATATTTCGGCTACGACAAGGTCCTGCCTATGAACACTGGCGCCGAAGCCGACGAGACCGCCCTTAAGCTCGCTCGCCGCTGGGGTGTGGTGAAAAAAGGCATTCCTAACGACGAGGTTATGATCGTCTGCTGCGAAGGCAACTTCCACGGCCGCACCATCACCATTATCACCATGAGCAACGACCCCGAAAGCTATGCCAACTACGGTCCTATGACTCCTGGTTTCATCCGCATACCTTACAACGACCCCGACGCTCTCGAAAAATGTCTCGCTGAGCACGGCAAGAAGGTCGCCGGTTTCCTCCTCGAGCCTATCCAGGGCGAGGCTGGCGTCTATGTCCCCGACGAGGGCTACCTCAAAAAATGCTACGACATCTGCAAGAAATATAACGTCCTCTTCATGGCCGACGAGGTCCAGTGCGGTATCGCCCGTACCGGCAAAATGCTCGCCTGCGACCACGAGGGTGTCCGCCCCGACATCGTCATCCTTGGCAAGGCCCTCGGCGGTGGCGTTATGCCCGTTAGCGCCGTCTTGGCCGACGACGACATCATGCTCAACATCAAACCTGGTGAGCACGGCTCCACTTTCGGCGGCAACCCCATCGCTGCCAAGGTCTCCATCGCTGCCCTCGAGGTTATCAAGGAAGAACACCTCATGGAAAACGCCGACCGCCTCGGCAAGATCTTCCGCGAGGAAATGACCAACTTCAAGAGCCCCATGATCGAGAAGGTACGCGGCAAAGGCCTCCTCAACGCCGTCATCATCAAGCCTCACAACGGCAAAGAGGCTTGGGATGTCTGCCTGAAGATGCGCGACATGGGTGTCCTGGCTAAACCTACCCACCAGCACATCATCCGCTTCGCTCCTCCTCTGGTCATAACCGAAGAGCAGCTCCGCGAGGCTATCGAAATCATCAAGAAGGCTATCGCTTCGTTCGAATAATAACGCGAAGTGTTCCATATTTAGGGTCGCTGCATGCGTGGCGACCCTTTTTTAAATCCTGTAACTTGTATCTTGAATCTAGAAACTTTTAACATCTCTAACACCTGGTAAGCTTTGAAAAAAATCATCCTCTCTCTTTTGGCATTATCTTGCCTCGCCACCATGGTGGCACAAAAACCTAACGACATGGCGGCTGTGCTTACAGATCGCAACTTGGGCGCTGAGCAACATGACGAAACTGACCCCGTCATCCTCCGCCGCCTCGACGAGTGGCAGGACCTCAAATTCGGCTTCATGGCGCATTGGGGCATCTATACCCAGTGGGCTACCGTCGAGTCGTGGAGCATCTGCAGCGAGCCTTGGATCGACCGCAAAGGCGTGCCTTATGATGAGTACAAACGTCAGTACCAGGCGCTAAACACTACTTTCAACCCAAAACGTTTCAACCCCGAAAAATGGGCCAAGGCCGCCGCCAACGCGGGCATGAAATATATGGTCTTCACCACCAAGCACCACGACGGCTTCTGCATGTTCGCCTCTGAGGAGACTTCCTACACCTCGGCCCACAGCAGCTGTCCCTTCTTCAAAAACAAATTCAGCGACATCACCAAGGCTCTCACCAACGCTTTCCGCCAACAAAACCTTTGGATTGGATACTATTTCTCTAAGCCTGACTGGCATTGCCCCGACTATTGGGCTCCTGAATGGGCTACCCCCGACCGCAATGTCAACTACAACATCGCGCAATACCCCGAAAGATGGCGCAAATATTGCGACTTCATCTACAACCAAATTCGCGAGCTTACTCACAACTACGGCGACATCGACATCCTTTGGCTCGACGGCGGATGGATCCGCCCGGCTTGGAGCCTCAACGAGGAGTCGGAGGAGTGGCTCGGATGCAGCGGACAAATCCAGGACATCAACATGCCTAAAATCGCTCGCATGGCCCGCGAGAACAACCCCGACCTCTTGATCGTCGACCGCAGCGTAGGCGGCAAATATGAGAACTACCGCACTCCCGAAAAACAGGTGCCCGACACCGTCCTCCCTTATCCTTGGGAGACTTGCATGACTATGGGCGACAGCTGGTCGTTTGTCTACAACGACAACTACAAGTCGACCAACACTTTGGTTCACATGCTCTGCGATGTCGTCGCCAAGGGTGGCAACCTTTTGCTCAACGTGGGCCCCGACGCCAATGGCGAAATCCCTGAGCCTTGCCTCAAACGCATGGAGGAGATCGGCGCATGGCTCCGCGACAACGGCTATGCCATTTATGGCACTCGCCCTCTCCAACCTTACTCTCAGGGCCGCGTCCGCTACACCCAAAGCAAGGACGGCATGCATCGCTATGCTATCTATCTCCTCGAGGAGGGCGAAATAGCTCCCTCTCGTATCGAAATTGACGGCTATGTCTATCGTGTCAAAAAGAAATCTAAACATGCCGTCGTCGTCGAACTCATGTAATTCTCCTCGTCTATGCGTAAACTCTCTTGTCTCTTTTTAATTCTCTCTATCGCCTTGGGCGGTGAGGCGTGCACCAATCTTATCGTCGGCAAGAAGGCCTCGAAAGATGGCAGCGTGATGTGCACCTACAACTGCGACGGCTTCGGCTTTGCGGGTTCGCTTTTCTACACTCCCGCCGGCCGCCACCTCAAGGGCGAGCGTATCGCCATCCACGGCTGGGGCCCCTCTCACGAGGGCCGCTTTGTCGACCAGGTGGAGTATACCTACAACGTCGTTGGCTTTATGAACGACCATCAGGTTACCATCGTCGAAAGCACCTTCGACGGCCGCTTGGAACTGCAAAACAACGACGGCCTTCTCGATTATTTCAGCCTCATGCGTCTTGCCCTGCAGCGCTCCGCCACGGCTCGCGAGGCTATCATTTGCATGGCGCGTCTTGTCGAGGAATATGGCTACAACAGCAGCGGCGAAAGCATCACCATCTGCGACCCCAACGAGGCTTGGATCATGGAAATCGTGGGCAAAGGACCTGGCCGCAACGGCGCCGTTTGGGTGGCCCTGCGCATCCCCGACGACTGCATCTCGGCTCACGCCAACCTCAGCCGCATCCGCCATTTCCCCATGGAGGGCGAATGCTGGGACGGTACCGCTATCGTCAAACAGAAATCTAAAAAACTTAGAGAGTTTAAAAGTTTAAGCAGCAAACATCTGCATCTTCTTGTCGACAACCCTCTTGTCGAGTGTGTCTACGCTTGGGATGTCGTCTCTTTCGCCCAAGAAATGGGCTTCTACCTTGGCAACGACGCGCGCTTCTCTTTCCGCGACGCCTATTGCCCTATCGACTTCGAGAATGTGCGCTATGCCGACGCCCGCGTATGGAGCTTCTTCCGCCACCATCGCTCTGATATGGACCTGTATCTGCCCTACATCAACGGCGATTTCAGCCAATGTGACCACCTCCCTCTTTGGGTCAAACCTGATGAACTCCTTTCCTTGTCCGACGTGCAGCGCGACATGCGCGACCATTTCGAGGGTACTCCACTCGACATGACTGCCGATATGACCGCCGGCCCTTGGGGCATGCCCATCAGACCTCTCCCTATGCATTTCCGATCCTCCGACAGCGTCGACTTCTACCGTGAACGCCCCATTGCTACTCAGCAAAGTGGCTTCACCATGACGTGTCAGATGCGCTCGTGGCTCCCCGACGATGTAGGCGGCGTCACTTGGTTCAACTGCGACGACGCCGACATGGTGGCTTATGTGCCTCTCTATTGCTGCATCACTCAGGTGCCCGACCCTTTCCGTCAGGAGAACAATCCTCGCAACGAGTTCAGCTTCGAGTCGGCTTTCTGGATGAACAACTGGGTGGCTAACATGATCTATCCTCGCTATTCTATGATGATCGGCGACCTCCGCATGGCTCAGCGTGAACTCGAGGAATACTTCATCGCCGACCAGGATAGTGTTCTTGCTGTCATCGATAAGCTCACTCCCGACGAGCGCCGCAGCTTTCTCAACCGCAAATCTATCGACTATGCCGACCGCATGATGAAACGTTGGGATCGTTTGGCAAAATATCTGATTGTGAAATACAACGACCAGGTCGTCAAGCGTGTCGACAATCAGGGCAACTTCTTACGTTGGGGCTACGACACTCCGGGCTTCGACCAGCAGTTTATCGACGCCATTGCTCCCGCCACAGGCGACCGCTACCGCCTAAAAAAGGTCATCAATCGCCGCGAAAGATAATCGATCTCGTCTTTCTCCTAATCGTAGCACTCTGTCTCGCCCAATCGTAAACGCCTCCGATAGGGTGTTATATTTATGCCTTTATGTGTGATTTCACATTTTGTGGTACACTTTTTTCCTTGCTTTTTTAGCTGTTTTCTGATTGCAAAATCAAGATTTTTTCCACATATCTGTGGTCTTGATTTGGTTGTGTATTACAACATAAAACACAAAAAAGCACCCCGTTTGGAGTGCTTTTGGTTGTCCTACCAGGATTCGAACCTAGACAAGCTGATCCAGAGTCAGATGTGCTACCGTTACACCATAGGACATTGTGCGTTTCGTTCTCTCGAAATCGGGTGCAAAAGTACACACTTTTTCTATTCTGACCAAATTTTTTTATCTATTTTTTGTAGATGCTTGTTCTATTGTTTTTTATAATACTTGATAGGTGTTGATTACTTGAATTGTTATAGGCTATTATGTCGTCGAAATACCGATTTCGGGGTGTAATAATTAACCTCTCTGTAGGTGTTATTCGCTTGTCTCTGTGCTACTCGACGTGGTGCCTTCTGCCTCGCTGCCACTTTGGGTGTTCTTTTCAAGCTCCATCTTTCCGAAACGCAATGTGATGCCGGCGCTGATATAGCGGCTGTTGAGTGTGCGGCTCTTGCTTTCGCTGAGGAAGTAGGGGTTGGTGTTGCTGCTTGCCTGTCCTATGTTTTTGCCCCAATTGAAGATGTCTTGTACGTTGATGAAGGCGCTAAGCTTGCGGTTGAAGAAGTCGGCGCGCACGCCCATGTTAACCCAGTAGCGGGCGCTGCGGGTCGACATAAGTCCTAGGGTGGGGGATGTGTAGTTGGCCGAGGCGTGGATTTGGTATTTGTTGAACACTTTTGTCCACATGTTCAATCGTACGCTGTAGCTCCATTTGCTGTCGGTATAGGCTTCCTGACCCAATTTGTCATATTGCATGCTGTATCCGTAGTCGTAGACGTTGGTGTAGAGTCGCATATTGAAGAACCCTGAGGGTCGGAAGGTGGCGTTGAACGAGGTTCCGTAGCGCCACGACGAACCAATGTTGTAGGGCGTGGAGTATTGTATTATGCGCCCAATGTAGGGGTCGACGGCGTCGGTAACGTCGGTCAGGTTGTCTATCTCGCCGGTGGAGAGGCGCCCGTAGCCTTCAACACCAAGGCTGCCCCACATGAAGAACTTGGTCCATCCGGCTTCGGCATTGTGGGTGTAGCTCTGTGTGAGGTCGCGGTTGCCGGTCTTGTAGCTGTCTTCGGTGTATTTGCGGTAGGTGGTCAGGTCTAGTGCCGAGGGGTTGCGCATTCTCAGCGAGTAGTTGAGCTTGTAATTGTGCATCGACTGTGTGCGGTAGCTGAGGTGGATGGAGGGATTGTAGGTGATGTGGCTCACGCTGTAATCGTCGGGAGTGGCGGTTTCGGTGAAGGTGAAATGGTCGTTGCTGAAGTTGGCTCCCATGCCCAACTGCATAGTGAAACCTCCAAAGCGATGGGTCCACTCTACATCCGCTCCTATGCTGTTGTTATGGTCTTCAAAGGTGAACCGCCTCAGGGCGTCGAGGAGGTTGTCGTTCAAAATGGTTACGTCCTCGTCGTAGGTCGTGTCGAGCAGGTAGGGACGATAGTCACGATAGTCGTTGTCGGTGCCGAGGTTGAGTCCGTAGCTCATCTCTCCGTTTTTGCTGTAGGGTCGGTTGTAGCGCATCCTTAGGCTGACGTCGGTGCCGCGATAGAGGTCGTCGTAGTATTTGAAGGTGTTCTGGTCGAAGGTCGATGTGGTGTCGGTAACATTGTAGAGTCGACTGTAACTGGTGCCGGTGCTGTTTCGGGAGGTGGAACCAAACAAAAACATGCGCAGGTTGTGACCTTCACGGTCGAATTTTTTGGAGTAGTTGCCGCCAAACATGCCAAAGAAATTGGTTGTGCCTGTTTCGTTGCTCATGTCGTATTGGTATAGGCTTGCTGTTGGAAGGTATACTTGTCGGTTGTGCCAGTTGTCGCTGGAACTTGTGGATCCGTTGAGGTTGAAGTTGCCCCACACGCCCACATCGGTCATACTGTCTATTTCGTAGTCGATATGTATTCCTACGCTGCCGCCGTAGTTTTTGCCGTTGCTCCACGAACTGTCTTTCTCGTAGATGACGTCTTGCAACGAGTCGAGGTTGCCGGGATAGAGGGGATTGTCCTGACGGGTGCGGCTCCAGCTCCACGAGTCGTTCTCGGATGTGCTGTAGCGGAAGTTGGTGAAGAGGTTGATGTTGAGTCGCTCGTTGGCCCATGTGTAGCTAACCCACGGACTTACGTTGGGCTGGGTCGCTGCGTTGAGACCGAAGCTGATAAAGTGGTTCTTTTTGATGTGCGCCGAGGTGATGATGTTGATGACGGCTTCGGCATCGGTGGCATATTTCGCCGACGGGTTGGTGATGGTCTCGATGCGGTCGAGGGCGTTGGCGGGCAAGGTCTGCAGGTAGGTCTTCAGGTTCTCGGCGGTAAGTTTTGAGGGCTTGTCGTTGACCCATATCTCTACGCTGCTGACTCCTCGCAGGGTTATGTTGCCTTCTACGTCGACCTCAACGCCGGGTGCGTTCTGGAGGGCGTCTTCGGTGGTGCCTGATTGTATCGTTGGGTCGTCGGCAACGTTGTATACCAATTTCTCTCCATCCATGGCGTATAGCGGTCGCGCCGCTTTTATGGTCACTTTTTTCAGCGTCGCCGCACTGGCTTTCATGTTGATGACGCCTAAGGCGGTGTTGTTGCTCACGTTGACGGGAATGTATCGGGTGGCATAACCTACATAGCTTACGCGAAGCAGATATTCGCCTGCGGGCACTTGTGTTACTTCAAAGTAGCCGTTGGCGTCGGTGCGCGCTCCCTTGACGAATGTGCTGTCGTCTTTCTCTAGGAGCGTCACGTTGACATACATCATGGGTTCGCTCTTGCTACTATCCACAAGCGATCCAACAATCTTGAATGTGGACCCTTCTTTGACTTTCTTTTTCTGTTTTACTGTCGAACTTTTCTGCCCGGTTTGCTGCATCTGTCTGTCGCCTCGGGGTCCGCCGGGATATCCTCCGGGACCGCCCCCGGGAAAACCTCCTGGCCCACCACCCGGTCGGCCAGGTTGGGCGTTGAGTGCCATTGTGAATAGTGTCGCGATGATGAAAAGTGTTATGTTCCGAATCTTCATGTTGTGGAAGTGTGTGGGGTTATTAAATGGAAATATCAGATAATCAAATAAATGTAGTCTTGAACGTGTAAAAACAAAATAGCACGCCGCTAGTTTTTCTGCGGTTGCTATTTTATTAGTAGCATTATTTGCCTTTTTCTTTTACTTCTCCGCAAAATTTTTTTTTATTAATGTCGTTATTATAAAAAATATGGTATGGTTTGCTGTGGGATCTTTGTTTCGATCTGTTTCCTATGCAAACCAATTGTTGTTTTTTATTTGCTTGTCGATAGATAAATGGTTGAATACAAAAAATATACTCTTGATAACGGTCTGACTCTTCTGGTTGTGGAGGATGTCTCGACGCCTTTGGTGTCGGTGAACTCTCTGTTTGGCGTCGGCGCTCGCGACGAGAATCCCTCACGCACGGGCTTTGCTCATCTTTTCGAACATCTAATGTTTGGCGGCACGGCCAATGTACCTGACTACGATAAGGTCGTCACCGTGATCGGGGGGGATTCTAATGCTAGCACTAACAACGATTTCACTCAGTATCACCTTACTGTGCCGGCTCGCTTTTTGGAAACGGCTTTCATGCTGGAGAGCGACCGTATGTGCAACCTCGACTTGTCGCCTCGCAGCCTTGCTGTCCAGCAGTCGGTGGTAACCGAGGAGTACAACTATCGCTACCTTAACCGTCCCTACGGCGACATGTGGCTGCATCTTCGCCCTCTCTGCTATCGTGTCCATCCTTACCGCTGGTGCACTATCGGCGCCGATATCGCTCATGTCCAGGAGGCTACTCTCGACGACGTCGCGTCGTTCTACAATCGCTTCTATTGCCCCGACAATGCCATCGTCGCCGTTGTGGGTAATGTGAAAAGCGACGAGGTGCTTCGTCTTGCCGAAAAATACTATGGCAACATTCCTTTGGGCGGTAAGCCGCAACGCTGCTTGCCTGCCGAACCTCGCCAAACGGAACCTCGTTCGCTATCGCTCAATCGCGATGTCCCCTCCAACGCGCTCTATCTCGCTTACCACGCTCCGGCTCGCCTGGATCCGGATTTGAGGGCTGCCGACTTGGTGAGCGACATTCTCTCCAATGGACGCTCGTCACGACTGTACAACAGATTGGTAAAGGCTAAGGCTCTATTTACTGAGATTGACGCTTTTATAACTGGAGATGTCGACCCGGGTCTTTTCCTCGTCGCCGGCAAACTTTGTGATGGCGTCGCTTTCGATGCCGCCATAGGCGCCGTTGAGGAGGAGCTTGCTTCACTCTCTTCCGATCCTCTTCCGCATGGGGAGTTGGAAAAGGTGCAAAACCGTTTCGAGTCGACCTTTGTTTATGGCTATTACAAGGCGCTTGACCGCGCTCAATTGCTGTGCTACTACGATTGGCTCGGCCATATCGACTGGATTAATAATGAACCTCTGTTATATCGTCAGGTCTCTGAGGAGGACATCCATAGAGTGGCTGCTGCTATGTTCCGCAAAGATAATCAGTCGACTCTATTGTATAATGCTTGTGGCGCGTGATTTGTGTTGTGTTTTGCCCCGCCTATTGTCGAGGCCTTTTGTTAACTCTGTAAGACATAATTATATATAGTATTTATAAGTTTTTAGCATAAAATGTCATCAAGTAAAAGTCCAAACATCTTTGTCAAGCTGCTCATGCTTCTGTGGTATGCCGTGAGCCATCCGCTGATATGGATAGGGAAAAAACTATACGGTGTCTTTTCGCATATCAACTATCGTAAAACAGCCAGTGGCATTGTCCACTTTGTTGGCAATTTCCTCCATTGGCTGATTTTCAAAGTGCTGCTGCCAAAGAAATATCGCAACATAACTAAAAAGGAGATCTACAGGATTATTTTCAAGGCCGACACTCCGGCTGGCAAAAGGTTCGATGTGTGGCTGCTTATCTTTATCGGTATCAATCTCCTTGTTATTATTCTTGACAGTTTCGAGGCTGTCCATACCAATCTCCGTTGGGTGCTCAAGGGATTGGAGTGGTTTTTCACTATAGCTTTCACTCTCGAGTACTATCTGCGTATCTACTGTCTGCAACGCCCTTGGAAGTATGTTTTCTCCTTCTATGGCATTATCGACTTCCTCTCTATTTTCCCTGCCTATCTCAGCCTGCTCATCCCTGCCACTCAGACTCTTACCGTTCTTCGTGTGTTGCGCACCCTGCGTATCTTCCGAATTTTCAATATGCAGCGTTTCCTCCGCGAAAGTTTCCATCTTATCAACGCAATGCGTCGGAGTATTACCAAGATATTGATTTTTATGCTTTTCGTCTTTATTATCGCTATCATCCTCGGTTCGGTAATATACATGTTCGAAAGTGGCAAGAATCCGGCCATGACGAGCATCCCCACGGCTATTTACTGGGCTGTTGTCACTATCACTACGGTGGGCTATGGCGACATCACTCCGGTCACTCCTATTGGCCAATTTATTTCAACGCTGGTCATGCTGCTGGGTTACTCTATCATTGCTGTGCCTACCGGTATTGTGGTGGGTGAAACGGTTCGTGAGTATCGCAATGGGGACGGCGATGTCGACATCCCTATACCGGAGGACTTTAGCGACTATGATGACAAACATAACTCGGATGCCAATATGCCTGATTCCCCCGACGCTGACATGCAGGAATTGCGTGTGTGCCCTCGTTGCGGTCATTCCGAAACCGACGAGGCGGCTCGCTTCTGCCGCTATTGTGGCACTCTGCTCCAAAAAAACCAGCCAAGGGGATGGATTAGCGATTTCTTCCATGGCGAGTAAAATTCTTTGTGATTTATTGTAATTGTTTAACACTAAATATGAATTCTTATCGTAAGTTTTTTTTGTTGATAGCTATGCTGGCGCTTTTTGTTTCGGCGTCGGCACAAAACTACACCATTAGCGGAACTATTCGATCGTGGGCTTCGGGCGAGACGCTGATAAGCGCTACGGTTTATGATGTGATGTCGGGCAAAGGGGCTCTCACCAACGCTCAGGGGCGCTACTCGCTAACCCTGCCCAAAGGTAAGGTCATTCTCCGCATATCTTATGTGGGCTACCAAACTTTTTTTGATACCTTTCAGCTCGACGCAAACAAGGAACTCAACGTTTCGCTTGAGTCAAACTCGCAACTGAAAACGGTTATTGTATCGGCCGATCGTATCAGTTCGCACAAATCGTCGCAGATGAGTGCCATAGATATCCCTGTCGAGAATATCAAATCGGTACCTGTCATTTTCGGTGAGACCGACGTGCTGAAGGCGTTGCAACTTTTGCCGGGCGTGCAAAGTGGCACAGAGGGTATGTCGGGCATCTACGTGCGAGGTGGCGGACCTGACCAAAATCTTTTCCTCCTCGATGGTGTGCCTCTCTACAATGTCAACCATCTCGGCGGTTTCTTCTCGGCTTTCAACGCCGACGCTATCAAGAATGTTACTCTCTACAAAGGCAGCTTCCCTGCTCACTTCGGCGGCCGCCTCTCTAGTGTGCTCGACATCACTACCAATGACGGCAACGACAAAAAATTGCACGGCAACGCTACGATTGGTGTCATCGCAGCTAAAGTTAACCTCGAAGGTCCTCTATGGAAGGACAAGACAACTTTCAACGTCAGCTATCGCCGCACCTATTTCGACTTGCTTATGCAACCTATGATCATGGCTATGGGCGCCGCTATGTCGGAAGGTGAGGGGAAAACTAATTTCGGCTATTTCTTCTACGACCTTAATGCTAAGGTTACTCATCGCTTTAGCAATCGTAGCCGTCTTATAGCTAGCTGGTATTCGGGCGACGACAAGATCTATGCCAAGGTGAAATTCAACGATATGGGACAATGGGAGGAAAGTATGAGGCTGGGCTACAACTGGGGCAATTTGGTGGGATCGCTGCGTTGGAACTACGAGCTGACTCCTAAAATCTTTATGAATGTCACAGGCGCCTTCACTCGCTACCGCAACGACATCAGCATGACTATCGATGAAAACTACTTCGGCGATGGTACGGCAAATTACTACAGCGCGGAGATGTTCTATAAATCGGGCATTCGCGACATCACGGCAAAAGTGGATTTCGACTACCAGCCCAATCCTGATCACTCTGTGAAATTTGGCGCCGCTATGCTGCACCACATCTTCCAACCTGACGTTACGGGCAACAAAATGGAGGAGGACGACGGCACCAACCACTATGTATATGATACTGTCCTGGGTCAGAGTATTGTCCATGCCAACGAGATGACTATGTTTATTGAGGATGACTGGACAATCAACGACGTTTTCAAGATTAATGCTGGCCTCAACATGACTGGGTTCGCCGTCCAGAACAAATTCTATCCTTCTTTGCAACCGCGCCTCAGTGGTCGTTGGATGCTCAGCGACGACTTGTCTATCAAAGCTGGCTATTCTTATATGACTCAGTATATGCACCAGCTCTCTAATAGCTCCATCAGTTTGCCTACCGACTTGTGGGTGCCTGTCACGGCTCGTATCGAACCTATGTATGCCCATCAGGTGGCGGCAGGTGTCTTCTACAATTGGTCGGGTATCGCTGAACTGTCGGCGGAGGGCTACTATAAGCACATGAATAATATGATTGAGTACAAGGATGGCGCTAGCTTCTTCGGCTCGTCGGCAGGTTGGGAGGATAAGGTGTGCATGGGCGACGGTTGGTCGTATGGATTGGAATTGCTCGCTCAACGCACCGTGGGCGATATCACGGGTTGGATCGGCTACACTTGGAGCCGCACTATGCGTCAGTTCGACCGGGAGGGCCAAACTATCAACGAGGGCAAGCCTTTCCCCGCTAAATATGACCGTCGCCACGACTTGTCTATCATGGTGAGCTACAAGCCTAACAAGGAATTTGACTGCAGCGCGGCTTGGGTGTTCTCGTCGGGCAATGTGGGTACTCTGGCTATGCAGGAGTTCGTTGACCCTGACGGCGTTGGCATCGTCTCTTATGTGGAGAGCCGCAACAATTTCCGTATGCCCCCATATCACCGCCTGGATGTCGGCGTCAACTTCCACAAGCAAAAGAAACATGGCGTGCGCACTTGGAGCCTAAGTGTGTATAATCTTTACAACCACAAGAATCCTTTCTTTGTTTACAAGAGCTATGGCCACCATTATGAGCACAATGGTCACCATTATCCTTCGGCTTTGATGAAGGTCTCTATCTTCCCAATAATGCCTTCTGTTTCATATAGTTTCAAATTTTAACAAATACATTGTTATGCATTCTTTACGATTTATATTTGTCTCTGTTTTTCTTTTGTTGTTTTGCTCGTGCCAAGAGGTTCTGGACTTCGACCCGGGCGATATAAGCCCTTATCCTGTGCTTATCTCTAAACCCGACAGCGAGGATTCGACGTTGTCTGTCTATATCTCTCGCAGCCGTTTCTTTTTGGACGAGAACGATTATCCACATCCTATAACTGATGCCAATGTTACTATGTCGGTAAATGGTGTTGCCTTGGCGGGCTTTTACGACAACTCTTCTGAAAGGTATCTCTTTGGTGTGCAACCTCACGAGGGTGACACTTTGTCTGTTACCGCCAGGGTGCCTGGCTTCGACAAGGCTATGACTGCTGGAACTCGCGTTCCTATGAAACCTGTTGTCGAGGTCGTGGACTTTGTCATCGACACTTCTTATAGCTATTTTAGGGAATGGGACAGCACCTGGGTTAAGGAACGTGTTTTCTACAGAATTAAATTCAAAATCACTAGCGCGTCACCAAAGGAATTCTATTCCGTGAGGGCTTATATGTCGGAAAAAGTTGACGAAAATTCTCCGTGGCTTTGGGATACCAACGAAGCGGCTTTTGTTCAACAATACTTCGAATGTAACGACCCTATTGTTAACACTACTGATATGGAGGGCTTGCTTGAAGGTGAGGGTAGCACAAGCTTTAGTGGCGATGAAATGGTTTTCAGCAACGATATGTTCCAAGGTGGAGCTCACGAGTTTACCATCGAATTTGAACGTTGGGAGAACGGGACTGGCTATTATTCTCTTGACTACTCTCAAATCCCTTTGCGTCTGCATGTTCGCTCTTTATCGCGCGATTTGTATTTGTACCAAATGACTACTAAGCAACAGTCGGACATGGACATCTTCTTCGGCGAGCCGGTGCAGGTACATTGTAATATTGATGGCGGTTTGGGCGTTTTTGGCGCCTCTAGTTTGAGAAAAATCTCTATGCCGAAACCTCGTTTTGAACATTTCCATCACGATAATGACTATGTCCAGTATTACAAGAAAAAGAAATGAAAGTCCTGATTACCGATAATACTCACCCTGTCCTTTGGGAAAAATTGACAGCGGCAGGTCATGAATGCTGCGTGCTTAAGGAGTGCTCTTACGACTCTCTCCTCGTCGAGGTGCAGAATTTTGACGCTATGGTGGTACGCAGCAAAATCATAATCGACCGCAATTTTATCGACCACGCTCGCCATTTGAAATGCATTGGTCGTGTCGGCGCCGGCATGGAAACTATCGATGTCGACTATGCTGAGAGTGTTGGCATTCGTTGCCTCAATTCGCCCGAGGGTAATCGCGACGCTGTTGGTGAGCATGCTTTGGGCCTTCTTCTGGCTCTCTTCGACAAGATCGCTGTGGCCGACAAGGAGGTGCGCCAAGGCCTTTGGCGCCGCGAGGGCAACAGAGGCCTCGAGGTGAAGGGCCGCACTATTGGCATTATTGGTTTCGGCAACATGGGCTCTGCATTCGCTCAGCGTCTGCAAGGCTTTGACTGCCATATTGTGGCTTATGACAAATATAAACCTGCAGGCTATGCTCCTTCGTATGTCAACGAGGTGTCTCTAGCCGAACTGCAACGTTGCTCTGATGTGCTTAGCCTCCATGTCCCTCTGACCGAGGAAACACACTATATGGTTGATTCTGATTTCATAAATGCTTTCGACCATCCATTCTACCTTGTCAATACCTCTCGCGGGGCTGTGGTGAAAACAACAGACTTGGCGGCTGCTATGCAATCGGGCAAGGTGTTGGGTGCCGCTCTCGATGTCGTTGAGTATGAGGATATGACAAAGGACGGCATTGACGTGGAGTCGCAACCTGATGATTTCCGTTTTCTCCTGGCTTCGCCGCTTACGGTGTTGACTCCTCATGTGGCGGGATGGACGGTGGAATCGAAATATAAACTTGCCGCTGTCTTGGCTGACAAAATTATAGGTGTCTTGCAGTAATATATTATTCAAAATGAAGATGGTGGACAGGTGTGGACATGTTCCTCTAGTGATGAGTTCTTCGCTTGGTGTATAAACTATGGCACTCATGGTATCAATATGATTAACGACGGTAAATGTTGAAAATTCTCTGTGTGCTTGGTTAAAGAACCATAAGTATGTTTTTGTTTGTCTTATTGTAATTAATATCTTTTAATTCATTATTAATGATTATCGTTGATGACTGTATAATTTCGGACAATATTGTCGATGTGTGTTTCTCTTGCGACCTTGCTCGTTGCAAAGGGGCTTGTTGTGTTGAAGGCGATTGCGGAGCTCCTCTCGACAAAGAGGAAATACCTGTCCTTGAACGTATTTATCCGGCTGTGAAGCCTTATATGACTGCTGAGGGTGTAGCTGTTGTTGATCGTGAGGGTGTCTCTTCTATCGATGTCGATAAACAGCCTTGTACACCCTTGGTTAACAACCGCGAATGTGCTTATGCCATCCAAGAGAATGGTCTTACTCTTTGTGCTATCGAGAAGGCTTGGATTGATGGCGCTGTTGACTTCCAAAAGCCTATTTCGTGCCACTTGTATCCTCTCCGCATCGAGGATTACGGCGAGTTCAAAGCTGTCAATTATCACGAGTGGGATATCTGTCACTGTGCTTTGGCTAAGGGTAAGGATGAGGGTATTCCTCTCTACAAGTATCTTCGCACCCCCTTGGTACGTCGTTTCGGACAACAATGGTATGACGAACTTTGCCAACAATGTGAGAATAGAAAATAATTAGTAACTTTGCAACTTGTTTTTGAATTGTGATGACGCTATTAGTGTTTGATATTTAAACAGCTGTATTCTGAAGTTCGTTTTTCGTTGAGGGTATTTGTGACTTGACAATAAGCATGCCATTTAATCTTTTAAGATATTGTGAATATTATATAGAATTTTAAACTTGAATATGAATAAATCTATCCGCAATAAGTATTTCATTTGCTTCGGCATCATTCTCATCCTTCTTCTTGCTGACCAGGCGTTGAAGATTTGGATTAAGACTTCTTTCGCTTTAGGCGATGGCGTTGACATCTTTGGCAGTTGGTTTAAACTCTACTTTGTGGAAAATGAGGGTATTGCCTTCGGGGTCTCTTTTGGCGACAAGATAGGGAAACTATGCCTGTCTCTGTTCCGCTTGATAGCCTCGGTGTTTATCATGATTTTGCTTGTCAAACAGATTAAACGAGACACTCGTTATTCTATGATTGTCAGCGTGTCGCTTATCTTTGTTGGTGCCGTTGGAAATTTGATCGACAGCTGCTTCTATGGCATTATTTTTGGCGAGAGTACTCGTGTCTCTGTGGCTACCATCTTCCCTGAGGGTGGTGGTTATGCTCCTCTTTTTTTCGGCAAGGTGGTGGATATGCTGTATTTCCCTATCTGTCATTGGGTTTGGCCTGACTGGGTGCCATGGGTAGGCGGCAATGAGGCTGAGTTCTTTAATGCTATCTTTAATATCGCCGACGCTGCGGTATGTACTGGCGTGGCTCTCTTGGTCGTCGATCAGCTCTTTATTAATCCCGATAATAAGAAAAAAGTGTCTGAAGAAGCTCCGAATTCTGCTATTCCCGATGCGGAAAATGATGAAAAAAACACTTCACAGGTTTAATGGTTATCTGAAAAAATAAAAAAAATATTTGATATATAGTGCTGACAATCTGATTGTATTTTTTATAATCTTAGTTCTTTGAAAAAAATATTTTGTCAGTTTTGGAAAAAGTTGTACTTTTGCAACCGATTTCAGAAAATGAAATGATGGCGTCGTAGCTCAGTTGGTAGAGCAGAGGACTGAAAATCCTTGTGTCACTGGTTCAATTCCAGTCGATGCCACAAAAGGTAGGGAAGTACGAAGGTACTTCCCTTTTCTTTTTAACCTATGTAATAATCTTTTTAACTGCTCTATATCATGAATCTAGAAACTCAAATCAACAACGACATCAAGCAGGCTATGCTTAACAAGGAAAAGGATGTTCTAGAGTCGCTCCGCGCTATAAAATCGGCTATTTTGCTGCTTAAGACTGGCAAGGACGCCGTCAATGGCGAAGTTAGCGAGTCGGCTTCTATTGCCATGCTCCAGAAACTTGTCAAACAACGTCGTGAGGCTGCCGATATTTATGTCCAGCAAAATCGTCAGGACTTGGCCGACGAGGAGCTCTTCCAGGCTTCTATTATTGAGCGTTATCTCCCTAAACAGATGAGCCGTGACGAAATTGAAGAGGCTTTGAAGGCTATCATCTCTGAGGTCGGCGCCTCTTCTCCCAAAGATATGGGCAAGGTTATGGGTCAGGCTTCTAAACGCTTCGCTGGCAAGGCCGATAACCGCGTCGTCTCTGAAATTGTGAAGTCGTTACTTAATCAATAAGTATGACACGTATTCTCGTCGTCGACGACGAAGCTGACTTGTGCGAGATACTTAGTTTCAACCTTGAAAGTGAAGGGTTTGAAACTCAACGTGCATTCTCCGCTGAAGAGGCTTTGGCTCTTTTTGATAACGGTCTCCATTTCGACCTTATCCTCCTCGATGTCATGATGGATGCTATGTCGGGATTCGATTTGGCTAAACATCTTAGGTCGATTGGTAATCAGATTCCTATCATCTTCCTTACTGCCAAAAGCTCTGAAGTGGATATGCTCGACGGTTTTGATTGTGGCGCCGACGACTACATCACTAAGCCTTTCTCGTTCCCTACTATCCTCGCTAGGATCAAGGCGGTATTGAAACGTACTGGTGACTCTAATGCTTCTAATGATGAGACTCTGAGATATTCTGGCCTGGAGGTTAACATACCTCGCAAGTCGGTGTCTGTTGACAGGGCGCCTGTCATGCTGACTAAAAAGGAGTTTCTTATTCTTTCGCTCCTCATGCAGCATAGGAATGTCCATTTCAGTCGTCAGCAAATTATTGACAGGGTATGGGATGACGATATTTATGTTAACGAACGTTCGGTGGATGTTCATATCGCTCGCCTAAGGAAGAAAATAGGCTCTTACGGCGATATGATTGTTAACCACTCGGGATTTGGATATGTATTCGCCACAGAGTGATGTTGTCTCTATTCTTCTAGCATGAAACTCTCTTTTATTTCTTTAATCAATCATATATAGTCTTAATCAGATGTTTACTGTTTATCTCGTTTGCGCTCTTGTTGTCGCCGCTGTCGTTTTTTTGATTTTAAACCATTTGCGGCAGCGTAGGCTCATTCGTAAACTTACCGATCTCGCCACATCTTTGGAAGAGTCGAAAAGAAGGATTATCGAAGAACAAGAGCGCAACAGACAGCTGAAACAGGAGATGACAAATAATATTGCTCACGAACTTAAAACTCCGGTATCAAGCATTCGTGGATACCTTGAGATTTTGCTGGGCAATAAACCTGTCGACGATGAAAAAAGAGCCTTCTTCTTGGAACGCTGCTACTCTCAAACACTTCGGCTTTCCGATCTTATCAATGACGTCTCTTTGATTAACAAGATTGAGGAGTCGTCGGCATTGTTCCCTACCGAGTCTGTCAATATCCGGGCCATAGCCGATGAGGCTGTGTTAGAATTGGATAGCTTGTGTAAGGATAATGGTATCTCCGTTAATAATTATTTGCCGGAAACTATGAATATAATGGGCAATCACAGCTTGGTTTATAGTATTTTCCGCAATTTGTTGGAGAATGTTATCATGTATGCTGGTGATAACGTTAGCGTTACTATTGAATGCTACCGCAAAGATGACGACAGATTCTATATCCATTTTTTCGATACTGGCAAAGGGGTGGATAATAAGTATATTCCCAAACTATTCGACCGCTTTCTTCGTATCGATGAGGGTAGAAGCCGTCGTAACGGTGGTACCGGTCTGGGCCTCTCTATTGTTAAGCATGCGGTTCTTTTCCATGGCGGCGACATTTATGTGCGAAACCGCAATGAAGGCGGTTTGGAGTTTTTCTTCTCTCTGAAAAAGAAATAGTGGTAAGGAATTAAGACTGGGACGCCCCTTCAAATAATTATTGTTATCATCATAATCGTTACAACAAAAGAATAATACTTTCAACTATGCATAAACTTCCTCTGCAACTACGTTTCAATGATGTCGACATGATGGGTCATGTCAACAACGCCGTAATAATGGAATTCTTTGATCTTGGTAAATCTCGTTATTTCGCAGACGCGGGTATTCCTGTAACTCCTGAGGAGGGCGATTTCTGTGTTATGATTGTTCACCTTGAGGTCGATTTCCATAGTCAGATACATTGGAACGATAGCGTTGCTGTGACTTCTGTTGTCTCGCATTGGGGCAATAAAAGCTTGCAGGTGACGCAGCAGGTTATAAATGCTGACAATGGTCAACCGTATGCTACTTGCCGTACTATCCTGTCTGGATATAGTCGCAGCTCGGCGACCAGCGCGCCTATTCCTGACGAGGTGAAAAAACGTGTGATGGAATATGATTCAATTGAGCATTGACAACAAATAGTTGTTCCGTCTTCAGAGTATCATCAGCAGGTGGTATAGTCCTATACCTAGATAGTTGCCTATCATATAACCCAACAGTCCAACGGTGATCCCGAGGACAACGATGTTTTTATTGTTCAACAACGCTGCGGCAAGGGGGACAAATGGAGGCGAATTGATGAGGGCTACGCTGCATACCATTACGGAATCACCATCAATTTTGAGTAGTTTGGCAAATATAATTTGCAGTATCAACGAGCCAAGTATAATGAATCCTAGATAGTATAATATCGGCATGCTGCCAGCAATGTCCATCTCTCGCACATTACATGCTGTGGCTATTGCGAGACAGAAAACATACACGCAGTAAAGACCGAGGTCGAATGAATGTTGCTGCTTTTTCATCGAGGGCAGGAAGGATGCTCCTATCGCCAGTGTTGTAAGTAGGAGTATAAGAACGGTCATATTGGGACCGCCATCTTTCGACACTAGCAGCGATACAACATAGGATACTGCTGCTATGGCTAGTGTTAGTGCAATGGCCAACAAGGTCGATTTCAAATGTGTTTTGTCGAACGGATTGACAGGTGTGTTGTCTTCGCCCTTCTTTGTGTCGCCGGATGAAGTATTGTCGTTGTGTGTCTGCTTGGGTGATAGCAGTTTCCGAAACACAGTTTTACCAAAGAATATTACAAAGACAAGATATAATCCTGTGACAATGAGGTCGTAGCTCGTCATGTAAAGGTAGGTTTGGTGTGGCATGCCTACAGCCTGTTTTATGGCGCCCATATTGGGTATGCCTCCTGTGTATATTCCTGTGGCGACAGCGCATACTTGGGCGAAGGCTTTATAGTTTTCGGGGGTATGTTCTGAGGGCTGGAAAATGTAAAAGCCTGCCACGGTGGCTATAAGTACGGCGACAAGACCTGAAAGGAATACTTTCAGCGCTTTGCCTACATGCCAGCTGTTCATGTCACATCCCATCAGCATTAGTGGTATCGCTAGAGGTACTGCCAAATTGCTGAAAAGGGTGTTGGTGTCTATATCTACATTGAAAACAACATTGCCCTCGGGAATAAGATTGGCAACAGCAAGCCCGATGACGTAGAGTACGGTCATTGGACTTACTTTGTCTATCCATTTCCATCGCTTAGATAGTCGCATTACAAGTAATGGGACTCCGATGAGATATATTATGGTAATGACTGTATTCATCTGTGATACGTTATAGAAAGTTTCTTTTTCAAGGAGTTATTTATTATTTCTTTTTTCTCATGGATTCAAGCTCCTCTTTCAAGTAAACCCCTGTAAAGTTGTCGGCTTTTTTTGCAAGTTCTTCTGGTGTGCCGGCAAAAACAATTTCGCCTCCTTTCACTCCTCCATCGGGACCTATGTCAATAATCCAGTCGGCGACTTTTATCACATCCATGTTGTGCTCTATGACAAGAACCGTATTGCCTTTGTCGACCAACTTTTGCAATACTTCGAGAAGAACGCGTATGTCTTCAAAATGTAATCCTGTGGTTGGTTCGTCAAGGATGTACAATGTGTTGCCGGTATCGCTTTTGGCTAGTTCTGTCGCCAATTTTATACGTTGTGCCTCGCCTCCACTTAGTGTCGTTGACGATTGCCCGAGGGTGATGTAACCCAATCCTACGTCTTTGACGGCTTGAAGTTTGCGAGCTATCTTTGGGTATGGCTCGAAGAATTCCACGGCTTCGTTTATTGTCATATCCAAAATGTCGGCAATGGATTTGCCTCTGTAACGTATTTCGAGAGTCTCTCGATTATAGCGTTTGCCATTGCATACCTCACAATTGATATATACATCTGGCAAAAAATTCATCTCTATGGTGCGTACTCCGGCTCCTTTGCACGTGTCGCATCGTCCTCCGCTGACATTGAAGGAAAATCGTCCAGGCTTATAACCTCTAATTTTGGCGCTTGGCAGCATGGCGAAAAGCTGTCTTATCTCGTCAAAAATACCGACATAGGTGGCTGGGTTGGACCGTGGTGTGCGCCCTATGGGAGCTTGGTCTATCTCTATGACTTTGTCAATATTGTCAATTCCTGTTATTTTGCGGTAGGGGAGGGGCCGTTTCTGCGAATGATAGAAATGTTGGTTTAGTATAGGGTGAAGGGTCTCGTTGATGAGGCTTGATTTGCCGCTGCCGCTGACGCCGGTTACACATACAAATAGTCCCAAAGGTATGTCGAGAGTGACATCTTTTAGGTTGTTGCCTGTGGCGCCTTCAAGGACTATATGTTTGCGTTGTTTTGTGTCTCGTCGTATTGGCAACTCAATGTCGCGCACCCTATTCAGATAGTCGCATGTCAGGGTTTTGTGTTTCAAAAATTTGTCTAAAGGTCCAGAGGCTACTATTTTGCCGCCTCTTACTCCGGCACCAGGTCCTATGTCGACAACATAGTCGGCTGAGAGTATCATATCGCGGTCGTGCTCCACAACAATGACGGAGTTGCCTAAATCGCGCAACTCTTTTAGGGCATCGATAAGACGTCGGTTGTCGCGCTGGTGAAGACCTATAGATGGCTCGTCAAGAATATAGAGCACATTGACTAGTTTGGCTCCTATCTGTGTGGCTAAGCGGATGCGCTGGCTTTCACCACCACTCAGGCTTTTTGAAGTTCGATTCAGGGACAGGTAACCTACACCGACATCGAGCAAGAATTTGGTTCGGGTATTTATTTCTCGTAATATCTCATGAGCCACAGTGCGTCGACTTGGTTCAAGCTTTTCTTCCAGTTTACTGCTCCACTCGTGGAATTCTGTCAGGTTCATGTTGGCTACTTCGCCAATGTTTTTCCCATCAACGAGGAAACATAGGGATTCTTTTTTCAGTCGGTGTCCGTGACAGGATGGACAGGGAACGGTATTCATGAAACTTGCAGCCCATTTTTGAAGTGAGGCGGGTTGCTCATCGGTAGCCATCTCGTTGATATAGTTGGCAATACCGGGGAAACCGCTACGATATCCACTTTCGCCATCATCATTTATGCCTATGTAATCGCTTGTCCCGTAGAGAATCGCATTCATTGCTTCTTCACTAATGGTGTTAAGAGGGTCGTCAACGGTGAAGTTGTATCGGCGCCCCAAATTCTCTAGTTGACGATAAAGGTAGTTGTTTGGCGAGTATTTGCCAAGCAAGTCAAGACCTCCGTCTCGGATGCTCTTGTCTGGATTGGGAATGATTTTTTTGATATCTATCTCTGAGATCTCTCCCAATCCGTTGCAATGCGGACAGGCGCCATAAGGCGAATTGAATGAAAAAGTGTTGGGCTCTGGCTCGGGATATGATATGCCTGAGTCAGGATCCATAAGCATGCGGCTGAAGTAGCGGATGGAAGGATCGTTGGAACTAGCTGTATTATCGAGAACCATTAACATGCCTTTGCCTTGCTTGAAGGCTGACTTTATCGCCTCCTCGAGACGCCGCATGCTTTTCTCTCCTACTCGAATACGGTCGACGACAAGTTCAATGTCGTGGGTTTTGTATCGGTCCACTTGCATGTTGTACGTCAGCTCTCGTATTTCTCCATCTACACGCACACGGAGATATCCTTTTTTAGCAATCTGCTGAAACAGTTCACGATAGTGTCCTTTGCGGCTTCGCACTAAGGGGGCTAAAATGAGTATCTCTTTGCCGTTGTAGTCTTCGGCGATGATATTCAGAATCTGTTGCTCGGAATATCTTATCATTTTCTTGCCGCTGACATGTGAGTATGCGTCGGCGACACGCGCAAAAAGCAAGCGTACAAAGTCGTATATCTCAGTTACTGTTCCTACTGTTGAACGTGGGTTCTTGTTTGTGGTTTTTTGCTCTATGGAAATGACAGGACTAAGTCCGTTGATACTGTCAACATCGGGACGCTCCATGTTGCCGATGAACTGGCGTGCATAGGCTGAAAAGGTTTCCATATAGCGACGCTGACCTTCGGCATAGATAGTGTCGAAGGCCAGAGAAGATTTTCCGCTACCGCTGAGACCGGTAAATACTACTAGCTGGTTGCGGGGCAAGTCAATATCTATGTTCTGCAGGTTGTGTTCTCGTGCTCCTAATATTTCGAGTTTCTGCATGATGTGCTTTTCGGATTATCGGATGTAAGTTCTATATTTTGCTTATGTATTCTGTACTTTTATCCTTGCTGGAACGTATCTTGCTAATGCTTATTCCACTTTCCGCGGGTAGTTTTACTGTGTAGCTTTTGTTGGCACGATTGGTGAGCTTTTCGGTGGTAATCCATGGATTTAACTCACGGAATACTTTGTATGAAACTCCGTTTTTACTCGCAAAACTGTAGAGATCGACATTTTGTCCGCTAAGAGTTGCATTTCGTGTCGGTATAGGTGGGTATAGGTCGCAAGGACGCAGATAGAATCCATAATCTTGTGGGTGTTGCATTACTTGTTTCATGGCAAGAATGCGGAAAACATATCGGCTGGTTTCATTGTTGAGCTTGGTATGGTAATAACTTTTGGCACTTTGTTTGTCCATGTTGCGGGTAAGCCCACCTTCGCCACAATTGTATGACGCGGCTGCGGCTGTCCAGCTTCCCAGACGGCTATACAGAGATTTCAAAAATTTGCATGCGGCTTCGGTTGAAGCCTCAATGTTGTTGCGCATGTCTATCTCGTCGTTGATTTCGAGATTGTAGGTTTGTCCTGTGGCTTTCATGAATTGCCAGAAGCCTTGGGCTTTAGCTGGTGATGTCGCGTTGGTGAGACTGCTCTCTATGACGCACAGATATTTGAAGTCTTCAGGTATTCCGTTTTTTTTCAGTATTGGTTCAATGATGGGGAAATAGCGATAGGCTCTTTTAAAACACATCATTGTGGATGTGTGACCGTATGTGAATGAAATTAGTTCGCGGTCAAGTCCTTCGCGAACATAATAAACGTCGAGTGGCACGGCTTCTCCGCAGAAGTCTAATGTGTCGGGAAGAACAGGGGAGAGAATTATGGGAAGTGTACGGCCAGATTTCAGCTGTTTACTGTTTTCTTCCTCCGAGGCTGCTCTCTTGCTGGTTGCACAAACAAAGGTGAGCATGGCTATTGCCACTACGGAAAGAACTAATGCTATGGTGCTTTTTTTGTCTTTCATATTATAATAAATGGTTTAAGCGTTATAAACTATTAAACCGGCAGACCTTATTATCTTATTTCAGAAAAATGAGAGTGTCTCATATCCCCCACGCTATCTCTTTATTCTAAACCTGCTGGGAACTCATTATTTCAGACAATTTGTCGGCTATATCGATGGCGACAGCTTTTTTGCTTTTCAGTTCACATTGAGTCACTTTCCCTGCCCGGTCTATGATGGTGACTTTGTTGGTGTCGTGTCCAAAACCGGCGCCTTTGTCATGCAATGAGTTTAGAACTATGAAATCGAGGTTTTTCTTTGTGAGTTTCTTTTTGGCGTTGTCAATTTCGTTGTCGGTCTCTAAAGCAAAGCCTACGAGATACTGCCCCTGACGTTTGTTTCCCCCCAAAGTGGCAAGTATGTCAGGGTTTTGAACCAGGTGGATTGTCATTCCATCGAGGTCGTTTTGTTTCTTTATTTTATGGTCGGCTTCGTGTTCGGGACGGAAGTCTGCTACTGCGGCGCTAAGTATGGCAGCATCGCATGATTCATATTCTCGTGTCGCTGCGTCGAACATTTGCCGTGCTGAGAGTACATCAATACGGTTTATGGAGGGATGTGAGGTTGTCAAACTTGTAGGTCCCGCTACTAACGTAACTTTGCATCCTCGTTTGGCAAGTTCTTCGGCAATGGCAAATCCCATCTTGCCTGTCGAAAAATTGCCTATGAAGCGAACTGAGTCGATCTTTTCATAGGTGGGACCGGCGGTAATCAGAATTTTCTTTCCCGTCAATATGTTTGTATCGGAATACTTCAGAGCCATTGTCTCGATGACGGCTTTTGCAATCTGCTCTGGCTCTGCCATACGTCCGTTCCCATAGGTTCCACATGCAAGCTCTCCGCTCTCACTTTCAATAAAGTGGACTCCATCGTTGTGTAGAATATCCACATTGCGTATATATGCTGGACTTTCCAACATATTGGTGTTCATGGCTGGACAGACAAATGTTGTTTTTCTAAATGAGAGCAGAAGTGTGGATAGGGCGTCATCGGCAATGCCGTTGGCCATCTTGCCGATAATGTTGGCTGTGGCGGGGGCTACAACAATAGCATCACCCCAGTCTTTTAGTGCTATATGCTCGGTACTGTGGGTGTTGCTGCGGTCGAAAAGATCGGAATATACGCTGTTGTTCGATACAGTTTCCAATGTCAAAGGCGTTACGAACTGCATCGCATGCTCTGTGACGGCACATCGTACTTCGGCACCAGCCTTGATGAGCAACCTGACAAGCAGGGGCGCCTTGTATGCAGCTATGCCGCCTGTTATTCCGACAATGATGTGCTTGCCTTGTAGTGGAGCTGTCGTTGCCGGTGTGACGACAACGGATTCGTCATTCTTCATTTTTCTTATCAGTTGCGCCCTCGGCTATGGCTTCGTTCTCCATGGCCTCCAAACGCTGCATATTTTGGTCTTCCTTGGCGGGATTGCGAAAATAGATTTCACCGTTCAAGTATTCCTGTGTTGCTTGTAGTGTTGGCTTGGGAAGCTGTTCATAGTGACGCACTACCTCTATTTGTTCACGGTTTTCATAAATCTCATCCATGGTGTCGATACCAGACGAAAACTCCTCAATTTTTTTGTGGAGCTCGCGTTTCATATCGCTGGCGATTTGGTTGGAACGTTTTGAAAGTACGGCAACGGTCTCATAAATGTTGTTTGTACCCTCGCTGAACAATTCGGTGTTTCTGGTGATGGTAGTGTTAATGGGTCTGTTTTTTTTGGTTTCCATTTGTATATGTTGGATTATTAATTTTTTTTGAGTCTATAGTCTTTTGTCAACAGCCTTTTCCACTAATTGCTATTTTGGGTGTCAAGTTTCAACAGCATGGCTTTGCTATTGTTGTAGATGGTCTGACAATCAGACATGTGTTTTGAGTTTTTGAATGTGGTCGCAAATTTGTCAAAGTTGTTGATTACCTGTTGTAAACGTTCTTTCATCTTGTCTTCACGGCTGTTGATGGCATATTGGTAACCAGCTTTTATGATATAATACATGGCCTCTTCGCGATGTGGAGACTCAGGATATTCGCTTATGAAGTTGGTGAGCGCTACCACGGCGGCACGATACGACTCTGTGTTGTAGTATCCATAGGCAATTTCATAATCTTTTTGCATCAGCTTGTTGCGTAGCTCGTCGAGATATGCGTTGACTTCGGGTATGTGTGTGCTTTGTGGATATCGGTCGGCAAATTGCTCTAGCTCGGTTATGGCCTCTTTTGTTGTTGTTTGGTCGTGAGTATAGGAGGGAGAGTCCATGTATTTGCAGTAGGCAGAAAGAAAAACGGCATCTTCTGCTCTATTGCTGTAGGGATAGCGTTTGCTAAAGGTTTTAAATTGATAGGCTGCAGTATAATAATATGTCGATTTTAAAAGGCTTTGTGCATAATACCATGCTATATCCTCGGCGTGCTCATTGCCACGGTAGTATAGCATGAGGTTTTCGAACAATTGACGGGCTGGTGAATACCGCTCTTCGTTATAATATTTTAGTGCAGCATTGTATTTTGCTTCATAATCGGTACTCTTCAGCAATTTTTCGGTATTGCTGCAACTTGTTAATATGCTGAGTATTACAATTAAATATAATAAATATGATGTCTTTTTCATGGGGTGCAAAGATACACTTTTTTTCAGTTTTCCTTAGATCTTTTCTTTTTCTAACGCTTTTCATCCTTTTTTATTGTATATATCTATAACAAAAATAAAATTTGTCTGTTCTGTTTTTTTTAGTATTTTTGTATTTTATTTTAAACGTATAATATGGATACGATTATCATTTTAGACTTTGGTTCTCAATACACTCAACTGATTGCACGTAAGGTGCGAGAGCTTAATATTTATTGTGAAATCCACCCATATAACAAAATCCCAACTCTTGGTGATGATGTTAAGGGTGTTATTTTTTCGGGTAGTCCGTTTTCTTGCAATGCTCCCGACGCTCCTGTTCCGGATATGACCAATATTAAGGGTAAACTGCCTCTTCTTGCTGTGTGCTATGGAGCTCAGTATCTGGCTAAATGGGGTGGTGGTAGTGTCCAACAATCCAAAATTCGCGAATACGGTCGTGCCAATCTGCAGTTTATAGACGACAAATCCCCTCTCATGAAGGGAATAAACACTGGCTCGCAGGTATGGATGAGTCATGGAGATACTATTGAACGCGTCCCAGACAACTATCATTGCATTTGCTCTACTGATAATGTGAAATATGCTGGATATCATATTGAAGGAGAAGATACTTATGCTATCCAGTTCCACCCCGAGGTTCACCACTCGGTCGATGGACTCACTCTTTTGCGAAACTTTGTTGTGGATATCTGCCATTGTGACCAAAGTTGGACTCCAGAGTCTTTCATCGAAATGACTGTCAACCAAATCCGTTCTCAGGTTGGAGATGACAAGGTTATTCTTGGCCTCTCCGGTGGAGTTGACTCATCCGTTGCCGCTGTTTTGCTCCACAGGGCTATCGGACACAATCTCCATTGTATCTTTGTCGACAATGGTCTACTTCGCAAAAACGAGTTCAACAATGTACTTGAGTCATACAAAGATATGGGCCTCAATGTGCGTGGAGTTGACGCTAAAGACCGTTTCTATTCAGTCTTGGCAGGAGTTACCGACCCTGAAAAGAAACGTAAGGCTATTGGCAAGACATTTATCGATGTATTCGATGACGCATCCAAGCAGGTTGTCGATGCTAAATGGCTTGCGCAGGGAACTATTTATCCTGATGTTATCGAGTCTAGCTCTGTCAAAGGTCCCTCCCAGACTATCAAGTCTCACCACAATGTCGGTGGTCTTCCCGACTATATGAAACTCAAACTTGTCGAACCTCTCCGCAGCCTCTTCAAGGATGAGGTGCGTCGTGTCGGTCGACAACTAGGTATTAAGGAGGAACTTATCGGTCGTCATCCTTTCCCAGGTCCTGGTCTCGCTATACGCATTCTTAGCGATGTTACCCCCGAAAAAGTTCGCATACTTCAGGATGTAGACGACATCTTTATACAAGGTCTTAGAGACAATGGTCTCTACGACAAGGTATGGCAGGCTGGCGCCATGTTGCTTCCTGTTCAGTCGGTGGGTGTTATGGGCGACGAACGCACATACGAAAGCGTGGTGGCTCTTCGCGCTGTCGATTCGGTCGACGGCATGACCGCCGACTGGTCGCGTCTGCCTTTCGATTTCTTGGCTAAGGTCTCTAACGAGATTATCAACCAAGTGCGTGGAGTAAACCGCGTCGTCTTCGATATCAGTTCTAAACCTCCTGCCACGATTGAGTGGGAGTAATTCTTGGATTATTACGTCATAGCCTATCGCCCGCAACTTCAAACAGCTAATTTCTTAACGATTTTATTCTTATGAAACGTCTGTTATTAGTTTTCATGGTTCTCTTTTTTGGAATCGTTTCAGCTCAAGGCACGCAAACGGTTGCTATAGAGGTCTCCAATATAACGCAGAAGAAGAATGGTAAGGAATATTATGTTCACGTTGTGCGTCAGGGGCAAACACTGTTCTCTATCTCAAGGGCATATGGACTGAAATATTATGATGCGATAATCAAAACTGATATTCATTTGATGAAAGTGGGCGACACTGTGTGGCTACCCAAAAATAGCAACAGCGTTGCCGCTGTTTCAGAAAGAGCCAAATCTGCTGTTGCCCCTGAAACCACTGTCCATTATATTAGAATTGAACCAGGACAAACCCTATATGGTCTGTCAAAATTGTATGGTGTCCCTATCAATAAAATTGTTGATGCTAATCCAGAATTGAAAAGTGAACAATTGAAAGCGGGCCAGATGATAAAAATTCCACCTCGTGACCCTAATTTCAAACCTGAACCAGAGGCACCCAAAACAAATCCGATAGAGAAACCAGCCGCCAAACCTGCGGAAAAGCCCTCGGAGAAGCCAGCTGCCAAGTCTACAGAGAAGCCTGTGGAGAAATCCGTTGCCAAACCTGCGGAAAAGCCTTCACAAGAGTCACCTATGGCCAAACCTGCGGAAAAGCCCTCGGAGAAGCCTGTGGAGAAACCTGTCGCCAAACCAGCGGAAAAGCCTTCACAGGAGTCACCTAAGGCTAAGCCTGCAGAAAAGCCTGTAGCCAAACAGATGGAAAAACCTTCACATGAGGCATCCAATATCCAACCTACAAGTAATCTTGGTGTAAATACTACCGATAAATCTGCCGAGAAGAATAAATCTGAAAAAAAGGCTGAGAAAAAGACTAAGAAAGAAAAAGAACTCAAGTCCGCGGATACACTTTCTCAGAAGGCTATATACAATAAAACAAAATCGGAAGGATCTAAAAAAGACTCTGTTTCTGCTGCTGTAGTGGACAAATCTACTTATAATCCAGATGTGAAATCGCCCGAGAACGTTTCACCGACGCCATCTGAAAAAGAGGGATCTGAGCAGTCTTTAGAAAAAGCCTCGACAAAGAGCAAATCAGAGAAAAAGGCAGAACGTAAGGCTAAAAAGGAAGTTGATCGCAAGGCGGCTGATTCGTTATCAATTAAATCGACCGAAGTAAAAGAAAGAATAGATGTTACGTTTAAAGATACTGTGCAGGTGAAAGTCGAAACAAAGGTCGCACAAGAAAAGCCCATTACAAATCCTAGTACTGACCTTGCAATTGATACGGTATCCACTTCTCCAACTCAACTTGCTGCTTCAAAACAAAAGATTGTTGTTAATCCATATCCTTTTGAAGAACAACTAGATTTGTTCCCAATTCGTAAGGCAAAATTTATCGAAATTGACACTACGTCAAATTTCAAATACCAGATCCGTGATCGTCAAGACAAAAACCGAATATATGTTTCCATTATAATGCCACTCAATTTGGATAAGATAAATGAGATATCCACATCAAAATTTGATATTGAGCAGCGTGGAAAGAAAGAATATAAGGTCTTTGAGTTTGTGCAGTTCTACGAAGGCATACTTATTGCGCTTGAACAACTTCAAGCCCAGGGAATAGACATTGTCCTCAATGTCGTGGATTTGCCTTCTGACAAGGAAAAAGATGAGGATGTTGTTGAGGCTTTCTATTCTCACCAAATGGAAAATTCTGACATCATCATTGCTCTTTTGGTTAAAAAACCTTTCAATAAACTAGCCCAGTTGGCAAAGAAACATCAAGTTTTTGTTATTAACCCATTCTCGTCACGAGTCGAAGTTGTCGCCAATAATCCTTATGTAGTGAAATGTATGCCCTCTGTTGAAGGCAATGTGGCGGGTATTTTAGACCGTGTAGCAACGAAATATAAGGATTGCCATTTATATATTATTCATTCCAATAGTAAAAACCCCAATTCCGACGAGCTAATCTATCGTACTGAATTTGTAAAACAGCTAGATAGCCGCAAGGATATAAAATACACGCTATTTGATTGGAATGCCAGCAATAAACTCGTGTCGACCTTGAAAACCACTCGCAACAATGTTATTGTTAGTGTCTATGATCAGGGCACTATGAAAAATTCATTGTTTATGAGGTCTTTACTTGCTAAATTCGCTCAGATGAAGAGTGATGTGCCTACGGTTATAACTCTGCTGAATTACATCAAAGATATCCCTGACATCGAATTCGATCAGCTGCAAAATGTCAACTACACTCTTACAACCTTAGGTTATCTGGACTACTCTGGTAATAGCAAGCACCGTCAGTTTGTCGACACTTATAAGGAAAAATTCCATACAGAACCTAATTCTCTCTATGCAGGTACAGGTCATGACATAATGTTATTTTTCGCCTCAGCTCTGTGGCAGAAGGGTGCTGCCTTCTGGCAGAATCCCCAATCATTTGAATCACCGTCTCAAATGCTGTTTCCATTCAAACTTAAACAATCGACACCACAAGGAGGCTATGAAAACACTATGCCGGACATCTACCAGATGATTGATTTTAGACTGATAAAGAATTAATCCAACAAAATAGTTATTATATAATCATTAAACCGTAACCTCAAAACTCTAAAACATAACCCTAAACATCCAACCCTAATTAATGAAGGAATATCAGACAACCATTAAGTCTCCGTTCTCCTTGGCAGGTGCGGGTCTACATACAGGAAAATATACTAATACTACTATCCTTCCGGCCGAGGCTGATACTGGCATTGTCTTTCGTCGTATTGACCTAACTCCTGTAGTTACAATTCCTGCTTTGGCAGATCTTGTAACCGATACTAACCATGGTACCACAGTAACCAGTGCTGGTGTATCGGTATCGACTATAGAACACTTAATGTCGGCGTTGCATGGCATGAGGATAGACAATGCTATCGTTGAAGTGGATGGGCCAGAGATACCTATTTTGGACGGCAGTGCCCGTCTGTGGGTTGATGGTATTGTGAAATCAGGTGTTTTTACACAGAACGCTCCGCGCGACTATTATCGAATCGAGCAACATATAGAATGGCAAGACCAGAAAAGCGGTGTTGAACTTTGTGCCGAACCCGCCAAGGATTTCAGTGTAGAATGCGAAATAGTTTTCTCTAGCAAATTGATAGGTACTCAGTCGGCTTCGTTGTCGTCATATGATGAATATCGTGAAGGTATTTCTATATGTAGAACCTTTGTCTTTCTTCATGAGGTGGAACAACTTTTGGCTCTGAATCTCATAAAGGGTGGAGACCTCGACAATGCACTTGTCTTTGTTGACAAACCTCTGGGTGATGAGGAAAAAAGCAGACTTGCGGCTCTTTATGGGAAAGACAAGTCCTCCATACAGGTCCGTAACGGGGTTTTGAATACTGTGGAGCCTTTCTTCGACAATGAGCCTGCACGACATAAATTGCTCGATTTCATTGGCGATATCTACCTGTGTGGCAAACTTCTTCAGGGCCATTTCAAATTGAGATGTCCTGGACATCATGCTAATACTGAATTGGCAAAAATAATACGCTCTCATATAATAAAACAATAATTCTGACGTTCTTTAGTTAGTTTACATGTTATAGAAACCAATCAATCTGTCTAACAAAACACCCTTTTAATGATACTTTACGATCTACATCCTGAAGCCAAAATAGGCAACAATGTAAAGATTTCAAATTTTACCACAATATACGAAGATGTTGTCATCGGCGACAATACTTGGATAGGACCCAACGTTACAATATTCCCAGGCGCTAGAATAGGTAAGAATTGCAAAATATTCCCAGGTACCGTTATATCGGCGATACCACAAGATCTAAAATTCAATGGTGAATATACCACAGTAGAGATTGGTGACAATAATGTAATTCGCGAATGCTGCACTATTAATCGCGGTACCGCAGCTTCAGGCAAAACTGTCATAGGTGACAATAACCTTATTATGGCTTATGTCCACGTTGCTCATGATTGTGTCGTGGGTAACAACTGCGTTTTTGCCAACAATACCACATTGGCAGGACATATTATCGTGGGCGACTGGGTAGTGTTGGGTGGCAAAACAGCTATCCTCCAATTTGTCCATATTGGTTCGCATGTTATAACTATGGGCGGCTCTTTGGTGAACAAGGATATTCCTCCTTTTGTCAAAGCTGGCCGTTATCCCATCTCTTTCGCTGGTGTCAATGCCTTAGGGCTGCAGCGTAGAGGATTCTCGCCAAAGGAAATCAACAATATTCAAGACATCTATCGCATACTCTATCAGCGTGGTCTTATAGTCTCTCATGCCGTTGAGCTTATAAAAGAACAATATGGCAATACTGACGAAGGCAAGATAGTGCTAAGCTTCATAGGTAATGCTAATACAGGTTTGATGAAAGGTTATACATATATGAGCCGTGAACACAACCCCGAAGGGTAGTCAAACCTTGTCAATTATAATTATAAAGGGCTCTGAATATTTTGTTCGGAGCCCTTTTATTTTTGTATATAATGAGCCTCAATAGGTCATTAGAATGACAAGGGTTATTATAGAGCGTTTTTTTGTCTATGCAGGCCATATGGACATTTCATTATGTCCCATGACGTTACCTGTATTCGGACAGGAAAATAAGTATTCTCTTCGCTCATCTTTAGTAACAGTTGGTGTCTTGTACACATCACTGTCTTGGTTTGCCGCGCACAAATCAACTCTACGCGCTCCACTAAAGCTTGTAGTTCGCTGTGACTTCGCCAGCGATGCGGCCAATATACTTGAAACAAATACTAATCAGACATGCTTTATAACAACCGATTGGGATCGAAATCATCGTATCAATAGGACTGTGCCTTTTTCGGTATGCCAATTCTGTGGGTCTACCTCGCTGCGGTAGCGAACTATCCAAACATAACTGGCTTGCGGACATCGCTTACCATTGTGTGTTCCATCCCAACCTTTATCGTCGTTAGAACTGTGGAAAACATGGATGCCTTCTCGATTGTATATATTAAGCTCATATTCTATCACACCATCATAAAAAATGTTGAAGATGTTGTTGGTGGACTCGTCGGGTGTGAAAACATTAGGTGCATATAGAGTTTGCTTGTGGACGTATATGGTCTTAGTGGTTGAGTCAAAACATGCATTGTTGTTAGCACTATTATGGGCGATAAGCAGAAGTACTACCGAGTCTTCATTGCGGTCGATGGTATATTGTATCGAATTTGCGCCACCGGCATCTTCTGAATTTATAAACCATTGTAGCCAATCAGCTCCAGTACTATTGGAAATGGCATAAAGCGTGCTTTCGTCGTTGGTGAGAAACTCAGGTGTCGCTTTAATAATAGCTGTAGGTATTATTATAGGATCCATGGTTATTGTGGCATTATTTGGACATGATGGGTAGTCGTTGTAGTCGACAAAGAGACTGAGTACAATGGGCTGAGGTGCATTGACGACAAGGTCCCTGCTGTTGTCTGGCCCCCATGCGTTGTTCCAATTGCCATTGGTGGACCATTGGATGTAATCCACGTTGGTTGCTAGATGTATAAAATGTAATCTAGTTTCACAGTCGGTGTGCTGTTCTATATCGATGACGGGTTTTTGTAGCATGGTTAAAGCAAGTCTTACAATACTGTCGCATCCATGAATGGTCGACAAAGTATCGACAAAGTAGCCTCCGTCAGTGAGAGTTTGACCATTATATATGTATTGAGTTCCCACACAAAAACTATCTGTGATATCGGTAACAGACGAATGATTGATGACAAGATCAAGTGTGACAACACTATCGCAATCGTATTGGTTGAAGAGGGAGACACTGACTTGATTTGTGCTTTCTGAGTATATGTTGCCATCAATCCACATATATTCTTCGCAATGTGATTGGTGATCAGTAGTGCTATGTGTGGGTTTTATTGTGAGTAATAATAATATAGTGCTATCGCAATTCGCAGATGAAGTCAGTGTTACTGAGGTTGATAAAGTGGTTGCTGTTTCAGAAACTAAAGTGATATTATGCCATACGAAAGGTAATTGGTTTTGACAGACTTCGTATGTTTCTGTAAGCTCGTATGAAGGTGCAATTGTGAGAGACAGATGAATTGTACTGTCGCAGCCGATACTGTTGGTGCGGTGGATAAGATAAGACCCAGATGTGGAACCTTGGTCAAATATGGTGTCGTGCCAACTATAAGGTAGGTAGTCCGAGCATATGATGGCTGTATCATGTATAGATGAGGTGTTGTTTACATGCAAAATTCTGACTACAATGCTGTCGGTGCCATAAGTGGTTTGGAGAATGCTTGTTTTGGTTGCAGCTTCGGTGAAAGTACTATCATCCCATATATAGGGTAGTTGGTTGTCACAAATAGTTCGGTGAATTGTATCGGTACGATTCATCAATACTGTTAATCGGTAATAGATGATACTGTCGCAGCCAGATGTGTTGACAAGGTTAAATGTGTCGAGTATCTGAGAGGTTGTGGCGCTTATTGGCGTCAACTGATTAATAGAGTAGTTGACGTTTAAGAAAGAATGTGGCATGTTGGAAATGGTCGTTGTGTCAGTTATATGGCTTGGCTCAGAATTGTTGAGGATGGTGAGAGATAGAGAGACAATACTGTCGCATCCCATTGAATTAGGAATGATTATCGAGGTGTTAGTAACGCTGGTGTTGAATGTTGAGTCGAAGATTGTGAAACTATTGCAAGCGATAGCGGCAGTGTCGGATGTCGTGCTATGGTTTATTGTGAGTGAAAGTCTTATGGTGCTGTCGCATCCGAACATGTTGCCATTAGGTATTGTGTATGTTGGTGCGCTTTGGGGTATGGTACTGCTGCTGTAATCAACTCCATCAATCCATGTGTATGTGTCGCATGCAATGATGGATGTGTCGCTGAAAGATGTTTGGTGTATTGTGAGGTCGAGGAAGTGTATGCTGTCGCATCCGTCGTTCATGTGAGTAGTGTCGCTGACGAAGGTGTTGCTGGTCAATATAGAATTGTTCCAAGTGTAGGAGTTGCAAGCCTGTGCGACGGAAGTGTCACGGATGGTGTGGCAGATGTTGACGATGATGGTGTCGTGACCGAAAATGAGAGTAGTGTCGGTGTATATAGTTCCGCCAGCGATGACAAGGCTATCGGCGGCTGTAGTGTCGGAAGGGGAGCAATGGAAGATAGTGAGGTCGAGGAAGTGTATGCTGTCGCATCCGTTTTTCATGTGAGTAGTGTCGCTGACAAAGGTGTTGCTGGTC